>JBDZVD010000016.1:0-86539 GCA_040255525.1 Micromonosporaceae bacterium | reverse complement strand
CTGACAGGCCAGCTGACCGTCGGCCGCGGCCCGGCCGGCCACCACCTCCGCGGAGACGTCGAGCAGGTCCGCTACGGCCTCGGTCGCCTCCCCGACGCGCTGCTCGTACGTCACGGGAGCGGGGTCGCGCCACAACAAGACCTCCGCGGACGCGCACAGCGCCATCCCGACGCTTGCCCCGATCAGCCGCGCTGGAAGTGCGGACAGGTGGTGGGGCGAGAAGTTCGCCACGATGAAGAAGAGTTGGAGGCCGCTGGCGAGTCCGACCAAGCGTGGGCCAGCAACGGTGAAGAAGGCGACTGAGAACCCGATGACGAGCGTTCCGATCACCGCGGCCCAGAGGTTCACGTTGACCGCCGTGCCCAGGGCGATCAGGGCGCAGGCCACGGGTATCGCGGCGAGCAGAGTGCGCGCCCGCTGGGGGGCGGAACCGGGCAGCCGGATGAAGATTCCGCCGGCGACCACTCCGAACATGACGAACGTGGCCAGGGTGCCGTTCCCGATGCCGTACAGGCAGATGTCGTAGGCGGGTACGGCGGCGATCGTCAGGCGGACAGCCCGGAGCGAAGTGCGGAACCCTGGATCGCGGTGGCGCAGCCGATCCAGAATGCCCGCGCCGGTCACGTGTGGGTCCCCCGATCCGCCCACGCTCCGAAGTGCGATGCCGCCACCGGTCAGCTACGCGGCCCTGACGCCAATCTAACCGTCGGCGACCGGCGGCGCCCGAAGGTCGGCGCAACACGCGACCGCCGCGTGACGCACCGGGCCCAGGATCGGGCAGCGCTGCGGCGGCCGCGGGGGACGGTTGCCCGGATCGAGCCGATGGCACCGCCGGGGCGTCAAACCGACGGCTCATGGGTGGGCAGCACGGCGCCCCGCTCACGCAGGCTCGGCGAGGGGGAAGAACACGCCGGGGGCAAGTGGCCTGCGGGGGCGGGGCGCCGTCGGTGAACAAAGACAGAGCGTGAGCCAGGAGCCCGGCCGCGGCAACCTAATTAACGGAGGCCGCCGGGCCGGTGGGTGGGCTCGTCGACCAGCGCGGCGGGGAGGTGCCGCACGGGAAGGCACAGCTGGCGTCGCGGGCCGTTGGTGCGCCCGCGACGCCGCGTGCGTCAGGAGGGCCGGCCGTAGCTGTTGACCCGGGACATGTCGAGCTTTTGCATCTGCACGTCCTCGCCGAACGTCGGTGCGCTGACCACCCAGTTGTTGCCGACGTAGATGACGACGTGGTGCACGTCCGAGTAGTAGTAGACCAGGTCGCCAGGCTTGAGGTTCGCCTTGCTGACCGGCGTGGTGGTCTGCTTCTGCCGGTACGCGTTGTGGGGCAGCGTGACGCCAACCGAGCGCCAGGAGGCCATGGTCAGGCCGGAGCAGTCGTACGAGTCGGGTCCGTCGGCGTCCCACACGTACGACTTGCCGATCTGGTTGCAGGCGAACCGGGCGGCCCTGCTGCCCTTGTCGCCGGTGTAGACCTGCGGGCACGCGACCGGACGCAGGCTGCCTGTGCCGCCGCCCGAGCCGTACGCCGCCAGTCGCTGCTGCTGCAGCTGGTTGAGCTGGGTCTGCAGTTGCTTCTTCTGCGCGTCCAGGTCGGCCTGCTGCTTGGCGAGGTTCGCGACCATCGCGTCGATGGGCGCTTCCTGCTGCTCGTACTTCTGGCGCAGCTTCACCACGTCGGCGATGCTCTGGGTCTGCTGGCGGGACATCTCGTTCAGCATCCCGAGCTGATCGACCAATGTGGACGGTGAGCCGGTTTCCAGCAGAGCGTTCAGGTTCGAGTTCGGACCGTACTCGTAGTATTTCGCGGCGACCGCGCTGACCCGGGTCATCGCGAGGTCGACCTGCACCTTCAGCGGTTTGATCTGAGCCTGAAGCTGGGCGACCTTCTGCTGGTTCTTGACCAGATTCTCGTGAACGCCGTCCCACTTCTCCAGCAACGGTTCGAGTTGGTTCCACTTCTGGTCGATCTGCGCCTCGATCTGGCCGGGGGTGGCCGGAGCGGCGTGCGCGACGGTTGCCGGAGTGAGAGCCAGGCCAGCGACGGCGGCGAGCAGGCCGACGAGACGGAAGGAACGCGTGAACCGGGTGCGGTGGGGGCGTGCGGCAGACCCTGCCACGGTGCTACGACCCTTTCTTCCCTGCGAAGGCGTTAGGCCTTCACCGCCTACCGGGTTAGCTGACGGGTTCGGGCTGGGAAGCGCCCTACCGCGCGCTGCGCGGATTCACCCCGATGGTGCGGGTGGGTCCCCGGTTCGTTGTTGTCGATTCGGCGGTGCCGTCCGGGGTCTCCCCTTGCGGGCGACCGACTTCCAGGCGGCGATTCATAACGGTAGGGATACGGGACCGTGCTGCGCAAGCGAACGCGGCCACTACTACTCGTCGAATTTCCTTGCTCGACACGCGGTAATCGCCGTATCTGGTCGCCGGATCGTTCGTTGAACCGGTGGCAGGACTGGCGGCGGCGGTGTCCATTGTGGACACCGCCGCCGTACAGCCGGAAAGTAACGGCAGGTCAGCCCGGACGGCCGTACCTGTGAATGGAACCGATGTTGCCCATCTTGGCCATCCGCACGTGGTCACCCGGCTTCGGTGCGTGCACGACCCAGCCACCACCCACGTACAGTGCGACGTGGTGGTCGTCGGATCCGTAGAAGACCAGATCGCCCGGCCGTAGTGAACTGGCGCTGATGTTCGGCGTGGCGTCGTCCTGAGCCGCCGCGTTGTGCGGAAGGGACACGCCAGCGGCCTTCCAGGCCGTCATCGTGAGGCCGGAGCAGTCGTAGTACGTCGGACCAGCGTCACCCCAGCCGTACGGCTTGCCGATGAGCGAGCACGCCTTTCTCGCCGCGGTGCCGCCCGCGCCGCTGCTCGGCGTGTACGGGCAGGCCACCGGCTGGAGGGAGCCGCCTTCGCCGCCACCCGAGCCGTACGCCTGGTCACGCAGCTTTGTCAGCTGGTTGATCTGCGCGGTGATCTGGGCCTTCTGCGCGGCGAGCGCCTGCTCTTGCTTCTTCTGCTGGGCGACCAGCGCGTCCAGCGCCTCCTTCTGCTTGGCGTACTTCTGGACCTGCTGCTTGACCGCCGCGACGGTGCGCTGCTGGTCGCGGGCCACCTGGTTGAGGCTGGTCAGCTGGTCGACGAAAGTGGTCGGCGAGCCACTTTCCAGCAACGCGTTCAGGTTGGAGCCGGGGCCGTTCATGTACAGCTGCGCGGCCATCGCGCCGACCCGCACCTGGGCAAGCTGCACCTGGGTCTGCAGCGGCGCCAACTGCTTGCTCATCGCGGCCTGCTTGCTCTGGTTCTGCTGAAGCTGGTTGTGCACGCCGTCGTACTTCTCGACCAGCGGTTCGAGCTGGTTCCACTTCTGGTCGAGCTGCGCCTCGATATCGGTGACCGAGGGCGTGGCGTGCGCCTGCGTGCCGGGCAGCAGCGAGGCGGTGAGCGCGAGAACACCGGCGGCGACAAGCATGAAGGCGCGGCGTGAGGACCATGACGTGGACACGGTGAGGGGAGATCTCATCGAGACTGTGAACTCCTTCGCTCCCAGGGGGACGGAGCGGGACGATCCCCAAGGTTAGGGAAGCCGCCGGTACGCAATCAAGCTGAGACCCCGGATAATTCGGAACGCAGTCAGCCGGCGACACTGCGTACCACCGGGTGGTTCGCCCCGCCCTCGCTCGCGCCCACCACGGCACGCAGCACGTCGTCGAGGGTGAGTAGCCCCACCGGGGTACGCCCGTCGGTGATGAGCACGATGTGCCGGCGCTCCCGGCGCATCGCCAGCAGCGCCTCGGCGAGCGTCCGGTCCGGCGGGATCACCGGCAGCGGCCGGATCAGCGTGGGCTCGATCGGGGCCCGGCGGGCCTGCCCGACCACCCCGAGCACGTCCTTGACGTGGACGAAGCCCCGTACCCGCCGGGTCCGGCGGTCGACCACCGGGAAGCGGGACAGGCCGGTACGGGTGGCCAGCACCTCCAGCGAGGCCGGCGAGACGTCCTCGGCGACGGTGGTCACGGTGGCCCACGGACGCAGCACGTCGCCGGCGGTGCGTTCGTGCAGCGCGAGGGCGCCGGTGATCCGCCGGTGCTCCTCCGGGTCCAGCAGGCCCTCGGTCCGCGACTCGGCGACGAGGCCGGCCAGCTCCTCGGCCGTGTACACGGTCTTCACCGCGTCGGTCGACTCGATCCGCCAGATCTTCAGCACCATCCGGGCCGCCCACCGCATCGCCACGAGCAGCGGCCGCGTCACGGTGCAGAACCACAGCATCGGCGGGCCGAGCCAGAGCACCGCCCGCTCCGGACCGACCAGCGTCAGGTTCTTCGGCACCATCTCGCCGAGCACGGTGTGCAGGAAGGTCACCACGATCAGGCCCAGGACGAACCCGATCGGATGGACCGCCGAGACCGGCAGGTGGGTCACGTCCAGCACGTGGCCGACCAGGTGGGCGAGCGTCGGCTCGGCGATCGCACCGAGGCCCAGGGAGCAGATGGTCACGCCGAGCTGCGCTCCGGCGATCATCACGGGTATCTGTTCCATCGCCCGCAGCGCGGACCGGGCCAGCTGCGAGTGCGCGGCCAGCGGCTCGACGGCGGTACGCCGCGACGCGATCAGCGAGAACTCGGCCGCCACGAAGAACGCATTGCCCAGCAGCAGGACAATGATGATCAGGCTAGTCATCGCCGGGCTCCGGCCGGGTCACCCGGACCTGCTCGATCCGGCGCCGGTCGACCTCCACGACGGTGAACTCCCAGCCCTGCTCGTTCAGCGTCTCGCCGTTGACCGGGATGTGCCCGAGCCGGGCCATGATGAACCCGGCCAGCGTCTCGTACGGCCCCTCCGGCAGCCGGAACCCGGTCGCCTCGGCCAGCTCGTCCTCGCGCAGCACGCCCTCGACCAGCACGCTCCGGTCGCCGGACGGTGCGGTGATCTCGAAGGCCGCCGGTGCGATGTCGTACTCGTCGGCGATCTCGCCGACCAGCTCCTCCGCCAGGTCCTCCACGGTGACGACGCCGTCGGTGCCGCCGTACTCGTCCACCACGATCGCCAGGTCCGCCGAACCCGCCTGGAGGATCTCCAGTACGCCGTCCAGGTCCAGGCTCTCCGGTACGTAGATCGGCTCGCGGGCGATGCTGGCCACGGCGGTGGTCAGCCGGCGGGCCGGCGGTACGGCGAGCCCGTCGATCACGGTCACCACACCGGTCACCAGGTCCACGGTCGACTCGTACACCGGGAACCGGCTGTGCCCGGTGTCCCGGGCGGTGGTCAGCAGGTCGGCGACGCTGGTCCCGGCCGGGAGCGCGATCACGTCGACCCGCGGGGTCATCGCCTCGGCGGCGCGCTTGTCACCGAACCGGATGGTGCGCTGCAGCAGCAGCGCGGTGTCCTCGGGGAGCGCACCGGCCCGGGCCGAGATCGCCGCGAGGAGCCCCAGCTCCTCCGGTGATCGGGCGCTGGCCAGCTCCTCCTGCGGCTGGAGGCCGAACCCGCGCACGATGAGGTTGGCCGCCCCGTTCAGCGCCCGGATGAACCAGCGCAGGACCGAGGAGAAGGCGCGCTGCGGCCGGGCGGTGGCGCGGGCCAGCGGCATCGGGCGGGCGAGCGCGGCGTTCTTCGGGACCAGCTCGCCGAAGAGCATCGAGAACAGCGTGGCGATGGCCAGCGCCACGAAGTACGTCAGCGTGCGGTTGTCACCGAACAGCGGCCGGAGCAGGCGGGACAGGGCCGGCTCGGCAAGGTACCCGGTCAGCAGCGCGGCCAGGGTGATGCCGAGTTGCGCGCCGGACAGCTGGAAGGACAGCTCCCGCAGAAGGTTCCGGACCGTCCGGGCTGCCCGGTCGCCGGACTGCGCGCTCTGCTCGATGCTGGCCCGGTCGACCGTGACCAGCGAGAACTCGGCCGCGACAAAGAATGCGTTGGCGGCGGTGAGCAGCACGAATGCCACGAGGGGCAGAACGGTCAATAGCGCGGTAATAGTTGACTCACCTCGGCATCCATTGTGCCGGATAGCCGCGACCGGGTGCGGGCCGCCGTGGCAGCGGATCGGCCCGGAGGGCCGGGCTCAGCTGGCCGCGGGCTCCGGCTTGATCGACCGCAGCAGTACCGTCGCCACGTCCACCACGTCGGCCTGGCCGGGAGCCACCCCGTTCACCCCGTCGGACAGCATGGTCATGCAGAACGGGCAGGCCACCGCGATCGTCTTCGCCCCGGTGGCCACTGCCTCCTCGACCCGCTCGACGTTGATCCGCTTGCCGATCCGCTCCTCCATCCACATCCGGGCGCCGCCGGCACCGCAGCAGAAGGAGCGCTCGGAGTTGCGGGGCATCTCGATCACGCCGCCGCTGGCCGCGCCCAGCACCTCGCGCGGCGGGGTGAACACCCGGTTGTGCCGGCCGAGGTAGCACGGGTCGTGGTAGGTCAGGCCGCCGTCCAGCGGCTGTACCGGAGTGAGCCTCCCGCTGCCGACCAGGTCGGCCAGCAGCTGGGTGTGGTGGATGACCTGGTACTGGCCGCCGAGCTGCCCGTACTCGTTGGCGAGGGTGTTGAAGCAGTGCGGGCAGGTGGCCACGATCTTGGTGACTCCGGCCTCGTTCAGCGTCTCGACGTTCTGCGCGGCCAGCATCTGGAACAGGAATTCGTTCCCGATGCGGCGGGCGGGGTCGCCGGTGCAGGTCTCGCCGTTGCCGAGGATCGCGAAGGAGACCCCGGCCTCGTTCAACAGGGTGGCCACGGCCCGGGTGGTCTTCTTCGCCCGGTCCTCGAACGCCCCGGCGCAGCCGACCCAGAACAGGTACTCATAATCCCCGCCGTCGCCGACCCGGGGCACCTCGAAGTCGAGGCCCTTGGTCCAGTCCTCCCGGGTGGCCGGCGGCGCGCCCCACGGGTTGCCCTTGGACTCCAGGTTGCGCAGCATCACGCCGGCCTCACTGGGGAAGTTGGACTCGATCAGCACCTGGTACCGGCGCATGTCCACGATGTGGTCGACGTGCTCGATGTCCACCGGACACTGCTCGACGCAAGCGCCGCAGGTGGTGCACGACCAGAGCACGTCCGGATCGATCACGCCCTGCTCGTCCGGGCCGCCGACCAGCGGTCGCTGCGCCTCGGCCAGCGCCAGTACGTTGATCTTCGAGTGGTCGATCGCGCCGTTGCCCGCCGTGGTACCGGCGTCCTGGGCGGCGGTGCCGTCGCCGTCCGCGCCGCCGGCCAGCAGGTACGGCGCCTTGGCGTAGGCGTGGTCGCGCAGCGAGAGGACGAGGAGCTTCGGCGACAGCGGCTTACCGGTGTTCCAGGCCGGGCACTGCGACTGGCACCGGCCGCACTCGGTACACGTGGTGAAGTCGAGCAGGCCCTTCCAGGTGAACTGCTCCACCGCGGCCACGCCGAACTGGTCCCGTTCCGGGTCGGCCTCCTCGAAGTCCAGCGGCTTCCCGCCGCTCATGATCGGCCGGAGCGCACCGAGGGCCGGCGCGGTGGACGCGGTGCGCTTGAAGAAGATGTTGAAGAACGCGGCGAACCGGTGCCACGCGATGCCCATGCTCAGGTTGAACGCGATCACCACGAACCACGCCATGCTAATGATGATCTTGGCGATTGCGGTGACCGTGATGGCGTTCGCGCTGGCCGGCAGGGCGTGCCCGAGGGCGTGCGAGATCGGCGCCGCCCAGACCGGGTACGGCAACTGGCCACGCGCCGCCTTGAACCCGCGGATCAGGAAGATGCAGGCCACGATCCCGACGATCGTGTACTCGACGTAGTACGCCTGCCAGAACGTCGAGCCGGCGAACCGGGAGCGGGACCGGCGGGTGGGCAGGTTCAGCAGCCGGATCGTGATCAACGTGAGGATCCCGACGCCGGTCAGCGCCGCGATCAATTCCATGATCAACCCGTACCCCGACCAGTACCCGATGACCGGTATCTCGAAGGCCGGGCTGAACGTCTCGCCGTACGCCTCGATCAGGGTGAACAGCAGCGCACCGAAGCCGACCATCACGAACCAGTGGGCCGCACCGACCACCGTCCAGCGCAGCATCCGGGTGTGGCCGAGCGTCTCGGTCACCATCGTGCCGAGCCGCGCCCGCTTGCGGTCGAACCGCTCCGGGTCGGGCTGGCCGAGCCGCACCACCCGGAGGATGCCGCGGACCGCACGGACCACCAGGGCAATCGCGCCCAGGGTGACGACGGCGGCGAGCGTGGCGGCCACGATCTGGACCGGTCCCATCGGTGCGGCTCCCTACTGGCGGTGGAACTCCCGTTCGTGCCGCAGCCTACCGGTCTAGTTACTCATTGGTAACGTGAGATCCACCGCAGTCAGTCCACGGTTCGCTGCGTGAAGGCTTACCCACAGCCTGTGGATAAGCCTGGGGAAAACCACACTTGTGTAATACCCAGCCATTCAGACATGGGCATCCACAGAGTCGGGCGTTGATCTGAAAATCGCTGTCCGCCCCCGGAAGGGGACGGATCAACGCCAGCGGGCCAGCAGGGCGAGGGCTGCGACCATCGCGCCGAAGCCGATGGCGAGGTTCCAGTATCCCCAGGCCAAGACCGGGTAGTTACCGGTGGACAGGTAGAACGTGACCAGCCAGCCGATGCCGATGAAGATCAATGCCACGGCGCTGGCCGGCACCCAGGTCGGACTCGGCCGCTTGCTGACCGTCGACACGCGCGGCGCGATGTCGGTCGGCGGCGTGTAGACCTTTTTCTGTCGTACTCGGGATTTGGGCACTGTGCTCTCCTGGAGGGAACGTCGCTGAACACTACCGCGTCTGCCCGCTATGTGAACACCCGAGCACAGCCAGAATAATGTCCGTAACAAGCGTAGTCGCCACCGCACCCGGGCGTTAACAGTGAGGGACGAGGATGAGGGAGGGTCGTGGAAGAGTACACATCGGGCACCTCGTCCTGGCGTGAGGCGGTTCGGCGGGCCGGATCGGGCCTGCTGCGGCGCCGGCGCCGCCGGCCTACCGCGTGGTCGGCGCTGGTACCGGTGGTGGCGTTGCTCACCGGCATGCTGCTGAGCACGAGCGCGCACACGGCCCACGGCACCGCCCTCCGCGACGACCGGACTCCCCAGCTCTCCAACCTGATCGCCGATCGCAACCGGCAGATCGAGCAACTGGACAAGCAGGAGTCCTCGCTGCGCGACGACAACAGCGCGAAGACCGAGCAGGTGGCGAGTTCCGACGCCGACACCGCCCGGCAGCAGGCCCGTGCCGACGCGGAGAAGGCCGATGCCGGTCTGTCCAAGGTGCACGGGCCGGGGTTGACGATCAAGCTCAACGACGCCCCGAAGCGCGCGGACGGCTCGCTGCCGCCGGGCGCCAAGCCGGACGACGTGGTGGTTCACCAGCAGGACGTCCAGGCCGTGGTCAACGCACTCTGGGCCGGCGGCGCGGAAGCCATGACGATCATGGGAGAACGCGTCATCTCCACCAGCGCGGTCCGCTGTGTGGGCAACACTCTGCTGCTGGGCGGCCGGGTGTATTCGCCGCCGTTCGAGATCACGGCGATCGGCGACCCAGGCCAGATGCGGTCCGCGCTCGACGCGTCCGGCGGCGTGCGCATCTACCGGTCGGCGGTCGCCGCGTTCGGCCTCGGTTACGACGTCCAGGTGCGCGGTGACGTGACGCTGCCCGCCTATGACGGTTCGACCGATTTGCAGTTCGCCCAACCGACGGGGTCATACTCGTGACAGGGTAAAACTATGGCGCACACGCCCAAACACCGCGCAATGGACAAGGATCGCACAATCGAGCTGGATCCGATGGACGTCCCGATGGAGGCGTCTGCGGTGGAGGGTGTGTCGCCGGGCACGCTGCCGAGACCGGCGGTGCCCGTGCAGCCGGAAGGGCCAGACCGGATCTCACCGGAGCCGGGGCGCTTCGCCCGTACCGCGCGGGCGGTCGCCCGCACCGGCGGCGAACTGATGATCACTTTCGGAGTGATCCTGCTGCTCTTCGTGGCGTACCAGCTGTACGGCCGGGTCGGGATGATCAAAGACCATCAGCGGGACCTCGACCGGCGGCTGACCCAGAACTGGGCTGCCCCGCCGACCGTGCCGAGCGCCGCGCCCGCCGCGCCCGCGGCCGCCGCGCCGGTGCCCCCGCCTCCGGACGGCTCCGCGATCGGCCGGCTCTACATCCCCAAGCTCGACCTGCAGTGGGTGGTCGTCCAGGGTGTCTCGCTCGACGATCTGCGGGGGGCTCCGGGCCACTACCCGGGCACCGCGATGCCGGGCCAGATCGGAAACTTCGCCGCCGCCGGGCACCGCGAGCGGGGCATGTTCTGGGATCTCGACCAGGTACAGGCTGGCGACTACCTGATCATGGAAACCGCGACCGACTGGTACGTGTACCGGGTCTACCAGAACGAGATCGTGAGCCCGCACGCGATGGAGGTCATCGCACCCACCCCCGACAAGCCGGGCGTCGCGCCGACGCAAGCGGACATCACGCTCACCACCTGCAACCCCAAGTGGGACAACTACCAACGGATGATCGTCCACGGCACCCTGGTGCAGACCACCCCCCACGACGTACGCCCGACGGAACTGGGGAGTTGACGTGTACAGCTGGATCTGGCACAGGCTGCCGTTCGGGTGGCCCGGCAAGCTCGCCGGCTCGGTGCTGCTCATCGCCGCGGCGGCTGCTCTACTCTGGTACCTGGCCTTCCCGGCGATCGATCCCTACCTGCCGTACAACGACGGCCAGGTGACCACCGGGAACGGCTCGACGAGCCAGGACAGCGTGGTCCCGGCCTCCCCCTCTGCCTCAAGGTGACACGCATGCGCATCCTGGTCGTGGACAACTACGACTCGTTCGTCTACAACCTCGTGCAGTATCTTGGCCAGCTCGGCGTGGACTGCGAGGTCCGGCGCAACGACGAGATCGACCTGGCGGAGGTCGGCCGGATCGACCCGGCCGGCGTGCTCCTGTCGCCGGGGCCGGGCACCCCCCAGCGCGCGGGCGTCTGCATGCCGCTGGTGCGTGAGTACGGCGGGCGGCTGCCGATCTTCGGAGTCTGCCTGGGGCACCAGGCGATCGGGGCGGCGTACGGTGCCACGGTCAACCGGGCGCCGGAACTGCTGCACGGCAAGACCTCGCAGGTACACCACGGGGGCGACGGTGTCCTGGCCGGCCTGCCCGACCCGTTCACGGCGACCCGGTACCACTCGCTGGCCGTCGTGGAGTCCACGCTGCCCGACGAGATCGAGGTCACCGGCCGCACCGAGTCGGGTGTGGTGATGGCGATGCGCCACCGGAGCCTGCCGATCGAGGGAGTGCAGTTCCACCCCGAGTCGGTGCTGACCCAGGGCGGTCACCTGTTGCTGGCGAACTGGCTGGCGACCTGCGGGTATTCGCAGGCGCTGGACCGCGCCCCGGCCCTCGTCGAGGATGTCGAGGCGCGCCGGCTGGCCGCCTTCGCCGCCTGATCCATCGAAGCGCCCCGATCGCCGCGGCGGGCCGGCCGGCGCCGGGCTTCGCGGCCTTACGGCGTCGGGGACCCGCTGCTCTCCGTCACGCTCGGGGTGGGCGAACTCACCTCGGCAGCCTTGCCGATGAAGATCGTGATCCGGTCGCCCAGCTTCCTGATGGTGCCCGGCGACGGTGACTGGCCGGTCACCGTGTTCACCTGGTCCGGGTCGTCGGTCAGTTGCGACGGAGCGGAGACGTTCGTGAAACCCAGGTCCTTGAGCCGCTGCCGGGCCTGAGCCTCGGACAGGCCGGACAGGTCCGGCACCTGCGCCTGGTTGCCCTTCCCGATGCCGACCGTCACCGTACTGCCCTGGGGGACCTCCTGCTGCTCCTTGGGATCGACGCTGACCACCTTGCCCTTGTCGTTGACCGGGCTGTCGACGTTCTGGAAGTTCGGGGTGAGCTGCGCGGCGCTGAGCGCGTCCTGGGCCGCGTCCTGGGTGAGGCCGACGAGCGGCGGCACCTTGACCGATTGCGGCCCGCCGCAGACGTCGTACCTGATCACCGTGTTCTGGTTCACCTGCGTCTGCGGCGGCATCGTCTGGTCGACCACGGTGTCCTTCGTGCAGTCCATGCTGTATACCACGTGCTTCAGGCCTCGCAGATTGTTCCGCGCCAGCAGACTCTGCGCTTCCGCGACGCTCTTGTGCGTGAGGTCCGGGACCCGGGACTGCGGTGTGTGGTTGGCCAGGTACAGACCGGTACCCAGGGCGCCGAGCGCGAGTACGCCGAGGATCACCAGACAGGCGATCACCCAGTTCGAGGCACGCCGCCGCTGCGGGTTGCCGACCCGGGCCATCGTGCCGGTGTTGCGGTTGCCGACCAGCCGGGGCTGCTGCGGCGGGATCGGCATGGTGCGCTCTTCCGGCGGCATCACCGGGGTCGCGAGCACCGGCCTGCCGGCCGCCGCGCGCAGCAGGTCGCCGCGCATCTCACCGGCACTCTGATACCGGTTCATCCGGTTCTTCGCCAGGGCCTTGAGCACCACGGCGTCGACGTCCGGCGGCACGTCCCGGTTGGAGTCGCTGGGCGGCAGCGGATCCTCCCGGACATGCTGGTACGCGACCGACACCGGGTTGTCGCCGACGAACGGCGGGTGTCCGGTGAGCAGCTCGTACACGACGCAGCCGGTGGCGTACACGTCGGAACGGGCGTCCACCGCCTCGCCCCGCGCCTGTTCGGGCGACAGGTACTGGGCGGTGCCGATCACCGCGCTGGTCTGCGTCATCGTGGTCGCGCCGCTGGCCAGGGCGCGGGCGATGCCGAAGTCCATCACCTTGACCTGGCCGGTCTGGGTGAGCATGACGTTGCCGGGCTTGATGTCCCGGTGAATGATCGAGTGCCGGTGGCTGAACTCCAGGGCGGCACAGATGTCCGCGCTGATCTCCAGCGCGCGGCGCGGCATCAGCCGGCCCTCGGCCGCCAGCACCTCTTTCAGGGTGCGACCGTTGACGAACTCCATGACGATGAACGGGATGGTCTCGCCGGTCGGCGCGCGCTCCTCGCCGGTGTCGTAGACGGCGACGATCGCCGGGTGGTTGAGCGAGGCCGCGTTCTGCGCCTCGCGGCGGAACCGCTCCTGGAAAGTGCGGTCCCTGGCCAGGTCGGTACGCAGCATCTTGATCGCCACGTCCCGGCCCAGTCGGAGGTCACGGCCGCGGTGCACCTCGGCCATCCCGCCGTAGCCGAGCAGCTCGCCGACCTGGTACCTGCCCCCGAGCAGGCGGCCCGCACTCATGTCGTCAGTCGTCCTTCAACATCGATGTTCATCGGTCCCTTGCCATTCCTGCCCGATGGCGTTCAGTGGGATTTCTGTGGGTCTGGTGTGCAGTCGCCTTGCCCACCGGTGCCACAGGTCTGATCCGGGTACGGGGTCGTCGGCTGGGTGGACGGGCCGGATCCGCCGCCGCCCCCGCCGCCGTCGCCGCCCTTGCCGGTGGTGACCTCGACCCTGATCGTGTCGCCCGGCCGGGCCCGGCACGGAGTCACGTCCAGAACCGTGCCGGCCTTGCCGCCGCCGTTCACCTTGTCCTCATCGACGCCGAAGTTCGCGTCCTCCAGAATCCTTGCCACCACGCTGTACGGCCTGCCGATCAGCTGGTCACAGTGCAGGTTGACGAGCTGGTCGGCAGGGCCCGTGGTGGGCGTGTTCCGCGGCTGGTCGTTCGTGGGCGGCGCAGCCGCCGTGGTCGCCTGGGTGCTGGGAGTGTCGGTCGCCGTCGGCGACGTGCCGTCGTCGTGCTGCGAGGCCAGAACGAACGCGAGCACGCCCGCGCCGATCAGCAGCAGGGCCACCAGTCCGACGAGCACACCGGTGAGTACCGCCCGGCTGTTGCTGCCCCCGCCCTTGGGCGGCGGACTGGCGGCCGGGTACGGCGGCTCGGGCCGGCGCGGCGTCTGGGTCGGCGGCAACGCGCTGCCCCGCGCGTAACCGGCCGGGCTGACCGGCCTGGTACGCGCCGCCGCACCCGGGTACCCCGGCATGGTGCGGGTCGCCGGCACTCCGGCGACCGGGGGCCGGGCCGCCGGTACGCCGCCGGCCGGTGCCCGGACCGTCGGGGCGGCGGCCGACCCGAGCGGCCCGGGTGAGGTCTGGGACGCGATGGGCGGTACCGACACCGGGACGCCGGCCGGCCCGACACCCGGCCCGGCCCCGCCCGCGAGGCCGGCGGCGGCACGACGCGCGACCTGGCCGAGCGCGGCCGCGCTCGGGTACCGGGCGCTGGGCTCCTTGGCCATCGTCCGTTCGACGATCGCCCGGACGTTCGGCGGGGTGTCCCTGGGCAGCGGCGGCGGCTGCGAGCGGACGTGCTGCATCGCGATCTCGAGCGGGTTGTCACCCTCGAACGGACGGCGCCCGGCGAGGCACTGGTACGCGACGACACCCAGCGCGTACACGTCGGACAGCGGTGTCGCCACCGCGCCGGCCGCCTGCTCCGGGGAGATGTACGAGGCGGTGCCGAGCACCGAACCGACAGCGGTGAGCTGCCCGACGATCGCCGAGCGGGCGATCCCGAAGTCGGTCAGCACCAGCGTGCCGTCCGGCCGGACCAGCAGGTTGCCCGGCTTCACGTCACGGTGCACGATGCCCTTGTCGTGGGCCGCCTGGAGGGCGTCGGCGGCCTGCGCCACCAGGGCCATGGTGCGCCCCGGGGTGAGCCGGCCGACCCGCCCGAGGGTACGGGACAGCGCGTCGCCCTCGACGTACTCCATCACCAGATAGGCGCCGGCCACTGGGTCGGAACCGTAGTCGTAGACGTTGACCACGCCGGGGTGGCTGATGGTCGCCATGGTGCGCGCCTCGCCCCGGAACCGCTCGACGAAGCCGGGATCCTCCAGTAACGCAGGCAGGAGGATCTTCACCGCGACGGTACGTCCGAGCACGTCGTCCGTACCGCGCCAGACCTCGCCCATGCCGCCGCCGGCGATCCGCTCGTCCAGCCGGTACCGCCCACCGAGCGTGGTGCCCACGTTCACCATCGCGACGGCCCGCCCCGGCTCATTTGATCCTCTTCTCAGAGATCACGGTCTTCATCAGGTCACCGGCGATCCGCGCGGCCTCTCCGCTGCCACCGGTGCCCGCGTGCTCCAGGAACACCGCGACCGCCGCGATCGGCTGGTTGTTCTTCATCGCGAACCCGATGAACCAGCCGTGGTCGCCGTCGTCCGCGGCGTTCTGCGCCGTTCCGGTCTTTCCACCGACCTGGAAGCCGTCGATCCTGGCCCGCCTGCCGGTACCGTTCTGGACGACACTCTCCATCATCTGCTGGAGGTCACCGGCCACCTGGTTGTTGACCGGGGTCCGCAGCACCTTGGGCGACGCGGTGTACGCGGCCGTGAGGTCCGGAGCCTGAGCCTTGTTGATCAGATACGGGCGCATCTGCTTGCCGCCGTTGGCCACGGTCGCCGCGATCAGCGCCCCCTCCATGGGCGTCATCCGCACGTTCAGCTGGCCGATGCTGGACTGGGCGACGTAGTTCGGGTCGTCCTGGCCGTTCTGGTCGGTCATGTCCCCGGTGTGGCTGGCCGCCACGCCCAGCCCGGCGCCATGACCGTCGCGGCCGAGGCTGAGCCCGTCGTCCTCGAAGCCGAACGCCTGCGCCATCGACTTGATCTGCGCCGAGCCGAGCTTCACGCCCAGCTGCGCGAACGCCGTGTTGCACGACACGGTCAGCGCCTGGATCAGGGTGATCGTCGGGTCCGGGCAGGTCGACGCCTCGGCGTTGTGCATGGTGAACGAGCCGCCCGGGATCGGCGTGTACGTCGCTCCGGCGGGGATCACCGATTGCGGGGTGTACTGGCCGGTGGACAGCGCCGCCGCAGAGTCGATGACCTTCATGGTCGAGCCTGGCGAGAAGGTCTCCTGGGTGGCCTTGTTCAGCAGCGGCTTGTCCGGGTCCGCGCCCAGCTGCTCGTACGCCTTCCCCGCGGCGTCCGTGTCGTGGCTGACCAGCGGGTTGGGGTTGTAGCTCGGGGTGGACGCCAGACCGAGAACCGCGCCCGTGCTCGGGTCGAGGACCACGGCCGCGGCGTCCTTCGCCCCGTTGCGGTTGTGCAGCAGGTCGTTGTACGCCTCGTCCTGCACCTTCTTGTTGATGGTCAGCAGGATGTTGCCGCCGGTGCTCTTGTTGCCGAACATCTCCTTGATCCGGTCCGCGAACAGTTCCGGGGCGTTGCCGGACAGGAAGTCGTTCTCCGCCTGCTCCACACCGGTGGCCAGGCCGCTGACCGGCTTGTACCCGACGAACGGCGCGTACTCGGCACCGAGCGGGTAGCTGCGCTTGTACTTCAGCTCGTCGCCGGTGGCGACGCTCTGCGCCACGATCACCTGCCCGCCGGACACCGCGATCTGGCCGCGCTGGCGCTGGTACTCGGTCAGTTGGGTCCGCGAGTTGTGCGGGTCGGTGCGGTACGCGTTCGACTTGTACGCCTGCACCCAGTTCAGGTTGAGGAACAGCAGCCCGAACAGGACCAACGCGACCACGCCCACCCGGCGCAGGGGCGCGTTCATGGCTTCCTCCGCTCGCGCGCGCTCACCGGATTATCTCCGTCGTCATGCCCGCCAGCCGCTGTGGCTGGCCGGGCGGCATCGGACTGGAGCTGACCGGGCGCCGGGACGCGTCCGAGATGCGCAGCAACAAGCCGATGAGCAGCCAGTTGGCCATCAGGGACGATCCGCCGGCGGACAGGAACGGCGTGGTCTGGCCGGTGAGCGGGATCAGCTTCGTGACCCCGCCGACGATCACGAACACCTGGAGGCCCAGGGTGAACGCCAGACCGCCGGCCATCAGCTTGCCGAAGGAGTCGCGTACGGCGATGGCGGCGCGCAGGCCGCGCACCGTGATGAGCAGGTACACCACCAGCAGCGCGGTGAGCCCGAACAGGCCGCTCTCCTCGCCCATGCCGGCAAAGATGAAGTCGTTGTTGACGAACGGGACGTTCTCCGGCTGCCCGGCTCCGGGACCTGCGCCGAACAGGCCGCCGGTACCGAGCCCGAGCAGCGACTGCACCAGCTGGTACCCGGTGTTGTTCGGATCCGCGAACGGGTGGAGCCAGACCTCGACCCGCTCGTGAAAGTTGGCGAACGGGCCGCCGATCGTGGCGCCCAGCTCATTGGCCAGGAAGGCCCCGCCGAGAAACAGCAGCAGACCGATGATCAACCAGCTGACCCGTTCGGTGGCGATGTACAGAGTGACCACGAACATGCCGAAGTACAGCAGGGCGGTGCCCAGGTCCTTCTCGAAGATGAGCACGAGCAGGCTCAGTGCCCAGACCACCAGCACCGGGCCGAGGTCGCGCCCGCGGGGGAAGTCGACCCCGAGGAACCTCCGGCTGGCCAGCGACAGCACCTCGCGCTTGCGCACCAGGTAGTACGCGAAGAACGACAGCAGCAGCAGCTTGGCGAACTCACCCGGCTGGATCTGGAAGAACCCGCCGAACTTGATCCAGAGCTTGGCCCCGTTGATGCTGGACAGCGAGCTGGGCAGTACCGCCGGGATCATCATCAGCACGAGCCCGACGAACCCGAGGGTGTACGCGTACCGGGACAGCACCCGGTGGTCACGGACGATGGCCAGCGCGACCGCGGCCACCACGATCGAGACCAGCGTCCACAGCAGCTGCCGGACGCCGAGCCCGGCCAGCGCTCCGTAGCCGGCCCGGTGCGGCGCCGCGACCTCGCCCAGGTCCAACCGGCGCAGGAACGCCACGCCCAGCCCGTTGAGCAGTGCCACGCACGGCAGGATCGCCGGGTCGGCGTACGGCGTCAGCGTCCGCACCACGATGTGCGCCGCCACGAACAGGAGCGTGAGCAGCGCGGGAATCAGCCAGAACCGCGCGGTGACCCGACCGATCAGCGCATACTCGACGGCAGCCGAGTAGGCGAGCACGATCGCCATGGCGGCGAGGATGAGCGCCAGCTCGGTGTTGCGGCGGGTTGATACGCGCGGGTCAACCGGCACACTGGGCGTGCTCGGCGTGGCGGGCGCGGTCGGCGCGGTCACGATTCCGGCGATCCCCTGCGATCAGCAGCCACTGCTGCTCGGCGTGACGACAGGATCCGGCAAGGGGGATCCGGAGGTCTGGACAGACGGCTGCGGAGTCGGGCTGGCGCTGGGCCCCCCACCGGTCGAACCCGGCGACTCGCCCGAGGTGGGCGCGTTCGGGCTGGTCGGGACGGCCGAGCCGAAGCCGCTCGGAGTCACGGCCGGCATCGACGGCGACGGGCAGGCGGCCACGACGTTCCCGTTGGCGGGGTCGATCAGGTCGGCGAGCTTGCGCTGCGCGTCCGCCTCGTTGTTGGCCGGGATGCCCTGCCTGACCTTGTCCTGGGCGACCCTGGTCAGGTCGCCGACCCGGGTGTCGCTCGGCTCGTGCACCTTGGACAGGTGCACACCCGCGATCTGACCGGGAACGCCCTGGAAGACCGCGACCATCCCGTCGGGCGTCGCGCCGACGTAGTACTGCGACTGGCTCCACGTCCAGCCGCCCCACAGCAGCCCGCCGAGCACGCCCAGGGCCACGACCAGCAGCACGGTCGTGCGCACCGGGTGGCGCTTCGGGCGCGGCTCCTCCTCCTGGGCGGGCTCGGGCTCCACCGCGCGGGGCGTCTGGAGCGCCGAGGCCCGGGAGGCGGGCGTGGAGCCCTCCACGTTCTGGACCATCCCGCGGTCGCGGGCGGCGGCGCCGCCGACCAGCGGCCGCTGCTCGACGATGTCGCCGTCGGTGACATCCGCGATGATCACCGTGACGTTGTCCGGGCCGCCGCCGCGCAGCGCGAGCTGCACCAGGCGCTCGACGCACTGGCCGGGGTCGGCGTACTCACGCATGGTCTGCGCGATCGTCTCGCCGCTGACCACTGCGGTCAGTCCGTCGCTGCACAGCAGGTACCGGTCGCCGGGCACCGCCTGGCGCACCGAGTACTCCGGGTCGATGTCCCGGCCGTCCAAAGCCCGGGTGAGCAGCGAGCGCTGGGGATGGCTGCTGGCCTCCTCGGCGCTGATCCGCCCCTCGTCCACCAGCATCTGCACGTAGGTGTCGTCCTTGGTGACCTGGACGAACTCGCCTTCGCGCAGCAGGTAGGCACGGGAGTCGCCGACGTGCACCATCCCGAACTTGCTGCCGGAGAAGAGCATCGCGGTCAGCGTCGTGCCCATCCCCTCCAGGGCCGGGTTGGCGTCGACCGCGTCGCGTAACTGCTGGTTGGCCGTATCGACGGCCGATCGGAGGGCGTCGACCAGGGCGTCGCCGGGGACGTCTTCGTCCAGCGGCGCCATGGCGGCGATGGTGATGTTGCTGGCGACGTCACCGGCGGCCATGCCGCCCATGCCATCGGCAACGGCGAGCAGCCGCGGCCCGGCGTAGACGGAATCCTGGTTCCCGTCTCGGATCAGGCCGCGGTCACTGCGGGCCGCGTAACGCAGGGTGAGGGTCATGGTCGCAACTCAAGGGCAGTGCGGCCGATCCGGATCGGCACGCCGAGGGGTACGGGGGTGGGTCCGGTAACCTTCTCACGATCGAGGTAGGTCCCGTTCGTCGAACCTAGGTCCTCAAGGAGCCATTGTCCCGCCCGGGGTACAAGTCGAGCATGTCGGGCCGAGGCGTAGTCGTCCGTGATGACAAGGGTGGAGTCCTCGGCGCGACCGATCGTTATCGAATGTTCACCGAGGGTTATTCGGGTACCGGCGAGCGCACCGGCCGTGACCACCAGCTGATGCGCCGCCCGGCCGCGCTTGGCCTTCGCCGGCCGAGCCCCCACCGCCGTGACGCCAACCCCCCGCGGCGCCGCGACGAGCCTTGACCGGGAACCCGCGAACAGGTCCCGCCGAACCACCCCGACCACGGTGAATACGAATATCCACAGAAGGATCAGGAAGCCGATCCGGGCGACCGTGAGGACAAGTTCCTGCGGCAAGGTCTAGCCGTCCACGCGGAACGTCAGGGTGGTCGTGCCGAGCTGAATCATGTCGCCGGGATTCAACGCGACCGCCGAGACCCGCTGGCCGTTGACCATGGTGCCGTTGGTGGAACCGAGGTCGGTCAGCACCACCTGCGCGCCGTCGTAGTCCAGGCGGGCGTGCCGCCGCGAGATGCCGACGTCGGGCAGTCGCAGGTTGGCCTGGTCGCCCCGACCGATCACGGTCGAGCCGATCGACAGCGGGTACGTCCGCCCGTCGTTGGCGACCAGCCGCACCGCGTGCGCCCCCGGCGGCCCGCTGACCGGGCGGCCCGGCTGCTGGTAGGGCTGGTGGTCGTACGGCGGGTACTGGGGTGGCGGCGGCTGCTCGTAGGACTGCATCGGCGGCACGTCGCCACCGGTGTAGACCTCGGCCGTGACCCGGAACATGCCGGTGTCCAGTCCGTCGCCCCGCTCGATCTCGACGATCACGTCGCCGTAGACCGTCCAGCCCTGCTCGCCGATGAACTCGGCCTGCGACTGGGCGAGTTCCTGGGCGAGCGCGGCGGCGTAGGGCGCCAGCCGGCTGTGGTCGTACGGTGACAGATCAATCACGTAGCGGTTCGGCACCAGAGTGCGCCCGCCGGCCAGGATAGCCTTGTGCGCCTCCGCCTCCCGCTGCATGGCGTTAAGGATCTCCACAGGGTGGACGACACCCTTGAAGACCTTCGCAAAGGCCCCCTCTACTAGGCCCTCTAGACGCTTCTCGAAGCGTTGCAGCACACTCACCGGCTCCTCCTCGGGTTCCGAGGTCTGATGGTATCCGGATGCCGCACGCGCGCACGCGCACCGATCGGTTTGAGTCGTGCTACAGTTTGCCCCGCGCTGCCGCGCGGCCCACAGGGGGGGTTCGGATTTGCCCCTCGTTGGGCGTCAGGCACCGGGGAAGTGGCGGAATGGCAGACGCGCACGGTTCAGGTCCGTGTGCCCGAAAGGGCGTGAGGGTTCAACTCCCTCCTTCCCCACCAAGCAGACGGCCGGCTCAGCGAGCCGGCCGTCTGGCCGTCCGGCCCCGGCACCCGTTGACTCGATTCTGCCGGGAGGGCGGAGCGTATGCTCCACAAGTTCGCAACAGTCGAGAAGGCAAGGGGTAGTTCCGAGTGAGCGTCGCGCTGGTGACGGGATCCGCCGGTCTGATCGGCTCCGAGGCGGTCCGGCACTTTGCCGGCCTCGGCCTGGACGTGGTCGGCATCGACAACGACATGCGAGCCAAGTTCTTCGGCGCCGAGGCGTCCACCGCATGGAACGTGCTGCGGCTGACCAGTGAGTTGGGCGATTCGTACACGCACCACGACGTGGACATCCGCGACCGGGACGGATTGGCCAAGATCTTTCAGCGGTACGGCAAGGACATCGCTGTCGTGATCCACACGGCCGCGCAGCCGTCCCACGACTGGGCGGTCCGCGACCCGTTCACGGACTTCGACGTGAACGCGGGCGGCACGCTCAACGTGCTGCAGAACGTCCGTGAGCACTGCATCGACGCTCCGATGATCCACTGCTCCACCAACAAGGTGTACGGCGACCGGCCCAACTCGCTGCCGTACGTCGAGCTGGACACCCGCTGGGAGATCGAGCCCGGGCACACGTACGAGCAGGGCATCCGCGAGGACATGTCGATCGATTCGTGCCTGCACTCGGTGTTCGGGGCGTCCAAGGTCGCCGCCGACGTCATGGTCCAGGAGTACGGCCGCTACTTCGGCATGAAGACCGCCTGCTTCCGCGGCGGCACGCTGACCGGACCGGCCCACTCCGCCACCGAGTTGCACGGATTCCTCGGCTACGTGATGCGGTGCAACATGGAGCGCCGGACATACAAGATCTTCGGGTACAAGGGCAAGATGGTGCGCGACGCCATCCACAGCCACGACGTGATCTCCGCCTTCGAGGCGTTCTTCCGCAACCCGCGCAGCGCCGCGGTGTACAACCTCGGTGGTGGCCGGCACTCGAACACCTCCCACCTGGAGGCGTTCGCGATCGCCGAACGCATCACCGGCAAGGAAATGATCACCGAGTACCACGAGGCCAACCGGATCGGCGACCACCAGTGGTGGATCGGTTCCAACGCCGCTTTCCAGCACGACTACCCGGACTGGAAGCAGGTCTACGACGTACCGATGATCCTCACCGAGATCTACGAGGCCAACGTCGACAAGTGGGTCCCGGCCCAGTGAAGAACAGCGTCCTCGGCGTCCTGGTGGACGCGACGACCTACGACGAGGCGGCTGAGGCGGTCCTCGCCGCGGCGCGCGACGGCCGGCCGTTCGCGCTGACCGCGCTGGCCGTGCACGGCGTGATGACGGGCGTGCAGGACAAGGCCCACAACGCCCGGCTCAACGGGTTCGACATGGTGACGCCGGACGGGCAGCCGGTCCGCTGGGCGCTGAACACGCTGTACGGTGCCGGGCTCACCGACCGGGTGTACGGACCGACGCTGACCCTCCGGGTACTGGAGCGGGCCGCCGCCGAGGGGCTTCCGGTCTACCTGTACGGCTCGACGGACGAGACGCTCGACCGGCTCGTGCCGAAGCTCCAGGAGATGTACCCGGCCCTGAAGATCGCTGGCCGGGAACCGTCCAAGTTCCGCACCGCCCGGCCGGGCGAGGACGCCGAGATCGCGTCCCGGATCATCGCGTCCGGCGCCCGGATCGTCCTGGTCGGACTCGGCTGCCCGCGCCAGGAGATCTTCGCGTACGCGATGCGCCCGCTGCTGCCGATGGCGCAGCTCGCGGTCGGTGCCGCGTTCGACTACCACGCCGGCGGGCTGCGCAAGCCGCCGCCGTGGATGCAGAAGCGGGGCCTGGAGTGGCTGTGGCGGCTCGGCCTGGAGCCGCGCCGGCTGTGGAAGCGGTACCTGATCCTCAACCCGGCGTACCTGGCCCGCCTCACTGCTCAGAAGCTGCACCTGTGGAAGGCAACCCCGCCGCCAGCGGCGACCGAGCCGCTGGCCACCTTCCCGGTCTGATCAGCGCCGGATCGGCCTTCCCGGCGTCCTCGGTCTCCGTCGACTCTCTCGGGCTTTCCCCACCCTCTCAGGCCCCGAGGACCGGCGGCCCGGCCAGGCGCTGCCGGGTCGCGTCGTCGCACAGCGCGCCGGCGAGCCCGGCCGCGTACGCCTCGGCAGGATCGAGGCCCAACCGTGACGCGATCTCGTACTCCCGGCCGAGATCGGTGCCGAACATCGCCGGGTCGTCGGTGTTGATCGTGCACAGTGCTCCGGCCGCGTGCAGCGCCGGCAGCGGGTGCTCCTCGATGGAGGGCACCACGCCGGTGCGCAGGTTCGAGGTCGGGCAGACGTCCAGCACGACCCCGCGCTCGACGATCTCCTTAAGCAGGTCGGGGTCCTCGGCCGCCCGGATGCCGTGCCGGATCCTGGCCGGATCGAAGGTGAGGATCTCCCGGATCGAGTCCGGCCCGGCCGCCTCGCCGGCGTGCGGTACCGGCGCGAGGCCACCGTCCCGGGCGATCTCGAACGCCCGGCGGTACGGTTGGGCCGGCATACCGGCCTCCATGCCGCCCAGGCCGAAGCCCACCACGCCCCGATCCGCGTACCGGACGCTGACCCGGGCCGACTCCTCGGCGATCTCCGGGTCCAGCCCGCGGCGCAGGTCCGGTGTGAACCGGACGACGACGCCGCTGCGCTCGTACGCCTCGACGGCACCCTCGCAGTACCCGGTGAAGATCTCGTCCCAGCCGATCCCGCGCTCGACCCGCTCGGCGGGCGAGAAGATGCCCTCCAGGTACACCGCGCCGAAGCTGGCGGCCTCGGCGGCGTAGTCCACCACCACCCGGCGGAAGTCGTCGGCGGTGCGCAGGCAGTTCGTGGTCAGGATCCAGACATCGATGAAGTGCGCGAAGTTGGTGAACTCGTAGAGCTTCTCCAACCCGGCCACCGAGTCGGCCGGCAACGGCTCCCCATTGCGCCGGGCGATCTCGAGCAGCGTGGCCGGCCGGATCGTGCCCTCAAGGTGCACGTGGAGCTCGATCTTGGGTACCGCGGGCGACTCGGTCACCCGCCCAGCTTTCCAGATCCGGTCCCACCGGTCGCGCCCGCGTGGCGCGGAGCACGTCGGCCGCCCGTCACCGGCTGCCGCACGCGAGTAGGCGGCTCAGCGGCGCCCGACGCTCCCGTCGTTCTGCACGTAGAGCAGTTCGAGGATCGAACGGGTGGCTTCGAACCAGCGGTCCAGCCACGCGGCGCTGGGCATCACGCCCTTCGGCGGCAACTCCAGCAGCAGCCCGCGCAGCAGCGGGTGGTCGGCCAGCGCGCCGGACGGGATGTCCATCCAGCCCGTCGGCGGGAACACCGGTTCGGCGAGTTTGTCCAGCTCACCCAGCGACATCGTCGGTTGCGTGGGCAGCGGGGTGTCCATCACGGAACCGAGCGAGCGACCTGGATCGCCAGCCAGATCCACCGGCCCGGAGGTGGGGATGCCCCCGGGTTCGCGACGGGCGGTACCTCGATAGTCCAACTGGCCGGCGAAGCGATCCTCACCGGTCGACGCGCCGTTGTTCAGGTTCTCGGACACGTTTTGCATACCTATCGCCTGCCTCTGTCTGCGTTTTTGCACCGCCATGACGCCTCCTGCGGCGAGGTGACCCGGCGAACGCCGTGCCGCCCGGTTCAACGAGGCTGCCTGCGTAGGGCGACGGTTTGCGCCAAGACCTGCGGAAACGACGAGGGGTGCCCGACCGTGCGGGCACCCCTGCGCTGCGTCACAGGTCGAATTCGCCGTCCTTGGCGCCGCCGACGAACGCGTCCCATTCAGCCTGGGTGAAGATCAATGCCGGCCCGTCGGGGTTCTTCGAGTCGCGTACCGCGATCGCGTCGTCAACGAAGGCGACCTCGACGCAGTTGTCGCAGTTCGGGCCGCTGGCCGAGCTCTTGCGCCAGACGGCACGGCTCAGGTCGACCCGGAGCCCCTTGGTCTCGATCTCCATCACAGCTCCTTTACCCGTGCGGCGATGAACGCGACTGACTCCTCGGGCGGCATCGCGGTCGCACGCAAGTGATCGAATATGTAGTGGTAGCGCTGAAGCTCGTCATCCTTTTCCAGGAACAGACCTCCAGCTGCATTTTCCGCAAAGACGACGTCGGGGTCGGCCGGTTCGTCGTATCCGAGGATGGTGAACGATCCTTCCATCGCCACGTGGGCACCGGCCGAGAAGGGCAGCACCTGGACGGTGATGTTCGGGCGGGCCGCCGATCGCACCAGGTGATCGAGTTGTTCCCGCATGACCGCGGTGCCCCCTACCAGGCGATGAAAGATCGTCTCATCCAGGACGACCCAGAGATCCAGCGGATCATCCTGTACCAACAACGACTGACGGGCCATCCGGACGCGCACCCGCCGATCGACCTCGGTCTCGCTCCGCCCCGGCCCGCCGGCGTGCAGCATGAACCGGGCGTACGTCTCGGTCTGGAGGAGACCCGGGATCACCTGCACCTCGTACGAGAGGATCGACGAGGCCGCCGCCTCCAATCCCACGTACGCGCCGGTCAGCACCGTGCCGTACAGGTGCCACCAGCCCTTCTGCCGGGCGTCCCGGGCCACCTGCACCAACTCGTCGGCCGCCGGCCCGGCCAGGCCGTAGACGGCCAGAATGTCCCGGACATCCCTGGGGGTCACCCCGGTGTGGCCGGTCTCGATGCGAGAGATCTTCGAGGACGAACACTCCAGCCGGTCGGCGACCACCTCGATCGTCAGCCCGGAGGCTTCCCGCAGGCGGCGTAGCTCAAGACCGAGGCGGCGGCGGCGTACGGTGGGGCTGCGGCGGACAGTCACTGTTCACCTCCCGCCGCTACGGCGGACTTGAGACGGCAACGACGACACGAAGGCCCCTGGTGAGCCCGCCGGAGCCGGCGAGGAAGGGATGGGTGGTAGGCGGACGACGGTCGGGGACGGACCCCAGGGTTCGCCGGAGCCGGCCCACGAAAGATCGAACCGCGTTGCTGCCACCACGGTAGAAGCGAAAGGCACGCCGTGCAACTTGCATTGATCATTCGTTGAGGTGCAGGCTGTCGTTATGGCGCGGTTGACCGGGCTAGCCGGAAAGATCCCGTGGTCGTTCCGGAACCGCACCTGTCCTGCGGGGGATTGCACGCGACCTTCGGTGGCCATGTTCACCGGCGCTCTTGGTACCGGACAGGAGTCTATATGTTGCCCCGTTCTGGTGACGTGCTGCGCGTGACTCGCGCGGCGAGCGTTCAGTTCACCTCCCCGTTGCTCTTCCGGGTGATCAGGGTCCATGACTGGGCCACCTATGACGGCTGGTGCTGGCTCGACGGGTACGAGCTGGACAGCGCTGGCGAGGCCGTCGATCGGCGCACCATCTTCGTGCAGCTCGACGGCCTGCAAAGGGCACCGGTCGGGCCCATGCCGCCCCGGTACCGGATCGGCAGCGGGCGTCCGGTCCGCTCCTCGGTAACGTAAACGCGCTTCACGATCCGACACATCGTCATACCATCGAAGACACCTGCTGGTTCACCCCTGACGTGGCCCGTACCCCCGACTTGTCCGGGAGACGGTGTCCATGCTCAATGCCGACCCTGCCCACCTGCTAGCCGCCATCGTCGGCGCCCTGCTCAGCGCCGGTGCGCTGACTGGTGCGGCGGACGCCAGCGGTACCGGCACGCGGTTCGCGCCGCCTCCGGCCGTCGCGGCGGCGCCCCTGCTCGTAACGACCCCGATCCAGCCCGCGCCGCCGCCACCGGCGGAGGCGGCGATACCCACGTCGCCACCGGCGGCATCGGCGGCACCGTCAGCGCGCCGGCCAGGGGCCGGATCGTGGCCCGTCCCGTCCCGGCCCGGCGCGCCCTCGCCCGGTCCGTCCCGACTCGGCCTGTCCTGGCTCGTCCCGCCCCGGCCCGGACGACAGCAGACCGGCCAGGATCGGCCCGTCCCGGCCCGGCCCGGACAGGACCGGCCCGTGGGGCCGCAGGATCCCGGCCCCAGCCCGTCGTACCCGGGCGGGGTCGGCGTAGCGGCGAATCGTGAACCCTCCGGGCGCCCGTGGCTGTCGCCATCGCCGTCCACCGACGGACCACTGCCCGGATCCCGGGCTCCGGCGTGGCGGGCGGCCTCCGCACCGATCGCCATCGGCCCACCCGCCTACCTGCCCGCGTTACTCATCATCGCCGGCCTGTTCAGCCTGCTCGTCTCCGGCACCGGCCTGGTCGTCGTCGCCCGGCTGCGCCGCCAGTGGTGACCCGCTGCCTGTGCTGACCGGCCGCCCGTGCTGACCGGCCCTGTGTGATGACCGGCCGCCGATGCTGACCGGGCGGCGGTCAGGACGCCGACGGGCCGGGCGACGGCAATCCGAGGCTGGGTGACAGGGACGGAGCCGGCGAAGGCGCCACCGCGACGATCAGGATCACGGTGCCTCCGACCGGTACCTGCGCCCCGGCGTCCGGCTGCGTTCCCAGCACCGTACCCGGAGGCAGCGTGTTGTCCGGCGTCTGCTGCACCTGGACCACGAAGCCCAGCCCGCTCAACACCTGCTGCGCCTCGTCGGCCGCCACCCCGCGCAGCGACGGCATGGCCACCAGAGCCGGTGACGGGCTGGCCGATGGCGTGGGCGACGGCGTGGGCGACGGCAACGGGCTCGGCGAGGACGAGGTCGGCGTGCTGCTCGGGCTGGGCACCGGCCCCGGACTGCCGCGGCCACCGCGGAAGCCCAACCACAGCCCCAGCCCGAGCAGAGCGAGCAGGATCAGGATGATGATGCTGATCAAGATCGGCATCCACCATGCCCCACCACGTGCCTCCTCGACCTCGACCCACTCCTGCTGGTCCGGCTCGCGGAGCCCGGCCGGCGGTATCTCCGCCCGTGCCGCCCATCGCTGCGTCGGATCGTTGTCGCCGCGGGCGGGCGGCAGCACCGAGGTCGCGTTCGGGTCCAGGGGCGGCAGCGCCCTCATCTCCTCCGCGAAGGCCGGATGGATCCGGGTCTCGTCCTCGCCGAGCCACGGATCCTGCGCCTCACCAAGATCGAACGCGTCACCGGGCCCACCGCCGGTCGGGCCGCCGGCCTGCCAGGGCGCCGTCGACTCCTCCCGCGGCCCGGCCGGCCGTTCCCACGGTCCCGTCGACTCGCCCCACACCCCGCTCGGCTGCTGGGGGGTGGGTTGGTCCGCTCCCGCTGGCCCGTCCGGGTCCGGCATGCCAGACGACGGCGGCCAGGAGGAGCCCTCCGGCCGGCCGCCGGCTCCTGGCTCGTCCGGTCGGGACCGGTCTGAATCATCGACCACAGAACCATCTCATCATGCCGGCGCCGCCGTGCCGGCCAACCTCGCCCGCTGGGCTCGCTCGCTCACCGGGTTCGGGTTAGGCTGCGCGGCATGGCCACACGTGGCTGGGGAGGATCGGTCGCACTCGCGGTCGGCGTTGCCGCGGGCAGTGCGGCAGCGCAGCTCGGCCTGGGTTACGGCCTCGGAATTCTCGCCTGGACGTCAGCGACCGACACCACCGGCGTGGGCGCCTGGCTGGCCAGCCTCGCCTGGACGACGTGGATCGCGGCGACGTCGACCGTGCTCGGCGCCATCGCCGCCGACCGGCTCTCCGCCGCCCGGACCGCCACTCCGCCGGCGGCGCGTCGTTCCACAGTGGACGAAGCAGCGCGTTCCGGCATGATCGCCACGACCGCGTGGCGACTGGCGATCGCGCTGACCGCGGCGCTCGGCGGCCTGATCACCGTGCCGCTGGTCGCGGTGCCGGCTCGGGCGGCACACCGGCCGGACACGTTCTCCCCGCAGACGATCGCCGGTGGCTACGCCATAGTCGGCGTCGTTGTCGGGCTGCTGGTGGCGATCGCGGCGTTGGCCTCACGAGCGGTCGCGGCGAACGTCATGTCCACCACCGCCTGGCTGTGGGCGCTGGCCGTGGCGTCGGCGCTGTACGGCGCGGCCGGCCGGCACGACCAGACATCTGCCCAACTCGCGGTGTGGCGGTTCGGCGGCAAGTACTTCATGGAGAAGATCTTCTCGTTGCCCGGCGCGGCGCAGATGATGGGCGCCGCGCTGGTCGTCGGCGTCGTCGCGGCACTGCCGGCCGGCCGGCGGGGCGACAACCGGGTCGGGGTGGCCGTCTCCGGTGCGGCCGGGCCGCTGGTGGTCGCCGCGGCGTACTTCCTCGCCGCACCGAAGCTGGTCGGAGTCCAGGCCGATGAGCAACTCTCCGCGTACCTGATCGCACCGTACGCGGTGATCGCCGGGCTCGCCGGCTCGGTGCTGCTGTCCGGCCTGATCGCGCACCGTGAACAGCGCCGGGCGGCCGAGGCCGCTGTCACGCTGCCGGTGCAGCCGGCAGGGCAGCCGGTGAGCGACCCGGCCACGGACGGCTACTCACCGGCCTATCCGGCCGATGGCGTCCCGGCCCTGGTCACCGCGTCCGCCGAACCACCGGTGGCAGGGCAGTCGCCGGCCTGGCCGGACGACACGGACGAGTCGCCCGCGACCGGGCGGGCGGCGGTCACCGAAACCGGGCCGGCCAGAAGCAACCGTCCCGGCTGATCTCCACCCCGCCGGGTCGACCCGGGGAGACCACCGGGGCAGGGCACGTCAATCCAGAGGCCAGGTGTGCACCGGCGCGTTGCCGGCGAACAACTCGGCGTACCGGCGGAGCATCTCCCGTAGCGCGGCGGGCCGGTCCAGCCCCCGGTCCCGTTCCAGGTGCTCCACAGTGGAGGTTTGCCAGGATGCCCCGTTGATGCCGGTGAGGCACCTGGCCTCGACGATGCCGAGCAGCCGGTCGCGGATGCACGACGGTACGCCGAACCGGTCCAGCCCCTCGTGCGCCAGTGGCAACAGGGTGTCCAGTACGAGTGTGGTGGCCGGCAGCGCGCCGAGCCGCGGCCAGAACAACTCGGCGGACAGCCCGTCCCGGGCGGCCGCGTGGAAGTTCTCCTCGGCTCGCCCGAAGGTCAGCTCCTCCCACAGTGGACGGTCGGCCTCGGCCAGTGCCCGGACCAGCCCGAAGTACAGCGCGGCGTTGGCCAACAGGTCCAGTACGGTCGGCCCGGCCGGCAGCACGCGGTTTTCCACGCGCAGGTGCGCGCGGCCGTTCATGATGTCGTAGACCGGCCGGTTCCACCGGTAGATCGTGCCGTTGTGCAGCCGCAGCTCGGACAGGTGGGGTACGCCACCGGAGTGCAGCACCTCGACCGGATCCTCGTCGTCGAGGATCGGTAGCAGAGCCGGGAAGTAGCGGACGTTCTCCTCGAACAGGTCGAAGATCGAGGTGATCCAGCGCTCGCCGAACCACACCCGGGGGCGCACTCCCTGGGTCTTCAGCTCCTCCGGGCGGGTGTCGGTAGCCTGCTCGAACAGCGCGATCCGGGTCTCCGCCCAGAGCCTCTTGCCGAACAGAAACGGCGAGTTCGCGCCGACGGCCAGTTGCACCGCGGCGACCGCCTGCGACGCGTTCCAGTAGCTGGCGAAGGCGTCGGGTGCCACCTGCAGGTGGAACTGGGCGCTGGTACACGCGGCCTCGGGTGCGATGGAGTCCGTGATCAGTTGCAGGTGCTCCGCACCCTGGATGTCGAGCACGAAGGACTCGCCCCGGGCGCTGGCGAGCTGCTCGTTCAGCAGCCGGTAGCGGGAGTCGGTGGACATGTTGTCGAGCACCGCGTGGCGTTGCGTGATCGTCGGCAGGATGCCGATCAGGATCACCCGCGCGTCCGCCTTGGCCGCCTGGTCCTCCGCCCGGGCCAGCCGGCTGGCCAGCTCGTTCTCGTACTGGTCGAATCCGGGGCCGGCGAGCAGCCGCGGTTCGCCGTTGATTTCCAGGTTGAACTGCCCGAGTTCCGTCTGGAATGAGGGGTCGCCCAGGTCTGCGAGCACCTCGGCGTTGCGCATGGCCGGTGCGCCGTCCTTGTCGATGAGATTGAGTTCCAGCTCCAGCCCGGTCATCGGCCGGTCCGCGTCGAACCGGAAGTCGTTGAGCATTAGGGCGAAGACATCAAGGCACTGGCGCACCTTGTAGCGGAACCGCACGCGGTCCTCACGCGTGAACCTGGAGAGGGACACATCCTTGCCCATGGGTCCTTCCCGTCCAGCGTTCCGTGCGGCTGCGTGAGCATGCGGCAGCACGCTGCAATGAATGTCCACGTTATGTGGGGTCAGGCCCTTGAGGCTAGGGACAAAGCAGGCGTGTTGAAAGCGCTATGTGAGGGAAAACGCACGGTAGGTATGACATTGGCCCCCACTCCGCGAGTGGGGGCCAATGGAGTGGAAACGGGGCAGGTTCAGCCTTCCCGAACCGCCTCGCCCTCAATCTCGATCTTGATGTTCTTGCTGATCATGACTCCGCCGGTCTCCAGCGCCACGTTCCAGGTCAGCCCGAACTCCTCGCGGTCGATCTCGGCAATCGCGCTGAAACCGAACACGTCGTGGCCATACGGGCTGCGGTTGACGCCCTCCAGCTCGACCTTGAGGTCGACCGGCCGGGTCACATCCTTGATCGTCAGCTCGCCGGTGACGGTGAACTCGTTGCCGTTGAAGGACTTCACGCCGGTGCTGCGGTACTCCAGGGTGGGGTACTTCTCCACATCCAGGAAGTCGCCGCTCTTCAGGTGGCCGTCCCGCTGCTCCTGGCCGGTGGTGATGCTCCCCGCCTGGATCGTCGCGGTGACGGACGACTCCAGCGGGTTCTCGGCGACGGTGATGGTCGCGGCCGCCTCGTCGAACCCGCCGCGCACCTTGCTCACCATCAGGTGGCGGGCGACGAAGCCCACCCGCTTGTGGGCCGCGTCAAGGGTGTACGCCCCGGCAACCGGGATCTGGACCCCGTTGTAGTCACGGGACGCGAGCGATGAGCTGGTCGGGTCGGTCATGGGAGTTCCTTCCAAGTTCTGTGGTCTATCAGATGTCTGCCGGAACAACTATAGACCGGTCAATTATTTCCGTGTCAAGTTCTGCTAGACTGCGGGCGTGGGCAAGGACCTGGCGAAGGACGAACGGATCACGGCGGTCGGCCTGCTCAGCGAGGTGTTCGACGGACTGACCGCTCAGTTCTCCGGGCAGATCGCCGAGCACGGCCTCGCCCTGGTGGAGTTCGAAGTGTTGATCAGGTTGGCACGGTCACCCGAGCGCCAGCTGAGGATGACCGACCTCTCCGCCCAGACCAGCCTCACCACCAGCGGCGTCACCCGGGTCGTCGACCGGCTCGAGCGCGACGGCCTGGTCTGCCGCACCGCGTGCCCCACCGACCGGCGCAGTTCGTACGCGGTCCTCACGGAGGCGGGACGCGAGCGGCTCGACGCCATCCTGCCCGGCCACCTGACCATGATCGACCGCTGGTTCACCGGCCTGCTCAGCCCGGCACAGCTCGAATCGATGATCACCGGCCTGCGGGTCATCCGCGACGCGGTGCGGCCGGGTGCCACCGCCGGGGCGGGACAGGCAGCCTGACCCACCGGGGTGGGCCCGGCTCTGCGCCGAGCCCGCTGCCGCCATCCGGTAACCGATTTCTGGAAGCCGTGCGGAGTCTTCCATACCGGCCCGGCGAGAACCGGCAGAAGTACCGGCAGAACCGGCCCTGTGCCCGGACAAACCAGGTTGATCACGGCGTACCGCGGTGCCGGCGCGACTAATCTCCACCGGGTGGGGAGGCGCCGGTCACGGGATCGGGTACGGGCGGAGGAAGGTGGGGCGCTACGGGGGACTTCGCCCGGCCGGGGGCCTCAGCCGTGGCGGCGGCGGCGCGTCCGTCGCCGCCACGGCCGTCGGATGATCACCGACCGAGCAGGCCCTTTTCCCGTGCCAGCAGAGTGACCGCGCTGCGCTGACACAGGTCGTCCAGCTCGGCCAACACCTGGCGGCGGCGTTTCGGGTCGTCGGTACTTGAGGCGACGCCGACCAGCGCCTCCACCACATCACGGACGTCATGCCGGCCGGCCAGCGCGTCGGCGGCGACACCGAACCGGTCGGCCGCGGCGGCGCGGTCGCCCTCGGCCAGCGCCAGGTAAGCCTCGATCAGCTCGACCACGGCCGGATCGCCGACATCGGCCACCGTGTCCCGCGCCTCGTCCACTCGCCCCGCCTGCGCCAGGGCCAGGGCGATACAGCCGATCACCCGCCACTTGTGCCGCGGATCGCCGAGCTGATCGACCAGGGGCAGCGAACGGCGCCCGATCGCGACCGCCTCCGGGTACCGGCCGTCCAGCCGGGCGACCTCGGCGAGGTTCGCGTGCGCCAGTACCCGCAGCCGTTCCTCACCGACCTCGGCGGCCAGCCGCTGCACCGTGACCAGCCGGCGGCGCGCGCCGGCGAGGTCGCCGACCCGGATGTCGTGCCAGGTCAGGTTGTTCTGGGCCACCACCACGTCACGGGTACGGCCGTGCCGGGTGGCAAGCAGCAGTACCGCCTGCCCGTGTTCCCGGGCCGCCTCGTAGTTGCCGTACGCCTGGTGGAGGATGCACAGCTGGTTGCGGGCGGCGAGCTGCCCGGTGACCCGGCCGAGCCGGGTGAACGTCTCCAGCGCCGCCTCCAGCTGGCCCAGTTCGGCAAGCCCGTCGCCGTGCTCGGCGGCGAGCTGAGCCACGCCCAACCCGGCCCATGCCCGGACGGCCGGGTCGGCGTGTGCCGTCCGCGGATCGTCGAGCAACCGGCTCAGCCAGTCCCGCCCCTCCGGGTCGTTCCCGCGCAGCCGCCACCAGCGGGGCAGCTTCGATGCCAGGCACAGCGCGGTCTCCGGGTCGCGCCCGCTCGCCCAGGCCAGCGCCGAGCGAAGGTCGCTGTTGAGGTCGTCGAGCCGGAGAGCGGCCTCGCGCAGCGCGGCGCCGACCAGCCGGGGCGCGGTACGGGCGGCGTACCGGGCCATCACCACAGCGTGCCGGTCGCGGAAGGCGGGCAGTTCGCCTTCCAGGTCGCTCTGCTCGACCGCGAAGTCCCGCACCATGTCGAGCATCCGGAACCGGGTCGGCCCGTTGCCGCGCACGCTCACCAGACCGATCCCGACCAGCCGGTCCAGTACGGCGACGACGTCCCGCTCTCCGGCGTCGCGTGCGGGCGGGCCAGTGCCGTCGGCCGGCGCCGGCATCTGCGCCGGCTTCCAGTCGGCCAGCATCTGCTCGGCCAGCTCTACCGACCACCGGTGATGGAACTGGCTCAGCCGCCGCAGCGCGGCCCGATCGGCGGGTTCCAGCAGCCGGTAGCTGCCGGCGATCGCTTCGCGCAGCGTGGTGGCGTCGCCGTCGGCCGCCTCGCGGCGCAGGTCGAGCACCCGATCGCCGTACCGGTCGAGGATCTCGCGGACTTCGAGGATCCGGCCACGCGCCGCCCCCAGTTCCAGGGCGAGGGGCAGGCCGCCCAACCGCCTGACCAGTTCGCCGACCGCCGCGCCGTCGGCCGGCTGGACCTCGCCGTTGCCGGCGGCGCGCAGCCGCTCCAGGAAAAGTTCAGCCGCCGGGTACTCGGCGATCCGCTCCAGGTCGGTGACTGCGGGCGGCGGGCACTCCAGCGGTGTCACCGGCCACACGTACTCGCCGGTGATGCCGGTCGGCCGCCGGCCGGTCACGATCAGGCGCACGCTGGGCGTGTTGCGCTGCAACCACCTCAGCGTCGCGCCCGCCGGCTCCGGCGCCCGCTCGACCGCGTCCACCAGTAGCAGCGCGGGCCGGCCGGCGAGCCGCGCGGGCAGGTCGCTGGCCCGGCCGACGTCGAACACGCTCGCGACCGTGGCGAGGGAGTCCGCCTCGGTGGACACCTCGGTCATGGCGATTCCCGCGACACCGCCCGGATGGCGTGCCGCGACCCGGTGCGCGACCGCCCAGGCCAGGCTCGTCTTGCCGACGCCCGAGACGCCGACGAGCGTGACCAGCGCGGCGTGCCGGAGCGCCGCCTCCAGGTTGGTCAGTTCGGCCTCGCGCCCGATCAGCACGGGAGCCGCTGGCAGGTTGATGCCCGGGTCGCCTGCTTCGCCGGCCTCTGTCCGCCTCGCCGCGGTGAGAAACTCGTCCCATGCCGCACCGCGCAGACCCAGCGCCGCGGCCAGCAGGTCCACCGTCGCCCGTTGCGGCCGCGACCGGCCACGTTCCAGATCGCGCAGAGTCCGCACGCCCACCCCGGCCTTCGCCGCGAACTCCTCCTGAGTCATCCCGCCCCGGTGCCGGTGGGCACGCAGCAGACCGGCGAAGGTACCGCTGGGTACCGCGCCGACGGGCCGAGACATGGTCACGAAGACTAAGCGGTGAAAGCGGCCGATGCGAGGTGCGAGTCAAGATCGCGACCGCAGTTGAGCCGATCTACGACAGAGAGGTGAGCGAATTCACAGGCCCAGGTCCCGCGCGATGATCATGCGCTGGACCTCGGAAGTTCCCTCGCCGATCTCCAGGATCTTCGCGTCCCGCCAGAACCGCGCGACGGGCGTCTCGTTCATGAACCCGTACCCGCCGTACACCTGGGTAGCCTCTCGCGCGTTGGTCACCGCGATCTCGCTGGCGTGCAGCTTGGCGATGGCTGCCTGCCGCTTGAAGTCGGCGCCGGCCAGCATCCTGGCCGCTGCGTCGTAGTACGCCAGCCGGGCGGTGTGCGCCCGCGCCTCCATATCGGCGATCTTGAACTGGATCGCCTGGAAGCTGCCGATCGGCTGGCCGAAGGCGTGCCGCTGGTGCGCGTACGCGACGGACTCGTCCACGCAGCCCTGCGCCAGTCCGGTAGCCAGCGCGGCGATCGCGATCCGGCCCTCGTCCAGGATCCGCAGGAACTGGGCGAAGCCGCGGCCGCGCTCGCCGAGCAGATTGGTCGCCGGTACCCGCACGTCGTCGAAGTGCAGCTCGTGCGTGTCCGAGGCGCACCAGCCGACCTTCGAGTACCCGGGCGCGACGGTGAAGCCCGGCGTACCGTTCGGCACGATGATCGCCGACAGTTCGGGGGCACCGTCCGGCCGGGTACCGGTCCGCGCCGTGACCGTGACGAACGCGGTGATGTCCGTACCCGAGTTGGTGATGAACGCCTTGCTGCCGTTGATGACCCAGTCGTCGCCGTCGAGTACCGCGCGGGTCTGCGTACCGCCGGCGTCCGACCCGAACCCGGGCTCGGTGAGGCCGAACCCGGCCAGGGCCTCGCCGCTGGTCAGCCGCGGCAGCCAGGTGGCCTTCTGCTCCGGCGTACCGAACCGGTGGATCGGCATGGCACCCAGGCTGATCGCCGCCTCCAGGGTGATCGCCACCGAGGAGTCGACCCGGGCGAGCTCCTCCAGCGCGATGCACAGCGCGAAGTAGTTTCCGCCCATGCCGCCGTACTCCTCCGGGAACGGCAGCCCGAACAGGCCCATCTTGCCCATCTGCCGGATGACCTCGTACGGGAACGAGTGCCGCTCGTAGTGTTCGAACGCGACCGGCGCGACGACGTCGCGGGCGAACTGCCGTACCGAGTCACGCAGCGCGGCGTGCTCCTCGTCGAGCTCAAAGCTGATCATCTCGGCCCCCCTCAGACGGGTGTGACGCCGTGCCGGCGCCGGGAGAAGTGACGGTCCTTGCCCGCAGCGGCGGCCAGCCGCGCGATGAGCTCGGCGCGCAGCGCCGACGGCTCCACGATGGTGTCCACGACCAGTTCGCTGGCCAGCCGCACAATGTCGATGTCGCGCTCGTACTCGGCGCGCTTCTGCGCGACGAACGCGGTCCGGGTGTCGTCGTCCGGCAGCGCGGCGATCTTCTTGGCGTACACGGCGTTGACCGCCGCCTCCGCGCCCATCACCGCGATCTTCGCGGTGGGCAGCGCGATGGTCGCGTCCGGTGCGAAGCCCGGGCCGGCCATCGCGTACAGGCCCGCACCGTACGCCTTGCGGACCACCACGCAGATCTTCGGCACGGTGGCCTCACTGATCGCGGTGATCATCTTGGCGCCGTGCCGGATGATGCCCTGCCGCTCGACCGCGCTGCCCACCATGAAGCCGGGTACGTCGGACAGGAACACCAGCGGCACGTTGAACGCGTCGCACAGCTGCACGAACCGGGTGGCCTTGTCGGCCGAGTCGATGAACAGCACGCCGCCCTTGTACAGCGAGTTGTTGGCCACGACGCCGACCGGCGCACCGTTCAGCCGCCCGAAGCCGACCGTCACCTCGCGGGCCCACCGTGCCTGGATCTCGAAGAACTCGCCGCCGTCGAGCAGGCCGCGCACGACCTTGCGCATGTCGAACGCCTGCCGTTCGCTCGCCGGGATCAGCGCCGCGAGGTCCACCTCGGGCGCGGGCGCCGGCTCGGCCACCGGGGGCGCGGACCGCCAGTTGGGCGGCAGGTACGACAGGTACCGGCGGATGGTCCCGATCGCCTCGGCCTCGGTCTTGCACAGGAAGTGCCCGACCCCGGACTCTCCACAGTGGACCTTGGCGCCGCCCATCGCCTCCAGCGTGGTCTTCTCGCCGGTGACCATCTCGACCATCCGGTCGCTGCCCAGGTACATGCTGGCGTTGCCGTCGACCATCGCGACCACGTCGCAGAACGCCGGGATGTAGGCACCGCCGGCCGCGGACGGCCCGAACAGCGCGCACGCCTGCGGCACGCTGCCCGACGCGCGGACCTGGTTGTAGAAGATGTTCCCGGCGCCCCGCCGGCCGGGGAACAGGTCGACCTGGTCGGTGATCCGGGCGCCCGCGGAATCGACCAGATACACCATCGGCACACCCGTCGTGTAGGCCCGCTCGATGACCCGGATGATCTTTTCGACGGTACGGGCGCCCCACGACCCCGCCTTGACCGTGGAGTCGTTGGCCATCAGGCAGACCTGCCGGCCGTCGACCGTGCCGATGCCGGTGATCACGCCATCGGCGGGCAGGCCGTCCGCCAGGGCATTCGCGTACCGGCCGTCCTCCACGAACGAGCCGTCGTCCACGAGCAACGCGATGCGCTCGCGGGCGAACAACTTCCCCTTGGCGGCATTGGCGGCGTGGTACCGGTCGGCGCCGCCGGCCTGCACACGCTTGCGCAGCTGCTCCAATGACTCGTGGTCGAGGGTCACCGTGCCTCCCGTCGCACCGGATCGGAAGATCCAACCCATGCTTAACGATCGTTAGGGTACCACGGCCGCCGGGGCTGGCCGGTGCGTCAGTCGACAGGGGTGAGGCGAGTACGCGGACCCGCCCGCAGCACGCCGGACGGCAGGGTACGGCCGACGATCCGCTCGGCGAGCGCGGCCGCCTCGATCAGCGCGTCCAGGTCGATCCCGGTGTCGAAGCCCAGGTCCTGCACCATGTGCACCACCTCCTCGGTGGCCACGTTGCCGCTGGCCCCCGGCGCGTACGGGCAGCCACCCAGGCCGCCGATGCTGGCGTCGAACTCGCGGACGCCCAACTCCAGCGCGGTCAGGATGTTGGCCAGGCCGGTACCCCGGGTGTTGTGGAAGTGCAGCAGGATCGGCGCCTCGCGCGGCACGGCGTCCAGCAGCTCACGCACCCGGCGCGGGGTGGCCATGCCGGTCGTGTCGCCGAAGGCCACCCGGTCCGCACCGTCCGCGAGTACCCGCTCGACGATCGTCGCCACCCGGCGTGGATCGACATCGCCCTCGTACGGGCAGCCGAAGCTGGTCGCCACGATGACCTCAACGCTCGCGCCGGCCTCGTGACCGGCCTGGATGAGGCCGGTGATGTCGTCCAGCGACTCGGCGGTCGACCGGTTCAGGTTCTTGCGGTTGTGCGTGTCGCTGGCCGAGACCACGACCTCGATCTCGGTGAACCCGGCGGCCAGCGCGCGCTGGGTACCGCGTGAATTGGGCACCAGCGCCGAGTAGCGCACGCCGGGCGCCTTGGTGGCGGCGGCCCACACCTCGTCCGCGTCGGCCATCTGCGGGATCGCCTTCGGGTGCACGAAGGAGACCGCCTCGATCCGCCGCACGCCGGTACCGGACAGCGCGTCGAGCAGGCGCACCTTTTCCGCAGCGGGTACCGGATCCTCGTTCTGCAGGCCGTCGCGGGGGCCGACCTCACGGATCGAAACAACATCACTCATACCGGAATCCTCACTTCCGCATCCGCCCCACGATGCCGGTGTCGTAGTCGCCGGTCACGAACTCCGGGTTGTCCAGCAGCTCGGCGAAGAACGGCAGGTTGCACTTCGGGCCGGCGACCTGGAAGTCCCGCACCGCCGTGCGGGCCCGCTCGATCGCGGTCGGCCGGTCGGGCCCGGACACCACGAGCTTGGCCATCAGCGAGTCGTAGTTCGGCGTGACGGTCGTCCCGGCGGCATACCCGGCGTCGACCCGTACCCCCTCGCCGGTCGGCTCCACCCAGGTCGTGACGGCGCCCGGCCCGGGCAGGAACCGCTTCGGGTCCTCGGCGTTGATCCGCAGCTCGATCGCATGCCCGGACGGGCGCAGCGCGTCGGGGTCGAACGCCGGCGGCAGCCCGGACGCGACTCGCAACTGCTCCTCCACCAGATCCACGCCGTACACCGACTCGGTGATCGGGTGCTCGACCTGGAGCCGGGTGTTCATCTCCAGGAAGAAGAAGTCACCCGTCGCCGGGTCCAGCAGGCACTCCACCGTACCGGCGTTGCGGTAACCGACCGCCTCACCCGCCCGTACCGCCGCGGCGGACAGGCGCTCGCGCAACTGCGGCGTGACGGCCGGGGACGGCGACTCCTCCAGCACCTTCTGGTTGCGCCGCTGCACCGAACACTCGCGCTCACCAAGCGCGACGACCCGACCGTCGGCCAGCCCGAGGATCTGCACCTCGACGTGGCGCACCCGGGGGAAGTAGCGCTCGACGAGCACGGACGCGTCGCCGAACATCCGCCCGGCGAACGCGCGCACCTTCTCGTACTCGGTGCGCAACGCGGCCTCGTCCTCGGCCGCCGCCATGCCCATCCCGCCGCCGCCAGCCGCGGCCTTGACCATCACCGGGTACCCGATGCGCTCCGCCTCGGCGACCGCGGCTTCCACGGTGTCGGCCGGGTCCGTGGTGCCGGGTGCGACCGGTACGCCGGCCGTCGCCATCAGGTTCCGTGCGTTGATCTTGTCACCCATGGCGTCGATCGCGTCCGGGCCCGGCCCGATCCAGATGATTCCGTGGTCGGTCACGGCCCGGGCGAAGTCCGCGTTCTCCGACAGGAAGCCGTACCCGGGGTGAATCGCCCGGGCACCGGTCGCCTTGGCCGCGCCCAGGATCGCCTCGGCGTTGCGGTACGACTGGGCGGGGTTCGCCGGGCCGATCAGTACCGCCTCGTCAGCCTCCCGGACGAACGGGAGACCGGCGTCCACGTCGGAGTAGACGGCCACGGTACGGATGCCCAGCCGGCGCGCGGTACGGATCACCCTGCGGGCGATCTCCCCCCGGTTGGCCACGAGCAGCGATTCGATCATGTACGTCCTCCCAGCCATGCTGAACGATCGTTAGGTTACTCGTTCAGGCGGGCTGCGGGACAGCGGCCGGGTGGCTAGCCGAGCAGCGCGGCGAGCGTGGCGGCGCGCAGCAGGTCGGCCCGGCGCTCCCGATCCACCTCGCCACCGAGGAACGGCGTGGAGTTCATCAGGCCGAACGCGGCGTGCGCGAGCACCCGTGCCTCCTCCGGCGGCAGCTCGGAACGCAGGGCCGTCAACGTCTGCACCCACACCTCGACGTACAGCCGCTGGAGCCGGCGGATGTTGCGGCGCGGATCCTCCGGCAGCCGGTCCAGCTCGTGCAGGTGCAGGGCGATCACGACCGGATTGGCGAGCGCGAACGTCACGTGGAACTCGACCAGGGACTCCAGCGCCGCCCGGGGATCGTCCGGGTGCTCGGCCACCCGGGCGCGCCCGCCGGCGAGCAGGCCCTTGCTGACCGGCATGAGCGCCGCGACGAGCATCGCCTCCTTGCCGGCGAAGTGGTGGTACAGGGCCGGTCCGGTCACTCCGGCGGCGGCGCCGATGTCGTCCATCGACACACCGTGGTACCCGCGGGCGGCGAACAGGCCCATGGCGATTTCCAGGATCTCGTCCCGCCGGCTCCGGCGCCGTAACCGGTCCTGCTGCTCAACCACCATCCGGCCAGCCTACTCACCGGTCACCTCGCCGTTCACCGTTGGCTCACCAGGCGAGATCGGCAGCCGGCCGGGCGTTTCCCGACGAGCCCCGACCGGCCGGAGCGTCAGAGCTTCGGGGAGATGCCGCCCGGCTCCGGACCCCGGGCAACGGGTGCCCGGACCAGGTTGCCCCACTCCGTCCAGGAGCCGTCGTAGTTGCGCACCTGACCGAAGCCGAGCAGGTGGGTCAGCACGAACCAGGTGTGCGAGGAGCGCTCGCCGATGCGGCAGTACGCGATCACGTCGTCGCCGGTCGACAGGCCCAGTTCGTCCTGGTAGATGGCGCGCAGGTCGCCGGCCGGCTTGAACGTACCGTCGTCGTTCGCGGCCTGCTTCCAGGGCTTGCTGACCGCGCCCGGGATGTGCCCGCCGCGCAGCGCGCCCTCCTGCGGGTAGTCCGGCATGGAGAGCATCTCGCCGGTGTACTCGCCGGGCGAGCGCACGTCCACCAGCGGCCGGCCGGCGGCGATGTGCGCCATCACCTGGTCGCGGTACGCCCGGATCGGAGTGTCGTCGCGCTCCACCAGGGGGTACCGGGTCTCCGGCCGCTCCGTGCGGTCCCGGGTCAGTTCGCGGCCCTCGGCCATCCACTTCTGCCGGCCGCCGTCGAGCAGGCGCACGTCCGGGTGACCGAACAGGGAGAACACCCACAAGGCGTAGGCCGCCCACCAGTTGAAGTTGTCGCCGTAGAACACGATCGTGTCGTTCCGGTCGATGCCCTTGGCGGAGCACAGCTCGGCGAAGCCGGCCCCGGTGAGGTAGTCCCGGCTGACCTGGTCGTTGAGTTCAGTGTGCCAGTCGACCTTCACGGCGCCGGGAATGTGCCCGGTGTCGTAGAGCAGCACATCCTCGTCGGACTCGACCACGACCAGCCCGGGTTCGCCCAGGTGCTCCGCCAGCCAGCCGGTGGTGACCAGGCGCTCGGGGTGCGCGTACTGCTGGAGGTTCGGGGAGAGATCGGGAACTACCGGCATCTGTTCACGCTAGCGCGCGGCACGGTGGGCGCACGGCCACTGGCGACGTGATCAGTGTCGCCAGTTTGACTGCCGGAACAGGTTTGAATCCCGGCACCCGGCGTGGCCGGTCAGTCCAGCGGGGTGAGCGTGGGCCGCTTGGCGACCACGTGGTCGCCGGAGGACCGCCCGGTCAGCCGGCGCTTGATCCACGGCGCGAAGTACTGGCGGGCCCACCGGGTGTCGGCGGCCCGGCGGGACGCCCAGGACAGCACCGGACCGGGCGGCGGCACCTCCCACCAGTCCGGTTCCGGCTTCACGTCCAGCGCGGTCAGCACGTGCACGGCCACCCGCCGGTGCCCGATCTCGTTGAGGTGCAGGCGGTCGACGCTCCACAGCAGCGGGCTGTAGAACTCCTCGTCCTTCCACAGGTCGATCAGCCGGGCACCGTGCCGCCGCGCGACCTCACCGATCGCCTCGTTGAGGTACCTGGCCCGGGGAAGCACCAGGCGCCGTCCCGGCAGTCGGCGGGTCACGTCGGCGAACCGGAAGACGATCACGTCGGCGCCGGTGGCGCGCAGCGCGCGGACGACGTCGTCCAGCCGCTTGGTCAGGGCGGGTCCGTCGAAGTTGCGGCGCAGCGCGTCGTTGCCGCCGGCCGCGAAGCTGACCAGATCGGGAGCCACCCGCAGGGCGGTCGGCACCTGCTCATCCACGATCCGGTCGAACAGCCGGCCCCGGACCGCGAGGTTGGCGTACGCGAACCCCGGCTCGTCCTGGGCCAGACGCGCGGCGACCAGATCGGCCCAGCCGCGGTACGCGGTGCCGTCCGGGTACAGGTCGTCCATTCCCTCGGTGAAGCTGTCCCCGATCGCGACGAAACTGCGCCAGCCCATGCCCCACTCCCGCACCTGTTGTCCAGCTAACGGAAAGCTACTCACCGGTCGGCGTGACGCAAAGCACCGGTACGGCAAACGTGGCGCAGGCAACGGCCGGCGGCCCGGTACGCCGGGCCGCCGGCCGCTCCAGGCTCCCGCTAGCCGACCGACACCAGATATCCCAAGTTGAACTTCGGCGCGGTGGCGTGGCTCAGTACTTTCCCGTCCGGCCCGAAGAGGGTCAGGCGCGGTACGACGCCGTTGCCGTTGGCCCGGTTCAGATCGTCGAGGAACAGGATCCTCCCATCGAGGGTGAACTTGCCACTGATCGAAGCGGTCCCGTCCTGGCTCAGCCGGGTGGGGCCTTGCCCGAGTCGACATCGACCAGGAAATACATGCTGCCGTGCGGTCAGCCGCAACAGCGCCCGTCGCAGCATCAGCCGCGTCCCGGTCGCGTCGCCGTGGTCCGGCTTGTGCCCGGCGCGCGGCTCGGGCATGTCACCGGGCAGCGACTCGGCCACCCGCGGCCGGCGCCACCACGAGACTTGCAGGTGGTACATCACCTTGCGGGTGTACGCCTCGACGTTGCCCTGGTCGTGCAGCCGCCCCCAGGCGCGGTGGGTACGGGCCAGGGCGGACTGCACCAGGTCTTCGGCCAGGTGCTGGTCCCCGGTGAGTAGGTAGGCCGCGCGCAGCAGTGCCGGCGTGCGCGCCGCACGAAGGTGTCGAACTCGTCTGCGAAACGGTCCACGCGTGCCATCCTTCGCACCACGGAGGGATAGGGATCTGGCGAGCCTGGACCGTGCACGACGAACGTGTCGTCCGTCATCGGGTCTCCTGTCGGTGTAAGGGGTCTGGGCGCCGGCTGCCCTTGTGTGACCACCAAGACGCCAGCATTCGACGGACGGTTGTCAGTGCTCGCGGAAACACATCGACGCCCATCCGACACCACGCCGTACGCTGCCTGGATGCTGCGGATGTCGACATTGTTTCTGCGTACTCTGCGGGAGGACCCCGCCGAGGCCGAGGTGCCCAGCCACCGCCTGCTGGTGCGGGCCGGCTACATCCGGCGGGTGGCGCCGGGCGGGTACGCGTGGCTGCCGCTGGGCCGGCTGGTCCTGGATCAGGTGACCCGGGTGGTGCGGGAAGAGATGACCGCGATCGGGGCGCAGGAGGTGTCGTTCCCGGCCCTGCTGCCCCGCGAGCCGTACCAGCGCAGCGGGCGCTGGGACGAGTACGGTCCGGAGATCTTCCGGCTCAGGGACCGGCGCGGGGCGGATCACCTGCTCGGCCCGACCCACGAGGAGATGTTCACCGGCCTGGTTCGCGACCTGTACTCGTCGTACAAGGACTACCCGGTGAGCCTGTTCCAGGTGCAGTGGAAGTTCCGGGACGAGGCACGGCCGCGGGCCGGCCTGCTGCGCAGCCGGGAGTTCCTGATGAAGGACGGGTACTCGTTCGATCTGGACGACGAGGGGCTGGCCGCCGCGTACGCCGGGTACCGGGCGGCGTACCAGCGAATCTTCGATCGGCTCGGCGTCGAGGTACGCATCGTGGCCGCCTCCGCCGGGGCGATGGGCGGTTCGGCATCGGAGGAGTTCCTGGCGCCGACACCGGTGGGCGAGGACACGTTCGCGGCCTGCGACTGCGGGTACGCGGCCAACATCGAGGCGGTCACCACCCCGGTGCCCGACGGCACCGCGCTCCGCGCGGCCGGCCGGCCGGAGGTGCTCGACACGCCCGACACGCCCACCATCGACTTGCTGGTCGACACGCTCAACGCGCGCCGGGCCGGCGGGCGCGACGACTGGCGGGCCGCGGACACCCTGAAGAACGTCGTGCTGACGGTGGACGGCGAGCTACTGGTCATCGGGGTGCCCGGCGACCGCGAGGTCGACCTGCGCCGGGTCGAGGCCGCGCTGTACCCGGCCGCCGTGGCGCTGTTCGACGACTTCGCGTCCCGGCCCGACCTGGTACGCGGGTACCTCGGCCCGCAGGGCGGCCTGAAGGCCCGGTACCTGGTCGATCCCCGGGTGGTGCCGGGCAGCGCCTGGGTGACCGGCGCCAACGAACCCGGCCGGCACGCGATCGACGTGGTCTGCGGGCGCGACTTCACGCCGGACGGCACGATCGAGGCGGCCGTGGTGCGCGCCGGCGATCCGTGTCCCCGCTGCGGCGGTCCGTTGGAACTGCGGCGCGGGGTCGAGGTCGGCCACGTGTTCCAGCTCGGCCGGCGGTACAGCGACGTGTTCGGGCTCGACGCCATCGGCCCGGATGGCCGTCCGGTGCGGGTCACCATGGGCAGCTACGGGATCGGGCTGTCCCGCGTGCTGGCCACGCTCGTCGAGCAGCACCACGACGATCGCGGGATCTGCTGGCCGGCCGGCGTGGCCCCGGCGGACGTGCACCTGGTCGGGCTCGCCGACCGGGACGCGGTGGAGTCGCTGGCCGGCGAGGTGGAGCGTTCCGGCCTCCGGGTGCTGTTCGACGACCGGACCGGGGTGTCGGCCGGCGTACGGTTCGCCGACGCCGAACTGATCGGCGTACCGGTCGTCGTGGTCGCCGGGCGGCGGCTGGCCGACGGATACGTCGAGGTGCGCGAGCGGGCCGGCGGTACCCGGGAGGACGTGCCCGTCGACGGGCTGGCGGAGGCGGTGCGGGCGCGGTTGCGCTGATCGTGCCCGAGCATCCGGAGCGGCCATCTTGACGGGGCTGTCGCACTCCGCGCCCAGAGCCGCCGCGTGTCAGCTTCGCGGCGGGACACGCCGACGCGAACTAGGCTCGGGACGATGGATATGCCACCGAGGCTCGCGGAGATCATCGAGGAATTCGCCTCGGCGCCGCGCGAGGTCGTCTTGGAAATGCTGCTGGAGTACGCCGACGCCGTGCCGCCCCTGCCGGACGACCTGGCCGGGCACGCGGGCATGGAGCAGGTACCGGAGTGCCAGACCCCGTTCTTCCTGCGCGCCACCGTCTCGGCCGACGGTACGGTCTCGACCTGGTTCGACTGCCCGCCCGAGTCCCCGACGACTCGGGCATTCGCCGGCATCCTGGCGGAGGGCCTGGCTGGCGCGACCGCGGACGAGGTGCTCGCGGTACCGGACGATCTCTACCAGCGCATGGGCCTCGCGAGTGCGATCAGTCCGTTACGGGTGCGTGGCGGCTCCGCCATCCTGGCCCGGCTGAAGCGGCAGATCAGAGAGGCAACAGCATGACGGATCTGCAGTTCGTCATCGGCGGTGAGCTGACCGTCAACCGGCTCGGGTACGGCGCGATGCAGCTGACCGGTCCCGGCATCTGGGGCGAGCCGCGCGACCGAACTGGGCGTGAGCCTGATCGACACGGCGGACTCGTACGGGCCGTACGTGAGCGAACAGATCATCCACGACGCCCTGCACCCGTACCCGCAGGGTCTGGTCATCGCGACAAAGGCCGGCCTGCTGCGCACCGGCCCGGGCGAGTGGCACCCGCTGGGTCGCCCGGAGTACCTGCGCCAGGAGGCCGAAATGAGCCTGCGCCGGCTCGGCGTGGAGCGCATCGACCTGTTCCAGCTGCACCGCCCCGATCCGCGGGTGCCGCTCGCGGAGTCGGTCGGCGAGCTGGTCAACTTGCAGCGGGAAGGCAAGATCCGGCACATCGGGCTGTCCAATGTGACGGTTGACCAGATCAAGCAGGCCCGGAAGCTCGCCACGATCGTGAGCGTGCAGAACCTGTACAACCTCGGCAACCGCGAGCACGAAGCGGTGCTGGACTACTGCGAGGCGGAGGGGATCGGGTTCATCCCGTGGTTCCCGATCGCGACCGGCGAGCTGGCCCGGCCCGGCGGCCCGCTGGACGCCATCGCCCAGGAGACCGGAGCCACCCCGGCCCAGCTCGCGCTGGCCTGGCTGCTGCACCGGTCCCCGGTGACGCTGCCGATCCCGGGCACCTCGTCGGTGACCCACCTGGAAGAAAACCTCGCCGCCGCCTCGGTGACGTTGACGGAGGACCAGTTCAGCCGCTTGTGAGCGTTGGTTGCACGTGAAACGGCATCGATCAGCTTGGTATCCCCAAGCCTTCCACGACGACCGCGCCCGGCAGATCCGCCAGCGCCTTGCCGGGAAGCGCTATCTTGCTGCCCCGGATTCCGGAGCCGACGATCACGTGCGGCGTGGCCGCCACGGCCGCGTCGACCAGGACCGGCCACGCCGCGGGCAGGCCGATCGGGGTGATGCCGCCGTACTCCATGCCGGTCTCGCTGACCGCGGCGTCCATCGGCGCGAAGCTCGCCTTGCGTACGTCGAGCCTGCGCCGTGCCACACCGTTGACGTCCGCCCGGGTCGTGGCGAGGACCACACAGGCCGCGTACCGTCCCAACCCTTCCCGCTTGCCCGCCACCACCACGCAGTTCGCACTGACCTCCAGGCCGACCTGGTACGCCTCACAGAACGCGGCGGTGTCGGCCAACTCGGAATCGATCGGGGCCACCTGCACCTCGCCGGCCCGCTCCCAGCTCTGCAGCGCCGCGAGTACCGGTGGTGCGAGGAGATCCGGACGGCTCAGGGCGGGTTCGGTGTGGAGAGTACCCATCATGGACGCCATCCTGCCTTATCACCCCGACGGTAATGCCGGCACAGCTACGGACGACTGGCCTGGGTCGTGGCGCGGTGCCAGACGCGCCACGCCAGACCGGTCGGGAACGGGCGGCTTGGTGCCCAAGCCAGGCGAGAATCCTTGGGGTCCAACGGGAAATGCGTTGCCGCGACCGTGATCGCGTGCCTAATGTGGTGGTACACGGGAAGGGAGGTGGTCCGAAGTTGTGTAAGCGTTGGACTCGTGAGGTGACTGTCCGCTAGCCGTTGTCCTCTGGACTCGCATCGCCGAGACCGCGACACAGCGGCCCAGCGAATACGAGGCAGCCACCCGGCCCTCGGGGTACCGGCCCAGTCCAGCCGGCGTGCGCACAGCGCACATGCCCCGGGGGTCGTTCCTATGTACGGGCAGTCACGGCAGCACCTGGTGCAGCAGCCCGGCCACCGCCGCCGCAGCGGTGATCGCCGAAACCGGATCGGCGATGCTGTTGATAGAGAAGCCCACCACCGCGGCAGCCAAGATGATCAGCGCCCAGCGGAGTGGCAGCTGTGCTCCGCTGTTCTTGGGCTGCCCCGGGACCAGCCGGGGGGTATGGCGTCGTGCGCTGTGCATGGTTCGGCTGCCTTTCGTGCGGGTCAACACCGCAAGGACCGGACCGCTCGTCAAGCCGGTCTGGTGAACCGGGCACACCGGCAATTCCCGGTATCTCTGGCTCTCCCCGTTCTGAAGCTGTCCGGAGCTTGTGCCCCGATTAGACCTCCGGCGGACTCCCGCAACAATCCCCGATCCGAGCGACAAGGGCGCCTCGAAAAGCCTCATTACCCGGCATTTTGTGCCAGCAGTCCCCGCTCGACACCAGGCGTTGGCCTGGCCGGCCGCGCGACACGGCCGCCAGGACCGGTCAGCCCTGCCGTCAGCCCGTCGTCCCGGCCTAGCTGGGTCCGGCGGGCCGGCCGGCGCTCTTGCGACGGCGGGCCGCGATCCGCCGCCAGGCCCACCTGAGCAGCGCCATGCCCGCCAGAGCACCGAAGCGCCGCAATAACCACGCCATCACTGCGAGGTACCCGGCGATGGTCGTTCGATGCGCCACGACGAAGATCGACGGTCGCCGCGATGTCCGCAGGGTTATCCACAGCCAATCCACAGCCCTCCACACCTGTGCACCGGCCGATCCACAGGTTTTCCCATCCGACATCCACAGGAGCCGGCCGCGATTCCGGCGGAGGCAGCGGACGCGGGTCGGTGCTGGTAGCGGCTCGACCATCAGCGTCGAGCACACCGAACCGCAGGAACGCCTCTGGCGGCTGCATCGGGCGCTAGCCCAGCTCGTCTCGGCTGCGCGTGGTCACACCGACGACAAGACCTGGTCCGGGGAGTGGGCGAAGTGGCGAGAGGCCGCCGGCTGGCCGGTCGAACACGGAACGTTCCACGCGCTCCGACACTTCTTCGCCACCACGCTGATCACCAACCATGTCGAGCCGCAGGAAGTTCAACGGCTGCTGCGACACAAGACCCTGCGGATCACGCTGGAGACCTACGTCCGCTGGTGGCCCAAACGAGACCGGCGTCGGGGAGTCGTCGGCGCTGTCTTGAGTGCGGCCGGCACTACCAGCACGCAGAGCCCGTGACGCAAGATCAGAACCAGCTTGGGCCGAGATTGGGCCGGATGACCTTGGACCTCTCGGAACGCCTGGTCAGAGCAGGCAAAGAGTGGAGACGAGGGGACTTGAACCCCTAACCCCTGCCTTGCAAAGGCAGTGCTCTGCCAGTTGAGCTACGTCCCCCGGCCGGGCAGGCCAGGAACTACCGGAGATCCGGCGAGGTGGTCGCCTCGTGCCAGAGCGCCCGCTCGTCGTTGGCGTCCTTGACCTTCTTCGCCACGTACACCGCTGCGCCGAGCACCCCGGCGATGATCAGCAGCTTCTTCACCATCGGACAGGCCCTTTCGTGATCGGGCTAAGCGGCCGCCAGATGACGACCGGGGTTGTGAGGAGTGGGGCTAGATGGAATCGAACCATCGACCTCAGAGTTATCAGCTCTGCGCTCTAACCGACTGAGCTATAGCCCCGTGACGCGACGAGCAAGGTTACCGTACCGGCCGGGCTTCTCCCAAACCGGTACCCGCAGACACGAAGTTGGCCCGCCACAGGGGCGGGCCAACCGAGGTTGTCGCAGGTCAGTCCTTCTCGGACAGGGTGACCTCGATGCCGCCCACCAGGTCGGCACAGACGTTGTAGATGAACGCCGACAGGGTCGCGAGCGCTGTGAAGAGCACCACGTTCACCAGGCCAAGGACACCGGCCGCACCGATCACACCGACCGCTGTGATCTTGAAGCCGCCGGACTTCGCGCCGGTGGCCCCGAGCATGTCCGCCAGCGCCTTGTTCACGCTGTCCCACACGCCCATGGCGTCGAGGGCCAGGTAGAGCACCGCGGTCGCCACGATCGCGACGAAGAAGAGCACGAAAGCGACCGCGAACGAGAACTTCATTACCGACCAGGGGTCGATCCGCTTGACGAACAGCCGGGCCCGGCGAGGGCCGCGGGCCGCGGCAGATGAGACGGTGGCCCGCGCGGCCCGTACCGCCTCGGCGACCCGTCCTCCGCCGACCCCGATGCCCCGGCCTGTCGTGGCTCCAGCGGCAGCGCCTCCGCCCGCGGCCGCCGCACCGGTCAGCCTGCTCGTCACCGAGTCGTTCGGCGCCGTGCGGCCACTGGGCACCGTCGGGCCGGCCGACTTGGCCGAGCCCCGGATGCTGGATGGCACAGACGCCCGGCCGGTGCTGACCTGCGCCGAGCCGATGCCGCCACCCGGCGCGCCGATCGCGGCGGTCGCACCGCCGCCGTCCGGTCCGGAGGATGGCGGGCCCGCGTCCGCACTGGCGCCGTCCTGCTTCTGCTCGGCCGGCGCCTCGGGCGGCGCCGGCATGCCGGGCGCCCTGGTGTACTTCGGGGCCGGCGTCTCGGCGGGGACGCTCGCGCGGCCCACGACCGCACGACCGGCCGCGGAGCCGTTGCTGGTGCCCTCTGCACCCTCGGCGGCCTCGTTGTCGACCGGGGAAGTCGAGGTCCCAGCCGACCCCGACGTCGCCTGTGTCTCCGTCATCAACTAGTCCTGTTCGTCAGGCTCGTCGGCATTGCGAGCTATGGCCACGAGGGTCACGCCCTCCGGAAGGTCCATGAGCTTGACACCCATTGTGTTCCGATCTCGCGTTCGGCGTACAGGCTTCACCGGAGTCCGGATAACGCCTCCGTTGGACGTGATCGCGAAGAGTTCGTCGTCAGGGCTGATCACGACCGCACCCACCAGTCCACCCCGTCGTTCGGTGATTTTCGCGGTGAGTACGCCCTTGCCGCCCCGGCCCTGAACAGGGTACTCGTCGATGGGCGTCCGTTTGGCATAGCCACCGTTGGTAGCTACCAGAACATCCATTTCTTCCCGTACGACCTCCATGGCCAGCAGCTCATCGCCCTCGCTGAAGCGCATCCCGATCACTCCGGACGTCGCCCTGCCCATCGGCCGCAGGGCCTCATCCGTCGCGTTGAACCGAATGGCCTGAGCGCTCTTGGACACCAGAAGGAGATCGTCCTCCGGACCGATGAGCGCCGCGCCGACGAGTTCGTCATCCTCCCGCAGGTTGATGGCAATGATTCCCCCGGCCCGGTTCGAGTCAAACTCCTCCAACCTGGTCTTCTTCACCAGGCCGTTCTTCGTCGCCAGCACCAGGTACGGGCTGACCTGGTAGTCGGCGATCTGGATCACCTGAGCGATGTGTTCGTCCGGCTGGAAGGCCAACAGGTTGGCGACGTGCTGGCCCCGGGCGGCGCGGCTGGCTTCCGGCAGCTCGTACGCCTTCGCCCGGTATACCCGTCCCTTGTTGGTGAAAAACAGGATCCAGTCGTGCGTCGAACTGACGAAAAAGTGACTGACGATGTCGTCCTGACGCAGCGTAGCGCCCGAAATGCCCTTGCCGCCGCGCTTCTGCGAACGGTACAGGTCGGTGCGGGTGCGCTTCGCGTAACCGGTACGGGTGATGGTCACCACGACGTCCTCGCGGGCGATGAGGTCCTCCATCGAAACCTCACCGTCGAACGGGACGATCTTCGTACGCCGCTCATCGCCCCACTTCTCGACGATCGCGGCCAGCTCCTCGGAAACGATCTTCCGCTGCCGCTCCGGCTTGGCCAGGATGTCCCTCAGGTCGGCGATTTCCAGCTCGATCTTGGCCAGCTCGTCAATGATCTTCTGACGCTCCAGCGCGGCGAGCCGGCGCAGCTGCATGTCCAGGATCGCGGTCGCCTGGATCTCGTCGATCTGCAGCAGCTGGATCAGTCCGATACGCGCCTCCTCGACCGTCGGAGAACGCCGGATCAGGGCGATCACCTCGTCCAGGGCGTCCAGCGCCTTCACCAGACCGCGCAGGATGTGCGCCCGCTCCTCGGCCTTGCGCAGCCGGTACGCGGTGCGCCGGCGGATCACCTCGACCTGGTGATTCATGTAGTTGCGCAAAAACTGGGCCAGGTTGAGCGTACGTGGCACCCCGTCGACCAGGGCGAGCATGTTGGCGCCGAAGGTCTCCTGCAGCTGGGTGTGCTTGTACAGGTTGTTCAGCACGACCTTGGCGACAGCGTCCCGCTTGAGCACCAGCATCAGCCGCATGCCGGTCCGGCCGGAGGACTCGTCGCGGATGTCGGCGATGCCGGTGATCTTGCCCTCTTTGACCAGCTCGGCGATGCGCTCGGCGAGGTTGTCCGGGTTGACCTGGTACGGCAGCTCGGACACCACCAGGCTGGTCCGCCCGCGGCTGTCCTCCTCGGCCTCGACGACCGCGCGCATCCGGATGGAGCCGCGCCCGGTCCGGTACGCGTCCTGGATGGCGGCGGTGCCGACGATCAGGCCGGCGGTCGGGAAATCGGGCCCCTTGACGATCTTGAGCAGCTCGTCGAGCGTGGTGGCCTCGTCGGCGTCCGGGTTCGTCAGGCACCACTGGACGGCCTCGGCGATCTCGCGCAGGTTGTGCGGCGGGATCTTGGTGGCCATGCCGACAGCGATGCCGTCGGAGCCGTTGATCAGCAGGTTGGGGATGCGTGCCGGCAGGATCGTCGGCTCCTGGGACCGGCCGTCGTAGTTGGGTACGAAGTCGACGGTGTCCTCGTCGATGTCCCGCAGCATCTCCATGGCCAGCGGATCGAGCTTCGACTCCGTGTACCGCATGGCTGCGGCCGGGTCGTTGCCGGGCGAGCCGAAGTTGCCGTTGCCGTCGATCAGCGGGTACCGCAGCGACCACGGCTGCGCCATGCGGACCAGGCTGTCGTAGATCGCCGCGTCGCCGTGCGGGTGGAACTGACCCATCACGTCACCGACGACCCGGGAGCACTTCACGTACCCGCGATCCGGCCGGTACCCGGAGTCGTACATGGCGTACAGGATCTTGCGGTGTACCGGCTTGAGCCCGTCCCGTACGTCCGGCAGCGCGCGCCCGACGATGACGCTCATCGCGTAGTCGAGGTACGAGCGCTGCATCTCGACCTCGAGGCCGACCGGCTCGACCCGGCCGCCAACGTGCAGTTCTATCGGTTCGTCCGGTCCGGTGCCGGAGGTGTCGCCCGGCTCGGCCGGGTTGACATCCGGTGTGTCAGTCACAGTGAGCCCTCATGAGTTGTGGAAAAGCCTGTGGATATTGGGGATAACCTGTGGACCCGCACGGCCGGGCAACGACCTGGCCTGCGGATACGCCACGCTGTCAGATGTCCAGGAACCGCACGTCCTTCGCGTTGCGCTGGATGAACGAGCGCCGGGCTTCCACATCCTCACCCATGAGGACGCTGAACAACTCGTCCGCGGTTGCCGCGTCGTCCAAGCTGACTTGGCGCAGCGTCCGGGTCGCCGGGTTCATCGTGGTCTCCCACAGCTCGGGGTAGTTCATCTCGCCGAGACCCTTGAACCGCTGGATGTCGTCGGGCTTGGCGTTGGGCTTCGACTCCTGGCGCAGCCGGATCAGCCCGTCACGCTCGCGGTCGGAGTACGCGTACTGCGCGTCGTCGCCCTTCTTGTTCCACTTGATCTTGTACAGCGGCGGAGCGGCCAGGTACACGTGGCCCAGCTCCACCAGCGGTCGCATGAACCGGAACAGCAGGGTGAGCAGCAGCGTCTGGATGTGCTGGCCGTCCACGTCGGCGTCGGCCATCAGCACGATCTTGTGGTACCGCAGCTTCTCGATGTCGAAGTCGTCGTGGATGCCGGTGCCCAACGCGGTGATCAGCGCCTGGACCTCGTTGTTCTTCAGCACCCGGTCGATGCGGGCCTTCTCCACGTTGAGGATCTTGCCGCGGATCGGCAGGATCGCCTGCACCCGCGGGTCACGGCCCTGCTTCGCCGAACCGCCGGCCGAGTCGCCCTCGACGATGAACACCTCGGATTCCCGCGGGTCGGTCGACTGGCAGTCGGCCAGCTTGCCCGGCATCGAGCCGGACTCCAGCAGCGACTTGCGGCGCGCGAGTTTGCGGGCCTGAGCCGCGGCGATGCGCGCCCGGGCGGCCTGGGACGCCTTGGTGACGATCATCTTGGCCTCGCTCGGGTTGCGCTCCAGCCAATCGGCCAGCCACTCGTTACACACCCGCTGCACGAAGCTCTTCATGTCGGTGTTGCCGAGCTTCGTCTTCGTCTGACCCTCGAACTGCGGGTTGCCGAGCTTCACCGAGATGATGGCGGCCAGGCCCTCCCGGATGTCCTCACCGGAGAGCCGCTCGTCGCCCTTGAGGAGTTTCTTGTCCGCGCCGTACTTGTTGATCACGCCGGTGAGCGCGGCCCGGAAGCCCTCTTCGTGGGTACCGCCCTCGTGCGTGTTGATCAAGTTGGCGAAGGTGTAGACCGATTCGCCGTACGACTCGTTCCACTGCATGGCGATCTCCACCGCCATGCCCTCGCCCTCGGCGTCGAAGTCGATGACCGACTTGTGGATCGGGTTCTTGGTCTGGTTCAGGTGCCGGACGAAGTCGGAGATGCCGTCCTTGTAGAGGAAGGTCACCTCGTGCTTCTCCTCGGTGGCCTGGGCGCGCTCGTCGCGCAGCGCGATGGTCACGCCCCGGCTGAGGAACGCGTGTTCCTGCAGCCGGCGGTACACCGTCTCGAAGGAGAACTCGACCGTCTCGAAGATCGACGCATCCGGCCAGAAGGAGACGGTGGTGCCCGTCTCCTGGGTGGCCTCGCCCTTCTCCAGTGGCCCGGGGACGGAGTTGTGGTACGTCTGCCGCCAGACGTACCCGTCCTTCTTGATCTCCACGTCGACCCGAACGGACAGCGCGTTGACCACCGAGATGCCGACCCCGTGCAAACCGCCGGAGACCGCGTACGCCCCGCCGCCGAACTTGCCGCCGGCGTGCAGCATGGTCAGCACGACCTCGACGGTGGGCCGCTTCTCGACCGGGTGGATGTCGACCGGGATGCCCCGACCGTTGTCCACGACCCGGACGCCGCCGTCGGCCAGCAGCGTCACCTCGATGGTGTCGCAGAAGCCAGCCAGCGCCTCGTCGACCGCGTTGTCCACAACCTCCCAGACCAGATGGTGAAGACCGCGCTCGCCGGTCGTCCCGATGTACATCCCGGGACGCTTACGGACGGCCTCCAGGCCCTCAAGGACGGTGATGGACGACGCGTTGTAGTCGCCCGGCTGCTGCTTCGGCGCTGCCACTTCCTCGATCGCTTTCTCGCCCGGCGTCAAGCCCCGGACGGGGTCGGGCGGTGCTGCCGGGCACAGGCACGCCACGATCCGCACGCCTGACGGAGCGAGAAGATGGCGCGCCGATCCCGGAAGGCCCGCTGGTCGTGATCGGCTGATCTGTTCCGCTGTCAATCTTACTGCGCGCTGACCATAGAAGCCGCCCGCGGCACCCCCTGAAATCGCCGTAGCGGCGAGATTCGGACCGGTCACAACCTCCCCCACGCACCCGGCGAGACGGGCGCCGCCGTCGCGTTGAGGGGCGATTTAGATCTTGCCGCGCCCGGATGCACCCACTCCGCCGGTTCGGGGGTCGCGCGGCCACCCCCTCGTGCCGTACCCTCTCGCCGCGTTCGTTTATCCGGATCAGGATTGGGGCCACGATGGGCCTGGACAACGTAGCCGTGCAGTGGCCGCGTACGGGCCGCTTCTACGAGCCGGTCGCGCCCGCCGAGTTTGTCGACTTCGCCGAGGTGGAGCGGCAGGTACCCAGGATCGCCGGACCGGCGGCGGCACTGGCCGAGCACGTCGCGGAGACCGGCACCGTCCGCGCCACCGGCTACACCCAGCTCGTCGACCTACTGCTCGGGCTCGATGGTGTGTTGTATGCCACTGACGCATCCGCCGAGGACGAGGACCCGGTGATCGACCCGGACGGCTGCGCCTGGATCGCCGGTGGCCTGGAGCGCTTCGTCGCCGGCCACCGGGAGTACGGCGAGGACGTCACGTTCGACACCGTCGCCGACGTCATGCGCAAGGCGGTCTCCGCCGGGCGGCTCGCGGACCAGCAACTGCGGTGGCTGGACGGCCGGCTCGCGACGCTGCGCGACGAGGACGGGTCACCGCCGCAGTGGAGCTTCACGCTGACCGAACTGGCCGTGCTGGCCAGCTTCTACCGCCGGTGCGCCGAGCGCGGTTTCGCCGTCTACGCAGACTTCTGATCCGGCTCCGCCTCCCTCCGGGCACCGTCCCGCCAATCTCCGAGCCGCCCAACCGGCCGAGCCGCCAAACCGGGCGCCGCCCAACCCGGCCGGAGCGCCTACCCACACACACAGTTACCGAAACCTCGTCGTACCGTGAGCCGCCTCACGATCTACCGACAACCGGCCTGAGCAGAAGCGACACTTGCCGCTGCCGGCAGATCGCCGGTTTCCGTTGAGGGCGGTGAGCACCTACCGGGCTACCGTCGGTATCGAGGAGACGGTAGTCGTGCGCAGCACTTTTGCTGCCCTGCGCCAACGCAACTTCCGCATCTGGATCTCCGCCGACTTCGTGTCGGTCACCGGCAGGTGGATGCAGGCCCTGGCGATCAACTGGTACGTGCTCCAGCTCACCGGCTCGACCACCCAGATGGGCTTCAACCTGCTGCTGCAGTCGCTGCCGGTGCTGCTGCTCAGCTCCTGGGCCGGGGCGCTGGCCGACCGGTTCCCGGGCCGCCGGCTCCTGGTCTGTACCCAGCTCGCCCACGCCTCGCTGGCCGCCTGCCTGGCCCTGGTCGCCTGGCACCACGCCGGCGGGATGTCGGTGATCTACGCGGTCTCGGTGCTCGCCGGCGTGATCGGTGCCATCGAGGGCCCGGCGCTCGGCCGGTTCACCTCCTCGACGGTGGACGCGGACACGCTGGGCAACGCCCTGTCGCTCGGCTCGCTGTCCAACTCCGCCGGCCGGATCATCGGCACGAGCCTGGGCGGCGTGGCCGTCGCCGTGCTGGGCCCGGCGCCGCTGTTCGCCGGCAACGCGGCAGCCTTCTTCGCGGTGATCGTCGCGCTGTTCCTCATCCGCACCCACAAGCCGGTGGACATCGCCGTACCGGACAAGCGCGGGGTACGGGAGGGGTTCCGGTACCTGCTCACCCAGCCGGTCGTCCTGATCACCCTCGCGCTGGCCGCCGTGCTGGGCAGCCTCGGCCGCAACTACCAGGTGACCATGGCCGCCATGGCCGAAGGGCCGCTACGCGTCGGAGCCGCCGGGTACGGGATGCTGTCCACGGTCTTCGCCGTCGGTACCGTGGTCGGCGGGTTCATGGCCGCCCGCCAGCGCCGGCTCGGGTACCCGACCCTGATCGTCGCCGGACTGGTCGCCAGTGGGCTCGAACTGTCCGCCGGCCTCTCCGGCGGCCTGTGGACCTTCGCCGCCGCGATCCTGCCGATCGCCGCCGCCGCGGTGCTCATCGACACGACCGTGTCCACCCGCGTCCAGCTGGACACCCGCGCCGACATGCGCGGGCGGGTACTGGCCGCGCTCGCCATGACCAGCTCGCTGTCCAGCGCGCTCGGCGCCCAGCTGCTCGGCTGGCTGTCCGAGGCCGTGGGGCCGCGTGCCGCGCTGGTGCTGGCCGGCGCGGTGACCATCGCCGCCTGCGTGGTCGCCGCGGTCGCCCTGTCCCGGCGCCTCGACCTGCCGCTCCCGTCGACCGTACGGGCACGCGCGCTGATCGTCGGCGTGCGCGACTCGGCGGCCTCCCGGCGGTTGGCGGTCTCCGGGCGGCTCGCGGTCTCTCGCCGGCTCATGGCGCGCCGGCTGGTCGCGCCCGGCCGCTCCATGTCCGGCCACCTCGCCGCGGTACCCGGCCAGCGCCTCGACCGGTCGACCGGTCCCCGTGCCGCGGCCCGGTCGGTGGCGCACGCCGCCCCGCAGCCGGCCGGCTTCGCCCCCGACGCCGTCCCGGGGCACGACGCCGCTCCGGTGCACGATCCGGTCGCGATGGTTCGCGAGCAGGCGGCGGCTCCGCTCGTCCCGTAGCGGGATCCGCTCAGCCGTACGTGTCGCGCGGCCCGCGACCGCGTACCCGCCGGGCACCCCGGTTCCACGACGGCGCCGCCGGACCGTGGATGTGCAGCTTGGTCACGACGTTGTGGCCGACCTGCACAGCGATGCCGGACAGCAGCTTCCCGGACAGCAGTCGCAGCTGGGTCGCCCAGGCGGTGGATTCGGCCTCGACGGTCAGTTCACCGTTCTCCAGCTTGGTGGGCCGGCAGTGTTCGGCGATCTCCGCGCCGACCACTCTCGGCCAGTCGCCGAACACGGTGGCCTCGGCCGCCGGCCGCTGCCATCCGCGCGACTTGACGAGCTTCGCCAGGACGGCGCCGAACGGCTGGGGATCGCGAGGATCCGGTCCCGGACCCGAATACCCGCGCAGTCGCCGGGTCACCGGGCGGCCCTGACCGTCGACCGGGCGTGGCCGCGCCGACCGGGCGGCCTCTCGGCGTACCTTCGCCGCGTCGAGCACCGCCCGGGCCAGCTCGGGCCCGGTCAGTCCCGACCCGTCGGACCCGGCGCCGCTTCGCGCCGCGGAGCCGGGCCCGGATGCCGAACCGGTCTGCTCTGGCCGCTCGTCAGGCACGGCGTACCTCACCCTCGCTGACTTCGTAGCGCGCACCGCGCAGCGCGGCCGGCACGTCCTCCGCCACCGCACAGGTGATCAACAGCTGGCCGGCGGACCCGACCAACCCGGCGAGCCGTTCCCGGCGCCCGGCGTCCAGTTCGGCGAACACGTCGTCCAGCGCGAGCACCGGCTCGATCCCCTCGGTGCGCAGCAGCTCGTACGCGGCCAGGCGCAGTGCCAGCGCCAACGACCAGGACTCGCCGTGGCTCGCGTACCCCTTCGCCGGCAAGTCCCCGAGGGTCAGCAGGACATCGTCGCGGTGCGGCCCGACCAGGGTCGTGCCGCGCTCCACCTCGCTGGGCCGGGCCTCGGCCAGCGCCGCCGACAGGGCAGCCGACAGCGACTCGCGGTCGGCCGGCTCGACCGGTACCCGGGACCGGTACTCGATGGCCGCCCGGCCACGTCCGGCCGCCACCGCGTCGTACGCCTTGGCGACATGCGGCCCGAGTGCGGCGCACAGCTCCAGCCGGGCGGCCAGCAGCTCGGCCCCGTGCGACGCGAGGTGCACGTCCCACACATCCAATGTGGACAGATCGCGGGCGCCGGCCCCGGTCTTGCGGGCCAGGTACGCGGTGCGCAGCAACGCGTTGCGCTGCTTGAGTACCCGCTCGTAGTCGGCGCGCACCCCGGCGTACCGGGGTTGCCGGGCCACCAGCAGGTGGTCCAGGTAGTTGCGGCGCTCGGCCGGGTCGCCGCGCACCAGCGCGAGATCCTCCGGTGCGAACAGGACCATGCGCAGCGCGCCCAGGACGTCACGCGCCCGCCGTACCGGGGAGCCACCGAGCCGGGCCCGGTTGGCCTTGCCCGGCTCGATGGCCAACTCGACCGACAGGGACCGGTGCTCGTGCACGATCTCGGACCGGATCACCGCCGACGTGGCGCCCGCACGGACTAGCGGCGCGTCGGTGGCGACCCGGTGACTGTCCAGCGTGGACACGTAGCCGAGAGCCTCGACGAGATTGGTCTTGCCCACGCCGTTCGGGCCGACCAGCACGCTGCACCCGGGCTCGAACTCGACGACACACCGGGGGTACGAACGAAAGTCGACGAGTTCGAGCCGCCTGACGTACAAGGTTTCTCCCGAAGGACCGCCGCCGGTACCCGGTCGCCCGGTCAACGACGGCTGGCGGTTAGCCGATCTCTTTCCTGACCGCGTGCCCGCCGAACTGGTTGCGCAGCGCCGCGACCGCCTTCATGGTCGGCGAGTCGTCCTGGCGCGAGGCGAACCGGGCGAACAGCGACGCCGTGATGACGTTCAGCGGCACGGCGAGCCGGACGGCCTCGTCGACCGTCCACCGGCCCTCGCCGGTGTCCTCGGCGTAGCCGCGCAGCGCGTCCAGCTTCGGGTCCTCGTCCAGCGCGAGGTCGAGCAACTCCAGCAGCCAGGAACGGATGACGGTGCCGGAGCGCCAGGACTTGATGACGGCGGGCACGTCGGTGACGTACTCGGCGGCCTCCAGCAGCTCGTAGCCCTCGGCATACGCTTGCATGAGTCCGTACTCGATGCCGTTGTGCACCATCTTCGCGTAGTGGCCGGCACCCACCGGGCCGGCGTGCGCGAAGCCGAACTCGCCCTCGGGCTTGAGCGCGTCGAAGATCGGCTGCGCCTTGGCCACGTCCTCCTTGGCACCGCCGACCATCAGCCCATACCCGTTGGCCAGGCCCCACACGCCGCCCGACACGCCGACATCGAGGTACCCGATGCCGTGCCCGGCCAGGCGCTCGGCCCTCGGCTTGTCGTCGGTGAACTTGGAGTTGCCGCCGTCGATGATCAGATCGCCCTCGTGGAGCAGCTCGATCAGCTTGTCGATGGTGTCCTCGGTGACCTGCTGCGGGACCATGATCCAGATGACCCGCGGCGTGGTCAGCTTCGCCACCATCTCGGCCAGCCCTGGAACGTCGGTCTTCTCCGGATTCGGGTCGTAACCGATGACCTCATGCCCGGCGCGGCGCAGCCGCTCGCGCATGTTGCCGCCCATCCGGCCGAGGCCGACCAGTCCGAGCTGCATGGTGTTTCTCCCTTTGTTGCGTTGTTGGACTAGGCACCGATCCGGATCGGCATGATCAGGTACCGGTACCCGGGGATGATCTCCCCATTCTCACCGGCCGGGGCCAACACCGCAGGTTTGCGGGGGTCGGTGAGCGAGAGCACAGCGATCGGCCCGTCGAGCGCCTGCAGGCCCTCCAGCAGGTACCCGGGGTTGAACGCGACCTGCATCGCCTCGCCCTCGTACGTGCAGTCCATGGCCTCGCTGGCCCGGGCGTCCTCGGTACCGCCGGCCTCGACGATCAACCCGTCCTCGCTGAACGACAGCCGCACGGGGGTGGTCCGCTCCGCGACCAGCGCGACCCGTCGGACGACCTCGACCAGCGCCGACACCTGAACGTGGGCCTGCGCGCTGTGGTGATCGGGCAGCAGGTTGCGCACCTTGGGGAACTCCCCGTCGAGCAGCCGGCTCGTGGTCCGGCGGTTGCCACCCACGAAGCCGACCATGCCCTCACCCATCCCGCCGCGGGCCAACGCGAGCGTGACCTCGCCCCCCAGCGGCCCGAGCGTCTTGGCGGTGTCGGCCAGCGTCTTCGCCGGCACGAGCGCCTGGAGGCTGGCCTCGGCGTCGTCCGGGCGCCATTGCAGCTCCTTGATCGCCAACCGGTACCGGTCGGTGGCCAGCAGGGTCATCGTGGAGCCCTCCAACTCCACCCGGACACCGGTCAGCAGCGGCAGCGTGTCGTCGCGTCCGGCGGCGACCGCGACCTGGGCAACGGCGGAGGCGAACGTCGCGGCCTCGACGGTGCCGGCGGTCGCCGGCATCTCGGGCAGCGTCGGGTAGTCCTCCACCGGCATGGTCGGCAGCGTGAACCGCGCACTGCCGCAGACCAGTTCCAGGTGCGAACCGACCGCGGCCACGTCGACCGGCTTGGCTGGGAGTGCCTTGGTGATCTCGGCAAGGAGCCGGCCGGAGACCAGCGCCGCCCCGTCGGCGTCCGGTGTGACCTCGACCGAAACCTGGCTGGAGACCTCGTAGTCGAAGCCGGAGACGGTCAGCTGACCAGCGGACACGCGCAGCATCACGCCGGCCAGCACCGGCACGGAGGGCCGGCTGGGCAGGCTCTTGGCGGTCCACGCAACGGCATCGGCGAGCGCGTCGCGCTCGACTCGGAACTTCATGTCGTGCCCTCCCGATCCAGGCTGGGGCCTGGTGGCCACCGGCGGTCCGGGCCGCCGTCCGGTCGAACTCATCGTTTGCCTCTCGCACTGTATGGCGAACGCAAGCCGGCCGTGCACCGACCCCGGCACTTTGGCACCCGGTCTTTCCCACACCCAGATGATTGTTTTTTGATTTCTTAGAAGATCTATTTCATCGTCTTCTTCGCGCCTGTGCGTTCTGTGGAGAAGTGTCGTCGCTGCTGCTCAGAACGTGTTTCCACAAGTGGGGAAGGTGTGGAACACGGCTGTTGAGAACGGCGAGTTGTCCCCAGCCCGGGTCGAACCGGCGAACTTGTCCACCGTTATCCACCGGTTATCCACCTGTTATGCCCAGGATTTACCCCCAGCTGTGGGGAAAGGTCGTACACAACCTGTCCACGGCTAAACGGACACGTCCACATAGAGTCCACAGAAGTTCCCCAGGCACCGTCCACACTCTGTGGATAACGTGCATCGACTGTGGATGGCAGCGCACAGGGTGTGGATTAGTTGCGACACTCAACGGACCGAGGCTGACCTGTCGCCCGGCTGGGCCGGGGATACGAGTGCTCGTCGCCACCCCGCCGGCGGCCCCCGATGCCGGCCGGTCCGGATGCCAGGGGTGCCCGTCCCGGGGACTCCACCGCGGTGGAGGCGACCCGCGGTCAGGGAGTCTGCTTGATCCGGTTGGTCAGCTCGGCGATCTGGTTGTAGAGCGACCGTCGCTCCGCCATCTGCTGGCGGATCTTCCGGTCCGCGTGCATCACCGTCGTGTGGTCACGGCCACCGAATGCCTGCCCGATCCGGGGCAGCGACAGGTCGGTGAGTTCCCGGCAGAGGTACATGGCGACCTGGCGCGCGTTCACCAGTACCCGCGACCGGGAGTGGCCACGCAGGTCCTCCAGGCTCACCCCGAAGTAATCGGCGGTGGAAGCCATGATCTGGTCGGCGTTGATCTCCGGGCCGGTACCGTCCGGGATGAAGTCGCGCAGTACCTCTTCGGCGAGCGACAGCTGGACCGGAGAACGGGTCAGGCTGGCGAACGCGGTGACCCGGATCAGGGCGCCTTCGAGCTCACGGATCGAGTTGGAGATCCGGGACGCGATGAACTCCAGCACGTCCGGCGGTGCGGACAACCGCTCCTGCGCCGCCTTCTTCTGGAGGATCGCGATGCGCGTCTCCAGGTCCGGCGGCTGGATGTCGGCCAGCAGGCCCCACTCGAACCGGGTGCGCAGCCGGTCCTCCAGCGTCGCGAGCTGCTTCGGAGACCGGTCGGAGGTGATCACCAGCTGCTTGTTGGAGTTGTGCAGGGTATTGAAGGTGTGGAAGAACTCCTCCTGCGTACGCTCCCTGGTCTCGAGGAACTGGATGTCGTCGATCAGGAGGATGTCCACGTCCCGGTACCGGCGCTGGAACGCCTGGGTCTTGTCGTCCCGCAGCGAGTTGATGAAGTCGTTGGTGAACTCCTCGGTCGACACGTACCGGACCGAGCGCGCCGTACCCAGCGTCGTCGCGTAGTGCCCGATCGCGTGCAGCAGGTGGGTCTTGCCCAGCCCCGAGCTGCCGTAGATGAACAGCGGGTTGTATGCCTTCGCCGGCGACTCGGCGACCGCGACGCTGGCCGCGTGCGCGAAGCGGTTCGAGGAGCCGATGACGAACGTCTCGAACATGTACTTCGGGTTGAGCCGGTTGCCGCCGTCGCTCGAACCGATCGGGGGCCGGTGGTCGTCCCGCCCGGTTCCGCCGCCACCGGATGTGACCGGCGGGCGGATCGGCGCGGGCGGGCTGCTCGGCGTCCGCTGCATCGGCGGTGCGGGCGGCATGTTCGGGTACGGGTTGGCCTGCGGGGGGCTGATCCGTCCGTACCGCGACTCGTACTCCTCGTACCCGCTGCGTGGCGGCGGGATGGTGGCGTCGTCGCCGACCTCACCACCCAACCCCGGCTCGCGCATGAGCGCGGCGTCGAACAGGGTCGGCTCGCTCGCCCGCGACACCGGTGCCTGGGCGATGAACGCGGGTACCTCGGGCGCTGTCGCGGGCATCGGCACGGCCGGGGAGACCGGGCGGGACGGCTCCTCGGGCGCCCGTACGGTGACCGCCACCTGGATCGCGCGACCGAGCTGCCGGGACAGTGCGTCGGTGATGGCCGGCCGCAGCTTGGACTCGATCACGTCGCGGGTGAACGCGTCCGGCACGGCCACCAGTGCGGTGTCCTCGACGATCGCGCGCAGCTGGGTCAGCCGGAGGTAGGCGCGGTGCTGAGCCGAGCCGATCTCGTCCGTCGCCGCTGCCCACACAGCACCGAGGTCAACCGCATCCGCCACCGCCGCACCCCCTGTTGTTCCCCAGGCCCGTCCCCCACGGGTACACACATCGCGTCCACAGCTCACGCGCGTCATCCACAGCTTTTCCACAGGCTGTGAATCGACTTACGAGGAGCGTGAGAGAGTGATCTCCCCTGCCGCGCACCCCCTGCCGCCTCGCATGACGGCACCACGCCAACCGTTCCGTACGTCGTCGTCCGGCTTGTCTCTTTCGCTCGGGGCCAGCCTCGTCGACATCACCGGCAAGCGGGCAGGTTAACAGCGTTGTCCACACCCTCTCAACCGTTGTCCACATCCTTGTGTCACGCTTGTCCACACCTGGGGTCTATGCCGCTGCGCCAACTTCTCGGGGGCACACCCGCCGTTTCTTGGTGATCACGCAATGTGTGGTGAAGATCGCCGCCGGTCCCCCGGCCCGGTACCGTTTGGGCTGATCAGGCACGCGGCTGGTACGCTTGCCCGGAGGCGTGCCCGCAAGTCGGTCACGCAGAATTGTTTGTGGACTTTCTGGATACTCAGTCCGGCGCGCGTCGCCGGACGGTTCTGAGACGGAGCTCGACGTGAGCAAGCGCACCTACCAGCCGAACAACCGCCGGCGCGCGAAGACCCACGGCTTCCGGCTGCGCATGCGCACCCGCGCCGGGCGCGCGATCATCTCGGCGCGCCGGTCCAAGGGCCGCGCCCGCCTTTCGGCCTGAGGGCCGCTAGGGGATCGAGTGCTGGCCGCGGTCCAGCGGCTTCGCCGCCACGGTGAGTTTGCCTCGACGGTCCGCGGGGGTCGGCGTGCCGGCCGCGGCGTGATCGTGGTCCACCTGGCGTCCCCGGAGATCGGCAGCGAACCGGCGCGCACGCCGCGTGCCGGTTTTGTCGTACCCAAGTCCGTGGGGGCAGCCGTCGTCCGGAACAGGGTGAAGCGGCGCCTGCGGCACCTGATCCGGGAGCGCCTCGGCAACCTGCCGGCGGGCTCCGACCTCGTGGTCCGCGCGTTGCCCGGTGCGGCGAGCCGCGCATACCCACAACTGGCGGCCGATCTCGACGGCGCGCTGGCCGCCGCCCGCGCTCGCCGGCCGGTACGGCGATGAGCGCTCACCACGTGCACACGCGGTCCGGGCCGGCCACGCTCGGTGCGAAGGTGCTGACAGCCCCCATCATCGCGTACCGTCGTTGGATAAGCCCGGCACTGCCGGCCCGTTGCCGGTTCTACCCGTCTTGCAGCGCATACGCTCTCGAAGCGATTGCGACACATGGCGCGGTACGTGGATTCCGGCTGGCGGTCTGGCGGCTGCTGCGGTGCCAACCTTTCAACCCCGGTGGGTACGACCCGGTGCCGCCGACCCGACCTTGACGTAACGGGAGTATTGACGTGCTGGATCCCCTCTACAGGGCGATCTCCTGGATCCTGCTGGAGTGGCATGCTCTGTGGAACCTCGTGTTCCACGGCAGTTCGTTCCTGCGTACCAACTGGGAATGGGTCCTGGCGATCGTCTTCCTGGTGCTGAGCATCCGCGCCATCCTGTTCCCGGTCTTCGTCAAGCAGATCAAGTCGCAGCGTGCCATGCAGGCGCTGGCTCCCCAGATCAAGGAGCTCCAGGCCAAGCACAAGGGCGACCGGGAGACGCTCCAGCGGGAAATGATGGAGCTGTACCGCAAGGAGAAGGCCAACCCGCTGATGGGCTGCCTTCCGATGGTGGTCCAGATCCCGGTCTTCATCTCGCTGTTCCATGTCCTGCGTCACCTCAAGCCGACCATGCCCATGCGGCTCCAGACGCTGTACGGCTGGACGACTGCGCAGTTCGAGAGCGCCTCGCACGCGAAGCTGTTCGGTGCGCCGATCGCCGCCTCATTCCGGTCCAGCTCGTCCGATCTCGCCTCGATGCACGCCAACGGCACGACCGTGAAGCTCGTGGCCGGTGTCCTGATCGCGACCATGATCATCACGACGTTCATGACCAGCCGCCAGATGATTCTCAAGACGGGCTGGTCGGCGGACCCGCAGCAGAAGATGATCCAGCGGCTGATGCTCTTCGGCATCCCGGTGTCGCTGCTGGTCTCCGGTGGACTGTTCCCGATCGGTGTGGTCATCTACTGGACCACCACCAACCTCTTCTCGCTCGGCCAGCAGTTCTGGGTGCTCCGCAAGTACCCGCCGCCGCTGAACGCCACCAAGGCCACGACAGGTGGCGCGAAGCCGGGTACCGCCACCAAGACCGTCAAGCCGGGCGTCAAGGCCGCCCCCAGTGCCGCCGCCAAGGCCCTGGCCCCGAAGCCGGGTGCGAAGCCGGTCGCGAAGAAGGCCGGCGCTCCCGGGGTGAAGAAGGCCGGCGTGCCGGCGGTCGCGAAGAAGGCCGGTACCCCCCAGGCAGCGAAGAAGGTTCCCGCCCCCGGGGTGAAGAAGGCCGCGACGCCGAACGGCGCCAAGTCGGCGAACGGCGGGCCGAACGACACCCCGGTCGACGACGACGCCCCCTCGCTCGCTCCCAAGCCCGGAGCCAAGCCGGTGAACCCGAAGAAGGGACCGGCACGGCGCCTCTCGGGTTGATGCTGCGCCGCCCGCGGATCCCCTGCGGATCCGCGGGCCGAGCGACGCTCCCCAGCGAACAGACATCCTCGAACCGATGCTCGATCGGCGTCCGGGGGAAGTGGATCTCAGCAATCCGGAGATGACAACGTGACCGAAACAAGCAGCCCAGCCGCGACGGGGACGGAAAACGCGGGGGACGAGGAGATCGCGGAAGTAGAGGAAGTCGCCGAGGAGAAGCCCGCGGCGCCGACCAGCGAGGGCGATCTCTTCCGGCAGAGCGAGATCGCCGCGGATTACGTCGAGGGCCTGTTGGACATCCTTGACTATGACGGCGACATCGACGAGCTGATCCAGAACGGTCGCCCGGTGGTCGAGGTGGTCGGTGGGCGCCTCCAGTCCCTGGTCGGGCAGCGTGGCGCCACCCTGGAAGCGTTGCAGGAGCTGACCCGGCTGGCGATCTTCCGGCAGACCGGCTCGCCCAGCCGTCTCCTGCTCGACGTCGGCGGTTACCGCGCGGCTCGGCGCAAGGAACTCGGCGCGATCGCCAAGAACGCGGCGGAGAAGGTCAAGGAGTACGGCGAGCCGGTGCGGCTGGAGCCGATGTCCGCGTTCGAGCGCAAGTGCGTACACGACGTGATCAATGCGCTCGCCGGCGTGGAGAGCGAGTCCGAAGGCGTCGAGCCCAGCCGGCGGATCGTGGTCCGGCCGTCGGCATAGCCGGTGTCCGACTCCGATTCTCCCGAGTCGCCGTCGACGCTGCCCGAGTCGCTGTTGCCGGCGGCTCGGGTTCTCTTTGGCGATCGGCTTCTGCTCGCGCGGCGGTACGCCGAGCTGCTCTCGACCGGCGGTGTGGTCCGGGGCCTGATCGGACCGCGGGAGGCACCCCGGATCTGGGACCGGCACCTGCTGAACTGTGCTTCCATGGCCGAGCTGATCCAGCCGGACGCGTCGGTCGTGGACGTCGGATCGGGCGCGGGACTGCCCGGCATCGTGCTCGCTGTGGCCCGCCCGGACCTGACCGTGGTCCTGGTCGAGCCGCTGGAGCGGCGCACCGTCTTCCTGACCGAGGCGGTCGACCAACTCGGCCTCCGGGCGCGGGTTTCGGTAGTGCGCGGGCGTGCCGAAGAACTGGTCCGGGGTTCCCTGGCCGGTCAGCTCCCGCCCGCCGATGTCGTCACCGCCCGCGCGGTCGCCTCGATGGACCGGCTCGCCGCCTGGTGCCTGCCGCTGGCCGCGGTCGGTGGCAGGCTGCTCGCGCTCAAGGGCGCCTCGGCCGCCGGTGAGGTATCGACGCACCGGGACGCGATTGGTCGGCTCGGCGGCGGCGCACCCGTGATCCACGAGTGCGGGAGCGGGCTCCTCGACCAGCCCGCGACGGTGGTGGAGGTCGTCCGGGAGCGCGACGCCGGAGGGACGAGCCGAGGTACGCGCGGGGCGGCGGGTCGTGCGGAACGGCCGCGCCGGCGGCGGGGCGGTACGGCTCGATCAGGCTGGTGACGATCGTTAATGACAATGGATGGGCCGCCACCCGATCCAGCCCGGAGCCGGGGCAGCGCATCCTGCATAGAGTGGAGCGGGAGTGGCGTGGACGAGCTGAGCGGCAGGCTCGACGCGGAGGGTGGATCGGACTCGACTGATCGCCCGTCCCGGCCGGCCGATTCGAGTGATGGCGCCGAACAGGGCCGAGTCTTGGACATCGGTGGCTTAGCGAGTCCGTCACGCCGTAGGCTTGCCGCGCACCGCCGCGTTTATTTCCGGCGTGGTCTACGAGATCGTCGGTCAGGTCCATCCACAGCGGGCAGGGATGACAGCGTGCACGAGACTGGTTCTTTCAGCTCACATGGCGCCGGTTCCGCGGAGCCGGAGTACGACGGCTGGGCGGTCGGCGCCGCCGCCGAATCGCAGAGGACTCCCCGATCCCGTCCCGAGGCCGGCTACGCGGGGAAGTCGTACGGGTCGGCCCCGGTCCCCTCGTACTCCGACGGTGACCAGAACGGCGGGTCGGGGTCGCAACCCGCCGTGCCGTCGCCTCGGGCGCACACCTCGGACGGTGCCAGCGCCACGCCGTCCGCCGAACCGGAGGCTCATGTTTCACGTGAAACCGAAGATCCGCCCCTCGCTCAGGAGGCCGAACGCGCGGTGAAGGTACTCAACCCGAGCGGCGAGATCACGATGCCCCGTCCGACCCGTCGCCGGGTGGTGTGCGTGGCGAATCAGAAGGGCGGAGTGGGCAAAACCACTACTGCGGTCAACATCGCGGTGGCCCTGGCGCTGCACGGCAACCGGGTGCTCGTCATCGATCTGGACCCGCAGGGCAACGCGTCCACCGGCCTGAACGTGCCACACCACGTGGGCGTGCCCGACGTCTATGACTGCCTGATCGACGGCACTCCGCTCGCCGACGTGGCCCAACAGGTCGACGGCATCCCCAACCTCGCGTGCGTACCGGCCACCATCGACCTCGCCGGTGCCGAGATCGAACTCGTCTCCGTGGTCGCTCGCGAGTCCCGGCTGGCTCGGGCGATCCAGTCGTGCCAGACCGAGTACGACTACATCTTCATCGACTGCCCGCCGTCGCTCGGCCTGCTGACGGTGAACGCCCTGGTGGCCGCGCAGGAGGTTATGATCCCGATCCAGTGCGAGTACTACGCACTGGAGGGTGTGCAGGCGCTTACGAGCAACATCGCTCTGGTGAAGTCCCACCTCAACCCGACACTGGACATCTCTACCGTGCTGCTCACCATGTACGACCGCCGTACCCGGCTCGCCGACCTCGTGGAGCAGGATGTCCGCGCGCACTTCGGGGACAAGGTCCTCCGTGCCGTCATCCCGCGCAATGTGCGGGTATCCGAGGCCCCGAGCTACAGCCAGTCGGTGATGACCTACGATCCCGGCTCCAGGGGAGCGATCAGCTACTTCGAGGCCGCGCAGGAGATCGCCGAGCGTGGCGCCCGGGTGGGAGGTCTGGCATGAGCAAGCCACGTGGCGGGTTGGGTCGAGGGCTCGGTGCGCTGATACCCACCGCGGCCCCTGCCTCGGCGCCGCCGGTACCGCCGTCCGAGGTGCCCGCACAGTCCGCCGGCGTACCGGCCGCGCAGCCGGACGTACCGGCGCAACCCGCCGCCGCACCGGGCCGTCCGGCCGGGGATGGCGCCGCCGACCCGGTCACCATCGGCGACGCCCTCGCGCCGGTACCGGGCGCCCGCTTCGCCGAGATTCCGGTCGACGCGATCATGCCGAACCCGAAGCAGCCACGTACCGTCTTCGACGAGGAGGCGCTCGATGAGCTGAAGGTGTCGATCGAGCAGGTCGGCTTCCTCCAGCCCATCGTCGTGCGAGAGCTCGGGCAGCAGAAGTACGAACTCGTCATGGGCGAGCGCCGGTGGCGTGCCGCCCAGGCGCTGGGCCGCGAGGCGATCCCGGCCATAGTCCGAGACACGCGGGACGACGCCATGCTCCGCGACGCGCTGCTGGAGAACATCCACCGGGCCAACCTCAACCCACTGGAAGAGGCGGCGGCGTACCAGCAACTCCTGGATGAGTTCGGCGCGACGCACGAGGAGCTGGCCCGCCGGATCGGGCGCAGCCGACCGCAGATCTCCAACACCATTCGTCTGTTGAACCTGCCGGCCCCGGTGCAGCGGCGGGTCGCCGCTGGCGTGTTGTCCGCCGGTCATGCTCGGGCGCTACTCGGGATCGAGCGCAGCGAGCAGCAGGAGGAACTGGCCACCCGTATCGTCGCCGAGGGGCTGTCGGTACGGGCAACCGAGGAGTTGGTCACGCTCGCCCTGGCGGAGGGACCTAGCAAGCCGACCGCCTCCAGGCGCAGGGCGAAGCCGCACGCTCCTGCCTTGACGGACCTCGCCGAGCGTCTGTCCGACCGGTTCGACACCCGAGTGAAGGTCGACATCGGTCGCAGTAAAGGGAAGATCACTATTGAGTTCGCGACGGTTGACGATCTTGAACGGATCGTGGGCATCATCGGCGTCGAAGGTCGGGGCGACTGAGCCGGAACCCCCTCCACCGCACTCGGGGCCCGCCGGCAATGGCGGGCCCTTTGCTATCCACAGAACTTATCCACAGGTTGCCCCGTTTCACGTGAAACTGCGCGTGGGAGGGGGTGGCCCCCTGTGGACGACGGGTGGGAGACTCCCGAGTCATGGCGGACTACATGATCCACGCTCGCAACGCGGCAGCGATGTGGTGGGCTCTCGCCGACGGTCACGGCGAGCTGCTGGCGTGGACGCGACAGGTACGAATATTGCAGGCGTCGCCGTACCACGCCCTGCGGGCGATCGTCCTCGATGCGGGTGCGACACCCGAGGAGACCATGGAGCGGCTCAGGGCTCTGGTACTTCCGCGCTCGGACCGGCCTCGCCGCATCGTGGAGGACCCCAGCGGCACTCTGAACCTTGAGCCGTACGGCTTCGAGCCGCGCTTCCGGATGACCGTGATGCTCCGGCCTCCGGGCGCTCCGATCGCCCCGGCCGGCGACGAGCCCGGGCCGGTGACCGTCGCGACCGAGGCCGACACTCTCGCGGTCGCGGAGCGGGTTATCGCCGCCGTGTTCCCGCCCGCCCGGGTCGACGCCGACATGCTCGGCCGGACGATGCCGGCACGTGTCCTGGACATCCCCGGATGGCAGGTGTGGCTCGGTCGCCGCTCCGACGTACCGGCCGGAGCGGCGTACACGTATCACGACGGATCGAGCCTCGGCGTGTACCAGGTGGCCACGCTCCCCGAGCACCGGTATCACGGAGTCGCCCGGTCGCTGATGGCGAACATCCTCGCCGCGCACTCCGACGTTCCGGTGACGCTGACCGCGACAGGCCAGGGCCGTCCGCTCTATGAGAGTCTCGGCTTCCACGCGATCAGTGACGCCGTCTGGTGGGCTCCGTCCCGTAGTGGGTGCCCCATCGGATGACGACAGCGGCGCCCGGCTCCGCTAGGTTTGTCTCGTGCCCGACACCCCTGCTAATCTTCCGGACTTCGTTTCCTGGCCGAGCTTTCCCTTCGAGGGCGATCTGCGGGTCAAGCCGCTGGAGCCGGTCGCCGACCATGAACCACCACGACAAGGTGAAGACGCCGGTAGCTGCCTGGCGTGCAGCGCGCCGGACGAGGCGTACATCTGGGTTAGCGAGCGCTGGCGGGTGCGGACGATGGATCGCCCGACCGGTCTGCCGATGGTTCTGATCCTCGAGTCACGCTCACACCTGGATCTGGGCGATCTGCCGAACCTGCTCGCCGCGGAGCTCGGTGTGATGACGGTACGGCTCGAACGGGCGATCCGGTCGCTGGACGGCGTGGCCCGGGTTCACGTGAACCGTTGGGGCGACGGGTCGGCCCACCTGCACCTGTGGTTCCTCGCCCGGCCGACGGGTCGGCTCCAGCTGCGCGGTTCGTTCCTGTCGCTCTGGGACGAGATTCTCCCACCGATCCCGGAATCGCAGTGGCGGGAGAATCTCGCGCTCGTCGCCGCGTGGCTCGCCGAGTTCGGCGGCCGCCCGCTCGCCGAGCCGCCGCGGATCGAGTGGCAGGCGCCGTCGACTCTGCTGGCCCAGTCCGAGGTGATCGTTGCCGATACCGGCGACGCGCCCGTTCCGCCGGCGCCGGCCGCGGAGTCGGCGCCGGGTGGCGTGGCACCGTCGGAGTCGCCAGCCTTCGCCGCGCCCGCCCCGAGCTCGCCGGTCGACCAGTCGCGCACCTTCGTCGGCACCGCACCGGTTGGCCAGTCCTCGCCGGCGGAGACCGCTCCGGGGGATGGCATGCCGGCAGCGTCTCCTCGCGGACCCGAGGCGGCTGGTTCGCCGAGCATCTCGAACCCCGGCGCGCATCCCGCCGCCTCCTCGGCGGCGTCGTAGCTCCACCGCACATGTTTCACGTGAAACGGCCCCGCTCGAACGAGCGGGGCCGTTGCCTCGTATGAGAGCGAAGTCGTCCGCCGTTCAGCCGCGTTCGACCGCGCGGTCGACGAGCGTCGCGAGGAGCTTGCCGAGATCCAGGCCGGCGGCGCCGACGGCGAGCGGGAGGAGCGAGGTCTCCGTCATGCCGGGGGCCACATTGACCCCGAGCACCTGAACCTCACCGTCGCGACCGACGATCAGGTCTACACGCGACAGGTCGCGCAGCCCGAGCGCCGTGTGCGCCGCGACCGCGAGGTCCGCGACCGTGGCGGCGACTTCGGGCGCCAGTCGCGCTGGCGCGTGCCACGTGGTGAGTCCGGCGGTGTACCGGGCGGCGTAGTCGTACACGCCGTTCTGCGGAACGATCTCGACAGCCGGTAGCGGCGTCGGACCCTCGCCCGTATCCACCACCGAAACCGCGATGTCCACACCCGGCACGTACCGCTCAACGAGAGCCGTCTGGTTGTACGCGAAGCACCCGACCATCGCGGCCGGCAGTTCGGCCGCGTCACGGACCACGGCCGCGCCCAGCCCCGAACCGCCCTGCGCGGGCTTCACCATCAACGGGAGACCGAGCCGGTCGACAATGCGATCGAGCACGGCGACGGCGCCGAGTTCGGAGAACCGGTCGTGCGGCAGCGCGACCCAGTCCGGGGTCGGGATCCCGGACTCGCGCAGGACCGCCTTCGCCGACGGCTTGTCCCAGGCGAGCCGGGAGGCACGGGCGTCACAGCCGACGTACGGCACGCCGCAGAGGTCGAGGACTCCACGCAGCGAGCCGTCCTCGCCCGGCGCCCCGTGCAGCGCGATGATGACCGCGTCCGGACGATCCGAGTTCAGCCTCGGCAACAGGGTCACATCGGCGTCGCTGAGCGAGGAGTCCACGCCGACCGCGCGAAGCGCGTCGAGTACCCGGCGCCCGGAGCGCAGCGACACCTCCCGCTCGTACGACAGACCGCCGGCAAGGATCAGAACATGCGTGTCCATGGCTCTCCTGATTCCGGTCGACCATCCGGCGGCGTACCGACCCGGCACACCCCAAGCGACCGGGGGTAGATCATTCCAGACCGGGGGCCGGGTGGTTCGCGGCGGCCGCGTTGTACGTGCCGGCAGGGGTCCACGACACGGCCGGCCGGCTCCCCGGGGCGGCGGTACCGAACACCTCGCGCATCTTCATCTCCTCGCCCACCACGCCGGCCAGTCGCCGTACGCCTTCCCGGATCCGCTCCGGTGTCGGGAAGCAGTACGACAGCCGAAGGTGCGAGCCGCCCGTGCCGTCGGCGTAGAACCCGGTGCCGGGAACGTACGCCACGCGTGCGGCGATGGCCCGGGGAAGCATCTCCTTCGAGTGCAGCCCGTCGGGCAGCGTCAGCCAGACGTAGAACCCGCCCCGGGGCTCGGTCCACCGCGCACCGGTCGGCATCATGTCGGTCAACGCCGTCAGCAGGGCGTCCCGGCGTTCGCGGTAGATCTCCCGGAACGCCTTGATCTGCTCGCGCCAGGGCATGGTCGAAAAGTATGTGGAGATCGCGCTCTGCGCGAACATGCTGGGGCAGAGGATCTGCGCCTCGGACGCGATGACCAGCTTCTCGCGTACCGCGTGCGGGGCCAGGATCCAACCGACCCGCATGCCCGGGGCGAACGTCTTCGAGAACGTGCCGAGGTAGAACACTCCGTCGCGGCGGCGGGAGCGCAGCGCGGGCACCGGCTCCCCGTCGAAGCCCAGAAGCCCGTACGGGTCGTCTTCGATCACGAGGAGGCCGGCCGCTTCGGCGATCTGGAGGATCTCCTCGCGCCGTTCTTCTGAGAGCGTCACGCCGCCGGGGTTGTGGTACGTCGGCACGGTGTAGAGGAACTTGGCCCGCTTCCCGGCCTTGGCGACCGTGGCCAGCGCCTCGGCGAGCGCCGCCGGGATGAGTCCGTCCTCGTCCATCGGTACGTGCACCACGTCGGCCTGAGCCGCCTGGAACACGCCGAGCGCACCGACGTAGCTCGGGCCTTCGGCGAGCACGACATCACCCGGGTCGAGGAAGATGCGGGACACCAGGTCGAGCGCCTGCTGCGCGCCGACCGTCACCACCACGTCGTCGGGAGAGGCGCCGTTGGAGGCGTCGATGCCGGACAGCGACATGACCTCGCAGATGCGCTCGCGCAGGGCGATGTCGCCCTGGCCGCCGCCGTACTGCAGGGTCGTCGCGCCGTGCTGCGGACCGCCGAGGCCGCCGAGCATCTCGCCCACCGCGTCGAGTGGGAGCGCGGAGACGAACGGTGCTCCGCCAGCCAGGGAGACCACCTCGGGTCGGCTCGTCACGGCGAACAGAGCTCGGATCTCGGACGCGGTCATGCCGCGTACGCGCTGTGCGTACCGATCGGTATAGTCGTCGAGCGTCGTGCCAGTCACGTGCCCTCCCTTGCGGCGCTGCGGCGCCGCGCTGGTCAGCGGCCGCGCTGCCACCCGACCGGCGACCAGGCGCCAGGTTCGTCGATCGTACTCCCGTGGACATCTCCCACAGCAGTCGTTTCCAGCGTACGATTCTGGACTTGGGACAAAGGGGGCGGCGCGTGGTCGAACCCGGGTGGTCCCGAGGGATCTGCCAATGTCGCGACGCCTGGTCAATCTGACCCTCGACACGCTGGAAGACCTGCCACGTCCATGCCGGCGGTGCGTCTACTGGGAACTCGACCCAGTCGCCGCGGAGCGGGCGTGCCAGGCGGGCGACCCGGGCCTGGAGAAGGAGGCCTGGGTGTCGCAGACCCTGCTGGAGTGGGGCTCCTGCGGCAAGTTGGCTTACGTTGACGGGATGCCGGCCGGCTATGTGATGTTCGCGCCGCCGGCGTACGTGCCGCGGTCCATGGCGTTCCCGACGTCACCGGTCTCCCCCGACGCGGCGCTGCTCATGACCGCGCACGTGGTGCCGCCGTTCGCCGGCGGCGGGTTGGGGCGGATGCTCGTCCAGGGAGTCGCCCGCGACCTCACCAAGCGCGGGATCAAGGCCATCGAGGCGTTCGGCGACGCGAAGTTCGGCGAGCTCAGCGAGGGGGGCGGCTGCCTGGCACCGGCGGACTTCTTCCTGTCGGTGGGCTTCAAGACTGTCCGGCCGCACCCACGGTTCCCCCGCCTGCGACTGGAGTTGCGCACCGCGATGTCCTGGAAGTCCGACGTGGAGTACGCGCTGGAGAAGCTGCTCGGCTCGATGAGCCCGGAGTCCCTGTTGCGCCCGGTCCGCCCGGCCACGAGGTCGACGTCCTCGTAGAGCCGGCGACGGTCCGGTGGCGGGCGGCGCCGGACGCGCCGATGCCGGTCAGGTCGTCGCCGCGACCGTGGCCCGCAGCGAGGAGACGTCGATCGAACCGGTGGGCACGTCGTCCTCGACCGGGTAGTACATGCGCTGGACGGCGGCCACGATCGCCTCGACCACCCGGTCCCGGAACAGCGGGTCGATCAGCTGGGCACGGTCCACGGGCGAGGTGAGGTACCCGACCTCCACCCGTACCGCCGGCATCCGGGTCAGGCGGAGCAGCTCCCAGGTCTTGGCGTGGGTACGGCAGTCGTGCAGCCCGGTACGCATGACGATCTCGCGCTGGACGAGGCCGGCCAGGCGCTCTCCGACGGTCGACGTCACCCCGTTGCCGGAGCCGTAGTGGTACGTGGCCACCCCGTGCGCCTCCGGGTTGCCGTGCCCGTCGATGTGCAGGGAGATGAACAGGTCGGCGTTGAGATCGTTGGCGAGCTGGGTGCGCTCCCGGTCACCCAGCTCGGCGACCGGTGCCGGCCCCCGGGTGAGGTGGACCCGCATCCCGGCCGCGGCGAGCCGCCCCTCCAGCCGGTTGGCAAGGTCGAACGCGAGATCGGCCTCGGTCCAGCGCAGCACCCCGTCGGGTACCACCACGCCGAGGTCGGGGCCGCCGTGACCGGGGTCGATCACGATGGTCTTGTTGATGAGCGCCCGGCCGGACTGGTGGAGCTTCGCCGCCTCGCGCAGGGCCAGCGGTGCGCCGCCGACGACCTTGCGGCCCAGCCGGCGAAGCGCGTGCATGGTGTGCGGGCCGCAGGCACCGTCCGGCGGGAGGCCGACCTCACGCTGGAACGTCGCCACCGAGCGTGCGGTGCGCGAGCCGTAGATGCCGTCCGCCCTGCCGACGTCGTACCCCATCTCCAGCAGCCGCTCCTGCAGCTGGCGGACGTCGTCGCCGGTCAGCGGGTCGGGTACCGACTGGTAGAGGGTACGGGCGCCGAGCCGCCAGCGGGCCGCGTCGAGGGCGCGCCACGTCTCGTCGCCGACCTGGCCGTCGACGGACAATCCCCGGCTCTGCTGGAACGCCCGGACAGCCACCTCAGTCTGCTCATCGAACTCAGCCCGGGTGCCGAGCTCCCGCATGGGCGGCAGCAGCTCCAGACTGCGCAGGATCGAGCGGATCTCCGCGACCGCGTTGCCGCGGTCGCCACGCCTGATCGCACGCATCCCGCTCCTTCTGGATGTCCTCGCCGTGCTTCGGGCGCATCACACATCCTCGCCCGCGCGACCGGCCCTTCTCCTCGTTGTACCCGCAAACCCACCGGAGCCTACCGTGGACCCACCGTCGCCGCCTCGCATTGCGGAGCAATCCTCAGTAGCCGCGAGCCCGCGGATCCTCTTACCCCGGCGGCGTCCGGCACACACCCGCCCGGGACGCGCAGACCCCGCGCACGAGGGTAGCGCCCCCGATCACGTACCGGCTCAGAGCACGGACTCGACGAGGTGAACCAGGTCGCCCTTGGCGCGGGCGCCGGTGACCGACCGCACCGGCAGGCCACCCTTGAAGACGGTCAGGGTCGGCACGGACAGTACGGCGTAATCACGTGCGATGTTCGGATTGGCGTCGATGTCTACCTTGACGACTTTGACCTGATCTCCCAGCTCACTGGCGAGCTCGTCCAGTACCGGCGCGACCCGCCGGCAGGGGCCGCACGACTCGGCCCAGAAGTCGACCAGTACGGGCGTCTCGGATCGCAGCACCTCATCGACGAAGGTGGCGTCGGTGACCGCTCGGGTGGCTGCCATGAACTGTCCTCTCGCGGGTTCCACGTAACTCGATCGTCGCGCGGCAGGCGCCCGGTGTGCCGCCGATCGGTCGCGGCGGATGCGCAAGACACGCCCAGCGGCCGACGGACGGGCCACCTGACCCGGGGCGGGCGCGAACCCCACCCGTCCGTGCTTCCGCCGCGGCCGGTGCACGCCGGCCTGCGCCAACCGAAGGGCCGCCGTCCCCGGGGACTTTTCGGGCCGGGCACCCCTTCTCGTGGCGCTCAGGACTCCAGCGAGGCGATGAACCGCTCGGCGTCGAGGGCGGCGGCACAGCCGGTACCGGCCGCGGTGATCGCCTGGCGGTACGTGTGGTCCACCACGTCGCCGGCGGCGAAGACGCCGGTCACGCTGGTACGGGTACTCGGGGCGTCGACCACGACGTACCCCGACTCGTCCAGCTCGACCTGACCGCGCAGCAGGTCGCTGCGGGGGTCGTGACCGATCGCCACGAACACGCCGGTGACGTCCAGCGTGGTGTCCTCGCCGGTGGCCGTGTCACGCAGCCGGACGCCGCTGACCTTCCCGCCGGTGCCGAGTACCTCGGTGACCACGGAGTTCCAGGACACCTTGATCTTCGGGTTGGTGAGTGCCCGCTCGGCCATGATCTTGCTGGCCCGGAACTCGTCGCGCCGGTGGACGATGGTCACGCTCTCCGCGAACCGGGTCAGGAAGCTGGCCTCCTCCATGGCGGAGTCGCCGCCGCCGATCACCGCGATCGGCTGCCCGCGGAAGAAGAAGCCGTCACAGGTCGCACACGAGGAGACGCCGTGCCCCAGCAACTCGTCCTCGCCGGGAACGTTCAGGTGCCGCCAGGCCGAACCGGTGGACAGGATGACCGCGCGCGCCTGGTACTCGGTCTCCCCGATCCAGATCCGCTTCACGTCGCCGGCCAACTCCAGCCGGGTGGCGTCGTCGGTGATGAACTCGGCACCGAAGCGCTCAGCCTGCTTGCGCATGTTGTCCATGAGCTCGGGCCCGAGGATGCCGTCCGGGAAGCCGGGGAAGTTCTCCACCTCGGTGGTGGTCATCAGCGCACCACCGGACGCGGCGCCCTCAATGATCAAGGGCTTCAGGTTGGCGCGGGCCGCGTACACCGCGGCCGTGTAACCGGCCGGTCCGGAGCCTACGATGATCAAATTGCGGATGTCAGTCAACTTCGGCTCCTTGTCCATGACGCTCGCACACGCGCAAACGCCATCGTACGAACAGGAAATTCCCAGGCGCACATCGGCGGTGCGCCAGCTCACCCCGCCCGTGCTGCCGACCGGGTCCGGTACCGCCGATCAGCCGCTCGCGGCCAGCCCAGCCGCCGCCCGGCCGCGTTCGCCGGTCCCGGAGAGCCACGCCTATCCCACCTTGTCGAGCAGCGCCGCGCCCTCGCCCGGCAATCCGCAGCCTGCGCCGGCCGCGACCACGCGGGCGGCGCCACCGGACAGCACCACGATCAGCGCCGGGCTGCCCTGGTACCGGGCGAAGTCGGCGCTGATGGCCGTGCCACCCTCGGTCGCGGTGATCGCGGCGAGGCACTGGCCCAGCGCGGAGGGGGTCGATAGGCGGGCGAGGCCACCGGACGCGTCCGGAACAGACTCCGCCTGCGCGGCGGCCGGTGCCTTGTCGCTACCGGCAGCTGCCCGCGCCAGAGTGTCGTGGGTGTAGTCGGTACCGGTCGCGGTGGTGGAAACCGTACCGCCGGCGGCCCCGGTACCCGCGTCCGGAGCGGTCGGAGCCTGCGCGAACGGGCCGGACCCGCCCGCCACTCGGTCGTTCGTGGCCGCCGTTCCGCTGCTGGCCGAGCTGCCGCTGATGCCCCCCGAGCGGGTCAGCGTGGCGATGCCGCCGACGCAGGCCACGCCGACCGCGACCGCCGCGGCGGTGGTCAGGGCGATGCGGGGCCACCGCCGCCGCGAAAACGGCACGATCTTATCGGTACCGGGCCGGGACACGGTCTGCACGGCACGCTCCAGCCGGGCGGCCACATCGGCCGGCATCGGCTCCCGGGGCAGCCCGGACAGCGCCTCGTCCAGCCACGGTCCCGCCGCGGTCAGGTCGGCGTACGCCCGGGCCCAGGCCGGGTCGGCGGCGATGAGCCGGTCGACCTCGGCGGCTTGTCGCGGATCGAGTACGCCGGCCGTGTAGTCCGCCAGCCGGTCGAGATCATCTTCGCTGATCGGACTCACCCCGCCTCCTCGCTGCTCGCACCCGCACCCGTCTGGAATGGGACGGCCCGGTCCGGCGCCGGGTTCCGCAGGTGGCCGAGGAGTGTCGCGAGTCTCGCCCGGCCCCGGGCGCACCGGCTCTTGACCGTGCCCTCGGCCACCCGCAGGATCGCCGCGACCTCGCTGACCGGGTACCCCTCGATGTCGACCAGGATCAGGGCGACGCGTTGCTCCTCGGGCAGCCGGGCGAGGGCGGCGCGCACGTCCAGGACGGTGTCGGAGTCGACGGTCCGGGCCGGTACCGGGGCGGAATCGGCCAGGGCCACCGTGGGCCGGGCCTGGCGCCGCCGGATCCGGTCCAGGCACGCGTTGACCACGATCCGGTGCAGCCAGGTGGTGACCGCCGAGTCGCCGCGGAACCGGTCCGAGCCGCGGAGCGCCGAGATCATCGCGTCCTGGAGCGCGTCGGCGGCCTCCTCACGGTCGCCGAGGGTACGCAGGGCGACCGCCCACAGCCGGTCGCGGTGGCGCCTGATCAGCTCGGCGAAGGCGTCCGGGTCACCGGCGACGTGCGCGGCGAGAAGCGCCTTGTCGTCCGGTACGGCCGGCTCACCGCCGGACTCCACTCGATCGACCGGCCGCACCACCACGGCTCCCCAGCGTCAGCTCGCGAAAACCTGGATCTCGTCGATACCGACCTGGTACCGGTTCGCCTGGTCGGTCGACACCGGCAGCTTCGTGATCCAGATCATCAGGTACCGGTGCGGCTTGCCGTCGCCGTTGAGCACGGTCGTCGCGCCGACCCCATCCCGGACCGCGCCGATCCTGGCGTAGTTCTGCTCGGTCTGGGTGTCGCCCTGCCGCGTGCTCGGGTAGCTCGTGGTGCCGGCCCGCAGCTCGACGGTCGCGCCGGGGGTGGTGAAGGAGACCTTGACCGAGCTGACGTTCTTCGCCGAGCCGAGATCGATCAGGACTCCCATGCCGTCCTTGAGCCCGCCGAAGTTGGGGTGGTCGTTGTAGTGGTCGGTCTTCCACTCCGTGGCCGGATCGTTATCCACCATGTGGCCCGCGTCGTCCAGCTCGCTGCGGTCACCCTGCGGGTCGATGATCCGTACCTGGCTGGCGGTCAGCGGGACGGCGGTCGGCTGGCCGGCCGGCGGCGCGACCGTACCACTCGCGTGCCCCTGGGACGGGGGCTGCAACTGCGCCTGGTCGCCGCCTCCGGAGCCGGAGAAGATCTTGGTCACGATCAGCAAACCGACCAGTGCGAGGACGACCAGCGCGGCGACGCCGATCGTGAGATTGCGGCCGACCGAGCGGCGCGGCTCGGGAGCGGGGGTGTCGGCGGCGAACCGGGTGTGGCTGAAGTCGAGCGGGCCACCGTCGGTGAAGAACTCGCTGTCTCGCTGCTCGGTGTCCAGCCGGGCCAGCTCGGCCGCCAGCACGTCCGCGGAGGGCGGCGCCAACTCCGGGTCGAGCACGTCGGTGGCGAGGTCGGACAGGTGCCCGGGGACTCCACCCCGGACCTGGCGCGGGGCGGCGAGCACCCCGGACGGGTCGCGCACGGCGTCGGGCAGGCTGTTGGGTCCGGCCTCCAGATGGGGCCAGTGGCCGGTGAGCGCGCAATACAGCACCCCGCCGATAGCGCGCACGTCGCCGTCGATGGTGGCGGACTCGTCGGCCCGGGCGTCGGCGAGCACCACGCGGCCGTCGCCCCCGATCAGGACCGTGCCGGGGTGAACGTTGCCGTGCGCCATGCCGGTGGCGTGCACGGCGGCTACCGCGCTGGCGACCGCGCTGGCCACCGATGTCGCCCGATCGGGGTCCAGCGGTGCCTCGGCGACCATCTCGCGCAGCGAACCGCCGTCGACCCACTCCCGGACGACGTAGGCGCGGTTGCCCTCGTCGATCGCGTCGTACACGTCCACCAGGTGGGGATGGACCACCCGGCTGGCCGCGACCGCCGCGTCGAGCATCTCGACCGCCGCCTCGCCGCCCGGATACCGCAGCACCACGGCGACCGGCCGGCGCAGGATGACGTCGATGCCGCGCCAGACCTGCCGGCCGAACGCGTCGTCGTTGATGTGTTCCTGCAGCTCGTACCGGTCCGCGAGCACTTCACCGGCGGTCGGCACGCCAAAGGTCAGAATCCCCGGCACGCCGGGCGAGTCGGGACCCTCGTCGACCTGGGTCACCAGTCCTCCCCTCCCGGTTGAAACCCGCTGCGGGTTGCCCAGACACCAGCCTATGCGTTCGGAACCAGTGCCGAGTACGACCTTACCTGGGTCAAGCGACGCACCTGGGTGGCCATTCTTCGCTGTTTGCCCGTTGAGTGCCAGTCCGATGACCGGCTTCTCGAAGTGTGCGTACTCTCACCGCAAATGTCGGTAAACGGGCGGTCGGTTCGCGGAGCCGCGTCAGTCTGCCACGACCAGCTCACCGACCTCGGTGGCCAACTGGTCACGCGCGGCGACGGACAGGCCCGAGTCGGTGATCAACGTGTGGGCGTCGTGCAGCGCGGCGATTGTCGAGATGCCGACCAACTCCCACTTGGTGTGGTCGGCGCAGACCACCAACCGGCGGGCCGCCGCCACCAGCGCCCGGTCGGTCTCCGCCTCCATCAGGTTCGGTGTGGTGAACCCGGCGTGGGTGCTCATCCCGTGTACCCCCATGAACAGAATGTCCACGTTCAGCGACCGGATGGCGTTGACCGCGAACGGGCCGACCAGGGCGTCGGACGGGGTACGGATGCCGCCGGTGAGCACCACCGTCTGATCCGCGCGCCGGGCCTTGTAGAAGGCGTCAGCCACCGGTACCGAGTTGGTCACCACCGTCAGCCCCGGCACATCCAGCAACAGCCCGGCCAGGACACAGGTGGTCGTACCGGCGGAGAGCGCGATCGCGGTACCCGGCGGCACCAGCGCGGCGGCCCGGGCCGCGATGGCCTCCTTCTCCGCCCGCTGGCGCACCAGCTTGGCCGCGAACCCCGGCTCGTCCGTCGAGTGCTGGTCCAGCGTGGTCGCGCCGCCGTGCACCTTGGCGACCAGGCCCCGCTCGGCGAGAGCTTCCAGGTCCCGGCGGATGGTCATGTCTGACACGCCGAACTCCCGGACGAGATCGCCGACCCGGACTCCGCCGAGGCGCTGGACCATCTCGTGGATGGCCTGCTGGCGCTGCTGTGCGAGCATCAGCCCTCCTCGGCGCGGGGCCGGCGGCCCCCCCGGTCCGGTGGGGCGAGCTGTGGAGATCTGTGGGAAAAGGGCGCCGCCGGTATCGCGGCGATCGGTGCCCGCCCGGCGCGCGCGTTCGCGCGGCACACCGGAACCGCTGCCCGCGACGCCGTCCCGGGCACCTCACGGCTGTGGTCACCACCGAGACGGACTTCGTCGATCCGGTGAGTGAACGTTGACATGCCCACAGACTGCCGTCTCTTTTCACCACTAGTCAACACGAGGAGACACTCTCCGCGCCAGAAATGATCCCGGACGGGTCTCCCCCCACCCCGGCCGAGGGCGTCAATAGCTGGCCTGACACGGCTGTATCACGGAGTCGAAACAAATCGTGTAGTCAGTCTTGACATGCGTCGATACCGGCGCTGGACTGTGGTGAGTTTTGAACGGTTCCGTTGGAATCTTTGATCCAACTTCGCTCCGTTAACGACTAGGAGGGGCACATGACGCAGTCAACGCCCGATCAGCCGCTCCGCTTGGCCTCGCCGACCGTCTCGCGTCGCGCCGTGCTGCGCAATACCGCCCTTGGAGCCGGCGCCCTCGCGATTCCCGGCGTCCTCGCCGCCTGCGGCAAGGGCAGTGGCTCCTCGGGCAGCAGCAAGACCGTGACTTTCGGGTCCAACTACTCGGACGCCATTCCCAAGGCCGGCCTGGCCGCGGTCATGGCGGCGTACCAGAAGTCAAGCGGCGTCACAGTGAAGATCAATACTCAGGAACACAACAGCTTCCAGGAAAACATCAGCCGGTACCTCAAGGGGAACCCGGACGACGTGTTCGCCTGGTTCGCCGGCAACCGGATGAAGTTCTTCGCCGCCCAGGGGCTGGCCGCCGACATCTCCGACGTCTGGTCCGGCTTGACCGGGTTCAGCGACGCACTCAAGAAAGCGTCGACCGGCGACGACGGCAAGCAGTACTTCGTACCCCTGTACAACTACCCGTGGGCCGTTTTCTACCGCCCGAGCGTCTGGCAGGCCAAGGGTTGGCAGGTCCCCAAGACGCTGGACGAACTGACGGCGCTCTGCAAGACCATCAAGGCGGCCGGGATGGACGCGTTCGCGTTCGCCGACAAGGACGGCTGGCCGGCGATGGGCACGTTCGACCAGATCAACATGCGGATGAACGGGTACGACTTCCACATCAACCTGATGGCCGGCAAGGAATCGTGGACCGATCCCAAGGTCAAGCAGGTCTTCCAGACCTGGGCCAGCCTGCTGCCCTACCACCAGCAGGGCGCCAACGGCCGGATCTGGCAGGACGCGGCGAACTCGGTATATCAGAAGAAGTCCGCGATGATGGTCTGCGGTTCCGGCCAGATCTCCCAGTCTTTCCAGGGAGCCGACGCCGCCGACCTGGACTTCTTCCCGTACCCGGTGATCAATCCGGAGTTCGGGCAGGACGCGGTCGAGGCGCCGATCGACGGTTTCATGGTCTCCAAGAAGGCGAAGAACCTCGAAGCCGCCAAGGCGCTGATCAAGTTCCTCGGCACCCCGGACGCGGAGAACGCGTACCAGTCGAAGGACAACGGCAACATCCCCACCAACTCCGGCGCGGACACCTCGCACTTCTCGGCCTTCCAGAAGAAGTGCCAGGAGTACATCGCCGGTGCCAAGCAGATTTCCCAGTTCATGGATCGCGACACCCGGCCGGACTTCGCCTCGCAGGTGATGATCCCGAGCCTGCAGGCGTTCATCAACAAGCCGTCGGACATCGACTCGCTCCTCAAGAACATCGACGCCCAGGCGAAGAGCATCTTCGCCTCGGACAACTGAGGTCGGCGTGACCTCGACTCAAGTCAGCGCGCAGGCGCCGGCTCCGCAGGCCTCCGTGGCCCGCAGGCGCCGGCGCCTGCGCCGCTTCACCCGGCGCGACATCGTCATCCTCGCGGCGCTCATCGGCATCCCGGTGCTGCTGGACATCGCACTGATCTGGGGCACGACGCTGACCTCGATCGGCCTGTCCTTCACCGACTACAACGGCTTCAGCTCGCCGAACTTCGTCGGGCTGCGCAACTACCACGAGATCGTCACGATCTACGAGCCGTTCTGGCGGGCTGTGCGCAACAACCTGCTCTGGCTGGCCACGCTCGGGGTGTTCGCCACGCCGCTCGGGCTGCTGCTCGCGGTGCTGCTCGACAAGCGGATCCGGTTCACCCGGGTGTACCAGAGCATCTTCTACATGCCCGTGGTGCTGTCTCTGGCCGTGGTCGGCTTCATCGCGCAGCTGGTGTACTCGCGGGACTACGGCGCCCTGAACTCGCTGCTCGGCCGGACCTCTCACCCCATCGACTTCCTCGGCGACCCCAGCATCAACATCTGGGCCATCCTCGGCGCGGCCGCGTGGCGGCACGTCGGGTACGTGATGATCCTGTACCTGGCGGGGCTCAAGTCCGTCGATCCGGCGCTCAAGGAGGCGGCGACGATCGACGGGGCCAACGAGCGGCAGACCTTCTTCCGGGTGGTCTTCCCGACCCTGCGGCCGATCAACGTCATCGTCCTGGTGATCACGGTGATCGAGGCGTTGCGGGCCTTCGACATCGTGTACGCGGTCAACTCCGGCCGCAACGGGCTCGAACTGCTTTCCGTCCTGGTGACCGCGAACATCGTGGGTGAGGCGAGCCGGATCGGCTTCGGGTCGGCCCTCGCCGTGATCCTGCTGGTCACCTCGCTCGGATTCGTAATCGCGTACCTGACCCAGATCCTGCGGGAGGACCGGCGATGACCACCACCACCCCGATCGAGGCCCGCGACGCGGTCGGCGGCCGGCGGCAGGTGGCCAGGAGATCAGGCCGCAAGCCGGTGCGCCCGGCCCGCATCCTGCTCTACGTCGTCCTCACCATCGTGGCGCTGGGCTGGCTCGCGCCGCTGCTGCTGGCCGTGTACGCGTCGCTGCGCCCGTACCAGGAGACCGCCAAGTACGGGTACATGTCGCTGCCGCACCACCTGTCCTTCAGGTACTACTCCCAGGCGTTCAGCCAGGGTGGGATGAGCAAGTACTTCCTGAACACCCTGATCATCACGGCACCGGCACTGGTGCTGACGCTGTTCTTCGCCTCGTTCGTGGCCTTCGCGCTGGCCCGCTACAAGATCCCGGGCCGGAAGTTCCTGCTGGTCCTGTTCACCGCGGGCAACCTGCTACCGCCGCAGGTCATGATCACGCCGCTGTACACCCTGTACAACAAGATTCCGCTGCCGTACTGGCTGTCGGACTCCGGCACGGTGTACGACTCGTACCTCGGCGTGATCGCGATTCACGTCGCGTTCCAGACCGGCTTCTGCGTCTTCGTGCTCTACAACTACATGCAGACGATTCCGACGGAGCTGACCGAGGCGGCGGTCATGGACGGCGCCGGTGTCTGGCGCCAGTACTGGCGGGTGATCCTGCCGCTGACCCGGCCGGCCCTGGGCGCACTGGCCACCCTCGAGTTCACCTGGATCTACAACGACTTCCTGTGGGCCCTGGTGTTCATATCCACCGGCGACAAGCTGCCGATCACGAGCGCGCTGAACAACCTGCGGGGCCAGTTCTTCACCGACTACAACCTGCTGGCGGCCGGCTCGGTCCTGGTCGCACTGCCCACGCTGGTCGTCTTCTTCGCGCTGCAGCGGCAGTTCGTCTCCGGCCTGACGCTCGGGGCGAACAAGGGCTGAGACGCCCACCGGCCGGGCCGGCGGCGGACGGTCTGTGGCGGGGCCGGCACGCTCCCGCCCCGGTCGCCGCACGCCG
>JBDZVD010000120.1:8041-20351 GCA_040255525.1 Micromonosporaceae bacterium | reverse complement strand
AACGGCATCGGCGGCGCCGGCCCATTCGGGCGGCGCCGCCGTCGATCTCCAGGTGGAGGTGCCGGGAATCGAACCCGGGTCCTCCGTCGCGTTGCCAGGGCTTCTCCGAGCGCAGCTCGCTGTGCCTCTACTCGGCCCCTCCGATCACGCGAGCGAGTCGGTGTGACGGGCCCAGTCGCGATTGATCTCACCGCACAGACCCCGCGACCGGGTCTGATTGGCCAGCCTTCTAGCTGATGCCGGTGAACTAGGCCGAAGGCCTGCCTAGACCGACAGCGACGTCACTCGCCTCAGGCGGCGAGGGCGTACGCAGCGCGACTGTTCTTGGCGCTTATTGGTTTCCGACGACGATTTTCGAGACGACGTCGGCTTCCTCGGCTCGCTTCCCCTGCCTCAGCAAACGTAGTCGAAACCTGTCACCCCCTGGTCACGTGCAAGCCATTCGGCACGCACCTAAGCCTAACGCCTGCGGCCCAGAGATTCATTCCGGATATCCCCGGCCGCCCCCCACCGCGGAACAGACACCGCGCCCAGCACCGTGAAGACCGGGCAGCGCCGGCAAACCGGACGAGGTCAGCAGGGCGAACCGTTGATCGTGCAGCTGGTCGGGGTCGGCGCCGAGCCCCACCAGCCGCCGCTCTGCATCGTGAACGTGAAGCCCGTCGAGCCGCCGGGCGACACCGAACCGCTGGAGGTGAACATCACACTGTGATTCGAGCCGGAGCTGGCGCGGACGTCCCGCGTGGACATCGTCAGGGTGCCCGACCCCGAGAACGTCACCACCAGCGTCCAGCCCTTCGCCGCCGTCCCACCACGGTTCGTGATCGTGTACTTGCCGGTGTACGAGCGGCGGTCACCGCTGACCTTCGCGTACTGCGCGGTCAACTGGGCCGGAGCCGGCTGGGCAGGCGGGGTGGCCGACGTCGCGGGCGGGCGGTTCGGCGCTGTGGTGGGCGGCGGGTTGCCGCCGGCCGGGGTACCGGACGGCGGTACCGTCCGGCGGACAGCCGCCGGGCTCGTGGCGGGATTCGCCGCGACGCTCGCACCGGTCGTCGCCAGCGCGGAGGCCGAGAGCACCGGGCTCCCGGTGGGCGCGGCCCCGGCCGGCGTGACCACGGTATCGAGCATCCCGCCGGCGGTCGCCGGCATGCTGGGCGGATCCACGTGCAGCGCGGTGATCTCCGGGTCGGCCCGCCGGTTCACCGTCCAGACCAGTGCGCTCAGCATGACCGTGGCGACAATGGCGACGAGCACCGCGATCCGGACCGGCGTCTTGGAACCCCGAGGCTCGGGCTCGTCGAGGGTCGCGCGCGACAGCATGATCGTCTCGTCATGGGACGGCGGCTCGGCCGGCCACGCACGCTCCACCTCGGAACGGATCTCGGCGAGTACCGGCGCCAACACCTGGGTCCGCTCGGCCTCCGGCTCGGCCCCCCGCTCCGCGCCGGAAGCGTTGTGCTTGCCCACGGGTAGTTTCCCTCCCTGACGCGGTTCCAGCAGGAAGGGTAGCGAACTTACCGCATACCCTTGGAGCGCCGTCCCATCACCCGGCTGATCTCCCGCTCGGCGTCCCGCTTGGCCAGGTCCTGCCGCTTGTCGTAAGACTTCTTACCGCGCGCCAGGCCCAACTCCACTTTGGCCCAGCCGTCAGCAAAGTAGAGGGAGAGCGGCACCAGGGTCAACCCGGTCTCCTGAAGCTTGCCGATCAGTCGAGTGATCTCCAGCCGTTTGAGCAGGAGCTTGCGGGTGCGGCGCGGCTCGTGGTTGGTCCAGGAGCCCTGGGTGTACTCGGGAATGTGCATCCCGTACAGGTAGATCTCGCCGTCCTTCTCCTGGGCGAACGCGTCCACCAGCGATGCCCGCCCCAGGCGCAGCGACTTGACCTCGGTGCCGGTCAGGGACAGGCCGGCCTCGTACGTGTCGAGGATGGTGTAGTCGTGGCGCGCCTTCCGGTTGGACGCGACGACCTTCCGGCCCTTCTCACGCGGCATCCCGACTCACCTCCCTGGCTCTTGGACCGGCGCGACCGCCCCGGATGGATCGTCACCTCACGCATGGGTGCGACTGGGCGGATTGACGCGACCGGAAATGCTACCGGATCCGGCCACCTAGTCGTCCAACAAGTTAACCAGCCGATTCATGCCCGCACCGCGACCGGCGCCACCGCTGCCGCCCGAGCGGACGGAATCGACGGGCAGGGTTTGCCGCGCGGCTCGGACGGCGGACGCTACCCGGGGGCCGGGTGGGAGCGGTAACGTACAGGGTCACGCGCAGAGGCACAAGCGGCCGGGTCCGAACAAGGAGGCTCAATGTCCTACCAGGCTGTCGGGCTGCTGCCGAACGGCGCACAGATCGCGCTGCGGGTTCCTCTGGTCCTCCTCGGTGTCCTGGGCCTCGTGCTCGCGCTGAGCAACAGCCGGCGACTCGGCGGCAGGGCCGCGGCGTTCGCCGCGATGGGCAGCGGGGTGTTCGCCCTGGACGCGGTCCTGAACATCGTCTGGATCGCGATGAGCACCCACATCTACCGGTCGGCGTCGTCGATCAACGGATACTTCGACTTCTTCACCGTGACCGATGTCGTACTGCTCGCTGTCGCCATGACGCTGCTGGCCGTCTCGTTCACCGGTCGCGCCGCCGGCACCGAGCCGACGCCGCTGTTCGGCGCGCCGGTCGCGCCCGCCGGCTACCCCGGGTACCCGCCGCCGGCCCAGCCGCAGTCGCCGTACTCGCCACCGTCCTGGCCGGGTCAGGGGCCGGCACAGCCCGCGGGGCCACAGCAGCCGGTCTTCTCGCAGCCGCCGGCCCACCCGCAGCCAGCGAACCCGCCACAGCCGCCGGCCTTCGCGCCACCGAACTATCCACACCAGGCCCAGCCGGCTTACACGCAGCCACACCAGGCCCAGCCGGCGGCGGTGTACCCGCCCGCGGCGCAGGCGCCGACCCAGCACGTGCCCTCGGCACCCCCGGGGCCCCCGCGCTCCGCTCCCCCGGCGCAGCACTCCTGACCGAAGCGGCCCGGGCCGGAGCGGGCAGCAGACCGCCCGCCCGATAGGAGCCAGCAACAGCGATGTCGCGGCTGCCGGTCGACACGGTCCGGGTGATCGCGGCGGGGCGTCGGGTCCCCGCGCGGCCCGCACCGGCAGCAGCCGCGAACGCGCTCAGGGCTGCCTCACGCCACGCGATCGACCCCCGGGCCTTCGAGGCCTCGGGGGTCGATCGCGACTGTCGTCCCGCTCGGACGGGGGGACCGGTCGAGCTCTTTACTTCTTGATGTAGAACCGCAGGGTCACCCAGCCGGTCACACCGCTGATCACCGCGCCGATCGCGAGCAGAACCGGAATCATCAGGTAGATCCGCGACCATGGCGCTGGTGTCAGGAGCGACGCGAGCGATTTCAGCGAGCCATCGATCAGGAAGATCTTGCCTGCGATCATCGCGCCGGATGCGATGATGGCGCCGATGATGCCGGCGAACATCGCCTCCAGGACGAACGGCGACTGGATGAACCAGTTCGACGCGCCGACGAGCTTCATCACCGCGACTTCTCGCCTGCGGCTGTACGCGGCGACCTGGATCGTGTTACCGACCAGCAGGAGGGCCGCGAGTCCCTGGATCAAGGCGATCACCAGCGCCAGGTTCTGTGCCGCGCCCAGCACCCCGAACACCTTCGACAGCAGAGTGCTCTGGTCGACGATCTCATCGATGCCGGCCTTGCCGGTGTACTCGGCCGCGACCTGGCTGTACTGCTTCGGGTTCTTGAGCTGGATGCGGTACGACTCGGGCAGCGCGTCCTGCTTGGTCGCGGCGATCAGGTCGGGCGCGTCCTTGAACTGCTGCTTGAACTTGGTCCAGGCCTGCTCCTTGGTCTCGTGGATGACCGGCTGCTTGATGAGCGGGTCGGCCTGGAGCTGGCTGGCCAGGGCGTCACGCTGCTGCGGCGAGATGTCGTCGCGCAGGAAGATGGACACCTGGACCTTGTCGAAGTAGTACCCCTTCATGCTGTCGATCTGTTGGTACAGGATCAGGCTGGCGCCGAGCATCGTCAGCGACACGGCCATCGTGATAATCATGGCGACGGTCATCGTGACGTTGCGCCACAGGCCGACCATGACCTCGGACAGGATGTACTTCGCACGCACCGGGGTTCTCGTCCCTTCGGATCAGCCGTAGACACCGCGCGGCTGGTCCCGCACGATCTTGCCACTCTCGATTTCCACGACGCGGCGGCGCATCTGGTTCACGATGTTCGAGTCGTGGGTGACCATCACAACCGTGGTGCCCGTCCGGTTGATTCGGTCGAGCAGTCGCATGATTTCGATCGACGTATCCGGGTCGAGGTTTCCGGTGGGCTCGTCGGCGAGCAGGATCAACGGGCGGTTCACGAACGCCCGGGCAACCGCGACGCGCTGCTGCTCACCGCCGGAGAGCTCGTGCGGGTACCGGTGCTCCTTGCCGCCCAGGCCGACGAGTTCGAGGACCTCGGGCACCACCCGGCGCGCGACGCCCTGCGACTTGCCGATCACCTCGAGTGCGAAGGCGACGTTCTCGTACGCAGTGCGGTTCGGCAGCAGCCGGAAGTCCTGGAACACGCAGCCGATCTGGCGACGGAACGCCGAGATCTTCCAGGAACGCAGGGCGGTGACGTCCCTGTCCGCGACGACGACCCGCCCCTTGTTCGGCTGGATCTCGTGCAGCAGCAGCTTGATGATCGTGGACTTGCCGGAGCCGGATGGTCCGATGAAGAAGACGAAGTCACCCTTCTCGATCGAGACCGACACGTCGTCGAGCGACGGCCGCGAGGCTTTCGGGTACGTCTTGGTCACATGCTCGAGCCGAATCACGGCTCCGCAGTCTACGCGGTGTAACTAAAACGCCAAGTGCGACAGCAGGCGGTACGCTCCTTTTACCGTGAATCGCGCAGAAGATTCCGCTGCGCGGTTGGCACGAGAACGAGTCGATCCGAAGCCATATCTTCCCCGTCGGAATTCAGAAATTGCGAGAACAGCTCACAGATCACGGCAGATAAACTCGGCGGCACCGTTCCCGCAATCTGGAAGATCCTCAACTACCCGACGCACACTCGCCATCATCGATACGTTGCTTCTGGCGCGCCAACACGGGCGTCGCGCGGGCGCACCGCGCCGGAACCGCGCGGTCGCCGCGTCCACGGCCACGGTGCCGCCCTGTCCGCCGCCGGCTACCCACCGCTACCCCGTCCAGCCGCCCGCACACCGGGATCCGGCCCGGGACCACACTCCCGGGTTGTCCGCGGTCGTTCCGCCCGGGTACCCGTGCCCCGGCCCGGCATACTGGTCCCGCGAGGGGCGTCCCGGGCCCGCCAGGAAAGCGGAAGCTGCCAAGGAACTGGTATCGGCATGAGTGGAATCGTGGTCCTGTCGGGAGACCCGTACCCCGATTCGCGTACCGCCCGGCTCGCGACCGGTGTCGGCACGAGCACGGCGCAGCTGATCGGCGCGCGGCCGCCCGAGGTCGTCGACCTGGCCGACTACAACCACCGGCTGCTGGTACCCGGCGCCGAGGAAGTGGACCGGGCGATCGACAACGTACGCGACGCCGACCTGCTGGTGGTCGGCACGCCCACGTACAACGGCACGTTCAGTGGGGTGTTGAAGGTCTTTCTCGACCGCTTCCCGAACGACGGGCTCGCCGGCCGGCCGGCGTTGAGCGTGGTCGTCTCGGCGACTCCGGGGCGCGCCGAGGTCGCGGAGAGCCACCTGCACGCGCTGCTGGCCGAGATGGGCGCGACCACTCCCGGGCCGGGCCTGGCGGTGGCGGAGGACCAGCTGGTCCAGCCGGACGTCCTGATCAGCGGCTACCTGGACCGGGTGCGAGGCGCCCTGGGCGTACCGAGCCACTGAGCCGGAGCCAGCCACTGAGCCGGGACGAGCCACTGAGCCCGGGCCCTGCCCGGCGACCGGGCCCACGGGCGCCCGGGTCAGCGGGGCTGCCAGGCGGAATGGTCGGCGATCAGCTTGCGGACGTGGGCGGGCAACCGGCCCCGGACGACCTCAGCCAGGCTGACCTCGTCGAGCACCCGGCGCACCGCGGCCCGCACCGCGACCCACAGTTCCTGAAGGTGCACCGCCGTACCCGCGTACCGGGTCTCCTCCGGCCGCAGCCCGCGGACTCCGGCCAGCGGCCCGTCGACCGCCCGGAGCACATCGCCGACCGCGATCTCGGACGGCGGCCGGCTCAGCGTGTACCCGCCGTCCACACCCCGGGTGCTCTGCACCAGGCCGGCCCGCCGCAGGTCGGCCAGGATCGTCTCCAGGAACTTGTGGGGCATCTCCTGCTCGGCGGCCAGCGCCTGAGCCGAGAGCGTCCGCGGATGGGCCGCCGCCAACTCGACCGCGGCCCGTACCGCGTAGTCCCCCCGCGCGGAGATCTGCACGTCAGCGCGCTCCGAGCTCGCGCTGTTTGCGCCAGCGGATGCCCGCCTCGATGAAGGAGTCGATCTCCCCGTCGAACACCGCCGACGGGTTGCCGGTCTCGTACTCGGTGCGGAGATCCTTGACCATCTGGTACGGGTGCAGGACGTACGAGCGCATCTGGTCGCCCCAGGAGCCGGCCACGTCGCCCCGGATCGCGTCCATCTTGGCCTGCTCCTCGGCCCGCTTCAGGGCTAGCAGCTTGGCCTTCAGCACGCCCATCGCGGTCGCCTTGTTCTGCAGCTGTGAGCGCTCGTTCTGGCAGGAGACCACGATCCCGGTCGGCAGGTGGGTGATCCGCACCGCGGAGTCGGTCGTGTTGACACCCTGGCCGCCCGGCCCCGACGACCGGTACACGTCGATGCGCAGGTCGTCCTCGGGGATCTCGATGTCGTCGGTCTGCTCGACCACCGGTACAACCTCGACCGCGGCGAAGCTGGTCTGCCGGCGGCCCTGGTTGTCGAACGGGCTGATCCGGACCAGCCGGTGGGTACCGCCCTCCACGGACAGGGTGCCGTACGCGTAGGGAGCCTTGACGACGAATGTGGCCGACTTGATCCCGGCCTCTTCGGCGTAGCTGGTGTCGTACACGTCGGCCGGGTACCCGTGCCGCTCCGCCCACCGCAGGTACATCCGCAGCAGCATCTCGGCGAAGTCCGCGGCGTCCACGCCCCCGGCCCCGGACCGGATGCTCACCAGCGCCTCACGCGAGTCGTACTCCCCGGACAACAGGGTACGGATCTCCAGCTCGTCGATGGCCTTGGTCAACGCGGTGATCTCGTTGCCGACCTCGGCGAGGCTGGACGGATCGTTCTCGGACTCGGCCAGCTCCAGCAGCACGCCGGCGTCGTCCAGCCGGCCGCGCAGCCGCTCGATCCGGTTCAGCTCGCCCTGGACGTAGGACAGCCTGGACGTGATCTGCTGCGCCCGGGCCTGGTCGTCCCACAGGTCGGGGGTAGCGGCGACGGCCTCCAGTTCGGCCTTGTCCTTGCGCATCTTGTCCAGGTCGAGGACGGCTTCGATGTTGCGCATGGTGCTATCGAGGCTCTTGAGCTGGTCGGCGTATTCGGCAGCGGTCACGGCTGTTAAGGGTACTGTCACCGCGGGGTGATCTGCTCGTGCGGCCGGCCGAGCCGCCGCGCGCGCCGGCCGGGGCCCGGCCAAGCCCACCCGGAGCCGCCCCACGCCCGGAACCGGCCCGGAGCCCGGAACCGGCCCCACGCCCGGAACCGGCCCGGAGCCCGGCCGGCGCCCCGGACCGCCCGCACCCTCCGAGCCGCCCGCGGCCGAGGTGGCCGCCGCCCGGCGTTCGAGACGGCGCCGCCCCGCGATCGAGACGGCGCCGCCCGGCGATCGAGACGGCGCCGGCCGGCCAGAGCCCAGGGTGGCGCCGACCGGCCGGGCGCCCGAGACGCCGCCGGCCGCCGGGGCGCCGGCGACGCCGCCGTGCTCGCCCGGGACCCGGCTACTTGGCCGGGGCGCTCTTGAGCCAGGCGAGCGCCGCCCGGTGGTACCCGACGGCGAACTCCAGCGCGGCCGCCCCGTGCTCGTCGCCGTCCCGCTTGAGCTCCTTGACCGCCTCGCGGGCCTCGTTCAGGGCGCTCGTGTGGTATGCCGTGGCCTGCGCGTACGCCGTCTTGAGCTGAGCCGCCGACTGGTACTTGCCGAACGCGGCACGCAGCGCGACCGGGCTCCGTACCGCCTCCCGGGCCGGCTCCTCGGCCAGCCACTTCGTGAATGCCCGCTTCCCGGCCGGAGTGATCGAATACGGTTGGCTGGACCGGGCGCCCGGCTTGCCGAGCTTCACGTAGCCGGCCTCCGCGAGAGCCGGCAGCTCCCGGTACACCTGACTGCGGGTCATCGACCAGTACGCGCCCAGCCGCCTCTGCGCCGCGCTCATCAGTTGCCCGCCGGTCATCGGGCCATCGTGCAGCAGACCCAGAAGGGCCGCCGCGGTTGCGTTCACTGAAGTTTCCGCCATGTCCCCTACGCTGCCACTCCATCACCTTGTAGTCCAGGATTTCCCCACAATTGCTCCATTGTGCACTGTCCCCGCAGGACAGTCCGGTGTGGACATTGGCGGCCGGGCGACGGGATACCGGCCGCTGCCAGGCACGGCACGCCCCCGGCTCCACCCCGGCAGGGGCGAACCGGTGACCGCGCGGTGACGAACCGTAACCCTCCACGCGGTAGGGGCGGGGTCCTACCGCTCTGATTAGTTAGGAAGGCTTTCTAATAGATGGCACCAGCCCCGACGACAACAGCGCCCCACCCGAATCCCGCGCCGGTCGCCGGGGCGGTGCCGCTGGCCATGCATGCGCTCACCCCGGCCGACCCGGCCACCGAGGCCGCGCGCCGCGCCGGGCGGTACGGGCCGCGGCCGGCAGCAGCACCGCGGCCAGTACGAGCGCCTGACCGTCAGGCGGGGCGGCCGCGGACGCGGCCCGCGGACTGCCCGCTCACAGGCGGCTGCGCAGCTCCCACAGTTCGGGGTAGAAGCGCAGGTCGATCCGCGAGCGCAGGTACGCCCCGCCGGCCGAGCCACCGGTACCCACCTTCGTACCGATCTGCCGCTCGGCCATCAGCACGTGCCTGGCCCGCCACAGCGCCCACGCCTGATCGTGGTCGATCAGCGCCTCGGCCAGGTCCCAGAGCGCACCGAACCTGGTCCGATCCCGGGCAATCTCGACATACGCGGCGAACCGCTCCTCCTCGGTACCCACCGCGAAACCTGCGTGGCGCAGGACGGCCAGGTACCCGTCCCACAGCGACGGCTCCGACAGCCGCCGCGCCAGGCGCTCCCGCTCCACGTCGGTGAGTCCCCGGAACCGGCTCAGGTACCCGGGGTCACGCAGCCCGGACAGGAACTCGATCTCGCGGAACTGGGCGGACTGGAAGCCGGACGCCGGTGCGAGCTTGTTCCGGAATGCCAGGAAGTCCTGTGGTGTCATGGTGTCGATCACATCGACCTGTTTGATGAGGACGTCCTCCACCGAGCGGGCTCGGGCCAGCCGCACCCGGGGCAGGTACGACTCACCGGCCAGCATCCGGTCGCGGGCGTCGGTCAGCTCGGCGAGCAGCAGCTTGAACCAGAGTTCGTAGACCTGGTGGATGGTGATGAACAGCAGCTCGTCGTGCGCGGGGGGAACGGACTCGGTGACCTGCTGATCGAGCAGGTCCGGCAGGCGCAGGTAGGCGCCGTAGGTGAGCAGGCCGCCCTGCTCACCGAAGCGTGGGTCAGTCACGCCGCCACGCTAGCCTGCGCCCCCGCGGTGCTGCCCCACCGGACTCCTCATTCGCTGCTTCCCCAGCCGCTTGACCGGCCCGCCCACAACCCAGGCGGGCCTGGCGGCAGCTAGCCTGGCTATCCGTGGCATCCACACTGTCCCGCTGGCTGCGGACCCTGGACCCGGATCGGCTGGCCCGGCTGCTGGCCCTGCGACCGGAGGCGCTGACCAAACCGGTCCCCCGTCACCTGGGCGAACTGGCTGGGCGGTTGCAGGGACGGTTCGGGGTGGCCGAGGCGTTCCAGTCGGTACCGCTGCCCGCCCTGCAGGCGCTGGAGACCATGCACGCGTACGGCTGCCGGACCAGGGCGGAACTCGCGGAACTGCTGGGTGAGGACGGGCTGGACGACGCTCTCACGACCCTCGCCGACCGGGCGCTGGCCTGGGAGTACGACGGCCAGCTCGCGGTGGCCGGCGAGGTGGCCGCCGGGATCGGGTACCCGCTGCGGCTCGGACCCGGGGCCGCCGAGCTGCTGACCCAGCGCACCGTGGCCGACCTGCGCGGCATCGCGGCCGAGCTGGGGCAGTCCGGCCCGCCGTTGAAAAAGAACCTGATCGGCGCGCTGGCCACGTTCTACGGCGACGCCGAGCGGATCCGCGCGCTCGCCGGCCGCGCGCCCGCCGAGACCCGGGAGGTCCTCGACGCGCTGGCCTGGCACGGTCCGCTGCTCTCCGACCCGACGGGCGGGTACGGCGGCTCGGCCGGGTCGCGCCATCACGGGCCGCAGGCGTGGGCGGTACGACACGGGCTGCTCGTCCCGGACGGCTGGCACCAGCTGGTCATGCCGCGCGAGGTCGCCCTGGCGCTGCGCGGGCCGGACTGGCGGCCGCCGTTCGATCCGTGGCCGCCGAGCCCGGACACCCGGCCGGCCGCGGCCGACGCGGTCGCCCGGGAAGCGGCCGCCGCGGCGGGCGCACTCGTCGACCAGATCAACGCGCTGCTGGCCGCTGGCCCGATCGCCCGGCTCAAGGCCGGTGGGGTGGGCACCCGCGAGCAGCGCCGGCTGGCCCGGCTGATCGGTGTCGACGAGGCGGCGGTACGGCTGGCCATCGAGCTGGCGGCCGCCGCCGGGCTGCTGGCCAGCACCCCGGACGAGGTGCTGCCCACCGAGGCATACGACGACTGGTCGGCCGCCGAGCCGCCGGAGCGCCTGCCTCCGCTGCTGGTCGCCTGGTACCGGCTTCCCGCGGCGCCCTGGCAGGACGGCGCGGCGCTGGCTCGCGATCCGGTCGGCCGGCTCATGCCGGACCTGCGGAGCCAGCTGTTGGCCGCGGTTGCCGCGGTGCCGCCGGGTCAGGGCGTAGCCGACGAGTCCTACCTGACCACCGCGGTGTGCTGGGCGGCGCCGGTGCTGGCCGGCGCGTTCGAGGAGCCGGGCGAGTTCATCGGCCCGCTGTGGAGGGAGGCGGCCCGCCTCGGGCTGGTGGCGCACGGCTGCCTGACCCCGCTCGGCCGGGCGCTGGTCGCGCTGGACGCCGACGCGCTGGGGCAGGCCGCCCGGGCGCTGCTCGACGCGGCGACCGGTACCGCGATCTTCCAGGCCGACCTCACCGCCGTGGTACCCGGCGTGCCGAGCGCCACGCTGGCCCGGCTGCTGGACAGCGCGGCCGACCGGGAGTCCCGGGGTACCGCGTCGACGTGGCGGTTCACCGCCGGCTCGGTACGCCGGGCGCTGGACGCCGGCCGCAGCGCGCCCGAACTGCTGGACGCGCTGCGCGCGGCGGCAACCGGGGGCACCCTGCCGCAACCGCTGGAGTACCTGCTCACCGACGTGGCCCGCCGGCACGGGCAGTTGCGGGTACGCACGGTGGGCTGCGTGCTGCACGCCGCCGATCCGGCGATCCTCGCCGAACTGCTGGCCAGCCGGGCGCTTGCCAGGCTGCGGTTGCGGGAGCTGGCCCCGACGGTGCTGAGCAGCGCCGCCTCGCGCAAGGACACACTGGTCGCGCTGCGCTCGGCCGGGTACGCGCCGGTGGGCGAGGACGCGTCGGGCGAACCGCTGGTGGAACGGGTGGACCGCCGGCGGGCGGTGGCGCCGGCCCGGCAGCGTACGGTCCGGCGCGCGTCCGCCCGGGAACTCGCCGACCCCGCCGAGCTGGCGAAGGTGCTGCTCGAAGCGCCCCAACCGGCCGAGTCGAGCAGCGCGCGGGCAGCCGGCGGGACGCGGCAGGGCAGCGTCACGGTGGTGGACTTCGGCCGGCCGGCCGACGCCGGGGACACCCTGGCGGCCGTCCAGTCCCGGGCGACCGGGCTCGACGAGGACGAGCAGCGCCTGCTGGCGCACGCCATCGACACCGGCGGCGCGGTACGCATCGGGTACGTCGATGGCGACGGCCGCTCGACGGTCCGGGTGATCGAGGAGATCGAGTTGATCGGTACGGCGATCGAGGCATGGTGCCGGCTGCGCGAAGACGAGCGGATGTTCATGCTGAACCGGATCGAGGCCGTCGCACCAGCCTGAGCGGAGCCGAGCCGGGTTGTGGCGAGGCGAGCACAGGCCACGAAGGAGCAGCCTGGTTGAGCGGAGCCGAGCCGGGTTGTGGCGAGGCGAGCACAGGCCACGAAGGAGCAGC
>JBDZVD010000120.1:0-7941 GCA_040255525.1 Micromonosporaceae bacterium | reverse complement strand
CTGGTTGAGCGGAGCCGAGCCGGGTTGTGGCGGCGCGTGGTCAGCCCGTGTGGTCGAGGACCACCTTGCCGAACGCGTTGCCGGACTCCAGGTGCTCGAATGCCCGGCGCACGTCCGAGAACGGGTACACCGAGTCGATGATCGGCCGGATCCCCTCGGCGACGCACAGCGAGAGCAGCGCGGCGAGTTCGTCGCGGGTACCCATCGTGGAACCGAGGATCTCCAGCTGGAGGAAGAACACCCGGCGCAGGTCGATGGTGGCCAGGTGCCCGGCCGTCGCGCCGGAGACCACGATCCGGCCGCCCTGGTTCGCGCACTTGAGGGAGTGTTCGATGGTCGGGGCGCCGACCGTCTCGATCACCACATCGACCCGCTCCGGCAGCCGGGCGCCCGGCTCCACCGCCGTACCGCCCAGTGCGGCGATGCGCTCCCGCTTGCCCGGGTCGCGGCTGGTCGCGTACACCCGGGCACCCATCGCCGTACCGAGCACGATCGCGGCCGTGGCCACTCCCCCGCCACCGCCCTGGACCAGCACCGATCCGCCGTCCGGCAGCCGGCCCCGGACCCGGAGCATCCGGTACGCGGTCAGCCAGGCGGTCGGCAGGCACGCCGCCTCGGCGAAGGACAGCTCGGCCGGCTTCGGCACCAGGTTGCGCCGGGGCACCCGGACCCGTTCGGCCAGCGTCCCCGGGTACTTCTCGGACAGCAGGGTGCGCTTGGGGTCCATGGTCTCGTCGCCGTGCTCCTGCGAGCCGATCACGGCGTGGACCACGACCTCGTTGCCGTCGGAGTCCACTCCGGCCGCGTCGCAGCCCAGTACCATCGGCAGCCGGTCGGCGGGCAGCCCGACGCCGCGCAGCGACCACAGGTCGTGGTGGTTGAGCGAGCTGGCCCGGACCTCGACGGTCGCCCAGTCGTCGGGCGTCTCCGGGTCCTGCTCGCCGACGGTCAGCCCGGCGAGTGGGTTGTCTGGATCGATCGCGGACGCGTAAGCGGCGAGCATTCCCGGACGCTAGCAGTACCGCCCGCCCGGCGCCCGGTGAAGAACCTCACCCCTGCCGGATGACACCGTCTTTGACCGCCGCGTTCGCCACCGCGGTCGCGACCGCGGGCGCCACCCGCGGGTCGAGGGCGCCCGGCACGATCGCCTCCGGCCGCAGGTCGTCGGCGACCACCGCGGCGATCGCGTCCGCCGCGGCCAGCTTCATCCCCTCGGTGATCCGGGTCGCGCCGGCCTCCAGCGCGCCGCGGAACACCCCCGGGAACGCGAGCACGTTGTTGATCTGGTTGGGGTAGTCGCTGCGCCCCGTGGCCACGACCGAGGCGTACCGCGCGGCGACCGCGGGATCCACCTCCGGCGTCGGGTTGGCCAGCGCGAAGACGATCGCTCCGGACGCCATGCCGGCCAGGCCCTCCTCCGCGATCGAACCGCCGGACAGCCCGATGAGCACGTCCGCGCCGCGCAGCGCCTCGGCGATCGTGCCGGTGCGACCGGTGACGTTGGTGATGGAGGCCAGTTCCAGCTTCGTCCCGGCCAACTCCTCGCGTCCACCGTGGATGATGCCGCGCGAGTCGCAGACGATCACGTTCCCCGCCGGCACGCCGCCCGCGATCAAGATTCTGGTGACCGCGACTCCGGCCGCCCCCGCTCCGCTGATCACGACCCGCAGGTCGCCGAGCTTGCGGTCGAGCAGGTCCGCCGCGTTGCGCAGCGCGGCGAGCACCACGATCGCGGTGCCGTGCTGGTCGTCGTGGAAGACCGGGATGGGCAGCGCCTGGTCCAGCCGGCGCTCGATCTCGAAGCAGCGGGGTGCGGAGATGTCCTCCAGATTGATCCCGCCGAACGAGGGCGCCAGCGCGGTCACCGCCGCCACGATCTCGTCGATGTCCTGGGTGTCCAGGCAGATCGGTACCGCATCGACGCCGCCGAACTGCTTGAACAGCACCGCTTTGCCCTCCATGACCGGCATGGCGGCACGCGGACCGATGTTGCCCAGGCCCAGAACGGCGCTGCCGTCGGTGACCACCGCGACGGTGTTCGCCACCCAGGTGAACGTGTTGACGAGCGACTCGTCGGCGGCGATCGCCCGGCACACCTCGGCGACTCCCGGGGTGTACGCCAGGGAGAGATCGTCGCGGGTGGTCAGGGGCACAGTCGCGGTGATCGCCATCTTGCCGCCGCGGTGCAGTTCGAAAACCGGTTCCTGGTACATCGGTAAACCCCTCAAGGCATCGTCGCGTTGGTTTTTCGCCGAGGGCGTTCACGGTGTCGCCGACGGCCGCCGGGCCAGCACTGTCGGCCGGCGTCGGGCGAAGATGTTCACGGGGATCACCCGGTACTGGGGCCGAGCATAGTGCCCACGCGCGGGCGGTTCCGTTGCCAGGGTCACCGCCGCCGGATCAGGGACAGCCGGGGCCACCAGCGCAGCAGGACGCGTCCCACCACCCTCGCCGTGCCGTACCGGCGGGAGTCGTCCCGGACGAACGTGTTGTCGCCCTCCACCCACCAACCACCGTCCACCGGGTGGACCGCCCGTTTGACCATGAGCCCGTCCTGTCCGGCGAACTCCACGATCACCACGTCCCCCGGGCGAACGCGGCTCGTGCGGCGTACCAGCACCGCGTCTCCGTCCCGGAGGGTGGGCACCATCGAGGGCTCCCGGACCAGCGCGGTGAACCACCCGTCCACGCTGTCCGCACCTCCTCCCAGGAGTAGGGTTCCCGGTGAGAGCGATCATCGCAAAACAGCCAGGAGGATCCTGATGCGACTGCCACGCTTCCTGACCCCGACCACGGTGGTTCGGGCCCACTGCGACCTTCCGTGCGGCGTGTACGACCCGGCCCAGGCCAGGATCGAGGCCGAGTCAATCAAGGCCATCGACGAGAAGTACCAGGCCAACACCGACCCGGAGTTCCGGACCCGGGCGCTGATCATCAAGGAGCAGCGCGCCGAGCTGGTCAAGCACCACCTCTGGGTGCTGTGGACCGACTACTTCAAGCCGAACCACTTCGAGAAGTACCCGCAGCTGCACACCCTGTTCAACGAGGCCACCAAGCTGGCCGGTGGCGGCCCCGGCGGGGCGAAGTCGTCGACCGAGCCGTCGACGGCGGACCAGCTGCTCGCCAAGATCGAGGAGATCTCCAAGATCTTCTGGGAGACCAAGCAGGCGTGAGCGCCACGACCATCCGGCCGGCACGTCCCGAGGACGTGCCGGCCATTGTCGCTATGGTCCACGAGCTCGCCGAGTACGAGCGGGCGCCGCAGGACTGCCACCTCACCACCGACCAGCTGACCGCGGCTCTCTTCGGCGACCACCCCGCGCTGTACGGGCACGTCGCGGTCGACGCCGCCGGCCAACCGGTCGGCATGATGCTGTGGTTCCTCAACTTTTCCACCTGGGCCGGGGTCCACGGCATCTACCTCGAGGATCTCTACGTGCGGCCGGACGCCCGTGCCGCCGGGGTCGGCAGGGCCCTCCTGGCCACGCTCGCCCAGATCTGCGTCGAGCGGGGCTACGCCCGCCTGGAGTGGTGGGTGCTGCACTGGAATCCGGCGCGGGAGTTCTACCACGCGATCGGGGCGGCACCGATGGACGAGTGGCTGCCGTACCGGCTGACCGGCGCCCCGCTCGCCCGCCTGGCCGCGGCCACGACGGACCCGGGTCGCCGCGCGGAGCCCGGCGCGCCGAGCCGGACCGGTCGGCGGGGCACCCCGGCAAGGGACACCGGGATCCCTCACGGGCCCGCGCGAACCGTTGATCCCACCGTCGCGGCGCAGGCCGCCCCACACGATGTGGCCGCCACCCCCTAAAGTCATGCCCGGGGGGATGGCACCGTTGACTCAGCTCGCACCTGGCGATGAGGCGGCGACGCGCAAGGACGACGTCGTCGTGCTCGTCGTACCCGCAGACGGCAGCTATCTCGCGGTGCTGCGTACGGCGACCGCCGGGCTGGCCGCCCGCCTCCAGTTCACCCTCGACGAGATCGAGGACCTGCGGATCGCGGTCGATGAGGCGTGCGCCATGCTGCTGGCCGTCGCCCCGACCGGAGCCGAACTCACCTGCGAGTTCGCGGTCACGTCCGAGGCGTTGGCGATCAACGTCACGGCGCCGGTCAAGGACAGCGCGGCGTTGCCCGGCGGGCAGTCGTTCTCCTGGCAGGTGCTGACCGCGTTGGCCGGCACGGTCAGCACCGAAACCACCGATGAGCAGGCGACGATCCGGCTCGTCAAGAACCGGGCCAATCCGGCGTAGGCCGCCCGGGCCCTGGCCGCGGGATCAGCTCTGGCCGCGGGATCAGCCCGCCGCGGGATCAGCTCTGCCGGATGCCGGCGGTCGCCGCGGGCCCTCGCCGGCCCGCCCGGAGCTGCTCGGGCACCACCGGCCGGTGCGGCGTCCCGGACCGCGCCGGATGCAGCCGCGCCAGGTGCCAGGTGACCGCCCGCTCGGCCGCCGGACCGTCGCCGGCCGCCACGCAGCGCAGGATCTCGCGGTGCTCCGCGTCGATTCCCAGCCAGGCGCTCTGCGGCGCCAGGTCGACCAGCTGGACCTCCTCCGTGATGGCGTACAGCGGGCCGGTGACCAGCTCGTACAGCGGGTTGCCGGCGGCGGCGGCGAGGGCGACGTGGAAGGCGCGGTGCGCGGCCAGCCGCGCGGGAAGCTCGTCGTTCTCCGGGTCGAACATCGTCGCGCGCAGCCGCTCCAGATCCGCCTCGGTGCGCCGCCGCGCCGCCAGTCCCGCGGCCGGCACCTCGAGCATCTCGCGGACCTCCATCAGCTCGGCCATCCCGGCCGCCGAGGTCGCGAGGAGCAACCGCACCCCGGCCGACATCGACTCGGCCAGCTCCGACGGGTTGGGTACGGCGACGAAGCTGCCACCGGTCACGCCACGGGTGGTCACGATCAGCCGCTGGCTGGAGAGCAGGCGGAGGGCCTCCCGTACGGTGCTCCGGCTCACCCCGCGCCGGGCACACAGCTCGGGTTCGGTCGGCAGCCGGTCGCCCGGCCGCAGCACCCCGGAGGTGATCTGGGACCGCAGGTCATCGGCCAGAAGCTGGTACGCGGGAACCCGCACGTGCCGCTGAACCATCTCATCCGTCCGCTGACGTTCGCTCACGGATGGCTAGCCTACGGTACCGCTCAGTGAATGCCGAGCGCTTCCCGCGAGGACGGGGCCAGCAGAAGCCCGGCCCCGACGAGGCCGACGACCATGACCGGTACCCCGACCCAGAACACGCCGCCGGCGACCATGTAGTAGCCGACGGGCACCATCAGCATTTCCAACACGATCGACGGGCCGCGCGCCCACGCCTGCCGCCGGCGCAACTGCCAGCCCAGCAGGGCGAGTACGACGGCCAACCCGAACGGGAAGAGGACCGACACGATCGTGCTCGACGCGCTGACCGTAGGCTGGGTGGCGGCGGCATACCCGAGGAAGCCGGTTGCCACCAGGACACCGACCGCTTCGACGAACAGCAGCCAGATCGCCGCACGCAGGCTCGCCCGGTCACCGGTCTTCGGCTCAGTCACCACCAGCCCAGGTTAGGGGGTGCCGGTACAGTGCCAGCCATGCGGGCGCTACTGGTGGTCAACCACCGCGCCACCACGACCAGCGCGCGGGTCCGGGACGTGCTCGTCCAGGCGCTGCGCAGCGAGGTCGAGCTGGAGGTGGCCTACACCAAGCGGCGCGGGCACGCGGCCGGCCTGGCCCAGCAGGCGGTCAAGGACGCGGTGGACGTGGTGGTCGCGCTGGGCGGCGACGGCACCGTCAACGAGGTCGTCAACGGGCTGCTCGCAAACGGCCCCGGCCCCGGGGTGCCGGCCCTCGCCGTGGTACCGGGCGGGTCGACGAACGTCTTCGCCCGGGCGATCGGCCTGCCCAACGACTGGGTGGAGGCCACCGGGGTGCTGCTGGAGGCGCTGCGCGCCGGACGGTCGCGCACGATCGGCCTGGGGCGCGCCGACGACCGCTACTTCACCTTCTGCGCCGGATTCGGGCTGGACGCCGAGGTGGTCCGCCGGGTGGAGCAGGCCCGCCGCCGCGGCACGACCTCGACACCGTCGCTGTACATCCGCGCCCTGGCCGGCCAGTATCTGGCCCCCGGCAGCCGCACCCGCGGGCGGATCACGCTCGAACGGCCCGGTGAGTCGGCCGACCCCGACCTGGACACGGTGATCGTGCAGAACACCACGCCGTGGACCTACCTGGGCAGCCGGCCGATCGACGCCTGCCCGGACGCTTCCTTCGATCTCGGGCTCGACCTGCTGGGTGTCCGCGCCCTGCACTCGCCCGGATTCGCCCGTACGCTGACCCAGTTGCTCCTGCCGGACGGGCTGGTGCCGCGGCAGGAACGCGCCGAGCGTGCCCGGGGACCGCACGGCAAGTCGGTGCTCACGCTGCACGACACCACGGAGTTCACGCTGTGCGCGGAGAGCCCGCGGGCACTCCAGCTGGACGGGGACTATCTCGGCGAAAGAGACAAAGTGGACTTCGCCGCCGTACCGATGGCTCTTCGCGTAATCTGGTGACGAACACTAGGTGCCCGGGACACGGGACACCTGCCGGGAAATGCCGGCAGTCAAGAACGTACTGTACTACATTGACTACGAACTGTCGCAAGCCGGGGTACGGGGTACTTGATAATCGCCGCAAAGCGGACGTGAGGTCGCTCACCCGCTCAGACTTTTTCCGAGTATCCCTCTTGACATCGCAGTAGTTCGTGAAAGTATTCACAAGCGAGCCGAGTTACGGCCACGTTGCCTGCTCACGCGCTGCTTACCGCTTGACTACTCGTTAAGCAGTGAGCATTGCGGGACGCATAGAGGAAAAGCGCAATCACTGCTACCGATTCAAGGAGTGTTGCCGCCATGGACTGGCGCCACCGTGCTGCCTGCCGCGACGAAGACCCCGAGCTGTTCTTCCCGATCGGGACGTCCGGCCCGGCCGTCCTGCAAGTCGAGCAGGCCAAGGCGGTCTGCCGGCGCTGTTCGGTGATCGACGACTGCCTCCAGTGGGCTCTCGATTCCGGGCAGGACGCCGGCGTCTGGGGCGGAATGAGCGAAGAGGAACGGCGCGCGGTCAAGCGTCGCGGCGGAATGCGCGTGCGCGCCTCGCTGTAGCTTCCACTTCACGTTCCGAACGGACCGCATCACAACGCAGGACCCTACAGGCACCCCGGGTGATAACTCACTCCGGGGTGTCACTGTTTGTGCCACGCTCAATACCCGCAGCCAATATCATCTATTGATGCGATAGGGCGCGGACTTCCGAATGCCTTATGCGGCAAGCGGATGCACCACCCGGGACGCCTCGGCCCGGGACAGCACGAGCCGCGCGATTTCCGGTGCGGCGTCCAGCGGCCCGGCGACGGCGAGCGCCCCGGCCTCCAGTGCCTGCCCGACCACCCGGTCGTACAGCAGCCCGGGTGCGAGAAAGTAGCTGCCCACCGCGATCCGCCGCGCCCCGTCCGCGCGCAGCGCCGCGACCGCCTCGGCCACACCCGGACCGCCCCCGGAGGCGTACCCGGTCCGGCACGGCCTCTGCAGGGCCGTTCCCAGGGCATCCGCGACCAGGTCCACGGTGCGCAGGGCGGCGTCCTCGCGGCTACCGGCGCCGGCCAGCAGGATGCCGTCCGCGTCCGCCAGCACGCCGGTCTGGTCGAGCCGGCGGATGAGGGCCGACGCCATCAGGTCGAGCGCGTGCCGGTCGAGCAGCGGTCCGTCGACCGGCCCCAGGACCGTGGCGAGCCCGACGTCGACCGGTACGCCGGCGGCACGGGCGCGATCGATCTCGGCCGGCACGTCCACCCGGCCGTGGTAGGCGGCGGTCAGCAGCAGCGGTACCACGATCGCGGCGGACTCTCCCCGTCCGGCCGCCGCCCGCAGCACGTCGGGCAGGCGCGGGGTGGTGAAGTCCAGGAACGCGGCGCTGACCCGGCTGTAC
>JBDZVD010000119.1:0-20471 GCA_040255525.1 Micromonosporaceae bacterium | reverse complement strand
CGCAGTCCTGGCACGGGCCGGTCACCCAGGCGTTGCGTTCGCTGTCGGCGGCCGTTGGCGAGGTACCGGAGAGTGAGTGGTGGCTCGGCTGGGCGGGTGTGGCCGATGTGTCCGCCAGGTAGCCGGATGTCGATCGGGCGTCCGGTGGCGGTCCGCTACCCGGACGGCACCGGAGGTGTGTCGTGAAGCACGTACTCGTCGCCGGTGCGACCGGCTACCTCGGCGGTCACCTGGTCACCGAGCTGAGCCGGCGCGGTTGCCGGGTGCGGGCGCTGGCCCGGCGACCCGAGCAGGCCGACGCGCTACCCGCCGCGGACGAGGTCTTCGTCGGTCGGGTCACCGACCCGGCCACGCTGGCCGGGGTGGCCGACGGCGTGGACACCGTGTTCTCGGCGCTCGGTATCACCCGGCCGAGCGACCGGTCCGGCTACGAGCAGGTGGACTACGGCGGGAACCTGGCCCTGCTGCGCGAAGCCGAGCGCGCCGGCGTCGACCGGTTCGCCTACGTCAGCGTCCTCAACGGTCCCGCCATGCGCGGTCGCGTCCGTCTCGCCGAGGCGAAGGAGCGCTTCGTCGCCGAGCTGGTCTCGTCGTCGCTGCGACACACGGTCATCCGGCCGACGGGCTTCTTCGCGGACATGCGGGCATTTCTCGGGATGGCTGAGCGTGGGCGGTGCTACCTGGTCGGAGCCGGGCAGCAACGGATCAACCCGATCTCCGGCCGGGACCTGGCCGCCGCGTGCGCCGACGCCGCCTTCCGCGCGGTGGAGGAGATCGAGGTGGGCGGGCCGGACGTGTTCACCCATGAGCAGATCGCCCGGCTCGCCGCGGACGCCGTGAACCGCCCGGTCCGGCTGACTCACCTACCACCGGCGCTGCTGCGTACCCTGACGGCGGCGCTGCGACTGGTGTCGCCTGAACGGATCTACGGACCGCTCCAGTTCTTCCAAGCCGTCATGACCGCGGACATGGTGGCGCCGTGCACCGGTGGGGACCACCTCGCGGACTTCTTCCGGCAGGAACTCGCCCAGCGGACCGCGTCGCGGTAGACGGTCGGGTGGGCCGCGGTAGTCCCGGCCGGAGAGCCGGCCGGGACTACGCGTACGCGGCGGTTCAGGAGGCGGCGATGCCTTCCATGCCGATGCCGTTGGCGAACTGGGGCAGCCCGGTCGCGGTGGTGACGAGGGTGAGCGATCCGTCGTCGTTGACCTGGTAGCCCTGGACGTTTCCGGCGGCGGCGTTCTGGACGTAGAGGAAGCCGCCACTGGTGGTCATGTCGATGGAGCCGCCGTTGGTGCTTGCGGCGACGCCCTGGAGCAGGACCGGGTTGCCGGTGTCGTCGATGGTGTAGGAGCTGATGGTGGAGCTCCCGGCGTTGGCGACGTAGTTGAACCTGCCGACTCGCTGGATCCAGCAGGTGGCGATCTGGCCGTTGGGTACCGACGGGCCGGTCTGGGTGAGCGTGCCGTCGCCGGAGAGCTGGAAGCGGGTGACGGCGTTGGTGGCGGTCTCGGCGACGAGCAGCTTGCCGCGCTTGTCGAAGGTGAAGCCGAACGGCCCGCCGTTGTCGGTGTTGGCGACCGGGTGGCGGGCGAGTTCGCCGCCGGCGCCGTGCGTCCGAAAAGGGCGGAGGGCGGCCGGCAGGCCACGCGGCGCTGGAGGATCGGTTCGAGGCCCGAATGTCGCCCCGGCGGGCGCGGGCGGGGCCGCCGGCCGGGGAGGAGCTGGTAGCGGCTACCCGTCGCCGTGCCCGCTGTCACCACGGTCGTCCCCGGTCCCCGCGGCGCCGCCGCCCGGATGGTCCGCGCCCGGGTCGCCGTCGCCGGGGGCGCCGGCCGTCGCGGCCGGTAGGCGGTACGTCGCCGCCCAGCGTGCCCACTCGGCCAGCGCCTCGTAGACCCGCACGCCCCCTTCGATGGTGATGCGCATCGACTGCACCTGGGGTGCCGACCCGAACTCGCCGGCGTCCTTGCGCGCCGCGTAGGCGCGGTACGCCGCGGCCTGCTCGGTGTAGAACTCCGCCTCGCTGGCCAGGTGCCGGGCGAGGTCGTCCGGGTCCATCAGCCAGAAGAAGTACGAGCGCAGCAGCGCCTCCAGCCGTACCGTGTGGTCGACGTCCACGGTGGTCAGCCACCGCCGTACCTCGGCCCGGCCGGCCTCGGTGATCCGGTACGCCTTGCGGCCGCGCGGCCCGTGGCTGTCGATGTCGATCAGCCCGTCGGAGACCAGCCGCCCCAACTCGGCGTAGATCTTCGGGTGCTGTGCCGGCCACAGCGCGCCGAGTACCTCCTGGAAACGGCGGGACAGGTCGTACCCGCTCGCCGGCCCCTCGGCCAGCAGCCCCAGCAGGCCGTGTCGCAGCGACATGCCACCTCCCTCCGTCGAGGCGCCCGCACCGGTGGCGCCGGTCACACCCGGGCCGGCTTGACCTGCACGCCGCCCGCGACCAGTATCACCTGTGCCAAGGGACATGTCCCTTAGTACATGACTGGAGGACCAAGTGGAAATCGAATCACGAGCGATACTGATCACCGGAGCGGGCGCGGGCATCGGGCTCGCCGTCGCCCGCGCACTGGTCGAGCGCGGTGTCACGGTGTACGCGGGCCTGCGCGGCACGGCACCCGCCGAGCTGGCCGGCGCCGTGCCGGTCACCCTCGACGTGACCGACCCGGACAGCGTGGCGCGGGCGGCCGAGCAGGTGGCCGAGCACCAGCGGGGCCGGGGGCTGCACGCGGTCGTCAACAACGCCGGCGTGATCGTGCAGGGGCCGCTGGAGCTGGTACCCGAGCCCGAACTGCGCCGGCAGTTCGAGGTGAACGTGTACGGCCCGGTACGGGTGATGCGGTCGTTCCTGCCGCACCTGCGGCTCGGCCACGGCCGCGTCGTGAACATCACCGCGCCCACGGCACGGGTGGCGGTGCCGTTCGCGGCCCCGATCTCGGCGAGCAAGGCCGCACTGGCGGCGTTGTCGGACGCGGCCCGGCTCGAATTGGCACCGTGGGGCGTGCCGGTCATCCAGGTGGTACCCGGCGGCACGGCCACGGAGATCTTCGCGAAGGCGGACCGGGCCAGCGCCGAGGCACTGGCCACTGTGGACCCCGCCGGTGTCGGGCTGTACCGCTCGGCGCTGGACGCGGTCGCCGCGGCGACCGCGAAGCAGCGGCTGGATCCGGTGGAGACGGCGGTGCGGGCGGTGCTGTCGGCGGTGCTGGACGCCCGGCCCAGGACCCACTACGTGGCCGGCAACGCCCGGGTGTTCGCCGTCCTGGCCAGGCTTCCGATGGGCCTGCGCGACCGGCTCGTGGCACGCGCGCTGGGGTTGTCGGCGCTGCCGGCCGCCGGCTGACCGGCGGGTCCGATCCGACGCCTTGCCGACACAACCGCAACTCCCGGGGCGGATCCGGCGTGTAGTCGACGAGAGGGTCATACCCGGCGAGCCACCGCCGGGTACGACAGCCCGGACAATGAGGATGAATCTAGGCAGTCCGTCCTCCGGGAACGCGGCCGCGACGGGTAGGGAGGGGATCGCGATGCGAAGTCAGGGACGACCGGATGACCGCGCCGGGTGGCCGGCGGGCGGACGGGTGCCCGTACCCGGCCGGTCCGCGCGGCGGCGACCACGGATGCTCGCGCCGCTGGCACTGGCCGTACTGGCCGTCATGGTGACCGGGCAGCTGACCGCCTGCACGAAGTCGGGCGGCCCGACCGGATCCGGTGGCCCGGCCGGGTCGCCGGATCCGTCCACGGCCGCGACGGGTTCGCTCGCGGCCGGTACGGAGACCGGAGTCACCGGCGCTTCCCCGGCCGCGAGGCCGCCGGGCGGGACGGTACCGCACGGGTTCACCGCCCAGGACTTCACGTTCGTCAGCGCGAGCCAGGGCTGGGTGCTCGGGACGGCGCCGTGCTCGACGAAGCCATGCACATCCATCGTGCGCACCACCGACGGTGGCCGAAGCTGGGCCGGCATTCCGGCGCCGAAGGCCGAGCTGGAACCCAACGGCCAGAACGGCTGCGACGCGGACCAACCGTGCGTGCGCGGCCTGCGGTTCGCCAACTCCACGACCGGCTACGCGTACGGTTCGACCGCGCTGTACCTGACCCGCAACGGCGGGCTCACCTGGACCCGCCAGTCCGGGCAGGCGGACGCCATCGAGGTTGCCGACGGTACGGCCCTGCGGGTCAGCCACGACACCCAGGGCTGCCCGCCCGGCTGCGGGTACGAGGTCTCGACGGCACCGGTGGGCAGCACGAACTGGCGGGTCGTCAGCGCCCCCGGGACGCTGACCGGCAACGCCGTGCAGCTGCTGCGCGTGGGGCACCGGGCCTTCCTCGCGGTGTACCGCAACCCGGCCGGCGGCGCGGAGAACGCCCAGGCGACGCTGGCGACCTCCACCGACGACGGTCAGCACTGGACGATGCGTGCCGATCCGTGTGGCACCGACGCCGGCAGGGAGGCCGACACCGCCCAGCTGGCGGTCGGGCCGGAGGGTTCGCTGACCGTACTGTGCCTGGTACGCGGCGACACGAACGGGTACGTGACCACGTCCACCGACGGCGGCGCCACGTTCGGGCCGCACCACCGGACGCCGGGCACCAACCCGTACGCGGTCGGAGCCGCCGGCCCCACCACGATCGTCGTCGGGCAGGGTTCCCGGCTCTACCGCAGCACCGACGCCGGTGCCTCGTGGGCGGCCGTGGCCCACGCCGCGGCGGCCTCGCCCGGCAACGGCGGCCGCCCGGTCATCGGCTTCGAGAACCCGCAGACCGGCCGGTGCGTCCTCGGTACGGCGGCGGTGCTGACCACGACGGACGCCGGGCACTCCTGGCGGACCTACACGTTCTCCTGATCGCCGACGCGCACCTGCTGCTGCGGTACGAGCAGCAGCCCGGCCTGGGCGCGGCCGAAACCGGCGTACCGCCACACCGTCGAGGACTCGATCTACCTGGCTCCCGGATGGACCGGCCGGGGGCTGGGCCGCGCCCTGCGCGGCGCGCTGCTGGCCGGCAGGCACGCTGAGCCGCGGTCAGGGCCGCTCCAGCCGGGCCACCTCGTCCGGGTCGGCCAGCCGCTCCCGGACGCGGTAGTGCATCTTCTTGCCGGTCGCGGTGCGCGGCAACTCGTCGACGAACCGGTACCGGCGGGGTCGCTTGAAGTCCGCGAGCATCGGGTGCGCCAGGCAGTGCTTGTCGCACTCGGCGGCGGTCAGGCCGGGCACCGCCGGGACGACGTACGCGACCACGACCTCGCCCCAGCGTTCGTCGGGCAGGCCGACCACGATCGCGTCGGCCACCGACGGGTGCTCGCCGAGGACCTCCTCCACCTGTACCGGGTGCACGTTCTCGCCACCCGAGATGATCATGTCGTCCTTGCGCCCGATGATGGTGACGTACTCCTGCGCGTCCCAGGTCGCGAGGTCGCCGCTGTAGAGCCAGCCGTCCCGGAACCGGGCGGCCTGTTCCCCGGCCGCGTTGACGTAGGAGTATCCGGACTTCACTGACCGCATGATGACCTCGCCGGTCTCGGTGCCGTCCTTGGCCACGGTGTCCGAGGGGTCGGCCAGCCGGTCGTCGTAGACCCGCACGACCGCGACGTCGTCGTCGGTGCACGCCCTGCCCGCGCTGCCCGCGTGCTCGGGCAGGTCCGCCGGGCGCAGGAAGGTGTTCCAGAACGCCTCGGTCGTGCCGTACCCGTTGAAGATGCGCGGGGTGAGCACCCGCTGGTACCGCAGGCACGCCGACCGTTCCAGCGGCGCCCCCATGGTGACGATGCCGCGCAGCGTGGACAGGTCGCGCGGGGTCGCCTCCTGCGCGGCGGTGAGCATCGCGAGGTTGGTCGGCGCGCCGATGAGAAACGTCAGCCCGTGCCCGGCGACCATGTCCAGGCACCGGTCCGGGGCGAAGGCGCGCATGGTGACCGCGGCGGCGCCGGCGTAGAACACCGCGTTGGGGCCGCCGGGCGAGATGCCGCCCCGGTGGAACCAGGGCGTCATGTTCATCGTCTTGTCCTGCGGTTCGAGCGGGAAGTGCATGATGACGTCGTGCGCGGTCAGGACCTCGGCGAGGCTGGGCAGCGACACGCCCTTGGGCATGCCGGTGGTACCCGACGTGTACAGCCGCACCGTCTCGTCCCAGGTGGTCGCGTGCGGGTACGGGGCCGGCCGGGTTCCCGCCGACAGCAGGGCGGCGAACGGCTCCCCGGCGCCCGTCGCGTCCACCCCGTCGGCGGGCACCACGATGACCGCGTCCGGGCGCCGGCCGGCCAGCGCCAGCGCCTCGTCCGCCGTCGCGGCCAGGGACGCGTCGTACACGTACACCCGGGGGAGGCTGTCGTTCAGGACGTGCGCGGTCTCGCCGGGGGAGAACCGGAAGTTGATCGGCGAGGCGATCGCGCCCAGGTGCTGCGTCGCGAGGTAGAGCAGGGCGAACTCGTACCCGTTGAAGAGCTGGAACGTGACCACGTCGCCGGGGCGCACGCCCCGGGCGGCGAGCCCGGCCGCGGTACGGGCGACATCGTCGCCCAACTGGGCGTACGTCCAGCCCCGGCCCCGGTAGGTGTCGTACAGCGCCAGGCGCTCGGCGTACCGGTGGGTGTTGCGCCAGAATCCGGCCAGGAACGTCAGGTGCCGCTCGAACACGTCGCGGAACGCCGCCGCGTCGTACCGGTAACTCATGTCCCCTCCTCGCTGCGTCCCCCGTGCCTTCTGCTGTCCAGCCCCGTGTGTCGCCGGCCGGTGTCGGGTGAGGCCGTGCGCGGCCGCGCGACCACCGCGGCCCGGCCCCGGCCTCGCTCAGCCGGTGCTGTCCGCGTCCCGCGCGAACACGGCGACGCAGTTCTGGCCACCGAACCCGAACGCGTTCGCGACCGCCACCCGGACCGGCGTGCGGCGCGCCGCGTTCGGCACGTAGTCCAGGTCGCACTCCGGATCGGGGTGATCCAGGTTGATGGTCGGCGGAACGGCACCGTCCCGGATCGCCAGCGCGCACACCATCGCGCCCAGCGCCCCGGCGGCGCCGATCAGGTGCCCGACCATCGATTTCGGGCTGCTGACCGCGACCCGGTCGGCCGAGCGCCCGAGCGCCGACCGGATGGCCTTCGTCTCGGTGCGGTCGTTGGCCCGGGTACCGGTGCCGTGCGCGCAGATGTAGTCCAGTTCCGCGGGCGCGACCGACGCCTGGCGCAGGGCGGTGCTGATCGCTGCCGCGGCGAACCTGCCGTCCGGCTCCGGCGCGCTGACGTGGAACGCGTCCGCGGTCAGCGCACCACCCAGTAGCGTCGCGTACCCCCGCACGCCGCGCCGCGCCGCGTGGGCGGCGGACTCCAGGACGGTGACCACGGCACCTTCGCCGAAGACGAACCCGTCCCGTTCGGCGTCGAACGGCCGGCTCGCCCGCGCCGGCTCGTCGTTGCGGGTGGACATGGCGCCCATCGACGACAGCCCGGCGAACATGACCGGCGTGATGGCCGAGTCGGTACCGCCGCAGACCACCACGTCCGCCTCGCCGGACAGGATCAGCCGGCGCGCCTCCAGCAGGGCGGCCAGGCCGCTGGCGCACGCCAGGGCGCTTGCCGTGACCGGACCGTGCACGCCGAGGTCGATGGCCACCTCGCAGGCCGGCATGTTGGTCAACGAGGACGAGACGAAGTACGGGTTGAGCCGCAAGGCGTCGCCGCGCACTAGTTGGCGGGTGGCCCGCTCGACGGTGTCGAAGCCGGCGACCGCGGCGTTGACCACGACGCCGACCCGGTCGGGTGCGCACTGCCCGGGTCCGTCACCGATCGACAGCCGGGCGTCGCCGACTGCCTCCCGGGCGGCGGCGACGGCCAGTTGGGTGAAGCGCGCCGACCGGCGCAGCCGCTTGCCTTCCAGAACCGTCGCGGGGTCGAAGCCTGTGACTTCCGCCGCGATCCGCACCGGTGAGCCCGTACTGTCGAACGCGGTGATCTCCGCTACGCCCGAACGGCCGTCCAGCAGCCCGCGCCAGGTGCTCTCCCGATCGTTGCCCAGCGGCGTGACCGCACCGATCCCGGTGATGACGACCCGCCGGTCGGCGGGGATCCGCTGCCACCCGGCGCCCGTGGCGCCCGTGGTGGTCGTGGCGCCCGTGGTGGTCGCCGGCCCGGCCGATCCCGGCTGCCCTGGTGCCTGCTCGCTGGTCGTGTCGTGCCGGGGCGCGGTGACCCGGCCGTCGACGGCTGGGCGGTCACTCACCGCCGGCATCCCGAATTGCTCACGGTCGCCTGCCTGGTTCGATATTGAGTGCCGCTCACGTTACTCCGGGGGCAGCGGCGCGTGCCGCCGGGACCGGCGGGTGGGCGCGGGGTGCCGGGGTAGCGACGCCGCGAACCGCGCACCGCTGCGGGCCCCGCGGCCGTAGCGTCGGGAAGTATGGCGGTCGACCGGTCCTGGCGCAGCGCCGACCGGCGCTACCTGATCGATCAGGTCGTCGACGAGCCCGGCGTGGAGTACCGGGTGTGGGACGCCGAGGGCGTGCCGGTCGGGGAGGCGGCCGGCCCGGCGCAGCTGCGGCCGCTGCTCGCCGCCCTCGGCGTCGACCCGGACCGCATAATATCGGTATCGATCGATGACCCATGGTGTGAGTGATCATCGTTTGTGCTGGTGACGTGCTGTTTGGCGGGTTCGTCAACGGGGGAGATGCCGTCGTACCTTCGTCGGCATGGCCGAACGGGTTCAGGGCAGTTTCAGCACCCCGGACGGTCTGTGGCGGGTCGAGGCGATCCGGGAACGCAACCGCTTCTGGTACCGGCTGTGGCACGTGGACCGGATCTACCAGGACCGGTTGGTGATCGGTACGGTCGAGTACTTCCTGAGCCGGAACGGCGTCGACTGGGCCGACCTGGTCGAGGACTGACCCCGCCTTCCGCCCGTCCTCCCGCCGGCAGGTGTAGCCGGCCGCCGGATCGGGGACTTGCATCCTGTTCGGGTGCCGATCGGATGCGGAGGCGGTTCATGGAGGCGCAGTCATGAGTGGGGGCCCGGCATGAGCCACGTGCTGGGGAAGGTGGCGTACAAGCCGGTCGGGCTGCTCCTCGGTGCCGCGGCCGGCGTACGCCGGGCCACCGGGTACTGGCCCGACTGACCGTCGGGGCACGGACCACCGGGGTACGGGCGGAACGGAACGGGCCGGGAGGTGCCCATGAGCGACGACCACGAACCGGAAGCGACCCCAGCGCGGGAAGGACCCCGGCCCGGAGGGCCGGGCCCCGCCGGGGACGCGGGCGCCTCCGGCCGCGTTCCGGTGCAGCCGACCGCCGACAAGGGCCCCGCGCAGTTGCACCGCCTGCCGGCGCGCGCCTGGCTGGCCGCCGGTCGCCGGACGGTCCAGGGTTTGCGCGGCGACGACCTGAGCGACTGGGCGGCCGCCCTGACTTACTACGGGATCCTGGCGATCTTCCCCGGCCTGCTGCTGGTGGTGACGCTGGTGCGGCTGACCGGTACCGGTACGAGCGGCGCGGTCGTGGACAACATCGCCGCGATGGCACCCGGTGCCGTCCACCAGATCCTGTACGGCGCCGCGTCCAACCTCCAGCACAGCCGGCAGGGCGCCAGCGGGTTGATCGCGATCGTGAGCCTGGCCGGCGCGCTGTGGTCGGCGTCCGGGTACGTCGGCGCCTTCATGCGCGCCAGCAACGCCATCTATGACGTGCCGGAGGGGCGACCGCTCTGGAAGAGGCTGCCGATCCGGATCGGACTCACCGTCCTGACCGGGATCCTGCTGACCGCGTCGGCCGTCATCGTGGTGTTCACCGGCCGGCTCGCCGCGGCGGTCGGCGGCGCGCTGGGCATCGGGCACACCGCCGTCACCGTCTGGGGGATCGCGAAGTGGCCGGTGCTCGTGGCGATCGTCGCGGTCCTCTTCGACGTGCTCTACTGGGCCTCGCCGAACGCGCGCCAGGGCGGCTTCCGCTGGGTCAGCCCGGGCGGCGTGCTCGCCGTGGTCATCTGGCTGGTGGCGTCCGGCGGGTTCGCCTTGTACGTCACGCACTTCGGCTCGTACAACCGGACCTACGGCAGCATCGCGGCGGTCATCGTCTTCCTCGTCTGGCTGTGGATCTCCAACCTCGCCGTGCTGCTGGGCGCCGAGTTCGACGCCGAACTCCAGCGCGGCCGGGCGATCCAGGCGGGGCACCGGCCGCAGGACGAGCCGTACGTGCCGCTGCGCTCCCCGGCGGCTCCCCAGCCGGCCCCGGTCGAGCGCCGCGGGCGGGGCGAGCGCCGGGGCTGACGAGAACGGGCCGGGGCTGGCCCGGACCGGCCGGGGTTCACCAGGACGGGCCGCGACGCCAACGACGCCGCCGCTGCCGTTTGGCCTACCGGTTGCCGGGTAGATGCCACAGGTCCCTGGCGAGAGAGCGCATGGCGCAGGCGTCAAGGAGATCGATACATGCACGGGGAAGACAGGTTCGCCTCTGTCGGGGATTACCGGCTCCATTACCGGCAGGCGGGTTCGGCAGCCGAGGCGATCGTCCTCCTGCACGGCATACCGACCAACTCCTTCCTGTGGTACGGCGTCGTACCGTACCTCAGCGAGGCGTACACGGTGATCGTGCCCGACCTGCTCGGCTACGGATCGTCCGACCGGGCGCCGAGCGAACAGCTGGCACTGCCGAAGCAGGCAGAGCACGTCCTGAGGCTTCTCGACGCCCTCGGCATCCGGCAAGCCCACTTCGTCGGCCACGACCTGGGCGGGGGGATCGTTCAGATCCTGTCCGTCCGGCATCCGGAACGCGTGTCGACCCCTACACCGTTCCGTACTGGGGTCAGAAGCTCCAGGAAACCATCGCGAACGCGAAACTGAAAATCCTGCCGGACTGCGGCCACTACTCGATGCTCGACAACCCCGGCCTGGTGTCCCAGGAACTGCTGCAGCACCTGAGCACGCGACAACCGGTGTCCCGCGGAGTGTGATCGGACGAGCAGATGGTGACCAACGGTCCACCGTCCCCCGGCCAGCCGTTGCCCGCCGAGTCGGCCGCACCCCCACGTCCGCCCGGAGCAGAACTCCCGGCGCGGCCGCCTCTCGGCCCGCCGCGCCGGTGGCCGCCAGCGGCCGGACCGGTCGGCCACGGGGGTGCCGGTGGCGGTCGTGCGCCGCGCCACGCGCTGGCTGCTGTCCGCCGACGATCGGCTCACTGCTTTCCGGCGCCGGCCCGCTCGTCGAGGAATTCGCGGAGCAGCGCGTTGACCACGTCCGGATGCGGTTGTGGAAGCGTGAGGTGGGTGGCGTCCGGCAGCGTCACCACCCGCGCCGAGGGCAGACCGCGGCGCCAGCTCCGCCATCGTCCGCGCCGGATTCTGCCGCGACGCTCCGGCGAGCACCAGCGGCACCGGGGCGGCGAGCGTGGCGATGCGGTCCGCCCGGATCGGCTTCGGCCAGAGGAGTTTGGTGGGGCCGCAGCCGCCGATCCCGGCTCCGGGGGCCGGCCCACCGTACGCCGGTGGAGGTAGTCCGCACCGGCACTGGTCGACCAGGGGAGTAGGGCGCGATACGTGCGCTGAGGGATGGCCGATCCGGGAGGGGTGAATACGCTGGCCGGCAGCCGCGCGAGAACGTGTGGCCGCCGCGCCGGGGTCGACCTCAAGGGGGGAGGCAGCGATGATCCTCGACACGCACGTCATCGAGAACCCGCTCAGCGGCGAGCGCATCGTCATCCACGAGACCGGTTCCGCGTCCGGTGGGTCGCAGCTGGCGTGGGAGCTGATGCTCGCGCCCGGTGGCCGGGTGCCGAGCAGCCACGCCCACCCCGCGCAGGAGGAGCGGTTCACGGTCGTGGCCGGCCAGATGCGCTTCCGGGTCGGCGGGCAACCGATCCTCGCGGGTCCGGGTGCCACCGTGGTGGTGCCGCCGCAGACCGTGCACAGCTTCGCCAACGCCGGCCCGCAGACAGCCCGGGTACTCGTCACCACCACGCCCGCGCTGCGGATGCGCGACCTGCTGGAGACCGCCGCCGCGATGGCGAGGCAACAGCACGCCGCCGGGCGAACGCTTCCGCGCCTGTTCGATCTGGCGCTGTTCATGTCCGACTTCGAGCACGAGGTCCGGGCGCCGTACCTGCCGGCCCGGCCGGTGCGGCTGGTGATGCGCGCGGTGGCCCGGCTGGCACGGGCGGGCGGCCGGGACGGGCACTACCGCCGGCTGCGGGCGGGCGGGTGACGGCGCGGCGGTGAACGCTATCGAGGTGCGCGACCTGGTGAAGCGGTACCGGGGCGCCGCCGCCGACGCGGTCGGCGGGGTGTCGTTCGACGTCCCGTCCGGGGAGTTCTTCTGCCTGCTCGGCCCGAACGGCGCCGGAAAGACCACGGTGGTCTCGATCCTCACCACGACGCTGAGCCCGTCCGGTGGCCGGGCGCGCATCGCCGGGTACGACCTGGCGACCCGGCAGGCGATGGTGCGCCGGAACATCGGGATCGTGTTCCAGCAGCCGTCGCTGGACCTCAACCTGACCGCCGAGGAGAACGTGCGCCTGCACGCGGTGCTCTACGGCCGGTACCCGTGGCGCCCGCTGTACCGGATGATGCCGGCCGCGTACCGCCGGCAGGTGACCGACCTGGCCGACATCCTCGGGCTGGCCGGAGTCCTCCATCGCCGGACCCGGATCCTGTCCGGCGGCACCCGCCGGCGGCTGGAGATCGCCCGCGCGCTGACCCACCGGCCGCGCGTGCTGTTCCTGGACGAGCCGACCGTGGGCCTCGACCCGGACAGCCGGCGCGCGGTCTGGTCGTACCTGGAGCAGGTACGGCGGCAGGACGGCACGACCGTCTTCCTCACCACCCACTACCTTCAGGAGGCCGAGACGGCCGGGGCGGTCTGCGTGCTGGCCGGTGGGCGGGTCATCGAGCGGGGGTGCCCGGCCCAACTCAAGGCGCGGCACGCGCGGCCGGAACTGGTGCTGGACGCGCGCGACCGCAACCGGTTGCGCGGGGAGCTGCTGCGGCTGGGCCTGGCGGTGTACCAGGGCCCGGCGGGTGACCGCCCGACCGGTGGGCCGTCCACACGGGACACCCCGGCGGGGGGCGCCGGGCAGCCCGGTGACGGCGGGGCGTTGCGCGTCCGGCTGGACGGGCGAGGCGCGCAGAGCATTCTCCGGAGCCTGGACACCGAACTGACCGAGCTGCACATCGCCCAGCCGACGCTGGAGGACGCGTACCTGCGGCTGATCGGCCACCGTGCCCGATGAGCACCGCGGACACCCGCCGGGCGCGGGACGCCGGCGGCCCGGGCGGCCGCATGCCGCGCCGGCGGCCGGCGGGCACCGGGCAACCGTCCCGGACCACCACACGGGCCGGGCACCAGTTGACCGCCGTGCTGGTCATCGCGCAGCGGGACGTCGTCAAGCTGATCCGGGACCGTCCCCGGATGGCCGTGAACCTCGCCTTCCCGATCCTGCTGATCGCCGGGCTGGGCAGCGTCCTGCAGGCCACGGTGGGCCGGGTGACCGGGCTGGACGCCAAGACGCTCGCGTTCAGCGGGGTGCTCGCGGCGACGCTGTTCCAGTCGGCGGCGGCCGGCATGATCTCGATCGTGGAGGACCGGGAGAACGACTTTTCCCGGGAGCTGTTCGTCGCGCCGGTCGCGCGGCTGGCGCTGGTGGCCGGAAAGGTGTTCGGTGAGACGGCGGTCGCGCTGGTCCAGGGCGTGTGCGTGGTCGGGTTCGCGCTCGCCGCCGGGGTGCGCACCGGCCCGGGGCAGGTGGCCCGGATGGCGCCGGTGTGCCTGGCGTGCTGCCTGCTCGGTGGCGCGTTCGGCCTGGTGACCGTCGCAGTCCTGCCCAACCAGCGGGCCGCGATGCAGGTGTTCCAGTTCCTCATCATCCCGCAGTACGTGCTGGGCGGCGTGCTGGCGCCGCTGCGGGGGCTGTCCGGGTACCTGAACGTGGTGGCGGCGGCGATGCCGGTGCGGTACGCGGTCGACCTCAACCGTGCGGCGTTCTACGCCGGTACCCGCGGGTACGGCGCCGCCGTGCCGGGCGATCCGGTCGTGGACGCCGCCGTGGTGGCCGGCCTGTTCCTGGTGCTGATGGTGGCCGGCGCGGCGGTGTTCGAGTACCGGGAGCGCACCCGGTGACGGCGAGACTGCTGTTCCTCGTCGCGGACACCGGCGGTGGCCACCGGGCGGCGGCGGACGCGGTCGCCGGGGCACTGCGCCGCGACTATCCGGGCGCCTTCGCACCGGTACTGTGCGATCCGCTCGGCGGCCCGGGATCCGCCCCTCTGCTGCGCGGGATCACCGGCCTGTACGGTCCGTCGATCCGGCTGGCTCCGTGGGCCTGGGGCGCGATCTACCACGGCAGCGATTCCCGTGCGTGCGCACGCATCCTGCGTTCGACGCTGCTCACGCTGGTCGACCGGCCGGTCGCCGAAGCCGTGGCGCGGCTCCGGCCGGCCGCAGTCGTGTCGTTCCACCCGCTGACCGGTCCGGCCGCGATCCGGGTTCGCGACGCCGTCACACCGAGGGTACCGGTCGTCACGGTCGTCACCGACCTGGTGAACGTCCACACGACCTGGCACGACGGCGACGCCGACCGGATCGTCATGCCGCCCAGCGCGGCCCGGGCATCCGCCGGGTACGCGGGGCACGGGCGGCGGGTGGACATCGGCCCGCCGGTGTCGGGCGCGTTCGCGGCGGGTCCCCCGTGTCCGGCCGAACGCGCCGCCCTGCGCCGGTCGCTCGGCCTGGACGAGCACCGGTTCCTGGTGCTGCTCACCGGCGGCGGTGAGGGAGCCGGCGGAATCGCGCGCCGGGCGGCGGCGATCCTGCGGTGCTGCGACGGCGTCGGCGTCATCGCGCTGTGCGGCCGCAACCGCCGGCTGTACCGCGACCTCTCGCGGCTGGCCGGGGCGTGGCCGGGGCGGCTGGCGGTGCGCGGCTTCGTCGACAACATGGCGGACTGGCTGCGGTGCGCCGATGTCGTCGTCGGCAAGGCGGGGCCGGGCACGATCGCGGAGGCCACCTGCTGCGGCGCCCCGATGCTGCTCACCTCGCACCTGCCCGGCCAGGAGAGCGGGAACATCGAGTTCGTCGCGGTCGCGGGGGCAGGCAGGCACGTGCCGACGGTACGGCGGCTGGTTCGGGAGGTCGACCGGCTGCGCGCCGATTCCGTGGCCCTGGACCGGATGCGCGCCGCGTCGGCGCGGCTCGGCCGTCCCCGTGCCGCGTCCGACATCGCCGCGCTGCTGGCCGACCTCGTCGGCGTGCGGGCGACATCCGTCCAGAGTGGAGGATCGTGATGACGGCCGGAATGGTGACCGCCGCTGTCGCGGCGGGCGCGGCCGCCGCCGCGCTGGTGGCCCCGGTGGCGGCCCAGGTGCGGATCGCGCGGGCGGCCCGGCCGTTGACCGAACGCTGGTCGCGGATGCCGGTCGCGAGCCGCGGCACGACCCGGTTGGGTCTCAGCTTCCGCCCGCTGCAGGCGCAGGCGCTTGGGCTGGACCCGGATACGTGCCTGCGCACGCTTCTGGCGTACCCGTTCGAGGTCATCCGGTTCGCTGCGTACTGGAACCGCCTCGAACCGGCGCCGGGCGCCTTCGCGCCGGAGGAGTTGGACCGGCAGATCGAGGCCGCCGAGCGTGCCGGCAAGGACGTCGTCGTCTGCGTCGGCGCGGTCAAGGCGTTCGGCTACCCGGAGTTCTTCGTGCCCGGTCACCACCTGCCCGAGCCGCTGCGCGAGGGCAGCCGGGTGGAACCCGGCGACCACCGGGCGCTGCTGGACGCGGCGACGGCGTTCATCACCCGGATCGTGCGGCGGTACCGGGACCGGCCGGCGATCGTGGCCTGGCAGGTGGAGCACGAGGCGGTCGACCCGCTGGGCATGGAGCACTCCTGGCGCCTGTCGGAGGACTTCGTACGGCGGGAGGTCGAGGCGGTGCGCGCGGCCGACCCGACCCGGCCGGTACTGATGAACGGCTTCCTGCCCACCTCGTTGCCGGTGGCCGCGCAGCAGGGCTGGCGTACCCGGGACCAGGGCGACTCGCTGGCCGTGGCGCAGCGCCTGGCGGACGCCGTCGGCATCGACTTCTATCCCCGGCACGCGCTGCTGGCCGCGGGTGGGCTCAGCCTGTACCTGGACGGCAGCCGCACACCGTGGCAGCAACGGCGGTGCCGGCGGCTGTTCGCGCGCGCCGCGGCCAGCGGCGCGCAGCTCATGGTCTCCGAGGGGCAGGCGGAGCCGTGGGAGGCGGTGACCGACCCGCCCAGCCCGGGCGGCGCCGCGATGTACAGCTGCCTTCCCGAACACGTGATCGGCAACTTCAACCAGTGCATGCGGTGGAGCGCCCGGGCCCGGTCGCCGTTGTCGGCGTACCTGTTCTGGGGCGCGGAGTACTGGCTGCTCCGCGCGCGCGACGGGGATCCCCGCTACCTCCGGGCGTTCCAGCGGGTACTTGAATACTCCTGAAACTGCCGGTCCCCCGGCGGTCCACAGTGGTCGGTCAACCGGGCGGCCGCCTCCGGAACGCTCGGCCCGCGCGGCTTCCCGCGCCATACCTCGTGCTTCGCGAATGTCGTACATGTCAAAGCTCCGCCCGCACCCGACCGGGTTTCACGGTGACCAGGTTCACTATTTCCCCGTTCCGTTTGATGCCGGTCGTCCCCCGGCCTAGCGTTCGTCCGGTCCGCACCCGCGGGCCACGCCGCCGGCACGCCGAGTCCTGCCACCGGTCGGCGTCACCGCAACACACGGCAGGAGCGGGGGACCCACGTTCTCCGGCGCGCCACGGCGCGCGTCTTGGGGTGAAGCCGCCTCGTTGACCCTCGGTAGCGCCCGATTCCGCCCCCGCGGCCGGGCGAGAAGGGTCGGCATCCCCTGCGGCCGGGCACACCTCGGCCCGAACCCGACAGCTGACCCCGCAGGCGTGGAGGAAACTGTCATGTCACTGTCCAAGCACAACGACCGCCACGCCCCGGTGAGCCCGCGCGCCCGCCGTCGTGGTGGGCTCATCGCAGCCATCGCGCTGTCCGGCGCGGCCGGCGTGGCGGCACTGCTCGGTACCGGCATGGCGGCCGGCGCCACGCCGGGCGTGAACTGGGACGCGATCGCGAAGTGCGAGTCCGGCGGCAACTGGAGCATCAACACCGGTAACGGCTTCTACGGCGGCCTCCAGTTCACGCAGAGCACCTGGGCCGGGTACGGCGGCACGCGCTACGCGTCCCGCGCCGACCTGGCCAGCCGCCAGCAGCAGATCGCGGTCGCCGAGAAGGTACTGGCCGGCCAGGGCATCGGCGCGTGGCCGGTGTGCGGCAGGTACGCCTAGAACGGTCCGGGGGGCCCGCCGCTGCCGGCGGGCGCCCCGCCCGCCCGGGCGGCGGCGGCGTGGCGGGCGCTCGGCCCGGCCGGCGAGGGTGTGGCGGCGTCCCACCGGGCCGGCAATGGCGCGGGCGACCGCGGCCGGCCGCTGCGGCACCGTACCGGTCGCGGTTGACCGGTAGGATATCTCCTACTTATTATCGTGGGCATGAGTTTCACCCACCTCCAGTTGCTGTCCATGCCCGTCACCGACCAGGACCGCGCCAGGGACTTCTACGTCGACACGCTCGGCTTTGATTTGGTGTCCGACAACCCGTTCGGGCCGACCGGCCGGTGGATCCAGGTCCGGCCGAAGAGCGGCCAGACCTCCATCACGCTGGTGACCTGGTTCGACTCCATGCCGGCCGGGTCGGTGCGCGGCCTGGTCGTCGAGAGCGACGATCTGGAGCGAGACGTCGAGGCGCTGGCCGCGCGGGGTGTGACCATCGACGGTGGCATCCAGGAGGCGCCCTGGGGCCGGTACGTCACGATCGAGGACCCGGACGGCAACGGCCTCGTCATCCAGACCACCGCCATCCGCCTCTGAACCGCGCGCCCGGGTGACACGGCCGCCCGCATGCGGCACGATGGCGTGGTGACCGGTCCCCGCACCGTCCGGGTCGACGAGTTCCTCGCCCATCCGCCGGCGCGCGTCTGGCGGGCGCTGACCGATCCGGCGCTGCTGGCGAAGTGGTTGATGCCCAACGACTTCCGGCCGCTGGTCGGTCACGAGTTCAGGTTCCTCACCGAGCCCCGGCCAGACACTGGCTTCGACGGCGTGGTGCGCTGCCGAGTGCTGGACATCGAACCGGAGCGCCTGTTGCGGATCAGCTGGTGCGGCGGCCCGCTGGACACCACCGTCGAATGGCGGCTGGTTCCGGAGGGCCGGGGCACCCGGCTGTTGCTCACCCACGACGGCTTCGACCCGGACGACCCGGCGCAACAGCTCGCCCTGCGCATCATGGGCGGCGGTTGGCGGTCCAACGTGATGGCCGCGCTGCGGGCCGTGCTCGCCGCACTGTCCTGAGTGGACGTCGGGCGGCGCCGGCGGCGGTCAGGCGTCGATCTCGCTCCGGCCCGGCCGGTCGGGCGCCGCGGCCAACGACCGGTACCCGCCGACCTCGCGTGAGTCGATCAGCCCGTCCTCGATCGCGCGGGCGAGCAGCGCGAACGTGGTCGGCGCCGTCCGGCCCGCCTTGATGTACTTCATCCGGGCCCGGTCGATGTACTGCTTCACGGTGTTTTCCTGGATCTTCATGCGGCGCGCGACGGATGCCTTCGACATGCCCTGGAACCACAGGCGCAGCGCCTCCTGCTCCTGGCCGGACAGGCGGGGACTGGCCGGGCGCTGGTCGGCGACCATCGCGCCGGCCACGCTCGGCGTCACGTACGGCCGGTCCGCGGCGACCGCGACGAGCGTCTCCACGCAGTGGTCCCGGCCTTCGTGCTTGGCCAGGTAGGCGCAGGCTCCCGCGTCGAGCACGCGGAGGATCGTGTCCGGGTCGCTGGTCTGGGAGAACACCACGATCCGCCGGCCGGCCGCGGTCAGTTCCTCGATCCGGTCGATGACCGGGCCGTCGCCCAGGTTGAGATCGAGCAGCACCACGTCGCAGGCGCCGCCCGGGCCGCCGAGCACCTCGTCGATGCTCGCACCCGCGGCGATGACCTCGACCCGCCGCGCCTCATCGGTGCGGATCCAGGACTGGATGCCCTCCAGCACCACCGGGTGGTCGTCGATGACCGCCACCCGCACCTTGCCCTGGTTCCCCGTCACCCGCCCACTCCTCTACGCCCCACTGGTCCATTCTGGACCGAACCGATCGCGTACGGTATCCGTCCGGGCGGTTCGACCCGATTGAAGATTGTCGAGTCGACCCGGTTTGGGCCATAGTGTCAGTGCGGCCTTCGCCGCGAACGCGTGCACCGGGGAGGCTTGGGATGGCGACCGAGTTGACCTCGGCCGGTACGGCGGCGCCGGTCCACACTTCCCGGCCACGGTGGCGGGTACCCGAACGGCTGCTGCCCTCCGCCCTGCTGCCGGCGGCGTCGCTGTCCGGCGTGCTCACGCCCGGTCTCCCGGGACACGCACCCGACGCCCCCGCCAGCGGGCCGGTGACGTACGCCATGCGGCGGATCGCCGCCTGGTTCGCGTGTGCGCTGCGCGACGCCGTCGCGTTGGTGGGCAGCGTCGCCGCCCTCGTGGGGGTCGCCCCACCGGCGTCGCTCGGGTGGGTGCTTCCCGCGGTGGCGGTCAACGTCGGCTGGGCCGCGCTGTTCAGCTTCGTCGCGCTCACCCGCGGATTGCGCGCCTGGCTCGTGACCATCGAGGTGCTGCTGACCACCGTGCTGTGCGTGCTGCACGGACACCTGACCGCGGCCGACGCGCTGCCGGCCGGAGCCGGTTGGGTGACGGTGCTCGCCTCGATGACCGTCGTGGTGGCCAACTTCGCCTGGCCGCTGGCGGTCGCGGTCCCGGCGGGACTGGTCGTGGTCGCCGGGTACCTGGCCGGCGCTGCGCTTGCGGACCTGCCCGACCACGGTGTCGTACAGGCGGCCATCCTGGTCGTGCAGGTGGGTCTGGCCGGGGTGCTGATGGCGCTCATCCGCCGCGCCACCGGGCAGGCCGACCGGGCCTTGGACGGGTACGAGCGGGTTCGCCGGGCCGCCGAGGTGGCCTCCGCGCGGCGCGCACACGAACGCGAGGAGAACCGGCGCCTGCACGACACGGTGCTGGCCACCCTGACCATCGTGGGCACCGGTGCGATCGGCCGGGCCTCGGCGACGCTGCGCGAGCGGGCGATCGCCGACCTTGCCGTGATCGACGCCCTGGGCCGCGCGGCGCAGGCGGACGCCGACCACGGCCGGCTCGACCAGCGCCTGCGCGAGGTCGCCGCGCAGGCCCCGGTCGCGCTGGAGGTGGAGCTGAGCCTGTTGCCGTGCGTGGTGCCCGGCGAGGTCGCGGAGGCGTTCGCCGGCGCTGCGGGACAGGCGCTGGCGAACGTCGCGCGGCACGCCGGTGTGGACGTCGCGGAGGTCCGGCTGGGGCGGCGGGGGGACGAGATCCGGGTGGAGGTCATCGACTGCGGTCGCGGGTTCGACCCGGGCCGGGTACCGGCGCACCGGTACGGCCTGCGGGAGGCCATCCGCCGCCGGTTGTGGGCGGTGGGTG
>JBDZVD010000118.1:0-20526 GCA_040255525.1 Micromonosporaceae bacterium | reverse complement strand
CTCGCCGCGGTCGCCGCGCTCGCCGCGGTCGCCGCGCTCGCCGCGGTCGCCGCGGTCGTTGCGGTCGCCGCGGTCCGCGCGCTCGGCACGATCGTTGCGGTCTCCGCGATCGGTCCGCTCCGCCCGGCCGTCCCGGCGGTTGTCGCGCTCGGCGCGCTCGCCGCCGTTCTCGGAGCGGGCGTTCTCGGAGCGGGCGTTCTCGGAGCGGGCGTTGTCGGAGCGGGCGTTGTCGGAGCGGGCGTTGTCGCCCTCGCCCCGCGCCGGGCGCTCCGCCACGGCCACCTGGCCACCCTCGGCGCGTTCCTCGACACGCGGCTCCGGCGGACCAGCCGGGCGCGTGGCGCGCCGGGAGGAGCGGGCGGTCGACGCGACCGGGGCGTCCTCGCGCCGGTCGTCGCGCACGTCAGCACGTACCTCGCTGCGGGGTGTCTCCACGCGGGCTGGTACTTCACGGGCCGCCTCGTTGCCACGAGGACCCGGCACCCGATTGTCGCCGGCCTGACGCTCCTGGATCACCGCGATTAGCTCGCCCTTGCGCATGCGGGCCGTACCGGAGATTCCGAGCGACGAGGCCATGCTCTGCAGCTCAGGGAGCAGCATCGCCGCAAGGCCGCTGCCAGGACGCCGACGCCGGGCGGTGCCCGTCGCCTCCTCCGGCGCCTGGACGCTGGAGACATCCGACGTCACGTCGGTGGTGTCGCTCAATGGATTCCTTCCTTCGATGGGCCGGAGCCACCCGGGTGTCGATGGTGGCCGGGCGAGCCTCGGTTACACCCGCCTCGCCGCATGGCGGCGCGGGGATGATCTTTCAACAGCGCCACGACGGAAGACCGGTGCACCCGATATCTGTGGGTCAAGCCAGTCGCCCACGTCGATCCGCCAGGGCGGTACGACGAGCCGACTTTGGCCAGATGTGCCACGGAAGGTTCGGGGGTGCGCCGCCCCGCACTGATCGCGCGCGCCTCGCGGCTGTTGTAAGTCTAAAGCCTAATCAACTCGCCCGACCTGCGGCAACAGGGTCCCGCTCGGCGTGTTGTAAGTCTACCTCCACCACGGCCCCCCGCGCATCCACGTCCAGCGGCAACACCCGCCAGTCCGATGTGATCGAGGTCTCACTCCGCGTGATCTCGTCCTCGGTGGCGAAGACCAGTACAGACGGTCCAGCGCCGGAGACCACCGCTGGTATTCCCGCCTGCCGGAAAGCCCTTACCAGGCGTGCCGTCTCCGGCATGCCGGGCGCCCGGTAGCCCTGGTGCAGCAGGTCGTCGGTGGCGGGCAAGAGCAGCTCGGGAGCCCCGGTCAGCGCGTGTACCAGCAGAGCCGAGCGGCCGGCGTTGAAGGCGGCGTCCCGGTGCGGGACCTCGGCCGGCAGCGCGGCCCGGGCCTGGGCGGTCAGGCCCCGGTCGGCCGGAATGACGACGGTGATCGGCAAACCGGCGGCCGGCTCCAGGCGCACCGCCCGGGTCACCCCGTTCTCCGGCCAGGCGATGGTCAGGCCGCCCAGGAGGCAGGGGGCCACATTGTCCGGATGGCCCTCGATCTCTGCGACGAGTTCCAGCACCGCGGCGTCGGGCAGCCGCTCAGGCCCGTCCGCCACCAGGGCCCGGGCGGCCAGGACGCCGGCCACGGTCGCCGCCGACGACGACCCGAGCCCGCGCGCCTGCGGGATCCCGTTGCGGCAGAACAACTCCAGCCCCTCGGGCCGGCCACCGAGCCGGTCGAACGTGGCGAGCATGCACCGCACGACCAGGTGGGCGTCGTCCGCGGGCAGTTCGCTGGCCCCCTCACCGTCGACGGTGACCCGGATGCCGGCGCCCGTAACCCGGACGCTCACCTCGTCGTACAGGTTGAGCGCCAGTCCCAGGGCGTCGAATCCCGGCCCCAGGTTGGCGCTGGTCGCCGGTACCCGGACCCGGACCGGCGCCGTCAGGAAGCGCAGCATGGGCACATCGTAGATCCCGATGGCCGGGGGCCGGGGACCGCCTTCGATCAATCCGGCTCGGGGTCGGCCCGCTCGGGCTCCGGTGCGGCCGCCGCGGGCCGGTCCGCCCGGGGCGGCCGGCCGGCGCCCTTGAGCGCCAGCCTCAGCGCGTACTCGATCTGGGCATTGACGCTGCGCAGGTCGTCGGCGGCCCACTTGGCGACCGCGTCGTAGACGCTGGGATCCAGGCGTAGCAACAACTTCTTGCGCTCGGCCATAGATGGACGCTCAGCTGTAGAGAGATCCGACGTTCACGATCGGCTGGACCGCGCGGTCGCCGCAGAGCACCACCATCAGATTGGCGATCATCTGCGCCTTGCGCTCCTCGTCCAGTTCGACCACGCCCTGGTCGCGCAGCCGCTGCAGGGCATTCTCCACCATGCCGACCGCCCCTTCGACGATCTTGTACCGGGCGGCGACGATCGCGCTGGCCTGCTGTCGGGCCAGCATGGCCTGGGCGATCTCCGGCGCGTAGGCCAGGTGGGTAATCCGCGATTCGAGCACCTCGACGCCGGCGAGTGCCACCCGGTCGCGCAACTCGGCGGTCAGTCCCCCGCTGACCGCGTCGGAGTCGCGCAGGCTGGTACGCCCGTCGTCATGGGCGTCGTACGGGTGCGAGGTGGCCAGGTGCCGTACCGCCGTCTCGCTCTGGACCGCCACGTACGCCCGGTGATCGTCCACGGAGAGCACGGCCTTGGCCGTGTCCACCACCCGCCACACCACCACGGCGGCGATCTCCACCGGGTTCCCGTCCGCGTCGGCCACCTTGAGCTTGGCCGACTCGAAGTTACGCACCCGCAACGAAACCTGGCGCTTCGTCGACAACGGGAGCGTCCACTGCAGGCCGGGCCGGCTGATCGTGCCGGCGTACCAGCCGAAGAACAGCACCACCCGCGCCTGGTTCGGCACCACCACGGTGAACCCCGTAGCCAGCAGGACGAACACCACGACACCGGCGGCGATCACCAACCCGACCGCGTCGCCGGCCAGCGCCCCGGCGAGCAGGATGAACGCCGCGACCTCGGCGAGGGTGACGAGCAGCATCGGGAACCCCGGCAACCGGAACGCGCTCCGCTCCATGACTTCCTCCGTCTATCAGAGTGATATCACAATGATAGGCGCAGGTGGCGCGGCACAGCAAGGCCACCCCGACCGGGGCGCCCTGGAGTCTGTCCCGTCGAGGCGATCAGGCGAGGTCAAGGGTGCGGGCGGCGGCCAGCACGTCGACCTCGATCGTGGTCGGCGCCGGGGCGGTGGAGATTGCCCACTCCGGGTCCTTGAGCCCGTGACCGGTGACCGTGCACACCACGGTGCTCCCCGGCGGCACCTTCCCGGCCCCCGCCGACTGCAACAGGCCGGCCACGCTTGCCGCGCTGCCCAACTCGACGAACACGCCGACCTGGCGGGCCAGCAGCCGGTACGCGGCCAGGATCGCCCGGTCGGTGACCGCGTCGATCAGGCCGCCCGAGGAGTCCCGAGCGTCCAGCGCCTTGGTCCAGGAGGCCGGGTTGCCGATCCGGATCGCGGTGGCGATCGTCGACGGCTCCGCCACCACCTGACCGGTCACGATCGGCGCGGCGCCGCTGGCCTGGAAGCCGAACATCTTCGGAGTACGGGTCGCGTTGCCAGCCGCCAGGTCCTCCCGGTACCCCATCCAGTAGGCAGAGATGTTGCCCGCGTTGCCCACCGGCAGGCAGTGGATGTCCGGGGCGTCGCCGAGCGCTTCGACGATCTCGAAGGCGGCCGTCTTCTGGCCGTGCAGCCGGTCCGGGTTCACCGAGTTGACCAGGGCCACCGGGTAGTCCTGGGCGAGCTTGGAGGCGAGGTTGAGGCAGTCGTCGAAGTTGCCGCTGACCTGGAGCAGCCGGGCGCCGTGCACGAGCGCCTGGGCCAGCTTGCCGAGGGCGATCTTGCCCTGCGGTACCAGCACGGCGCAGGTGAGCCCGGCCCGGGCCGCGTACGCGGCCGCCGACGCCGACGTGTTGCCGGTGGACGCGCAGATGATCGCCTTGCTGCCGCTCTCCACCGCCTTCGACACCGCCACGGTCATGCCGCGATCCTTGAACGATCCGGTCGGATTGGCGCCCTCGACCTTCAGGTACACGTCGCAGCCGGTCCGGGCGGACAGCGCGGGCGCCGGTACCAGCGGGGTGTTGCCCTCATGCAAGGTGATCACGGGAGTGGCGGCGCTGACCGGCAGCCGCTGCCGGTACGCCTCGATCAGTCCACGCCACATGGTTGGTCTCCCCTTGTTCGCGATGACGGTCGCCGGCGGCGATCGAGCCGTCAGGAGTCTCCCTCGACCCGGAGCACGCTGACGATGGAACGCACGATATCCAGTGAGCGAAGCTCCTCGACCGTCGCGGCGAGGGCCGCGTCCGGAGCGACGTGCGTGACGATCACCAGCGTCGCGCCGGCGCCGCGGCCGGACTGCCGGACCGTCGCGATGGACACGTCGTGCCGGGCGAACACGCCCGCCACCCCCGCCAGTACGCCGGCCCGGTCGGCCACGTCGAGGCTGACGTGGTACCGGGTGCGTGCCTCGCCCATCGGCCGGATCCGCAGGTCGGCGTAGACCGACTCGGGCGCGGAACGGTTGCCGGTCAGCCGGTGGCGGGCCACCGCCACCAGGTCGCCGAGGACCGCGCTCGCGGTCGGGGCACCGCCGGCCCCACGGCCGTAGAACATCAGCTGCCCGGCCGCCTCCGCCTCGACGAACACCGCGTTGAAGGCGTCCCCGACCCCGGCGAGCGGATGGCTGCGCGGGATCATCGCGGGGTGCACCCGGACGCTGACCGCGTCGCCGTCCCGCTCGGCCAGGCACAGCAGCTTGATGGTGGCACCCATCGCCTTGGCGCTGGCCACGTCCGCGGCGCTCACCTCGGTGATCCCCTCGCGGTACACGTCCCCGGCCCGTACCCGGGTGTGGAACGCCAGCGACGCGAGGATGGCCGCCTTGGCGGCCGCGTCGAAGCCCTCCACGTCGGCGGTCGGGTCGGCCTCCGCGTACCCGAGGGCGGTCGCCTCCTCCAGCGCCTCGGCGAAGCCGGCACCGGACGAGTCCATTGAGGACAGGATGAAATTGGTCGTCCCGTTGACGATCCCGGTCACCCGGGTGATCCGGTCGCCGTGCAGGGACTCGCGCAGCGGGCGCAGCAACGGGATCGCACCGGCCACCGCCGCCTCGAAGTAGAGGTCCGCTCCACCCTCGGCGGCCGCGTCGTGCAGCGTGCCGCCGTCCTCGGCGAGCAGCGCCTTGTTCGCGGTGACCACGCTCTTGCCGCTGCGCAGCGCCTCGACCAGCCAGCCACGCACCGGCTCGACGCCGCCGATGACCTCGATCACCACGTCGACGTCGTCGCGCTTGATCAGGCCGAGCGCGTCGGTGGTGAACAGGTGCGCCGGTACCGGCAGCGGACCGCGGTCGCGGCCCAGCCGGCGTACCGCGATGCCGACCAGCTCCAGCGGAGCGCCGACTCTCGCGGTCAGGTCGCCGGCCTGCTCGTGCAGCAGGCGGACGACCTCGCTGCCGACGATGCCGCAGCCGAGCAGGGCGACCCTCACCGCCCGCGCGTCGCTGACCATTACCCCACGTCCAATGCCAGTAGGTCGTCCTCGGTCTCCCGTCGGACGATCACCCGCGCTTCCCCGTCGCACACCGCGACCACCGGTGGCCGCGGCACGTGGTTGTAGTTGCTGGCCATGCTCCGGCAGTAGGCGCCGGTTCCGGGTACCGCGAGAAGATCTCCGGGCTGCACGTCGGCGGGCAGGAATTCATCCTTCACGACGACGTCCCCGGACTCGCAATGCTTTCCCACCACGCGGGCCAAGATCGGCTGGGCCGGGCTGATCCGGCCGGCCAGCGTGGCGGAGTACGAAGCGTCGTACAGGGCGGTACGGATGTTGTCGCTCATCCCGCCGTCGACGCTCACGTACGTCCGGATCCCGTCGACGTCCTTGACGGTGCCCACCTGGTACAGCGTGAACATGGCCGGCCCGACGATCGCCCGGCCCGGCTCGACCGACAGCCGTGGCACGTCCAGCCCCATCGCGTCGCAGTCGACCTTCACGATGCGGCGCAGCGCGTCGGCCAGCTCCGCGATCGACCGCGGGCTGTCCTGACTGGTGTACGCGATGCCGAACCCGCCGCCGAGGTCCAGCTCGGGCAGCTGGACGCGGTGCGTGTCCCGGATGTCCGACTGCAACCTCAGCACCCGGTGCGCGGCCAGCTCGAACGCGTCGGCCTCGAAGATCTGCGAACCGATGTGCGAGTGCAGCCCGCGCAGCTCCAGCACACCGTCCGCGATGATCCGGTCGAGCGCGGCCCGGGCCGCGCCGCCGGCCAGCGAGAACCCGAACTTCTGATCCTCGTGCGAGGTGGAGATGTACTCGTGGGTGTGCGCCTCGACACCGACCGTCACCCGGAGCATGACCGCCGGCCGTACCCCCCGCTCACGGGCGATCACGGTCAGCCGGTCGATCTCCTGGAACGAGTCGAGCACGATCCGGCCGACTCCGGCGTCCACCGCGCGGGCCAGCTCCGAGGTCGACTTGTTGTTGCCGTGCAGCGCGATCCGCTCACCCGGCATGCCGGCGGCCAGTGCCACCGCCAGCTCACCGCCCGAGCAGACGTCCAGCCGCATGCCCTCCTCGTCGAGGATGCGCACGATCGCCTTGCACAGGAACGCCTTTCCGGCGTAAAACACGTCCGCGTCGCCGAAACTCTCCAGGAAATCCCGGCAGCGCGCCCGGAAGTCGGCCTCGTCCAGTACGTACACCGGAGTGCCGAAGTCGGCCGCCAGCTCGGTCACCGGTACGCCGCCCACGGTCAGGACGCCGGCGGCGTCCCGGGACACCGTGCGCGGCCACAACTGCGGCAGCAGCGCGTTGACGTCGTCGGGGCTGCGCAGCCAGGCCGGTCCCCGATGACCGACCTCGGCGTGAAGCGCCCCGGCCTCATGAGCTCGCATCGCCTATCCCTGCTCGATTCCTTGCTCGATCGACTTCGACATCGCGGGTCCGCGGGTGCGGGCCACCAGCTACATCCGTTCCGGCGCGGACACGCCGAGCAGCCCGAGACCGTTGGCGATGACCGTGCGGGCGGCGTCGTTGAGCCAGAGCCGGGCACGCATCTGGTCGGTCACCGGCTCGTCGCCCCGCGGAAGGATACGGCAGTTGTCGTAGAACCGGTGGTACGCGCCGGACAGCTCCTCCAGGTACCGGGTCACCCGGTGTGGCTCGCGCAGCTCGGCGGCCGTGGCCACGGTGCCGGGGAAGTCTCCGAGCGACTTGAGCAGGTCCAGCTCCTTCTCGTGGGTCAGCAGGGCCGGGTCGAAGTCGTCCCCGCGGGTCAGCCCCAGATCGGCGGCCATCCGGGAGACCCCGGCGGTGCGGGCCGCGACGTACTGGACGTAGTAGATCGGGTTGTCGTTGCTGCGCTTGGTCCACAGGTCCAGGTCGACGTCGATCGGCGAATCCACCGAGTACCGGGCCAGCGCGTACCGGGCCGCGTCCACACCGACCGCGTCCACCAGGTCGTCCAGGGACACGACCGTGCCGGCGCGCTTGGACATCCGGATCGGCTGGCCGTCCTTGACGAGGTTGACCAGCTGCCCGATGAGGATCTCCAGGTTGCGGTCGGGGTCGTCGCCGAAGCACGCGCACATGGCACGCAGCCGGCCGATGTAGCCGTGGTGGTCGGCACCCAGCATGATCACGACCTTGTCGAAGCCGCGCTGGCGCTTGTCCAGGTAGTAGGCGCAGTCCGCCGCGTAGTAGGTGTAGGCGCCGTTGCTGCGTACGTACACCCGGTCCTTGTCGTCGCCGAAGTCGGTGGTGCGGACCCAGGTGGCACCGTCCGCCTCGTACACCCGGCCCTGCTGGCGCAGCCGCTCCAGGGCCGAGGCCAGCTCGCCGCGGTCGTGCAGCTCCTTCTCGTTGAAGTACCGGTCGAAGTGCACGCCGAACTCGGTCAACTTCGACTTGACCTCGGCGAACATGAGCGCCACGCCCTCGACCCGGAAGACCTCCACCGCGTCGGCCTCGGGCCGGGTCAGGGCGTCCGGCTGCTTCTGGAGTACCGCCTGGGCGATCTCCCCGATGTACTCGCCGTGGTACCCGTCCTCCGGGACCGGGTCGCCCTTGGCCGTGGCGTACAGCGACCGGGCGAACCGGTCGATCTGCGAGCCGGCGTCGTTGAAGTAGTACTCCGTGCCGACCTGCGCGCCCATCGCCCGCAGCAGCCGGGCCAGCGCGTCGCCGACCGCCGCCCAGCGCACCCCGCCGATGTGGATCGGGCCGGTCGGGTTGACCGAGACGAACTCGAGGTTGATCTTCTGCCCGCTCAGCAGCCGGCTGCGGCCGTACTCCGCGCCGGCCTCCACCACCGTCCGGGCGAGCTGGCCGGTGGCGGCCGGGTCGAGCCGGATGTTCAGGAAGCCCGGTCCGGCGACCTCGGCGCCGGCGATCCCGGCGATTTGCACCAGATTGTCGGCGATGGCTCGGGCCAGCTCGCGCGACGGGAGCCCGACCTTCTTGCCAGCCTGGAGCGCCAGGTTCGTGGCGTAGTCCCCGTGCTCGGGGTTGCGGGGTCGCTCCACGGTGGCCGTCAGAGGCAGGGGGGCCGGATCCAGGCCACGATCGGTCAACGCCGTCCGGGCGGCGGCGATAACGACTTCGGAGAGCTGCTCGGGAGTCACCCGATCAATGCTAGTCGGGGTAGACTGCGGGACTTGGCGGCGACCCGACGTACCGGTCACAATGCGGGACGCAACCCACTGGGACCACCCCCTGACCCGTTTCGACCGACGAGGCCCGATGAGCATCAGTAGTCCACAGGCGGGCGGCAACCGCCGGCAGTCCTCCAAAGCTGTAGCAGGCGGGAAACCCGGCACCGGCGCTTCAGCCAGGTCGGGCGCCTCCACCAAGGCTGGCGCCGCCAAGACCGGCACCGCCAAGACCGGCGCAGCCGGCAAGACGGACGCCCCCGCCGAGACCGGCACCCCGGCCAAGGCCGCCGCCGCGAAGTCCGGCGCCAAGTCCGGCGCGACCCCGGCCGGCACCGGCCCGAAGGCGCGCACCGCGTCCGGCGGTCGGCCCGGCACCCGGACCGGAGGCAGCGGCAGCCGCCCCGGCGGCGGCAACCGCCCACCGATCGCCCCCGTCAAGGTCAACAATGGCCGGCACTGGGGCCCGATCATCCTGTTCACCATCGTCGGCCTGGTGGCCGCCGGCATCGTCGGCTTCGGCGTGTACGAGGTGCAGAGGAACAACCGGGGCTGGCAGGACAAGGCAGACTCGATCAAGGGCATCGTCGACTACCGCAAGACCGAGAAGAGCCTGCTCCAGCCGGCCCAGCACGCCTACGGGAAGATCAACTACCCGCAGAGCCCGCCGGTCGGCGGTGTGCACAATCCCAACTGGGAACGGTGCCAGGGCGACGTCTACCCCGACCAGATCCCGAACGAGAACGCGGTGCACGCCCTCGAACACGGGTCGGTGTGGATCACGTACAACCCGAGCCTGCCCAAGGATCAGGTCGACAAGCTGGCCAGCAAGGTGCGCGGCAACGACTTCATGCTGATGAGCCCGTACCCGGGCTTGGACAAGCCGATCTCGCTGCAAGCCTGGGGCTTCCAGCTCAAGCTGGACGACGCGAGCGACCCGCGAATCGACCAGTTCATCCGGGACCTGCGCGTGAACGCCAGCATGGAGCCCCAGGCGACCTGCGGCCAGGACTCCGGCAACTACGTCACCAAGACCGGACCCGACCCGACGAACCTCGGCCAGAGCGCGGCGCCGACACCCTCGGGCATGTAAGCCGATGTTCTCCGGAATCTTCGCGACACCGCAGCGACGCGCCATCACGATCGGCGCGCTCGTCGCGGTGTTCGCGCTTCTGATCGGGTACGGAGCGGGTTGGCTCACGCCGTCGTTGCGCGCTCCGGGCGACAACTCGCCGGAGGCCGGCTTCGCCCGGGACATGTCGACGCACCACGCCCAGGCGGTCACGATGGCCATGACGGCGTACCCGAAGGCGACCGATCCCGAGGTGCGCCAACTGGCGTACGACATCGCCCTGACCCAGCAAGGCCAGATCGGCATCATGCAGACCTGGCTGAAGGACTGGCACCTAGAGCCGACCGGCAGCCGACCGAAGATGGCCTGGATGCCGGACGGCGCCCAGGAGCTGTCGCCGGACGGCCTGATGCCGGGAATGGCGACGGACGCGCAGCTGCAACAGCTGGACGCGGCGAAGGGCAAGCAGGTGGACATCCTGTTCTGCCAGCTGATGCTGCGGCACCACCTGGGCGGCATCCACATGATTGACGAGCTGTTGCCGCTGAGCCACAACAAAGAGGTCCGGGACCTGGCTCAGACGATGAAGAACAACCAGCAGGGCGAGGTGGTCCAGTTCCAGAACCTCCTGTCCCAGCTGGGTGCGCAGCCGCTGAACTCGTAGGCGCTGCGGCGGCCGGGGCGCGCTCGGCCGCCGCGGGGTGGGCCGGACGCGGTACGGTCCGGAAGCCTGCTACAGTTCTCTGGTCGCTGAGCCCCCGTAGCTCAGGGGATAGAGCACCGCCCTCCGGAGGCGGGAGCGCAGGTTCGAATCCTGCCGGGGGCACTACCGGGAAAGTCCGGATGAGCAGCAGAAACGAGCCCTCTGACCAGTCAGTACGCGGTCAGGGGGCTCGATCGTTTGTCCGGCTGGGTACGGCAAAGTCCAGGAGTCCGGGGCCGCCTTTCGAGCCGTCAGCCAATGATGATCATGAGTGGCGCGAGGTCTGTGAGCTGGTGGCGACGGATTATGGTCGGCCCGGTGCCCGATCCTTCAACGGTCTTCGACAGATTCGGGCCATTTGAGGCCCCGCTCACTGACAAGCCTTTGAACGCAGTAGAGGGAGAGGCTGGGCGGCGACTGTCGGCGGCGTACATCGCCCTGGCTCGTGCACACAATCGCGGTTACTTCGCCCGAGGTGGCCACGCAGATCCGCACCGAACCAGCTGGGCCGATGACCATGTCGGGGTAGTCTCGTTGGCCGCGGTCGGTCGAACCGCGCGATTCAGCTGTGTGACGAGCGGGGCAGTACGTTCTGAGTCGCGGAGTGGGACTACCCGGACATAGGAATTTACATCGCTGACTGCCCGTCGGCCGGTCACGACATGATCGCCCTCGACTACCGATGACCTGGGGAACCAGCCGTGGCGCACGTCCTCCACCGGGAGCGGGGTTACCAGATCACAACGCTAGCGTCGGACTTGGGGACCTTCGTAGCGGGCCTGACTGACCAGTTTGCCTACGACGAGGGCAGCGCAGACGGCTGAGCAGCGCGGCGCTGGCGCATCCACTGTAGAGTGTCGGCGGCAGGTGTTGTGTCAGCCCCCGATCCATTCGAAGATCGCCTGCTGGGCGCGGATCCGGCGAAGGACGACTCGCGAGCCTGTTATCCAGTTCTCAAGCACCGCTCGGGCTTCCAGAGCTGCCCAGGCGGCTACGCCGACAGGCGCGCCATTCGCGCTGGCTGCTGGGCCTCGCGGTGCCGCCCGGCCTTACTTTGGCGTGCTTGGCTAGTCAGGGCCACGCGAGGAAGACGCTAGGCTGACGTGGCTAGCCAAGTTAAGGCTTGGAAGCGAAGTTCACTCGCTTGGCTAGTCAGGAGTTACGCTGGGGGCATGGCGGACAACCTCGATTACCTCGGCGAACTCGACCCCGACGACCCGAAGCAGGCGTCCCACCAAATCGCGAACAAGCTCCGAGCCGCGATCCTCACCCGCAAACTCGGCCCCGGAGAAAAACTTCCCTCCCAGCCCGAACTCGCCACCCGCTACGGCGTCGCCCGGGAAACCGTCAAACGCGCCCTGGAACTCCTACGCGCCGACCGACTCATCGTGACCCGACAGGGCAGCGGCGCATTCGTCCGCGCCCAGACACAGCGACCCGTCGAGCTGCGCCCACACATCGAGGCCGCATTCGAGCGCCCGCACGTGTCGGTCGACTTCGCCGGCTTCTCCGGCGAGACCCTGCGCGACGCCATCTCTGAAGTGCTCGACAAGGTACGGGCCGGACGCCTCGCCCCGGAAAGCATCACCATCCGGGTCATGCTCCCCGACATGACCGGGCCAACCGCGCTACCCGCCCGCGCCGAAACCCAAGCCGACGACCCGGTAGTCCGCGAACGCGCCGACCGCATCATGCGCCGCGCCGCAGACGGCATCCTCGACCAGGTCCACGAACTCGCAGACCTCGGCCTCGTGCCCGCAGTCAACGTCGCCGTCCGGGTCCACGGTGCGGCGCCCCTGTTCAAGCTCTACGTCCTCAACAGCGAAGAGGTGTTCTTCGGCTTCTACCCGGTCGTCGAGCGCACCGTCAGCATCAAGGGCGAACCGACCGCCATCTACGACCTCATGGGCAAAGACGTGCCGCTGTTCCACTACGCCATCATCGACGACGAGGCAGCGGCCGGAACCCAGTTCGTGGAATCCTCACGGGCCTGGTTCGACTCGATGTGGAACACCATCGCCCGGGACTACGAACAATGAGCCCGGACGCCACCCTCGGCCGGTTACTAGACGGCGACGGACCGATCCTGCTCGACTTCGACGGACCCGTATGCAGCGTCTTCGCCGGCTACACCCCACAAAGCGTCGCCGACGACCTACGCGCCACGCTGCTCGACCTCGGCGTGCACGTGCCCGAACACCTGGCCGACAAGCCACAACCCCTGGAAATCCTGTGCTGGACGGGCACACTCGGAGAGCCCAGCGTGACCCGCGCAGTCGAGGATGCGCTGTGCGCGGCCGAGCTGCACGCGATTCGGTCGGCGGCACCGACCCCGTACGCGCGGGAGGTCATCGTGGCCGCGCGCAAGGCCGGCAAGCCGGTCGCCGTGGTCAGCAACAACTCCGCCGCCTGCGTCATCGAGTACCTGACCGCCAAACGGCTCGCGCAGTACATCACCTCGGTCGTCGGCCGCGCCTACGCCGACCCCGCCCGCATGAAACCCAACCCCGAACCGATCCTGCACGCGGTCTTCGACCTAGGCGCCGAACCCGCCGACTGCGTCCTGATCGGCGACTCACTCAGCGACATCGCCGGCGCCCAAGCCGCCGGCGTACCCGTCATCGGCTACGCCAACAAACCCCACAAGCTCGAACCGTTCACCGACGCCAAGGCAGACGCCGTGGTGACCAGCCTCAGCGACATCGCCGTAGTCCTGATCTGCTCAGACCCCGAGTAACCCGAACGCATCCGCCGCTTCCGGCGAACCCAATACCCGACATGTCCTGGGTGACGCCTGCCCTCATGCCGATGGAGCCCGACACCAACGAATCGCGCATCTCACGAAAGGAGCGCCGAGATGTCCGTAGTAGTGCCGTTCAAGCAGCCGCAACGCGACGAGGTCGACCACCCGAAGTGGTGCTCGCCAGAACGCTGCCAGGTCGACGGCGAAGGCCACGTGCACGAGTCCGCACCAATCGAAGTCTGCGGCCTGACGTTGGTCGCGCATCAAGGCGTGGCGTCAGTCTCCGGGTTCGCGATGCTGACGATCGACACCGAGCCGGACGGTACCGGTCAGACAATCTCGTTACGGCTGGGCAGCGTGCCAGACCTCGCACGCGCGTTGCTAGACCTGTTCTGCGGTAGCTAGTGGCGTGGTCCTCATGGCCGAGGTGAACGTCAAGCCCGGTGACATCCTCGACCTTCGCACGGAAGACCGGGAGTGGCACCACCAACCGATCAGGCTCCGAGTCACGGCCATACGACATGACCTCAGCAGGTACTACAGCGGCCTCATCTGGATCGAAGGCGACGAACTAGACGCGAACGGCAACGTGATCCGCTGGACCCAGGAACTCGTCAAGCTCGCCGCGTTCAGCAGCTAGCCGCCCCGGTCATCCGCTCACCCCGCTCGGAGCCCGCATGGACGAGGTCACCCGTTTCGCGCTCACGTCTCGCGTCGAGCGCCACCACCCGTCCCCGATCTGGGGATGGCTCCACATCTCATGCTGCGCCGTCTGCCGCCTACGATGGCCATGCCCCGCCTACCGCGACGCACTACGCACACTTCGAATCTCGCCCGGCCGAACCTCGTTAGGGATCCCGCGCCGCGCCAGGCAGTCTGGCCAGTCAACCGCCCGCGCGGCTTCGGACGACGGTGGATCTAGCGAGGGACCACGCACTCGCCCTCTGGTGACGCCTGGCGCATACCTGTAGCCTCGCGCCCCTGACGGCCGCCCCCGCACATCCACCCGTACCTTGCCGCGTTCACCGCACGTTCGCCTGGCCGGGCGGGCAGTAGGCCTGCCAGACTCCGCGCGCGCGAAGCCCATGCCGGCCGTCCCCAGCAACGTGGCCGAAGCCGTCTGCAAGCGTTGGCCCGACCGTGGCCCACAGTGGCTTAACAACGTCCACGACGAGCTATCGGCTCTTTGCGAGCGATACGGCGCGAAACCTGTGCAGGCGATGCGCGCCAGGTACGGGTTCGTGGTGGACGTCCGGACTTCGAGCGGCCGGCTGGTTTTCCGCAGCAGCCCAGACCCGAACGGATTCAACCAGGCACAGGTCTCCCTCGCCCTCGCGGACCTAGGGGTAGCGCCCAAGGTTCACGAACTCTCAACAACGGCCACAGGAGTGTGGACGGTCGCGGATCGCTTAATACCCGGAACCCCTATGGGTGACCTCCGTGACCAGATCGAGTCCGCTGCCCTGGCAGCAATGTTGGAACCGATCGCCGGTCGGCCGGCGCCCGCCTCCGATATGCCGTCACTCACGGATTGGCTACGTGACCGGCTAACCGATCCTCAGCCCAACGACCTCCCCGTCGGTCGCAATCCTGCGCCGACAGCCGAACGTCGGCGGGCTCAAGATGTCCTCGAAGACTTGGCCGGCGATCACGTCGCTGGGCTGTGCCACGGCGACGCGTCGCCGCAGAACGTCCTGCTTGGAGAACACCGCAGGCTCTGGCTCATCGAGCCGCGAGGCATGGCTGGCGACGTCGCATTTGACGTAGCCGTTATCGCTTTGAAAGCGGCCAAATATATGGCGCCAACATCCGGCGCCACTCTTCTAGCGACTCACGCAGGGATTGATCCCGAACGCGCACGCGAGTGGGTAATCGTCGCAGACGCTGCTCGCGTCTAAATTCAACCACCGCCTGAGCTACGATCGCAGAAGCTATCGAGGCAGGGCCGAGATCGAAGTCTTGATCACTCGGTATGAGCCGTCAGAGCCTTCCGGTTTTAGAGGGCGACGGGGATAGTTCGCCCAAAGCTCGGAATACGGAGACTTCAATTGGGTTTTGAAGCGTAAAACGACATTAGGCTGATAAAAGCAAGCCGATGTCATGAAGTGTGTCCCGTCGGCGTCTTGCGGCAGATCGAGCCAATCGAAGTACGAAGGATCATGTACGACCACCTCGCGCCCGTACGGATCTGCGAAAATCGTTGTTGCCCGCGCAGCCTCGTCCACTTCCGTCCTCACTTCTCGAAAGACTTGACGGAAGAATCCGTGCTCGCGGAGTGATATAAGAGCCTCCTCCACGACAGTCAGCGCGTGACGAATCCGTGGAACATCGGGCCTACGCGGATGCGCTAGCTCATTTCGAACGTCACTCACCTCAGCGGCTAATAGGGCGCGAGAGGTCTCCTTCAGCAACTCCATGATCGAGCCCTGACTTTCGGGCAGAAGATCTAGAAACGGAATTGTGTGGACGAATGGGAACCTCTGTATCTCTTGACTGTGAGCCCATAGAGGTATGCTTTCAACATCACGCTGAAATTCGTCTTTGCTTCCAAGGCAGTAGGCAAGGTAGTCTGCCAGAATCCGAAATCCGCTAATCAATGGAAACAACGTCAACGGCTCTTCTAATCGTACTGAATAATCCGAATCTTGTTCCTCAACGAACGATTTCAGGGTCTGCAGGGCGGATTCTTCATCGACGTGGGGACGGTATGTGAACTTGTGCGAGCTGGCATAGTGATCCGTAGTAAGCGCCCAAGCCGTGTACAGCAGGCTGTCCCTTAGTATCGCTTCTAACGTCACGAAGTAGTTGTTCGATCTTTCTCGAATCTGTTCGATATCGCCCAGTGAGGGACCCAGAGGTGCTGGCCTGCAGGCGTTCATCATAGCGTCGTGGTATAGCCAAAATTGGCCATGCACGTCGAGTACATCATTCAGCGAAAAGCCGAGTTTCCACATGGCTGCGTTCACCCGGTCCTGATCTGACCTGAACAGCTCAGAGTCGATACCCAGCTTCTCAGTCGCGATAACAACGTTCGCGTATCTCGGCAAGACCAATCTCGATACCGCTTCTCGCGGGCGCCTTTTCTGGAGAAATTCCTCGATCTTCGCCTCTAATGTATCGGCAACCTCTTCTCGCAACTGGTAGTCCAACTCGATCCGACTAGGCTCGTCGTCAAACGGATACATTTGACCCACCAGCCGACGAAAACGCAGTGGCGCGAGATTCATAGTTGCAGACCGAAGGCGAACACCGTATCTATTCAATTCTGCAAATAGGTTGTATGGCCCAACCGCTAGATTGTTGACAACTGCCGTGCGAACCTCGCCTTCAGGGATGCGGATTGTCTCCATCTTCGCTAGCGCATCTAGAGCGCTGTTGATCGCCTTGTTGCTACACAGAAAGATTAACTGCATGATCTCAGCAGCATTCAGCGACCGAGTCATGTCAGCAGCTCTACCGCGTACACCTACCGCTTGAGCCACCCCACGTAGATAGCCCTTGGTGTTATCGAGTAGCCAAGCCAAGACGGAACGTTGCTCTTCAATCGTCAAGGCATCCCCGATTATGAAAACTAGCGGGTCGCCGACCAAATCGTCATATATGAATTTCGGTGCGTCCTTATTCGTGATCGTAAGGAAGGTACTCCAAGCGCTGCTGTCAACACTCTCTCGTTGCAGTGTTTTCCTTACCTTGTCTCTACTCTCATTGATAGGCGCATCGAGCGCGGTTCTGAGAGCATAGCGATGCAAGGTACTACATGACATATCAGAGCAGTGGTACGGAACACTGAGGATAGGTTCAATGTATCGAGACGACTGACTCTTAAGAAGACCGTAGGGTCCTGTGACAAACACCCCCACCTGGAACACACCTTGAGGCGTATCGGCGAGGACCTCGTCCGTCTCTTTCTCCGACAAGTACGATCGCTCGTTGCTGAGTGCGAGATCCGCGACTCGGTCGTACAACAGCCGGCCATAGACAAACGGATAACGCAGATCGCCGCTTTTGATCTGATCACCGATAGCGGCGACCAGGGCATCGCGATCGGTCTCCAACGGGTCGACCAACAAATCCAGATGCATAAGCTCGAGGAAGCAGAGTAACCGGGCCTCTGGGTACGGCACTCGTTGCCGAGTCAGCGATTCGAACAGCTTCTCCCCATAAGCTGTCAACTTCATTGGGGCGTGCAGCCCGGCAGGTACTCGGTAGTTGGACGAGATCAGACATTCGCCGAGCAGCACTCGGATATTCAAAAGTTCACGGAGCGCGTTACGAAATGCCGGATCTGGATAACGCTCGACAAGTTGGGGTGCCGTGAGGGGGGTCGTCAAGGGTGCGGCCGTCACGATAGCCAGTCTATGAGCTTCACAGGCCGACGTGAATATTACCGACGGAGGTCGAGCCGAAACGACGAGTGATCCTGGCCGGAAAGGTTGGACGCTGCGGCGTGACGTCCGACCGGCGGGCCCTGCCGTTGGACTCCCGGTGGCTAGCTGCACGTTGGTCTGGCCTGCGACCAGCGGGCATCCTTCAGCGACCAACCGAGTGACAACGGTGACAGACGCTCGCCGAGACAGCTGAACGGTCGCGCACTACTGCTGCAGGCCAAGGCCCAGCCCCGCCGACAAGATCGTTCGTTCGGTGCGAAGCGGTCAAACGGTTCCGGTACGCGATGGCCGGGTGCAGACTTTCTGTGCGTCTTCAAAGCGGGCCGCAAGCGGCCCGCTGGCACCACGAGCCCGACGTCCCCCGGTTTGGTTCGTGACGTCGGGCCGGCGCTACTAGGAGCTAGCGCTACGTTTCGGCGACCGCATCGTCCGCGCGGGTTTGCCTAGCAACCGATTCAAGCCGGGCCGCTACCTGGACGAGATCCCGATAGTCCGGCCTGCCACCAGCCGGCCACTCAGTCCACGGCCCCATTCGGTTTCTTTGTCTGGAGCGTCAATCAGCGCTTCAACCAGCCGCTTCACCTTCTTTACACGCCCACGCCGCACGAGCGCACTCAGGTACGGGTGCCAGATGGAGTCCACGACAAGATTGCAGGATGCCTCGATCGCTCTGGTGACGTCACTGCCTAACGCGCCCGCCTCAATCCGCACTCCGCTGATGTCGGCGTACTTGCCAAAGGTGGCCCGCGTGGTGAGGTATCCCACCTCCGCCAATGGCACGTAGAGTCCGACAAGAGTTCTCGGGATTCCAGCCGCAATGGCTTCCGCATCAAAGCGCGCCAGGCACGCATCGAAGTCCGGGTCTGTGCCGAAGTAAGAGCTGGGCGATTTTGCCCATCGTGCGATCTCAACCTCAGCAAGTCTGTGCCGAACTGAGCTACGGGCTGATCGTCGCTCACGCGCGAGCGTCAGATAGGGGCACGACAGCGCCGCCGAACAGTCCCCCAACGACCGCCTGCGCAACTGTCCCAAGATCCATACGACGGCTCCCTCTAGGCCCAACTACGCGGGCTTCGAGACAAGTCTGAGTCGGGGCGTCAAGCTCACAGGCGCCTCCGGCGGGTAGGGCCTCCGGCCCTACCCGCATCACGCCTCCGGCGGCCAGGGCTACTCGCCCTGGACCTCGGCGCTCCGGGAAGCTCCGACGACGGCTCACCAGTGACGCACCGAAGGCAACCAGGCCGCGCCACCGGGAAGCCTGCACTACTCGGGGGACCCCTGAAGTTGATTGACCCGTGCACAATGACACGGTGTCGAGACGAGATAACAGCCTGCTTGCGGACATCGAGCGCGGAGCGCTGGACGACAATGTGCCGCTCGCTACGACCCTCCGCAGGTGCATCGCTCTTGGCGCGCAAGCACGGAACGCCGAGCTTCGCGACTGGGCAACTCGTGAACTGAATGGCTATCGTGACAACGACGCCGAGATCCCTAAATACAGAATGATCTATGCACCCTTGAACGTTGACCTTGTGTCCTTTCGCTACCAGGTCACTGGCCAGCAGATCAGCGTGTTGGATCTCCCGGAGTTCGCGCGGGAGTTGGTCGGCGAAGAGGTTACGCTCGCCCAAGGCGTTGGTGATATCGAAGCATTGGTGCGGAATGCGCAACGCACAAGCAAGACGAGCATAAAGATGGCGCCACCTGGCGCGGCCGAACTGATGTCCCTTATGACGCATGAGCGACAGGGTCAGGGAGTAACTGTCACCGGACTGTACTGGGATGTCCACGTTGCGCGAATCGAAGGCGTTCTGGACCAGATTCGTACGACACTCGTCCGTCTTGCGAGCGAGATTCGAGCGACGATGAGTGATGATGCGTCCGTGCCCTCGGCCGAGCAGGCGGCCCAAGCAGTCAACGTCGTTCTGCACGGCGGTAAGCGAAATCAGGTGACCGTTACCGCAGCTCAGGCGGGCAACGGCGGGAGGGCTGAGGTTAAGCCTGCTGACGAACGAGGTGAGTCGGGCTGGACGAAGACTCAGACCGTCTGGACAGTCATCGGCAGCGTGGCAGGGATCATCGCTCTCGGCATTGCCTACCTTCAGTTGCACGGATAGGGAGCGCCTTGCGAAAACATGCGACGATCTGGCTGTGATCAACGCATCAGTCGTCAGCACAGCGTCGGCCCTAGAGATCCATTGGGGCAACGTAGGATCTTTCATCGGGGGGGTCGCCGCCGTCGCACTCGCGGTGATTGCCATTATCAGCGGCGCCGCAGGGCTCAAAGATTGGCGCGCCAAGCAGCGACAACTCGGGGAACTGGCGGAAGAACAAGCCAGGGAGATCCGTCTGCACCGGCAGAGTGCACTCCAGGCATGGTCCCCGGGCGGCGTAGCCACATATGACGTAAAGCTAGTCACGGACCCCGACGAAATGCGGCAGGCGACCAAGGAGTTGACCGCGCATGAACCGAGTGTGTACGTCGTACGGCGGGTCTCCGAGAGCGGTAACGATGTGAACCGAGCGGACAGCCTGCGGAACCTGATCGAGAGAGACGGACGCCTGTCTCGGGCTCCCTCCCCAGACGAGATTGCGGCGCTCGAAGAGGGACGGCGGCAACTCCTCACGGCAGAGGATGGCAAGTTGCCCTCTGCTATCTGACTGCCGCACCTGCCTGAGTTCGACAAGATCGACGGGTACAGCACCGGTACAAACGAGCGGCAAAACCAGCGGATAACGACGATAACCAGCGACAGGCATAAGGGCTGGTCACAGCCGGTCCACCACCAAGGGCTCAACCAGCGCAGATAGTTGAAGGGCGAGGTCCATCCCTTGGCTTGACGCTGCCGGAGTCAAGGAGTCGTGGGTTCATCCCTGAAGGTGCGGGGCTGGTCAACCCTCTTGGTCGGGAAGT
>JBDZVD010000249.1:0-3799 GCA_040255525.1 Micromonosporaceae bacterium | reverse complement strand
GGGACGCCGGTACAGATACGATGGGACAAGGCCGCACGGGCCCAGCCTGACTTAGGCACTCAGCTATGTTCGTGCGGCCCAACCAGTCATGATCGAGATGATCTCAATGGCGGAGACGACCCGCGCCAACGACGAGCCGATGACGCCCATAACGTGTTCGTCCGTCGCCTCGGTCCACGACGCCTGATGGTCTGGAGCGCCGGCGAGGGTCAGAACCGGCGACTGCTGCGGGCCCGCGATGCGATGGACCGCGACTTCGCCGAGCCACTCGACGTGCCCGCACTGGCCAGGATCGCCTTCATGTCGCCTGGCCATTTCAGCCGTACGTTCCGCGCGGTATTCGGAGAGACCCCGCACCGCTACCTGCAGCGTAGGCGGGTCGAGCGGGCGATGGCCCTGCTCCGTGAGCCGGCCGCCAGCGTCACGCAGGTGTGCCAGCGTGTCGGCTTCGAAAGCCTCGGCGCGTTCAGCCGCGCCTTCAAGGCGGTCACCGGTGAGTCGCCGTCCGCCTATCGAGGTCGGGCGGCAGCCGTAGGCGTCCCGATCTGCTTCGTGAAGTCGTGGACCAGACCGGTCAGTTTTGGCGAAGTCGAACCCGCCGGCCGCCCCGTAGCGTGATGGGCATGTTCACCGCTATCACGATCACCGGCGTGCACGTACTCGACCAGGACGAGGCACTCGACTTCTACGTCGGCAAGCTCGGCTTCATCGTCAAAAACGATATCGATATGGGCTTCATGCGCTGGCTCACCATCGCCCTGCCGTCCGATCCGCAGCGCGAACTGCTGCTGGAACTTCCTGCGCCGCCCGCACTCAGCGCAGAAGCCGCCGCTCAGGTCCGTGATTTGGTGACCAAGGGCGCGCTCGGTGTTGCTGCCATCCTCGCCACTGATGACTGCCAGGCCACCTACGAGACGCTCAAAGGCCGTGGCGTCGAGTTCACCCAGGAACCGACGACCCAGCCGTACGGTGTCGACTGCGCCTTCCGGGACCCCTTCGGCAACCACCTCCGGGTCACCCAACCGGTCGACGGGCCGGTCGAGGTCACGCCGGAGGACATCGCCCGCTGGAACGGCACGTCTGCCTGAATCTCGGGTGTCTTCGTCACCGACGCGTCGACGGACGCCAAGTAACCTCGTCATGTCCCAGATGAACAAGGCCCACCGGGAAAAGCCCGGTGGACCACTCGCCGGTTTCGTGGCTGCCCAGAGGACCGGGCACGGCATCCCGCACACGGTCGCGTGCCGCGCGCTACTGGAGTACTTGACCACGGGCTGTGACCAGCGGTGCCGTGATCAGAGAGCCGACCGCGATCCCGGCGATTGCGGCCGGGAACGCCAGGCCGTACGTGCGGGTCAAGACGTTCTCATCTAGGCGCCGAGCGACGGGCGCCGTGTAAACCGGCCGCATTGCCTTGAGCAACATCAGCTCACCACATCGAACCGGAAATCAGGACTCGACTCGAGTCGGGGCGGCACCGGCATGCGCTTCGCCGCTCGGTGACCCCCCGCCGGCGAGCACCGTACCGGCAGGGATCGCGCCGTGGGTGGCCCGCCGCGTCCCCAACCCGACGACCAACACCAGTACGAAGAATGCGCTGAACGCGACCGCGCCGGTGACCAGCCCGTCCATCAGTCCATGACCGGTCACCACCCAACCCAGCGCCGGTGCCGCAACGCCCTGCATGGCGTACCCGACGAGATAACCCCCGGAGGTCATGCTGGCCCGGTCGTGGGCGGCGGCGTACTTGCTGAAGACGGTCAGACTGTAGCAGCCGTGGAACTGCCGCACACCGTGCAGCTTGTGGTAGTTCGCCGGCAATCGGTCCGGGTGCCCGGGCGGCGCCCAGCTCGCGCCGCCGTGCGGGCGGATGGTCAACGGCCCGAACTCGTCGAACGCGAACACCCGGTCCGGGACGTCGGTCATCACCTGCTCGATCCGGGCGAGCTTGGCGTCCCGTGCCGGGTCGTTGGACTCCTTCCACGTCTTCGTACGCTGAAACGTGAGCTCATGCTTGCGCAGCAGTTGCCGCAGCCGTTCCCGGCCCACGCGCACTCGGCGAAGGCCGTGGTTGTGAGCCAGGTAGTCAGCGAGCTTGCGTACGCTCCACCGGGTGAACGGTTGCCCGAGGGCTTCGGGTCGGGTGTTGGCCGTCGTGACGATGAACGCTTCGTCGTCAAGACTGATCAGGCGGGGACGGCCACCCGCCCACCGAGGGTCCAGACTGGCCATGCCCATCTCGTTGAACCGGTGGATCACCTGCCGCACCGAGTCCTCATCGGCTTGAACCAGCCGGGCGATCACCGGCACGCTGTTGCCGATCGCAGCCCGGTCTGGTCCAGCCACAGCAGGATCGCCTTGTCCTTCTTCGCTTGTTTCGCGATGGCCGGGTACTCGACCTCCAACCAGCGGGCGACCGCCTGCGGGTTCTGCTCGTAGGCTTTGCGTACGGGTTTCTGCGGCGAGAGTCCCCAGGAGCGCAGGTACTTGCCGATGGTGACCAGGGACAGGCCGATACCGAACCAGCGGCGTGCCAGGTCGCGTACCTGCGGGCGGGTCCAGACCAGGCCGGGCAGGGCCACCTGCTCGGGGTTCTTGCTCATGACCGCCCGCCGCAGTAGGGCTTCCTGCCGGGGGTCGAGGGCTTTCTGTTCGCCCGGGCGTCGCCCCCGCTTGCCGGCTTTCAGCGCCTGGTTGCCCTTGCGGTCAAAGGCGTTGACCCATCGTGACACCGCCTGCGGTGAGACACCGAGCACTGTGGACACTGCTACCTGGGTGTAGCCGGCCTTGACCGCCGCGACCGCTCGACGCCGTAGATCCTCTTGCGCCTGAGGGGAAAGCCGCCGCGCGTCCCGCACCACAACACCCATACACGAAAAACTATTACAAACAATCTGAATTACTGATCGATAAGCTGATTTCACTTCGGGCCAATCACATGCAGCTACGGGTCAGGCGAGGGGCAGGTCAGGAGCGCGACCCTCCAGTGTGGAGGATGGAGTATGTAAAGTTCAGACACCAACACCGTTAACCTCCGCCGCGAGCCGGGAGCGTCATTCAAAACCTGATTGATAATCGCAAGTGTGACGCTGGGTGGCTTCAGTCAGGCCTGTAGTCGACTTGAGACGTGTCGCAACCGGACACGGCGGCCACCCACAGATAGATCACTTCGGTTGTGTGGACCACAGTGATCGAGGGGTAGCCGCCGCGCTGCGAGCGTATGACAGGGCTGCGGGCCGGACGACTCGTCGAGCTGGTAGGCCGGGTCAGGGAAATCGTCGGGACCGAGTGGGAGCAGCCCACGGTAGGCAGACCGCACGTGCTGCCGCTGTTCACGGCGGTCGTGGCGGTGCTGTTCGGGTTGCGGCACAACCTGCCCGACGACGTGGTGGGCGAGGTGTTCGGCTGCTCGCAGGCCACGATCACCCGCTACCACGACGTGTTGCGTCCGATCCTGCGCTGGGTGACCGGTCCTGAGGTTGAGCAGCAGTACCGCCGCGCGCAGCGCGAGGGTGTACTCGTGGACGGGTTCGTCGCCCCGGTCGGTGAACGCGAGGGCTACGACGGGCTGTTCTCCGGCAAGAAACACCTGTCCGGGCAGAACGTGCAGGTCGTCGTCGACCTGGACGGACACGTGGCCGATGTCGGCGATCCGGTACCCGGTGCACGCCACGACGCGGCCGCGTTCTTCCTGTCCGGCATCGCCGAACGCTGGGCCGACCACTACGCCCCAGGTGGACCCGGCATGCTCGGCGACGGCGGCTACCAGGGCACCGGCCCGACCACTCCGGCCAAGAAG
>JBDZVD010000117.1:0-21015 GCA_040255525.1 Micromonosporaceae bacterium | reverse complement strand
ACCGTCAACGCCGCTGACCCGCTCCTACATGCTCATCCTGAGCGCCGCCGAACAACCTGGTCCGCCCGGACGGTCACGGCCTGTGGGTCGCGGGTGGGGCGCGGGTGCCGTTCTGGCTCGAACACGACACCGGCACCGAACCACTGCGGCGCGTCGTCGTGGGCAAGCTGACCGGGTACGCGCACCTCGCCGGTACGCGGCACGGGTTCCCGGTGTTGTTCTGGCTACCCGCACCGGCCCGTGAGTCGAACCTTCACCGCGCCATGGCCGAGGCCGGCATCCCGCCTGGGGTGCTCGTCGCCACGGGTACACCCGAGCACGGGCATCCTGCCGGGCCGGTCTGGCAACTCCCCGGCCGGGCGGGGCGGGTGAGCCTGGCCGAGCTGCCCGCACCCGACCGCCCGGAGGCGGGGGCCTCGTGGGACGAGTGATCGTGTGGGCGTGCGCGGGACTGGTCGGGGTGCTGCTGCTGACCGGGGCGGTAGCCGCTGGAGTCCTCTCCGCCCTGACCGGCGGGGCCGGGGGTGGCATGACGGATTGCCTTGCCGCCACCGGTCCCGCCCCGGCGCTGTCGGCCGATCAGGAGGCGAATGCCGTCACGATCGTGACCGTGGGGCAGGGCATGGGCGTGCCCGCGTACGGGTGGGTTATCGCGGTTGCGGTCGCGTTGCAGGAGTCGAACCTGGTCAACGTCACCGGTGGTGACCGTGACTCGGTGGGCCTGTTCCAGCAACGCCCGTCGCAAGGGTGGGGCACCCCGGCACAGCTCACCGACTCCGCCTATGCGGCCGGCGCGTTCTACCGGCGACTCCTGACGGTGCCCGACTGGCAAACCGTGCCGCTGGCCGTTGCCGCGCAACAGGTCCAGCGGTCCGCCTACCCGGACGCGTACGCTGATCATGAGCAGGCGGCAACCGCGATCGTCGCCACCATCACCGGCGGCACCGTCCCGACATGCCCGACCGGCGGCCCGGTGCTCACCCGGGCGGCAACCTGGCTGACCGCGTGGCACGGCGGACCCGTGCCCTACCTGTCCAGCGGCGACCCCGGTACCTGGTTCAACGGGTACCGGCGCGACTGTTCCGGCTACGCCTCGATGTCCCTCGGAGTGCCCGGCCCCGGACTGACCAGCGCCGGGCTCGCCGACCGGTCAACCCCGATCAGCAAGACCGACCTCCGGGCCGGGGACCTGCTCATCAACCCGGCCCCCGACCTCGCCGGACACGTGGTCATCTTCGATCACTGGACCGACGCCAGCATGACCCGCTACGTCGGCTATGAACAGTCCGGCGACGGCGGAACACACCACCGCCCCATCCCGTACCCCTATTTCCACGGGTATCCGATGAGCCCATTCCGGTACGCGGGAGCCTAATCGGCGAGGGTTTTCGAGGGCAATACCGAGGACACCCCGGCGGCCGGGAAACGGTCGCCGGGGTTTTTCATTTCCCGTAAATCAGCGCCGATCCGAATTGACGCATTCGGTGAAGTGACATTGAGCACTCAACCCCGGTGCCCGGCGTTCGCGGTGCGCCACCGCCCGGCCGTTGCCGAACGCCCCGCAACCACCGCCCGACCGAGGCACGTTGCGTGCCGCACCGATGGCCCGGTGCCCAGGGTGTACCCCCGGCACGGACGAGGCCGGCAGCATTGCGCACAGCCCCGGCAACAGCCATCCGGGCGGCAGCGCCCCGGGTGGGAAAGGAGGGCAGGAATCGCGGGAACCGGCGGCCGGGAAAGAGTCTTGAAAACGCGGGTTGACAACCCGCCGCCCGTCGAGCGTCCATGGACGTGCCGGGGGCAAACGCCACCGGACGGGAACCGAAAACAATGCGCGATCCCGCGCCCGGTCCCGCAATTTCCCCGCGCCATTCCCACGGGAGGCAATTCACCATGCCCAACGACGTACCCGCCATCGTGGCCGACGCCCTGTCCCGCAACCCCGAGGGCCTCACCGCCCGCAAGCTGGCCGGCATCACGAGCCAGTCCGTACGGGAAGTCAACGACGCCCTCGCCGCGATGGAAGCGGCCGGCATCGCCACCCGCACACCTGGACCCGCCAACGGCAACCGCAAGGGTGCCGACGTGTGGACCCCCGCGCCCCCGGTAGGCGTCACCACCACCGACGACACGACGGCGGACGACGCCACCCCCGACACCGACGAGGACACGACGGCGGACGACACCACGCCCGACGCGGACGAGTCGGCCCCGGCCGACGACACCACACCGGACGCGGACGAGCCGGTGACGGTGCACGACACCGCGCCCGACGGCACCGACGCGGACGAGGCGACCACGGCCGCCACCGACGAGGCCATGCCCACGGCCGACGACACCGCGCCCGACACGGACGAGGGGGTTCCGGCCGAGGCGCCGGTGTCCGGGGCGCCGGTGGAGGTGCGCCGTGACCCCGACTTGAAGGTCTTGATCATGGCGGGGGTGTTGGGTGATCACCCGGACGGGGTGTCGGCGGCGGTCGCAATCAGCGAGAGCGGACTGGCGCCGGTCATGGGCGACACGATCCTCGCCGCGATGGAGGTCGCCGGTGCCGCACGGCGGTTGCCGGCCGACGAGGACGGCGTGGAACTGTGGGTACGCGGCGACGGTGACCTCGCCACCGTGGACCCCGCCAACGCCCCGACGCACGTCACGTGCCCCACGTGCGGGCACACCCGCCGCATCCGGCGCCCCTCGGCCACCGGCCGCCGTGCCACCGGCACCGGCCGAACCACCGGGGACATCAACAGCGACGGGTCGGAAAAGCTGGGCAAGAACGGGCTGCGCAACCTGGTCGAGGTATTCATGCGCAACCTCGGCCCCGGCCACGAGGTCACCCCGCACACCGTCGGCATCGAGTTGGGCGGCCGTAGTTCCGGTGCGTGCCTCAACGCGATGAACAAGCTGACCGGCCCCGGCGTGCTGGTGATGACCAGCCCGGCGCCGGTGAAGTTCGCCCTCGCCGACAACCCGCCCGCCCCGACCCGCGAAGTGCTGGCCCTGATGCCCGCGCCGATCACCGCCGGTGACGCCACCGACGAGGCGGACACCGAAGACGCGAACGAGGCGACCACGGACGAGGCGCTGGCGGCCTGACCTGCCGCGTGAGGCCGGATGCCAACGCATCCGGCCCCACGCCGTGCCGCACAACCCACCCACCACACCCCTCGACCAGGAGGCCCCCCATGAGAATGATCAACAGTCGTCGTTGCAAGCTGCGGCGCGTCGTGTGCCCGGAGTGCCGGGAACCGGTGCGCCGGTGTCCGCCGGACCGGTGGCTCACGGCCATCGGCCCCCGCCCCCGCTGGTCGCATCTGGACGGTGAACCGCTGTGCCCCGTGATTGCGCCCGGCGGTAGCCGCCCGGCCCGACCCCGCCGGGTACCGACCCCACCCGCGCGCCGCACCATCACCCCACCAGCCACTGTCACCCCGCCCGCGCCGGATGCCGCCCCGGTGTACGTCGTGGCCGGTGGCGACCTCATCGCCGTGTTCGACAATCCCGAGGCCGCCGGAATCATGTTCACCACGATGACCGGCGCCAACCTCGAACCGGTCAGGGGTCACCTGACCCCGGCCCAATGGGAGGCGCAGCGCGCGTCGCTGGCGCGTCTGCCGGGCGTCACGATTGTGGACACCCGGCCCGGACACGAAAACGGCGCCTCGTGACCGGCCCGGCCATGCCCGACCGGCGGCCGCTTCCCGCGACCCTCGCCGCGCGTCCGCACGACGCGCGGCGCGGACTGCCGATCCCGCCGGTCAACGTGCATCCCAACCCCGATGGTGGCGAACACGTCGACTTCACCACCATCAACACCACCGCCTCGGCCCGCCTCGCCGCGCAACGCCGCTGTTCCCTCTGCGGTCAAGGCATGGATTACTGGGTGGCCTTCGTGGGCGGACCTCGCGCGGCCGAACTCATGCGCTACACCGATCCGCCGGGGCACCCCGAGTGCATGACCGCAGCACTGAGCCTGTGCCCACACCTCGCGATCGGTCGACACCGTCGCGCCCGTCCGGACCGGCCCGGGGCGGGCATCATCCCGCCCGGCGCCCACGGTGGCAAACCGGCCGGTTGGACGGTGGGCATCACCCGCACCTACCGCAGCCTGTTCCTACCGGACCACGGGTTCACCGTGTACCTGCCGACCCCGTTCAAAACCGTGCACCGCTACGCCTACGGCCCCGACGGACGCCTGCACCCGGCACCCTGACCACCGCACCCGCCCGCTGCCGGGCGGGCGGCAGATTCGCCGCAGAAACCTCGAAAGATCTGCCCGGATCGACTCGATCCACGCATAGAGGTAGGACACATTGTTTGTGGCGGTACCCCCTGGGGTGGCACCCCCCGGGCGTACCGGCCAATCCACCGCTTCAAGGAGATCGGAAGGAGTGCCCTCGATGGCACACGAACTGGAAACCCTCGCCAACGGCCAAACCGCGTTCGCCTCCGCGCGGCTGTCCGCCTGGCACCAACTCGGCACCGTCACCGACGAGTGCATGACCGCGCAGGAGGTCATGACCAAGGCGTGGCTCGGTGGCTGGGAGGTCCGCAAGATCGCGTTGCAGGGCATCGAGATCACCTCGGCGGGGGTGACGAAGGTCGACTGCCCGGACAAGTTCATGACCGTGCGGACCAACCCGATCACCGGCCAGACGGAGTACCTCGGTGTGGTTGGTGAGGACTACACCACCGTGCAGAACGAGCAGGTCGCCGAGGTCCTCAACCTCCTGGTCGACGAGTCCGGGGCGCACTTCGAGACGGCCGGGTCGATGCGCAAGGGCAAGTCGGTCTTCGTGACGATGAAGCTGCCCACCGCGATGCAGATCGCCGGCGTGGACCGCATGGACCTCTACCTCGCGGCGACCACGAGTCACGACGGCACCGCCTCGCTGCGCCTGGACGCGACCCCGGTGCGGATCGTGTGCGCCAACACGCAGCGGATGGCCTACGACCGGTCGCAGGGCTCCTACACGTTCCGGCACACCTCCAACATCCGGGCGAAGATCGCTGAGGCGCGTCAGGCCCTCGGGCTGATGTGGAAGCACTTCGAGGACTTCGAGTCCGAAGCCGAGAAGATGCTCAACGAGACGCTGACCATGGGCGAGTTCGACAAGATCGTCGCCCAGCTGTGGCCCCTCGCGGACGACGCGAGCGACGTCGCGCGGAACAAGGCGAAGCAGCGCAGCGCCACCCTGCGGTACCTGATCCGGGACGCGGACACGCAGAAGGCGATCAAGGGCACCCGGTGGGCCGGGTACCAGGCGGTCACCGAGTACCTCGACCACTACGTGCCCGCGAAGACCGACACCGCGCGGGCGACCCGCGCGCTGACCGGCACGGGCACCGACCTGAAGGCCCGCGCGTTCGCGCTGCTGGCGGTCTGAGGATGGCCCGGTACCGGGGCCGGCACCGCCACACCCGGCGGCACCCGGCCCCCGCACCGGCCGCCGTGACCACCGGTGACCGACCCGCCCGGCCGGTCACCGGCCCGGCCCGACCACCCGCACTGCCCGGCCCCCGACCCCGCCCCCGCCCGCTGGCGGCCCGGACCGGCGCCCCGGGGCGACCCACACCGCCCGACCGTGCGCGCACCCCGACAGTGACGCCGCGCCCTCGCAGCGCCTCACCTCGAACCCACTCCGTCACGGAGGCACCCACCATGCCCACCCCCCAACCGGCCACCGTCGCCGACAACATCCTCGCTGGCATCAACGCCCTGTGCGAGGCGTACGCCAAGGCGCAGATCGCGCGGATCGAGGCGCATTACGCCGCGACCGCGGAACAGCACGCGCACTGCAAGGCCCGGGGCGAGTACTGGGACGCGGCGGTCAGCTCCCAGTATCAAGCCCTCCTGGTCACGTTGCAGGAGGCGCTGCCCGACCCGGTCGCGGTCGAGACGTTCGTGCCGGTCCGCGCGCTGCCCAGCGGCGATGTCGAGGTCCACGGCCGTGACCAGAACAACCGTCGCGTCGCGCTGCACTTGACCGGAGCCCAGGCCATCGCGATCGGCACGCACCTGAGCGCCTACGCCGCGATCGGCCTCGACCGCGCCGGAGTCCGCATCAACGAATACATGCCGCCAGTCGAGCGCACCCTGCCGGCCGCCGTGACCACCCCTGATCCGCGCACCGATGCCGACCTCGAAACCTCGCAACAGCAATGACGCCCCTATACCTGGGCGGCCGGGGATCCGGCCGCCCCGAGCACCTCATTCACTGACCGCCCTCGGCAGAAACGGACCCTTCGTCATGTACCTCAACGACACCGCCCGGGTACGCCACCCCCGAACCGACTTCGAGCAGCGCCTCGCCACCATCACCGCGGTCGAGCCGCAGCCCGGCCAGCAGCCCGGAGATTGGTACCAGCTCCGCTTCCCGCACGGGCAGACCCGCTGGTACCTGCCCGACTCCATCCACCTGCGCACCCGCGACGACGAACGCCGCTGCCTGCTCGACGCGCTGACCGCTGCCCGCGCCGCCCTGCGTCACGCCGTACACCTCGCCCAGGACTACGACGCTTCCATCGCCGTCGACCTCGACCTGCTCGCCATCGAGCTGGACGCCACGGTCCGCTACCGCCTCGACGTCCCCCTCGGCGACCCCGACGACCACTCTGACCCCAACCCGAGCGAGGAGGGCGTGCGATGACCGGCGGCTACACGCATGCCAAGGCGACCCAGCACCCCGGACCGGTGTGCGGTGCCGACGACGGGACACTGACCCGCGTCACCGACGACCCGCACCTCGTCATCTGCCCCGACTGCCCCTCCCTTGCCGAGATCGAGGCACTACCCGACGACGCGACCGCCGGTGACCCCCGCATCATCGAGCTGCTCCGCGAAGTCAAGAACGGCGCCTGGCGCAAGATCGACGGCGTGGTGGTCGACCAGACCACCGCCAACGCGATCCTCACCGTGCACGACGCCCTCAAACCCGCCACCCGGGCGAAACTCGCGGCGCTGCGCATCGAGCAGATGGCCAACGTCGCGTGGCGGATACTCTCGACCACGAAGTAGACCCGGCGGTGGCCGGCGAGCACACCCCGCAAGAGGTGTGTGCACCCTCGCCGGCCACCTCGCCCGGTACCCGGACCACCACGGTCAAGGAGAACGCCGTACATTCCGGGGCTAGGCGTGCCTTCGATCGTAACCACCCGCCGGAGCGCGTTGCAGAGTCCGGCGCAGAGCAACGAACACGCCCCACCGGCGGAGGAGCTGCATCGTGCCTCGACGCGTCATCGATGGACGTGCGGCGCTGGACCGGGCCGGTGTCGCCGACCGGACCGGCGCGGCCTACACCACCGTCACGCACTGGCGCCGACAGCGACACCGCACCGGCTTTCCCCACGGCTTTATGGACGAGCACGGCCGGGAATGGTTCTGGCAGGACGAGGTCGACGCCTTCCACACCGCCCACCTGGAGGCCAAGCGCGCCGAGCTGACCACCATCGACCGCAGCGGCGACCCGAATGAACTCGTCGGCTCCGGCACCGCCGCGAAAATCCTCAAGTACGCCTCCCACCGCAACCTGCCGGACACCCTCTGGAACCACCCCGACCAGGTAGAGACGCTGCCCAGCGGGTGGATCCGAAGACGCTGGTACCGGCGCACCGTGTGGGCAGTGGCAGACGCCCGCACCGGCCGCCAGTCCACCGGCCGCACCCCCGGCACCACCACCGGCCCGCGCAAACCCCACCCTTACGCCGACGACCCACGACTGTCCGCCGCCCTCGACCTCATCCACGACGCCACGGTCAACGGGCAACCATCGCGCGGGCTCGGCGTCGAACTGGCCCGACGCCTCGGCATCCCGGCCCGGACCGCGCAACGCATCATCGCCACCCTCACCGGGCCGCAATCCTAGGCAATGAGGCGAGGCGTGGATTGACGGTCCGTGCCGTTATTGTCACGGCATCCGGCAACCCGGGGAGGTAGTCGTGGCGCGCAGTCGCGGCCGGTCGGGACCCTCTGGAGAAGTGGGTGGACGGCGAGGCCGGCCTCGCCGCCGACGGCGCGGCATCCACAAGGCACTCAACTACATTGGTTGGACCGATCAGAAATGGCGGCGGCGACAAAATCTCGGTAGGGCGGTGTAACCAAATTTTCGAGCCCCACTGGGTACTGCGAGGGCGCTGGAGATGCCGGGGACTCACGCGGAACTTGCAAACTTCACGTATACAGACGCGAGCTGCTGTCCGGGATGCACCGACAGGTGCAGCCGCGACGTTACGCGAACCTGGATAGCAGGGCCGTCCACCCAACAACCCGTCCGTTGAGAACCGTGCTTGCCTGACGGCCTTCTAAGAATCTTCAACTGCGGGCGGCCTCCCGACAGATCGCCGTCTTGGAGCCTACCCGCCCTTAGCCCGGTCTTTGACATGAGATCGAGGCGGTGACGGGAGGGTGGCCGGTCTCCAAAACGACTGTGGTTGCACCGATGCAGCCCTGGCCCGGCAGCACGACATTGGTGTAGACCGCTACCTGCTTAACCAGCGGTTCGGCGATCGAGGACGAGCGCCCGTCGCTCGCGAACACGCTGACCTGGCCCATCATGGTGGGCTCGCCCGGATACAGGTAGATGCGCGCCCATGCGGCAGCGCAGTGTGGCGAGTAGCGCAGTTCCAGTGCTCCGACCTGAACGGCATTGATCATGATGGGGCTCTTGTCGGCAAGTTCGGCGTCGCTGCCGCACCCGGCCGCAGCGGGGTCGGCACCATCGGCAACATTACCGGTGGGTTCGCCCGTTGGCACCGCAGTGAGCGAGGGCGCGATCCAGGCGTGCCGCGGGGCAGGTATGGCAGTGGCCGACGTCGGACGGTGTCTGGTATCAGACCACCATACGCCGGCCATTGCTCCGACAACGAGCAACGCCACCGATGCGGCGATTGTACGGGCGCCACGGGCGAAGCGTGCACGTCGTCGAGACTGGATGTCTGATGCGATGAGCACTGGTGCCGACGCCTCTTGCGATCGGACCGCTGCTACCGCCTTGCGTAGCCGCTCGATCCACTCGTCCGGGCTGCCGCCGCACTCAGCAGCGAATGCCTTCACGACGGCCTCGGTCGGAAGTCGTCGTCCAGCCGTTGCGTCCGCCAAGGTCGACGCGGAATAGTGCGTCCGCTGGGCCAGCAGGCGAAATGATGGTGAGCCGGCAGCTTCGCGTAATGCACGCAGCTGCGCCGCAAACTCCTCGGTTGCCGGATGAGACGTCACCACCTCCGCATTATTCCATCGTGTCCGGTGGCGCCATGGGCGCCACCGGGTCGCCGCACGCCCGGTATCGGTTCGGGCGCGGCGTCACGACCCGCCAGCGTCCGACGCCGTTCGGATCTCGTGTCCGAACGCGCAGGTCAGCGCGGCCGTTCAGGATTCCGGACGGACCGAACGCCGCTGAGAGGGCCAAGCTCTGCGTCAATGTGGCTGCCCATCCGCTCACAGCCATCGAGGTTACTGTGCACCCACTCAATCGCGCTCACACCATGCTCGCCGCCGCCACCCTTACGCTCGCCATCGTCGTCGTCGGCTTTCCCGGCGTCTCCCAAGCCGCACCGGCGGCCTACCGGGCCGCACTGGCGGTCTCCCCCAGCCCGCCAACCACGGCGAGATCGTCAGATGCCAAGTCGCCGCCACATCCGACAGCTGCAGCGAACGCCGCTGCTGCTCCATCGACGTCGCCAAAGGTCGCCGCTCCTCGGTCGATGTCGCCAAACGGGGTCGCTGCTCCGTCGACGTCGCCAGCGGAGTGGATGGTGGACAGCAGCAACTTTGCTGGCGGCCATCGTATGGACGCGCTGGAATTCATCTTTCCGATCACCGCCGACTGGTGTCGGGAGCACACTTCAGCGTCGGGTCCCGAAGGCGGCGAGTGGGTGGCCGGCACCACGGTGGCCAACCGATTCGTGGCCTGTTGGGTGAACCAGTACCAATACGATTCCAATCGATGTACCGGGGGCGGGGATGGCGCTCCACCGACCTGTACGCTCGACGAGGTTTCGTTCCGGTCGACCGTGATCGCCTTCGGCGGAGCGGGCTCCCGAGTCGTGACATTCCTTCATTACCTCGACGACTTTTCGTTCGCCAACCAGGGGCGGGACTTCACCATTCAGGCGAGCATGGATTGCCACCCGATTCCTGCACCACCGGGGGATTGTCAGATCAGCGGAGGGGCCGGGCAACCAGGCACCGGCTCGCAGTGGCAGGCCGCCGAGGGCACCTATCACGCACAATTCGATGCGACATCCGACCCGGCACAGGGTGTTGGCACTGCTGCCATAACCTGGGCAGATGCCGATATCACCTACACGATTAACGGTTCGGCCGCGACGGCAGCATTCGGCATCCCCTTCCGGTTCGACTCAAATGCGGAAGGCACGTGGATCGGCTCCGGAGCGGTGTTTCCCGAGGCGATACCGACCCTGCGCCTCGATCGAGGAGACGCCGCGATCACCCAGTCCGCGAGCCACGTCTATGACGCGCTGTATAACACGGCGATCACGGTGCCGGCCGATACCAGCGGCAACCCCAAGACCATTCCGGGCCTGTGGGGCAACTTCCTGACCCGGGCCGACAGTAACAACCCCAATAACGGTGCCAATCACACCGCCGCGTGCGTGCCGCAGACCAGGTGGGCACCTCCAGACTACAGCGGCGGCACAGCGGCCGCCTCTTGCGACGAATTCCCCTTCAACTCCACAAACGAGGGGGCGGCTCTCACCGCCGGCACTTCGACGCCAAAATTTTCCGTGCGCATGATCCTCGCCAACGACAACACCGAGGAGGGCCGCCGGCTGAGTGGTTTCTACCCGTCGTTGCGGATCCTGGATGGTGATGAGTTCGCGGTGGATCCCTACGGAACCCCGCCGCCGCCGGCTGGGGCGGCGTACGCGGTGGTGAACGTAAGCGACGGCGGCTCGTTCGCCGACGCCTGGTATCGCAGCGGTGGAGCCGCAGGGCCCCTGGGCAACCCGACTGGCAATTGGACGCCGGAACCGGGTGGTCGGGTGCAGCACTTTGCCGGCGGTGACATCCACTGGTCATCGGCCGGAGGCACGCACGCCCTGTACGGTGCCACCTTCACCGATTTCACCAACCTAGGCGGCCTAACCTCCTCCGTCGGGTTCCCCACTGGCGACATCCTGCCGGCGGCCAATGGAGGAACCCAGACAACGTTCGCCGGCACCAGCTGTACGGTCGCTGGCATCACCGGCACGGGTAGTGCTATCCTCGCCGCCGCCGGGTCGAGCACCGCCGCCGAGATGCAGGGATGCATCTACCAGGCGTACGAGCAGCGCTACAACGGGCCGGCCGGCACGTACGGCTATCCGGCGACCGACGAGGCGCCGATGGCCGGCGGCCGGGTCAGCGAGATGCTAGGCAGCACCTGCGGCACCGACAGTGGCAGCGCTCTCTACTGGAACGGCGCGGTGCACGGGGTCTATGGCTGCATCTACCAGAAATACAAGACGGCCGGTGAGGCGGCCGGCAGCCTGGGGTTCCCCACCGGTGACGCATTCAGCATCACCAACGGCACCGAGCAGCAGTTCCAGCACGGCTACATCACCGATGTCGGTGGCGTGACCTCGACCCAGCCGTGGATCGTCGGTCACGCCGCGCACGCCGGCAACGACTACCCGTACGAGACGGTCGGCCAGTTCGAGCACCAGGACCAGGGCATCGACGCATGGGACGAGTACTACGGACAATGCGACTCGTTCGCGGCCTGGAAGGTCTACGAGAACCTCGCCGGAACACCCCAGCACCCCACCGGCGCGATCCCGTCAGTCGGCTGGAAGCCCAGCAACGCCAACATCAGCCCGGTGGACCAGTTCACCTGGGGCAACGCCGACATCTGGAAGACCAAGTTCCAGCAGGTCGGCTACGCCGTCGACAACATCCCCACCCCCGGCGCCATCGCCTGGTGGCCCAACGCGGTCGCCGACCCGCAGGACAACAACCCACCGGACCCGGTGCACGGCCTGCCCGGCAGCAACACCGGCCACGTCGCCTACGTCACCGACGTCTACCCGGATGGCTCAATCACCATCGAGCAGTACAACATGCGCCTCAACGGCGAATACTCCGTTGCCCACCTCAACTACAACGCTGGCTACAACGACACCAGCTTCAACCACAGCGGCTACTCGGTGCCGTGGCCGGGCGGGTTCATCCACGTCGCGGACGGGCCGGCCGGCGGGGCCGCCTCCCCGCCCGAACCCGCGGCCGGGGTCGTCAGCGCCACCTACCCAACCCAGGTCAAGGTCATCGGCCCGGGCTCCCCGTCGAGCCAGTTCACCACCCAGAACGTCTGGTATAGCGACCCTGGCATCGGCGAGGTTGGCACCGACCTGTACACCCACACCAACGGCGCCACCGCCGACTCGACCGCCACCTGGACACCCTCCGGCCTAGTCGCCAACTCCTGTTATCGCGTCGACGCGCTGGTACCCAACCAGTTCTCCAACAACGCACACGCGATCTACACCATTACCGACTCGTCCGGAACCAAGACCGCGGCCGTCAACGAGAACGACTACACCAGCAACTGGGCCGAACTCGGCATATTCCAAACTACGAGCGCCGGAGCGCTGACCGTACGCCTCGACGACCGCGGTGACACCGGCTACTACGTCTCCGCCGACGCTATGCGGTTCTGGCCGCAACCCTGCGCCCCCAGCGACCAGCTGGCGGCCATGATCCTGCCCCCCACCTCCACCGGCGGCACCTGGACCTCCCGCAGCGGGCATGGCTTCTTCGGCACCGACAAGTCCGCCAGCACCAGCGGCTCGCAAACGCTGGAAAGCAGCTACGCCGACTGGACCGTGACCCTGCTCCCGAACACCTGCTACGACGTCGCCGCCTACGTCCCCGACGTCTACTCCGACCAGCCGGGCGCCCGCTACCAGGTACTCGACGGCTGGTATGCCAACGGGTTTTTCCCACAGGTCAACGAGAACAGCTTCACCAACCAGTTCGCGTCGATCGGGGTGTTCCGCACGACCACCAGCGGATCACTGTGGGTCGAGCTGAGCAACGAGGGCCCCGGCGGTCTGTTCGTGGGGGCCGACGCGCTCGCCTTCACCGTCAACCCCGACTGCGCGGGGCTACCCACCCGCTCGACTCCGTCCGGCGCGGTCCTGGCCGGCCTCGCCAACAACTCGTCCACTTTCTACACCACCGGCAACTGGAACAGCGGCATCGGTCACGGCTTCTATAACCACGACCTGTGGATCCCGACCGTCACGTCGGGTGCGGCCACCTCGACCGCGGTATGGAACGTCTACCACCTCGCCACGAACGCCTGCTACAAGGTTGAGGCTTGGATCCCCGCCAACTACTTCGCCAACAACCAGAACGCCGTCTACGACGTCACCGTCTGGAACGGCTCCTTCGGAGCCGGCGGCGAATTCCCGCTCAACCAGAACAGCGTCGGCGACGTCTGGGCCAACCTCGGCACCATCACCACGCAGGACGGCCACGTCAGCGTCACCCTCGGCAACACCGGAACCACCGGCTCCTACACCGCAGCCGACGAACTCGCCTTCGTCCGCTGCTAGAACCCGCTGGTCCGGGGCGCCGGATCCGATCCGGCGCCCCAGGCCGCAGCCTGGGCGGGGCTGACCGGCACATTTCATTACGACGGTCCGCCGGGCTCGCTGTCCCTCCGCAGGCTCCCGCACCGGCACGAAGCTTCGGGCACTGCGGTGATCTGGTGGTCATGGTTAGCACATGGCACGTGTGCGACGTCAAGTAGCTGAGCTAGGGTGCGTCTCGAAGTCGGTTACAGCCATTCGTTGATCACGGTGATGTGAACGGTGGCTTCGTAGCGTACGGCGAGCTTGTCGTACCTGGTGGCCAGGGCGCGGTGACGCTTGAGCCGGTTGATGCCGCACTCGACCGCGTGCCGTTGTCGGTAGATGTCGGGATCGAAGCCTGGGGGTCGGCCGCCTCGGGACCCCTTCGCCAGGCGGTGAGCATCCTGATCAGCCTTGGACGGGATGGTGGCCTTGATCCCCCGGCGGCGCAGGTACCGGCGGTTGGCCCTGGACGTGTACGCCCTATCTGCCAATACCCGATCCGGGCGGGTACGCGGCCGGCCACCGTCCAGGCGCGGCACACGAATACCCTCCAACACCGCGGTGAACTGCGGACTGTCGCCGCGCTGCCCCGCGGTCAGCAGCATCGACAACGGCTTCTGGCCCTGCTCGCAGGCCAGGTGCAGCTTGGTGGTCAGCCCGCCGCGGGAGCGACCCAACGCGTGGTCGGCTGGCTCCACGCTCAAGCCACCTGGGCGTTCTCGCTGGCGATCGGGATCCCGCCGGGCACCGGCGGCGTGCTGGTGCGCGCGGGCGATGGTGGAGTCCACGCTCACGTCCCAGGTGATCAGCCCAGCCGCGTCCGCGCGGGCCTGCAACCCGGTGACGATCCGCGTCCAGACACCGGCACGCTGCCAGCGTCGGAACAGGCTGTAGATCGCCTGCCAGGAGCCATAGCAGTCTGGTACGTCTCGCCAGGGTGCGCCGACGCGTACCCGCCACCGGATCCCGTCGATCAGCTGCCGTTTGGTCCATGCCGACGGTCGACCCGGCTTCTTCGGCCGGGGTAGCAGCGGTTCCAACCTGGCCCACTGAGCGTCGGTCAGGTCGAACCGCCTCGTCACCGCTACGGTGTTCACGAGGTCTCCGGTATGAGGGTTTTGCTTGGTCGCTAAACCATTTACCGGAGACCTCGCCGCGTATCGATCACCGACACACTGGCGGCATCATCAACTCAGGCCAGACCCAGCCAGAGGCGTCACTCATATCCCATGGCCGGGATGACCTCGCCGAGCGCTTCTTCGACGTACTTGCGGGTTTCGTCGTCGAACTGGTCGTTGCGGTGCGCCAGCTTGTGCGACTGGAACGTCGAGGGGGTGGCGAAGTCGTCGACATCGAGTCGTTCGAACAGGGCGCGGCGCTGCCCGGGCCAGTCGGCTGCGAGGTCTTCCGCTTTCGCCTCGATGTATCGCCTGCCCGTCAGGTCGGCCGTGTTCTTCCAGGTGAGCCATCGGTGATAGACCGGCTTGAGGTAGGCGATTGCGCCGTCGACGGTGGGCGGTGCCCATGGCTGGGCCAGGTGGGATGCGAGCACGGAGACCGGGTGGCGCTTGATGTGAACGATGGTCGCTTCGGGGACGAGTTCCCAGAGGAAGTCCATGCACAGCAGGTTAAACGGTGTCTTCTCGCACCAGGTCGGCTTGTCCGCGTCGGCGGCCGCTCCGCCGAACATCGTGTCGATCAGGCCACGGAGAATCCCGAGCAGTTCGCGCCGATCGTCGAAGTACCTCGGGACTACTCGCCTGCGGCTCGACGGCTCGAACGGCCCGGCGGGCCGGTCGGCGTTCCCGAATCCTTCCGCGGGCGCGGGCTCGTCGAATGTGTACGCGATCAGCTGCGGCCAGAGCTGTTGCACCGCGTCCCGGTAGCGGCCCTCGCCGACAAGCTCGGGAACGGTCTTGCCGCGATCGTCACGCCGGCCGGGTACGCGTACGGTGAGGAAGTCACTCAGCCGCTGCAGGGCGTCCTCGCCGACGGTGGGGTCGTACCGATCGGTGAGCGCGTCGGCCAGGTCCCGCAGGCCACCCGGGTCGATGAGGAACTTGGTCTCCATCGGAATCCGGTGGATCAGCGGATGTTCACCGATGATGTCGGCGATCCGTGACGTTCCCGAACGACCCGTACCCGCGACGAAGACTGGTGAGGGGGAAGCCATGGTGGGCAGTAAAGCTCTCGGTCCGGCGCGGGCGCAAGCCATTTATCCCGTTCACGCGGTGCCCGTGCCGCGGACCGCGACCGACTCGCCGACCAACCGTCAGGGACTTTGAGACACGCGGTAGCCCGCAGCGAATAGACGAGGGGCCCCGGTCTCACGCCCGGCGGCCCTCGTTGGTGTTACGGCTACTCGTCGTCCTCGTCCGCCTCGTCCGGTTCCTCGCCGTTTGACGTCGCAGGCGCCGGTGGCACCTCCAGCAGGTAGCGCAACGCTCCGTTGATGTCCGTACCCCGCGTCTGCGCCGTACGCGACAGCACGTCGTGAACGTCGCCGTCGATCTCGATGCTGCGCGGTTCGGCTGTGCTTGCGGTCATTTGATCCTCCAGTGGCGAACATGGCTGGATACGCCCACCCGGGGCGGCCGGGACCTATGAACCCACCCCTTCATCCGCCGATCAAGTCCATCCACCCGGCCGACCTGGTACGCGGTAATCCGGAGCGATGCAGCGGTCGAGGGGATCACGACGTGATCACATACGCTCGCGTGGGGCTGGAACGACGCTGATCCCAGCGGGCAGAACACCGTCCGTGTCCGCAATATCGAGGACGTTGACGCTGGTCTCGACCGGTTGGCGTCAGATGGCGGGGGCCGGGTGGTTGTCGGCGCTCACGCAATTGGCCCACGAGTGGCTCGTCGTGCCTGGGACGCAGCAACCTCGCGGTCCGGCGCGTATCGCTCGTCGTTCCGTCGCTGGCCACGGCGAGCGGGGCGCACAAACCCGCACCGAGGAGGAGGTGGGCGGGCGGAGAGGTTCGTCGCCGACTCGCTCTCGTGGAGCGGCCTCCGTCGATCATCAGGCTTCGTCGCTCGTTGGGACACGACGAGCGACGACTAGATCAGTTACGTGCGCGTCCACACTGGTCGACGTGTACGAGGGGGCCAGGCCTGAATGCGACCCGACCCCGCCGTACGGTTTCCAGCTTCTGTGGGGCCATCGCGAACGAGGTGCGCTGACGTGGTTGGGAGATGTGCGCGCTGTCGCCGTGGATCCCTCGTTGCCGTTGTGGGGTCAGCCGAACGCCAACGATTAGGACGAGACTCCACCGGCCAATACGCGGGTCACCTCAACGCAGGTGCGCGAGGCCGTTCGCCATTACGTCCGCACCGGCCAGCAGCCGACCAACGTGACGTGGGAGCAGTTCGAGGTAGCCGAACCCGACGGCGCGTGAACGAGCAGCCTGGCGCGGCGCGCGCCCGCTTCCGTGGCCTCCGCTGACGCGGCCTCGTCACGATGTCGCGGGCGCCTGTTCCGCTTTGTTAGAGGCAATGCCGTGGGGATGGGCGGGTGAGCAGCTCACGGCTCTGCCAGCGGCCGCCTCCGGCCGGCGATGATGTCGGTGGCATCGATCAGCGCCTGCGCGAGGTCCCTCGCGGCTTCTGGGGTGAGGCTGCCTTCTACGCCGCTGGCCGCTTCCAGCCGGACCAGTGGGGCTTCAAGATCTGGAGGGTCGTGTTCGGGGCCGCGGTCTTCGGGGAGTTTCTCGAAGTATTCAGGGCGGACCGTCATGGGGATGAAGGCTTGGGCGTTGTCGGTGTAGATGGTGACGGTGTGGGCGGGGCCTCGGTGGTAAAAGGCGCCGTCGGGGCCGAGGTTGTGTTCGCATTCGGTGCACCAGTCGGGGCAGGGCCTTTGTGCGCTGTGCCCGTAGCGGCTCTCGTGAAGGGTGTTGGTCATCGATCCTCCTGAGTGGCAGGGGGCGGGTGGTTCGTGGGTGTAGGTCGATACCGTGCGCGGCCCGCGACGGTGCGACGTGGAAGGTCAAGTGCCGACTCGGGGTCCGGTTTCGGCGGGCGTGTCGTCGCGGATGAGGCTGAGCAGCGCGGATGCGCGGCTGGTTCGGATGCTGTGTCCGTTGCGGCGTAGTTGCGCGGCGAGGGCGTCACGGGTCAGCGCGCGTCCTTGGCGGTGCAGGTCGTCTCGGGCGGCTCGGGCGGCGGGCAGCAGCGCGATGAGGTCGGCGGGTTCGTCGTTGTCCTCGTCGGGGCGCTCCGGCTCGTCGCCACGGTTGTCCTGGGACTGGTCCTGTCGATCGGTTGGCGGTGTCACGGGCGGCGACGCCACGGGAGGCGGCGGTAGCGGAGGAGGCGGCGCTACGGGAGGCGGTGGCGGGTTCTCCGTTACCGAGGGATGCCCGTTGCTGCTCGTGATCGGGGACGACGGGGTCTCGGGTGGAGTCGACGCCTGGGGCTGGCCGGGGGCCGGTGTCTCGGCTGATTGCTCTCGCGGTGGGGTGGCGGTGGCCGCGGTGGCTTGGAGTCGCCCGGACAGTTCGACCAGGGAGACGGACGCGACCACGATGAGGCCGTCGACGCTGATGGGTAGCAGGTATGGGGCCAGACCGGTTTCTCCGTAGTGGGCGGCGACCGCGCTCATGTGGGAGTAGCTGACGTAGGCGGCGATCCCGGCGATGACGAAGGTGGAGACGATTCGCAGGATGGTCAGTGCGCGGCGGTGTACGGGGACGCGGGAGACGATCTCGATGGCCAGGAGCAGCGCGAGGGGTGACCAGGCGGCTATCGCCTGGGAGATGGGGTTGTGTCGGGCGTGTAGGACGTTGGCGCTGACGGAGGCGGCGACGCCGATGGTGAGGGTGGCGCGTACGGCCCACTGGAAGCGTCGTAGTTGCGCGCGGGCGGCGGCGTTGTCGTTGGTGCCGGCAACGGGGGATGCCGTGGTTGGGTTTCCCGCCGCGCGGTGGCGGCGGCGTTTGCGGAGGGGGCTCACTGGCGTCCGGCGGGGTGCAGGCGCTGGCCGGCTGGGGTGGGCTGCACGAGTTGGTGGCGCCGGTCGTGCAGGTGCATCCTGACGGGGCAGGGGTATCCGCCGGTGTCGGTGCGGTAGCGGCCGGGAACCGGTTCGCCGTGGACGGTCTGCCCGCACCCGGTGCATAGGCCGACCAGTTGTGCAGGCTCGGCCGGCGGGCGCCAGAAGATGAACATGCCCGCGTACAGCAGTGCCTCGATAGCGATCAGGCCGGTGGGCAATATCCACCAGGACAGCCGTCCCATGGTGAGTTGTTCGCGGGAGAGCCACGCGGCCAGGAACACGCCTGCGTGGAGGATGATGACGAGAGCTTTGATGAGGGTGTCCACGTCGCCGGATGCCCCGGCAACCATCAACGCTTCGACGGCGAGGATGACCACAGGGATCCACCAGGCCGGCGGCCCGTTGTGAGTGATGTGAGCGATGAACCACCAGCCGGCAGCGATGACCGCGTCGGCGGCGGTAAGGACCGGGACGAGGTCCAGGGCCGGGAAGAGGTCCCGAACGTACTCGGTGGCCTGACGGAGTCGGCGGGGTTGGGTGCTCATTGGGCGGCTGATCCTCTCGTTGGAGTGGGGTGAAGTTGGCGTTCGGCGATGCGGCGGGTGGCTTCGGATGGTTCGGCGTCGGCGAGTTCGGCGAGCCGGTTTTCCAGCAGGCGCAGGGTGCGGCGTACGGCGTCGGGCCGGTGTTGGCGGCCGTGGATGCGGATGACGCGTTGGTACAGCTCTTCGTTGATGGGGTCGAGTTGGATGGCGGTGTTCAGGGCGGTGATGGCCTGGTCGGGGTGGTCGGGTTCGAGGATTTCGGCGATCCGGGCGTAGACGGCGAGGATGTGGTGGCGGTGGGTGGTGGCGTAGTCGGTGACCCAGGTGTGGTCTTGTCCTTCGCCGAAGTCGCCCTGGTAGAGGGAGGCGGCCTGTTGTAGGTGGTTGAGGCAGGTGGGTTCGTCGTCGGCGGTGTTGGCCTGGTTGATGGCGGTGAGCATGGCCCACAGGTCGACCTCGATCAGGTCGGGGTCGAGCCGGTAGCGGTCGGTGTCGGGGGTGTAGGTGATGAAGGCGCCTTTGGTGTCGATGCCGGTCGCGGTGCGTAGGACGGTGCGGGCTGAGGTGATGTCGGTGCGGGCGCGTTTGATCGCGGCGCTGGCGTCGGTGTCGGGGTAGATCGCGGCGGCGATGTCTTTGAGGGTGCGGCCGGTGGGGTGGGCGGCCAAGAGGGCGAGGGCGGCGTAGGAGCCGCTGCGGACCCCGGCGGTGATGGGGCCGGTAGTGGTGGCCAGGGTGACCGGGCCGAGGACGGTCAGCTTCACCGGTGGCGGCTTCTCCCCGGTCGCAGTGGGGATTTCCAGCGGCGCCGCGGTGGGCGCGGTCTCCGCCGCCTCGTCCGGGTCGTCGGGCTCGGTGCCGGGTTCGGGGCGGGTCGCGGCGCGAGCGATCAGGGCCAGGGCGTCGGCCAGGTCGGCGGCGCTGAGGGTGGCCAGTGTGCCGGCCTCAGCCGGGCCGGTGGTGGCCTCGTGTCCGCCGGTGGCAAGGGCGCCATCCCGACTCACCTGGTAGCCGGGCATTCCCGCGTGATTGCCGAGGATGACGGTGTGCAACTGGAGGGCGTCGCGGTGGGCGGTGACCGCGTCCAATCGCGCGGCGTGTCGGGGGCTTTCGGGTAGGACGAGGAGGTAGGGCGGTAGGTGCTCGATGTGGTCCTCGTGGGCGTTGAGTTCGGTGACGGTCGCCGCGTCGAGGCTGTCCAAGATGCGCCGCCGGTGGATCATTTCCTCTTCGGCGTGGGTGACGGCGTTGCCAGTGTCGGCCAGCACGATTAACCGCTCGCCCTCGTACATGTCGTGACCCGGATCCAGGCCCACGGCGGGTGCGCCTGGGGGCAGGAGGTTGGTCAGGGTTTCGGCGGTGGTGACCACGACGGGTCGGGTCGCGGCGAGGCCGAGGACCCCGGTGGCCAGCGACGCGGCGATGATGGCCCGAGCCGCGCCCGGGGCTCCGGGGCCGGTCAGCGCGAGGCCGGGGCCGGGCAGCGTGAACAGGCTGATCTCCTGCCCCTGTGGGTCGAGGCCGATCGGTGCCGGGGTGCCGGTAGCGGGGTCGGGCAGTAAGCCGGGGAGCGGGGTGTCGGGGTCCGGGTCGGGGTGCAGTTCGCGGCGGCCGGCGAGGTCGGCGTGGGTCAGTGAGTCGGGGACCGGGCTGGGTTGCGGGTTGGTGGTGACGGGGATCGGGAAACGTAGCCGGGTGCGGCGACGGCGTTGCAGGCGCAGCACGGTGCCCAGGGTCGCGATGGCGGCGGCCAGGCCGAGGCTGATCCAGCCCTGCGAGGGCAGCCGCACGCCGGCCTGGTGATGCGGCTGAGCGGCGGGGGTAGAGGTGCCCGTGTCGGCGGTGGGGGCCGGAGTTGGCGAGGCAGCGACCGCGCCCGTGGGGCTCGATGCGG
>JBDZVD010000248.1:0-3839 GCA_040255525.1 Micromonosporaceae bacterium | reverse complement strand
ACCCACACCGGCCTGACTCTCGAAGCCAACACAACCTGACCATTCAAGATCTGTATCCGTGCTTCGCACCTATATTAGCCGTCTCAAGCTTTTTGTGTGCAGATCTCGCCACCGACCGTGGCTTCCGTTCGCCAGCAGCGGGAGGAGATCGGCGCGAGCCTGGCAGGGAACTGACAGGGCTCGAACCCCTCCTGGGTGCAAAACCAGGCGCCCTACCAGATGAGCTACAGGCCCATGAACGTACGTACCCGGCGGGGAGTCGAACCCCGAGAAATCTCCGCAGTCTGAGTGCTGTCGCTTTGCCAATTTGTCCAGCCGGGCTTGGAGCCAGCGGGGAGGCTCGAACTCCCTCCGCGCGATTACGAGACGCGTGCACCACCCGTCTTGCTGCGCTGGCATGGAACCGGCGGCGAGAGTCGAACCGCGGCCCTTCCTTACCAGGGGAACGACCATTCAGCTACGCCGGCAGCTACCCTCGGCCGGGTTCGAACCGGCGCTGTCGAGGTCCTCCGCCGTCGTGCCTCTAGCGGCCGGCGTCCTGTCGCCCTTGCGCTGATTGCAGCCGCCACAGGCGGCCACGGTGTTACGCCATGTGTTCTTGCCTCCGTACGAGCGCGGGAGGACGTGGTCCACGGTTATGGCGTGGCCGCCGCAGTACGCGCAGCGGCCCTCGTCCCGGTTCATGACGCCCTGCCTGCTGGTTCGCTGGCCGACCGACCAGTGAGCAGTGACCCATCCGATCGGGGATGAGCAGGGACGGCCGGATCTCGAACCGTGATACCACTTGTCGTCGCGTGCAGGCGTCGCCCGCGCAGATGGCCAGTCCCGGGTTTGCCGGTGCAGTCGCCGGTAATGAGCTGCTCGTGGAAGGAACACGCCCGCCACGGCCTCGGCGCGCTAGAGAGGTGCCGCGCGCAGCGTGTTCGGTCGACCGCCAAGAGCCGGGCCGGATGTCGATCGCCGAGACCGCCATGACCCCGCCGGGTGCCCGGGGCAGCGAATTCGCGCACCTGGCGCGACGTGTCAGCGACGCGGGTTTGATGCGCCGCCGCTCCGGCTGCTACGCCGCCCGGATCGGTCTGGTCCTGGCCCTGTACGCCGGGAGCTGGGTGGCGTTCGTGACCGTCGGCGACTCCTGGTACCAACTGCTGCTCGCGCTGCCGCTAGCCGTCGTCGTCGCCCAACTCGCGCTTGTCGCGCACGACATCGCGCACCGACAGGTTTTACGGTCGCGGCGGGTCAGCGAGTTCGTCGGCCTGCTCGCTGGCAACCTTGGCATCGGCATGAGCTACGGCTGGTGGATAGACAAACACACCCGACACCACACGAACCCCAACCACGAGGACCGCGACCCGGACGTGATTCCGGACGTGCTGGTCTGGTCGACCCGGCAGGCGCGTGCCAGTCGCGGTATACCCCGACTGCTGGGGCGCTGGCAGGCGTACCTGTTCTTTCCGTTACTGACCCTGGAAGGACTCAGCCTGCACCTGAACAGTGTCCGGGCGTTGACCCGTCCGTCGCTACGCCATCGGTGGTTGGAGGCGTCGCTGCTGTCGCTGCACGTCGCCGCGTACCTGACCATCGTTCTTATGGTGCTGTCCCCGGTCAGGGCGCTGATCTTCCTGGCCGTACATCAGGGACTGTTCGGCATGTATTTGGGTTGTACCTTCGCACCCAATCACAAGGGCATGGAAATGGTCACCAGCGACCGCGAGCAGCCGGACTTCCTGCGCCGTCAGGTACTCACCTCCCGCAACGTACGCGGAGGCCACCTCATCACCACGCTACTCGGCGGCCTGAACTACCAGATCGAACACCACCTGTTCCCGAGTATGCCCACCCCCAACCTGCGCCACGCCCGACCCATCGTGATGGAATTCTGCGCCCAGGTCGGCGTGACCTACGCCGAGACCGGCCTCATCGATTCCTACCGGCAGGCGTTACGACATCTGCACGCCGCCGGGGCGCCGCTACGCCGCGCGAAGGCCTGACAGCGTGTTCAATAACTCCCAATGGGGTCATGAAAACACCGCCCTTCTCGGGCGTCTCCGCCACCGCATTGCTGGTGTGGTGGTGGGGTTCTTCCGTCGTCGGGGCTGGCTTCACCCACACGGTGGTGTGGGCCAGAGCCTGCCACTCGGAAGTTTCAATAATCGTGTCAAGCCGCTTCGGCGGTGACCGGTGGTGAGATGTGAAACTCGCGGCCCTCGCGCAGCAGAGCCCAGATGCCGGTTGACTCCACGCACCCTATCGCCCATCAGGTCCGCACGCCGGCTGATCAGAACCTGCAGGTCGGCCACAGCCATCCGGTTGACCAACCGTTCTGGCGCATACACCACTCGTGCCTGGGCGGCCAGCAACAACGTCAACAGCAGGCCAGCCACGTCCGAGGTCATGTCCAACGCCCACCGCACCTCGGTAGCGGCCTTCTCGGGCCGGGCGATCAACGCCTCGATCTCCGCCTGCCCGTTCGAAAGCCGTTTGCTGAACACCACCTTGCCGGTCGCGTCGACAGCGCAGGCGTGGCGATGGGCCTTCCCTATGTCGATACCGACGAAACTGATGTACGGCGAGCCAGATGAGGACCGGCCAGCCGACGGCACGGCGAACGCCATGAGCGACGCGCGAGGGGCGGTCACGGATTTCTCCGCGACCGCCCCGCTGCGCGCGCTGTTATGTCCCCTACTCCTGGACGCCGTCTGCGTCGATACGTTCCTTGCGTACCTGGCCCCCGGCGGTCTGTTGCTCGGTGGTGGCGTCCTTGGCCAACCGAACCCGCTCGACCGGGACGGTCTCCTTCGCTACCACCGGCCGTTCCTCCTGCCGGACCATCTCGTCGTCGGCTTCGGAAATCTCCGGCGCCGCCGCCTGCCCGCGGTTCTTCTCGCTGATCGGCTCACGCTCCAGGCGTACCTTTTCCTTGTGTACCGGCACCGTCTGCTGCTGTTCCTCGGTCACCACGTACTTGCGGAGATGGGCGTGGCTGGTCTCTCGCTCCTTGCCCACGTGCATCCGTTCCTCGGAGCGGGTCATCGCCTCGGTACGGTCCGCGGTGCCCGGGGGAATGGTCGGGTGCCGCATGCCGTAGTAGTCGTACATCTGGGCCTCGTCCTGCTCGGAGAGGTGACCGGCGGCGTCGACGTCGACGTGCGGCGCGTTGGTGATCTGCTCCTTCTGGAACGGAAGCCTGACCTCGTCGCCGTCGACCTGCGCCGGCTCCAGCGGGACGATCGCCTCCTTCTTCCCGAACAAGCCGGTCCGCACAGTCATCCACTCGGGCTGGCCGGTCTGCTCGTCGACGTAGACCTGGCCGACCTTGCCGATCTTCTTGTGCGAGGTGTCATACGCGGTGCTGCCGAGCACACTGTCGATCGCTTCCTTGGTGATCATTGTGTTGCCCCCCGTCTGTTCCCAACGCATGTACCCGCGCGATCCAGGAGCATTCTTGCCGCGCCGGATCTGCGTGGCTCTGCCCTCGCTGGCGGACAAAGCGCTTGACGGCTCCGGCCCAGCACCCTGGGACGGAGGGGCGAAATCTGACAGGACGACGACCTTCTGGGCACACGTGCCCTGGAAGCCGACACGAAGTCCTGATTCGAAGCCTGGAGCCAGTTGGCATACCCGGTGGAAGGACTGCTGCTCTACCAGGCCGCATACGCTTGGCCACCACCAACGCCTTCGCCGGTGACGGCACCGACGGACACTTCCGCCTGGTGCATCGCCCGCTCACCAGAGGGCGCTGGAAGCCAAGGTTGCCGCGGCCGGCCTGATCCCGGCAGGCAACCTCAGAGCCTGGTAAATAACCGGTTCTTGGTCGTCGGACGCGCGTGATCGTCGAT
>JBDZVD010000247.1:0-3856 GCA_040255525.1 Micromonosporaceae bacterium | reverse complement strand
ATCTTCGAGGAGTTCAAGGGCACCGGCAACGCCGAGCTCAAGCTGGACCGGAAGACCGCTGAGAAGCGGGTCTTCCCGGCCATCGACCTCGCCTCCTCCAGCACTCGCCAAGAAGAGCTTCTCATGCCCGACGATGAGGCGGCGATTGTGCTGAAACTGCGGCAGGCCATGAACCGCGACGCGCAGCGCGGCGTCGACCAGCTGCTCGACCAGCTGCGCCGGACCGGAAGCAACGCGGAATACCTGCTGCGCCTGTCCCGGTCGACCGGCGCCGGGCTGCCGGTACCGCGCCACTGAGCCGTTCCGCGACACCGAACCCACCACGCTCCCGGGTCGGGCCGGACCACGAAATGGTTCGCTCCGGCGGCGGTACCGTCAGTCGGGGTTCCGCCGCGCGACGCACCACCGCTACGCCGGGCGCGTCGCCCGGTACAGGTCGCGCAGGACGCCGACCTCCGCCCCGTGGTGGATCAGTTCGTCGAGTTCGTGCAGCACGAACGAGGCCCGGGTGCTTCCCGCGTACGGGCCGGCGACCTGCCCCATGGCGTCGGTCAGGGTGCCGGCCTCCAGGGCCGCGACATGCGCGCGGAACAGGGCGTACGCCTGCTCAAGGCGCTGGACCGCCGCACCCGAGGTGCCGGGGGCACCGGCGTGCGGCAGCCGGCCGGTCGGCTGGACACCGATCCAGGTCGCGTTGCGCCGGTCGCTGAGCATGTCGGTGATGTGCGACATCCGCCAGGCGATCGTGGTCAGCGGCGGCCGCCCGCCGGGCGCGCCCGCCTCGCCGTCGGCGCGGTAGGTCCCGTCACCGACCGGCCGGACCGACCAGCAGCCATCCACCGGTTCCCAGAAGTACTCGCCGTCGGTGAGCCCGTCCAGCCGGCCGCGCAGCCGCCCGTACGCGAAGTCGGACAGGTCGAGCAGGTCCTGCCGGACGCGCCCCAGCGCGGAATTCTCATCCATGACGACAGTGGTACCAGAACCAGTGGTACCAGAACCAGTGGTACCAGAACCAGAGGTACCAGAACCAGTGGTACCAGAACCGGATGCCGGACCGGACCGTGGGCCGACCGGGTCAACGGGTTCCGGCGGCGTGCCCGGCGACGGGCCCGGCGACGGGCCAGTATGCTGGTAGATCATGTCGGCCCCGACCGGGACCCTTGCCCCGCCAGGAGTCCGGACGCCCGCCGGCGGGCGTCTCACCGCCGCCCTCGGTGCCGCCGGACTGCCGGCCGTGCTGGTGCTCGCTGCGGCCACCCGGCTGGCGTACCTGGCGGGCGACCGGGCCAACTTCAACGGCGACGAGGCCGTCACCGGCATCATGGTGCGGCAGATCCTGCGCGGGCACGTGTCCGTGTTCTACCCGGGCCAGCGGTACGGCGGCACGCTGGAGGTGTGCCTCCAGGCGTTGGGGTATCTGGTCTTCCGGCTCCCGCCGAACCCGCTCACCCTGCGCCTCGCACAGGTCGCGCTGTCCGTCGCGAGCACCGCGCTGGTGTACCTGTGCGCCCGCCGGACGCTGCCGGGCGGTCGGCGGCGGGCGCTGCTCGCTGCGGCGTTCTTCGCGGTCGGGCCGTGGTTCAACGTGATCGGCGGGGCGACCGCGTGGGGCTTCTACTCGGTGGGTGTCACCCTCGGCCTGGGCGCGTGGTATTGCGCGCTGCGGTTGGGCGCGGACCGTTCGCGTGACCCCGCCTGGGCGCTCGGCCTGGGCCTCGCCGCCGGGCTGGGTTTCTGGAACTCGTTGACCAGCGCGTACCTGATCCTGCCGGCGCTCGTCTGGGCGATGCCGTACCTGGCGCGCCTGGCCACGGGGTGTGGCGCCGCGCTCGGAGCCGTGGCGGGCGCGGCACCCGCGCTGGCGTTCGCGGCCCGCTCCGGCGAACTGCCGCTGCCCACCGTCCCGGATCGTCAGGTGGGATTCGGTCACCGGGTGGGCAACCTCGCCGACCCGTTGCTGCGCCAGTTTCTCGGGATCGCGTACGGGCATGGCGACGGCGGGTTGCCGCGGCTCGTCCAGTACCTGATCCTGGCCGCCGCGGCCGGCGGGTACCTCGCCTGCGCCTGGCGCCGGCGGTCGAAGCTCGCGGCCCTGGTGGGGCTGCGCCGGGGCGGCCGCGAACCGGTCGACCTGCTGCTGGTCGCGCCGGTCCTGGTGGCGGTGCCGTACGTGGCCACGTCGATGGCCTGGTACACCGGCACGCCCCGGTACCTGTTCACCGCGTACCCGTTGCTGGCCCTGTCGGTGGCGGCGGTGCTGCCGTACCGGCGCCCGGCGGTCTCGCACGTCGCGTACGCCGCGGTGATGAGCCTGTCCGCCGCGCTGTGCCTGGGATTCTTCTGGACCGCGCCGCACCCGTCGCTGGCCGGGCGCGAGGCCGTCCTCCGGCGGGTGGTGGCCTGGCTGGCAAGCGAGCGCGAGACGCGCGTGTACGCGGACTACTCGACCGGCATGGCTCTGCAGTACCTCGCCGGAAACCGCCTCGACGTGGCGGTCTGCTACGGCGCGACACGCTTCCCCGTGCACCGGGCCCGGGTCCGGGCCGCGCCGGATCCGGTCTATGTGGACAGTCCGCTGGCCGGGTCGGGGCTCCTGGACGACCCGCCGGACACCATCGGGAAGGCACTGCTCGCCAACCACGCCACGTTCCGCGCCACCCGGATCGGCTTCGTGACCGTCTACGACCGGGTGAGGCCCGCCCGGCCGCCCGCGTTCTGCCGGTGACGCCGCTCGGGTGGCCGCGGTCGGGGCTCCGGCCGCCGGCGCGGCCACGACCGGTCGGCGGTCGCGGCCGCTACCCCGTCCCGCGACGGCGTGCGCCTACCCGAAGAGCTTGCCGGCCTTCGCGAGGACGGCGGGCCGCCCGATGACAGCCACCTTGCCCAGGTTGCCCATCGCCATCTTGCCCATTCCCATCTTGCCCATCCTGGTCAGCTGGCCGATCGGGCGCAGCTGGCCCAGCTTGCCCAGCTGCCGCATCCTGCGCAGCTGTCCCAACTGCCCGAGGTGGACCATCCGGCCCAGGACACCGCTGGCGACCGAGCGCGGCTTCTGCTGCTCGCCGGCCAGCGCGCTGATGGCGACCAGGGCTCCCGTGAAGGCGGGTACCGTCCACTGGACCACCCGCTGCCGCCGCTGGATCGCACCCACGCCGGGCGGCGTGCTGGCCTCCGACTGGGTCGGGCCCTCCGCGGGAACCTCACCGGCGCTGCCCAGCTTCTTGCCCAGCGCGCCGGCGTACGCGGTGGCGCCCAACGCGGCGAGCGTGAGGCCGGTCTTGGCCGCGCTCATCGCCAGTACCCCGCGCTGCGCGGCCACCCGGTTGCGCTCGTTGACCAGCAGCGCGGACGCGCCGGCGAGGTGGGTGCCGATCGCGGCCAGGTTGACCGGAGCCCACCGCCGCCAGCCGTCCGACGCCACCGCCAGCCGCTCGTCGCGCCGCTTGATATTCCCCGCGGCCCCGTTGAGCCCGACCGCTCCCATCAACGAGCCGCCGAACCATGCCGCCAACCCGGTGTCGTGCATCGAGCGCAGCACCGTGTCGCGTTCCCCCATGCCACCCATGTCTCCCCCGCTCACCTCATGCGAATGTCATCAAGCGTGCGGCCCGCCCGCCGGCCCGGCCGGGTGGCCGCCCGTCCGCGGCCTCCGCCCGCGGCCGCCCCCCGGAGGCGCGCTCCGGATCGACCCGTTCCGGCGGATCCTCCCGCGGGTCCGCACGATGGGCCATACCCGGAGGAGAGGGCCCTATTCCCCCGTCCGGCACCGCGCGCACCGGTGCCGCCGTCTGTGGCCGCGTCCCGCCGTCTGTGGCCGCCTCCCGCCGGCTGCGGCCGGCCGCGGGCGCGGGAGGCC
>JBDZVD010000015.1:7879-88204 GCA_040255525.1 Micromonosporaceae bacterium | reverse complement strand
TGGGTGCGGTGGTGCGGGTCATCGTGGTGCAGCAGGTGACTCGCGGACTCGCCCGGGGCCTGGGCGGCACCGCGGCGCGGGGCGTGCGGGCGGTGGCGCGATGACCCCCACCAACGCCGGCGATCAGCAGGTGAGGGCCCGGATGTCGACGGGCGCTTCATACTGCCTTCGTCGCGATCCTTGTTCGGGCTGTCGGTGGGGCGGTGTATCGCCGCACCGGCGAATGTTCACCCTTCCAGAGGTTACTAGATTTGATCAACAGCCTGTATGAAGAAGCAGGGGTCCACGTCGCGATGGTACGTGCCCCGTCCATTCATGTGAACTTGTCGTCGTCCCCGCCATCTCGTCGGCTGATTTGTCGCCGTCCGTGTGCAGCACCGTGCCCGTGGCGGGAAGCCGTCGCTACTGATCTTTGGACCTGCGCTGCTGCTTCACCCACCCGACTGGTTGCCCCTCGCGCATCAGGGCACGGGCGCCCAACGTCGACGAAGGTCGCCATGCCCAGCCAGGGACCACGAGGCCTAACGCCAGCCTCGTGAAAGACGACGTCCGGCGTCCGGACACGCGTGACCTGCCTTGACAGGATCAGCCTCACATGCCACTCTCAACGAGGTACTTGATTAAGCGATAGGTTGATAAAGATGTCGATTGACAAGACGGACGACGGGCAGCTCGACCGGGCGTTCACCGCGTTGGGCGACCCGGTGCGGCGGGCCATGGTCGCGCGACTGTCGCGGGGCGAGGCGACGGTCAACGAGCTTGCCGAGCCGTTCCCGATCACCAAACAGGCCGTGTCGCGGCACATCCAGGTGCTGGAGGCGGCCGGGTTGATCACCAGGAGCCGGGACGGCCAGCGGCGGCCGTGTCGCCTGGACCCGGCGGCGCTCGAGGCGCTGACGAGCTGGATCGACACCTACCGACTGGCTGTCGAGTCGCAGTACCGGCGCCTCGACGACGTCCTCGACACGTTGAAGGAGCAGCAGAGATGAACCCGACGACAATCACCGCCCAGCCGGGCACCCCCTACATCGACGTCGTGCGCGAGTTCGACGCTGCGCCGGAGCTGGTGTTCCGGGCGCACACCGACCCGGAGCTGGTGGCGCGCTGGCTTGGCCCACGCGGCATGCAGATGGAGGTGATCGAGCACGACGCGCGGACCGGCGGCGGCTACCGCTACGTGCACCGCGGTAGAGAGGGCGAATTCCGGTTCCGCGGCGTGTTCCACACGATCGTGCCGGACAAGCTGATCGTGCAGACCTTCGAGTACGAGGGCACGCCGGAACGCGTCAGCCTGGAAACGGCGCGGTTCGAGGACATCGACGGTCGGACCCGGCTGACCAGGCGCAGCGTGTTCGGCTCGGTCGAGGAACGCGATGCGATGGTCGCGTCCGGCATGGACAACGGCGTGCGCGACTCGATGGAACGGCTGGCCGAGTTGCTGCGACCGGGGCGGGTGGTCGTGGACATCACGATGTCGCTCGACGGGTACGTGACCGCGCCCGGCGTGGACCTCGATCACGGCCTCGGCGTCGGCGGTCAGGCACTGCACGCGTGGGTGTTCAGCCAGACACCACGGGAGCAGGAGATCCTGGCCACGACGTTCAAGCGGACCGGCGCGGTAGTCATGGGCCGGCGGTTGTTTGACATCGTCGACGGCCCGCACGGCTGGTCGGACGAGATGGGGTACGGCGCACGCCAGGACCAGTCGGCGGCACCGCCGGTGTTCGTGCTGACCCACGAGGCGCCCGAGAAGGTCCGGCTCGCCGGCGGCTTCCGCTTCGTGACCGACGGGCCGGCCAGCGCACTCCGGCAGGCGAAGGCCGCCGCGGGCGACAAGGACGTGGTCATCATGGGTGGCGGGAGCACATGTTACGAGTTCCTCCAAGCTGGTCTCGTCGACGTGCTGACCATCCATGTGGCCCCCCTCATCCTCGGCGGCGGTACTGCGCTGTTCCGCGGCGATGCCAAGGTGCGGCTGGAACTGCTCGAATCCGAGATGACGGCGTACGCGCAGCACCTCACCTACCGCGTCCTAGCCGACAACTGACGCCGACACCGGCATCCACCGAGTCGTCTGCTAACCCCAACGGCGGACGCCATCCCGCCTTCGATCCGGATGCAACCGCAACCGAACCGAGCAATGAGAGGCAGCATTCATGCGAGACGTCATTCTGTACATGTCGATGTCGCTGGACGGGTTCGTCGGCAGCGACCGTGAGCACCCGGGGGTCGCGGTCCCCGAAGGCGCTGAACTCAAGCAGTGGAAGCTCGACCGCATCAGTCGGGCCGGTGCCCACCTCATGGGTCGCATCACGTACCAGGAAATGGCGTCTTACTGGCCGCAGTCCGACGACCCGTACGCGTCACCGATGAACGACATCCCCAAGGTCGTGTTCTCCAAGACGCTCAGCGACGCCGAGGCCAGCTGGCCCGAAACCCGGGTCGCGCGGGGCGAGCTGACGACCGATATCGCCGCCGTCAAGGCCGAGCCCGGCCCGGACGTGATCGTCTGGGGTGGTGGCCGGCTGGCCGGCGCGCTCGCCGCGGCCGACCTGATCGACGAGTACCGCCTACTGGTCCAGCCACTGGCCCTGGGCCGCGGACAGGCCCTGTTCGGCCAACTGCCGCAACCACGGCGCCTCGACCTCGTCGAGACCACGCCGTTCCCCAGCGGCGTCGTCGTCCACATCTACCGACCCCAGCACTCCTGAGAAGGCACACCCCATGGGCACAGTGCAGGCGCAGGCGAACATGTCTCTGGACGGGTACATCGCCAAGCAGGACAACACCATCGGCCGGCTCTTCGACTGGCTGCAGAACGGCGAGGTCGCGATGCCGACCCCGGCTGGAGACTTCACCCTCCACCTCACCCCGCAGAGTTCGGAGCACATGCGGCGGTGGGTGTCCTCGCTGGGCGCGCTCGTCTGCGGCCGGACGCTATTCGACGTGACGGACGGCTGGCAGGGCCGGCACACCCTGGACGTCCCTGTTGTCGTGGTGACGCACCGAATCCCGAAGGACTGGGTCGACGCCCACCCCGACGCGCCGTTCTCCTTCGTCACCGACGGGGTGGAGGCCGCGATCGCACGGGCCCAGGAACTCGCCGGCGACAAGGTCGTCGCCGTCACCGGGGGAACCATCGCCCGGCAGTGCCTGGAGCTGGGGCTGCTGGACGAGGTGGCCATCGACCTGGTGCCGGTGGTGATGGGCGCGGGAAACCGGCCCTTCTTCGGCGAACTCTCCTCCGACGACGTCCTACTCGGCAACCCGTCGGTCTGCGTCCAAGGCGACCGGGTCACCCATCTCGTGTTCCCGGTGCCGCGGTGACCCTTCTTACCGGGTTCTTCTGGATCATCGTCGTGGCCGCGTGCCTGCTGCGCCGCCCCGCCGGACCGCCAGGCAACACAAAGTGATCCGCACGACGTCATGCCCCGGTGGCCCAGACCGGTCGAGGATCGCGCCGGGTCGAGCGGCCACGCCCGCACGCAATGATGTCGCCGGGCCTGGGCAGGTCACCCTCATCGACCTACGGGACCGAGACAACCCGACTACCAGCCTCTATCGATGACGCTCTGCCATCGCAGCGCCGGCGGCCCGACGACCGGGTTGCCAGAACGCGGCGTCGAACAACGCGGTCCCAGATTCCCGCCTCAGCAGTACTGCTGCTTCCCCAGCAAGCGGCTACCGCAGTGGCGGCGAGTGCCATGAGCCGAGATCTCTTCGCATGATCCTCCAGGGCCGACGTCACGCTCTGCGCGGCCGACCGGTCAAACGATTTACTGGATAATGGCGCGGCCGGTCGGCGCTTGTCAAGAGGGTGCGGCGGGAAACCTCAGACCTCTCGGACTTCGAACTCCAGGGTGTAGCTGCGGGCTTCGCCGGGCACCAGGACGGGCAGCTGGTCCCGCTCACGCGCGGTGGCCCGGCCCTCGATGACCGAGCAGTTCGCCGGCTCCAGTCCGAGCACGTAGGTCCCGGCGCCGAGCATCTTCCACTGGAACAGCGCCGGCAGCTCCGCCGGCCGGAACCGCACCGCCAGTGACAAGCCGAGCTTGCGGTTCGTCAGCTTCGCCTCCACCGTTTCGGCGCCGCTGTCTAGTTCGTGTGTGAACACCTGCTCGGCGAAGCCCGCGCGCGGTGCGTCGAACCGGTTCCAGGAGTCCGCGCCAGCTGCCGCCGTCTCGTCGCGGGGCACGAAACGCCGGCTCGGAAGGTCGAGCTCGGCATCGGCGTCGAGCAGCGGCCAGCCCAGGTTGATGTGGTAGAGCAGCATGTGTGGCTGGTCGTGCGACCCCTCGTTGCTCACCACGTCGGTGACGGTGACCCGGGAGGAGCCCAGCGTCGTCCGCACCGTCCGGCACAGCAGCAGGTTCTCCCCGAACATCCGCGCCTGGCGGACCTTGCCCGTCACCACGATCTCGAACGTGTCGGGCCCGGTCCACCGCGCATCGTGACCTACCTGCTCAGCCGGGGTCAGTCCGACACGCCCGTGCAGCGGGAAATCCTCGGCCGCGTCCCGGCTGGGCGATCCGAACGCGTCCAGGCCGCACGTCGCCACCAGGCCACCACCGAACGAGCGCAGCCACCCCATGATGGATTCGTCACGCAGCCCGGGGCGGCGAAGCCGCTGGGCGAGATCCAGGCCAGCGGTACGCCCTGGAAGCTGAACGCACCGATGTCCATCGCCCGGTCCGGGTGCAGGTCGAAGGCCAGGTCGCCGGAGCGCACGAGGATGCGCCGTGCGCCCCGGGCTGTGCCCTCGTCCTCGATCACCGCGGTGACAGAAGCGGAATGGTCCATCCGTCCCAGCAAGGACGTCAGATCCGCGCGGGTGCACGGCGTTCCGTACAGGTTCACGTGCCGCCTCCAACTCTAAGACGGTTCGAAGGAAGGGCCGTCGAGCCGCGGTGGACGAGCTCAGGGGTCAGACTCGTCACCACCTCCTGGCGGGCCGGCTGCCCCTCGATGCGATCGAGCAGCAGCCGGACGGCGCGGCGGCCGAGCTCGCGTAGTGGCAGGCGGACGACGGTCAGGGGCGGCGTGACATGCTCGGCGAACCAGGCGTCGTGGTGGGCGACGATGGAGATGTCGTCCGGAACGCGCAGGCCCGCGTGGCGGATCGAGGTCAGAGCGCCGATCGCAGACTGGAGGGTGCCGGCTACGATGCCCGACGGCGGGCGAGCGCTCGCCAGCAGCTCGGTCATCGCCCGGTAGCCGGTCTCCGGACTCGCACCGCCCTCGACGGCGAAATCGGCCCGCGGATCGAGGTCGGCGTGCCGCATCGCCTGCTCCCATCCGGCACGGCGGTCGGCCGAACGCGTCGTAGGGCCGCCGATCTCGAGGTGCGCGATGTCGATGTGGCCGAGGGCGATGAGGTGGGCGGTCGCGATCCGCGCGGCGCGCGTGTCGTCGAGTGCCACGCCGGACAGCGGCGGCGGCACCCGCTCGTTGACGACGACGAAGGGCAGGTCGGCCAGCAACAGGTTCTCGGTGAGGGCCTCGTCGGTGGCGAGGCCGTCACGCTGAATGACCACGCCGTCGATCACGCCTCCACTCGTGAACCGCCGGAACGCCCTGTCGTCGGCCGCGAGGGCGTCGAGTTCGGCGACAACGAGCACATGGTCGGCGCGGCTCGCCTCCTCTTCCGCCCCGCGGAAGATCTCGCCGTACACCGGGCTGGTCAGATGCCGCAACGCCATGCCGAGAGCGCCGGTCCGCGACCGCCGTAGAGCGCGGGCCGCCCGGTTCGGCGTGTAGCCCAGTTCGGCGACCGCAGCCGCGACCCGCGCCCGGGTCTCGGGCCGTACCCGCAGCCTCGAGTCGCCGCTGAGCAGTCGGGACACGACGGCCGGGGTGACACCGGCAAGCTGCGCCACATCCTTGATCGTGGCCATTCGGGCTTCCTTCCCGCTACGGTCCGGTGTCCCGGGCGCACCACCAGCAACTGGGTTCCCTAACCAGAAACGCACCGTCGGTCGCCTGTGGTGCTGTTGACAGTGCGGTTGAAAGCCGACTATACAGTAAACCGTTTTATCGCGGCTGTTCCAGCGTCGTACTTGAGATGGACGTCCGCCACCGGATGGAGGGTGCCATGGCCACGTTGGCCGGGAAGGTGTGCGTCGTGACCGGCGCGGCGACCGGAATCGGACGTTCAATCGCACGGCGGCTAACCGAAGAGGGCGCGCACGTCGGCGTCGCCGACATCGACGGCGAAGGGGCCGTGCAGGTCGCCGACGAGCTGAGTCAGGCCGGGCCGGAGGCCTACGGCGCGGCGGTCGACGTGTCCCGGGCCAGCGACGTGGCCGGATTCATCAACGCGACCGCCCAGCGGTTCGGGCACCTGGACGCGATCGTCAACAATGCCGGCGTCGCCATCCCAGGCGGTGCTGCCGATTTGTCCGAAGAGGACTGGGACCGGGTGATCGCGGTCAACCTCAAGGGCGTGTGGCTCGGCATGAAGTACGCGATCCCGCACTTGCGGGCCGCGGGCGGCGGGGCGATCGTCAACATGGCGAGCGTGCAGGCGCTGGTCGGCTTTCCAGGCTGGGCCGGGTATGCCGCCACGAAAGGCGGGATCATCTCGCTGACCCAGCAGGCGGCGGTCGAGTACGGGCCCGAAGGCATCCGGGTGAACTGCCTCGCGCCGGGGACCATCATGACGCCCATGAACGAGCAGATCTTCCAGAACGCGTCCGACCCAGAGGGCCTGATCGCCAGTTGGAACTCATCCCACGCGCTCGGTCGGTTCGGGCGGCCGGAGGAGGTGGCTGCGGCTGCCGCTTTCCTCATCTCCAGCGACGCGTCCTTCGTCACCGGACTGTGCCTGCGGGCCGACGGTGGCCTGACGATCCTCGGGCCCACCGGCAGGGTCGACTGAGTCAAACCGGCCCACGCCCCCTGCCGTGCCGGCGCCGTGGGCAGGTGACGCGGCGACGCCCGCTTTGCCACAACCACCACCCCGAGCCACCCCATCCGCCACGAGGAGCCCGCTCGATGACCGCATCGTACGATCAACCCCCCGCCACGGCCTCGCTGGCTCTAGACGGCATCCGGGTTCTCGACTTCACCCAGATGATGCTCGGCCCATTCGCGACCCAGATGCTCGGCGATCTCGGTGCCGATGTCATCAAGGTGGAGCGCCCGGGCGAGGGGGAGTGGGAGCGCGGCCTGACCTTCGCCGGCCAGCTCGTCAACGGCGACTCGCCAGCGTTCCTGGCCATGAACCGCAACAAGCGCTCAGTGGCGGTCGACCTGAAAGCTCCCGGCGTCCGGGACGCGCTGCTGCGCCTCGGCGCGACCTGCGACGTAGTCGTCGAGAACTTCCGGCCGGGCGTGATGGACCGGCTGGGGCTCGGCTACGACGATTTCCGGTCCGTCCGTGAGGACATCATCTACTGCTCCGGCTCGGGCTGGGGCCAGCGTACGAAGTACGCGAAGATGAACCGGCCGGGCCAGGACCTGCTGATCCAGGCCGCGAGCGGACTGGCCTTCAACGGCGGCAGCGCAGACGACCCGCCAGCCGTGGCCGGCACCTCGATCTGCGACGCGACAGGTGCGCTCACCCTGGCAAACGGGGTGCTGGCGGCACTGATCGCCCGCGAACGCCACGGCATCGGCCAGCGCGTCGAGGTGGACCTGTTTCACTCGACCATCGCCGTGCAATGCCAGGAGATCTCGGCGATGGTGAACCTCGGGATCGACTTCGCGCGTTCGGAGGCCGGCATCGCGCAGCCCTGGCTCGACGCGCCGTTCGGGATGTACCGGACCGCGGACGGCTGGATCGCTGTCTCGATGGGACCCCTCGCCGTGGTGGCACAGGTCTTCGACGACCCGGGGCTCGCCGAGCTCGGTGCATGGTCGGATCGCGACGAGATCAAGCGACGGATCGACCGGCTGACCCCGGCCCGCACCTCGGCCGAATGGATCGACCGGCTGCTCGCCGCCGGGCTGTGGGCCGCGCCGGTGCGCACCATGAAGGAGGCGGTCGACGAGCTGCGTGCCGACGGGTCCCCGCTCGTGGTCACCACCGAGCACCCCAAGGGCGGCGAGATCGAGCTGATCGGGTGCCCGATTACGCTGTCGGAGACGCCATGGCGGCTGCGCCACCGTCCACCGGCCGTGGGGGAGCACACCCGCGAGGTGCTCGGCGCGGTCCTCGACGCCGATGAGCTGGCGGCGCTGGAGGCGGCGGGGGCGCTGTCATGACGGCGGTCCGCCGGGTGCACGAGAACCTGGTGGAGGAGCGCGCGGACGGCGTCGCCGTGCTGCGCGTAGAGCGGGAGGAGGCGCTGGGTGCGCTGTCCCGGGGCATGGTGCTCGCCCTGGGTGACTACTTCGCCGAGTTGCACTTCGACGAGTCGGTACGGGTACTCATCCTCACCGGCACCGGGAAGGGCTTCATCGCCGGCGCCGACATCCGTGAGTACCACGGCGTCACCCGCAGCGCGTTCGACTCCTACCAGCGGCTGAGCCGCTCGGTGTTCGGCGCGCTCGAGGCGCTGCCACAGGTGACCATCGCGGCAGTGAACGGGTACGCGCTGGGCGGCGGCTTCGAGGCCGCGCTGTGCTGTGACTTCATCATCGCCTCCGAGCGTGCGAAGTTCGGGCTCCCGGAGATCAATCTCGGTCTGTTGCCGGGCGGCGGGGGCACTCAGCGGCTGGCCCGCGCGGCTGGCGTGCGCTTCGCCAAGCAAGCCGTCCTGACCGCGCGATTCTACCCGGCGGCGCAGCTGCGCGACCTCGGCGTGGTGACCGAGGTCCACGCCCCGGACGAGCTGATGCCGCGCATACATGAGCTGGGCGCCACCATCGCGGCCAAGGCGCCGGTCGCCGTCAGGGCCGCAAAGCGGCTGATCGATGACGGGACGCAGATGCCGCTCGACGTCGGACTGACGGTCGAGCAGCAGGTGCTTTCGCAGCTGTACACGACGGCCGACGCCGCGGAGGGCGTGGCGGCCTTCCTGGAGAAGCGGCAACCACATTTTCGCGGACGATGAGGGGGCGCGAATGAAACGACAGGCATCGATGTGCGTGCTGTGCGACGGCCAGGTGGAGGATCCCCGCCTGTCGCATCCGGAAGGCGTGGCGATCGGTCCCGACGGCTCGATCTGGTGCGGCGGCGAGCTCGGACAGATCTACCGGGTTGCGCCGGACGGCAGCAGCCGAGACGTGGTCGCCAACACCGGCGGCTTCTGCCTGGGGATGGCGTTCGACGCGGCCGGCGACCTGTTCGTGTGCGACCTCAAGCACGCGGCGGTGTTCCGCCTGGCCACCGCGACCGGCGCGTTGGAACTGTTCTCCGAAGGTGTCCCGGACCACCGCTTCCGGGTGCCGAACTACCCCGCGTTCGACGCCGACGGCCGGCTCTACGTGTCGGATAGCTGGGACATGGACTCCACCGGCCCTGGCATCGTGCGGCTGGAGCCGGACGGGTCCGGTGAGCTCTGGCATCCAGGTCCGTTCCGGTTCGCCAACGGCCTCGCGTTCAGCCCGGACGGCACCCGCCTCTACGTCGCGGAGACGTTCCGCAACGCGGTGGCGGCGATCGAGGTCCGGCCAGACGGGTCGGCCGGGCAGAAGTGGGACCTCGCGGTGTTGGCGGACGTGCTGCCCGACGGGCTCGCCGTCGGCGCCGACGGGTCGGTCTACGTCGGCTGCTACGAGCCGAGCCAGGTGCTGCGGATCGCTCTTGACGGTAGGACGGTGGAGGTGGTCGCCCACGACGCGACCGCGCACGTGCTGGCGCACCCAACCAACGTCGCGTTCCTCGGTGACGCACTCATCACCGCGAACCTCGGCCGCTGGCACCTCACGCGGATCGAGGTGGGCGCCCGCGGCGTGCCGCTGCCGCCTCGCCCCCGGTGAGCCGCTCCGCAGCCCTACCACTATTGAAGCCAGCCCGCCCGGGCGGGCAGCGCCAGCGAGGAGAGCAGTGATCCAGCTTCTGGGCATGACCTGGAGTCATCCGCGCGGCCTGTTGCCGATGTTGGCCGCCGCCCAGCGCGCGGCGGCCGAGCAGCCCGGCCTCAGCATCCGGTGGGACGCCCGGTCGCTACGCGAGTTCGAGGATGTACCGGTGGCCGAGCTGGCGGCCCGATACGACTTGATCGCCGTCGACCACCCCTTCGTCGGCCAGGCCGCCGAGTCCGGCGCGTTCGTTCCGCTCGACGAGGTACTTCCGGCCGAGGTGCTCGCCGAGCAGGCCGCCTCAAGCGTCGGACCGAGTTTCCGCAGCTACACCTGGGGTGGCCGGCAGTGGGCGCTGCCGATGGACGCTGCGGCGCAGGTTAGCGCGTACCGGCCGGGCCTGCTGCCCGGCCCGCCGCCGACGAGCTGGGACGGGGTGTTCGAGCTGCTGGCCGCCCTGCCTGATACGTCAGGCGCCCGGCTGCCGGCCAACCCGACGCACCTGTGGGCGAGCTGGCTGACCCTGTGCCACCAGTACGCCCGGCAGAGCGAGCCGGAGCTCGTGATGCCCCGCCCGGACGGCCGTCCCGGCTGGTGGCCCGACAGCGGGATCCTCGCCGAGGTCGCGATCCCCGCGATCGAGCGGCTGTACCGGCTGCTGGAGCTGGTGGATCCGGTGTCGCTGACTCAGGATCCGATCCAGGTCCTCGACGAGATGGCAGCTGGTGCCCCGATCCGTTACGTGCCACTGCTCTTCGGTTACTCCAACTACGCGCGCGCGGGGTATGCCACCCGCCTGGTCCGGTTCGCCGCCGCACCCGGCCCGGACGGCACACCGGACGGCAGCATGCTGGGCGGTGTGGGGCTGGCCATCTCGTCCCGCTGTCGCGACGTGCCGGCGGCGGCCCGGTTCGCGGCCATGGTGGTGTCGGCCGCCTTTCAGTGTGGTGATTATGTGCGAGCCGGGGGCCAGCCCGGGCACCGCGCCGCCTGGACCGATACCGCCGTCAACGAGCTCACCTCCGATTTCTTCGGCGCCACTCTGGGCACTCTCGACCGTGCCTTCGTGCGTGGGCGCGACGCCGGCTACCCGGTCTACCAGCAGCGCGGCGGGGAACTGCTGCACACCCTGGTCGGCCGCCGCGAGGCGGCCGTTGGCGTCGCCGCCCGCCTGGCCGAGCTGTGGATCCGGCGCGACGGTGCGAAACCGGAGGCGGGGTAGTGGCGACCCTGGCGGAGCTGACCCGTCGGGTCCATAGCCGCTACGCCAACTGTCCCGCGCTGTTCGACGGTACGGCCTGGCTCAGCTTCGACGAGCTGGGCCGGGCGGCCCGGCGCACCGCGTACCGGCTGCTGGGTCTCGGCCTGGTGCCCGGCGACCGGGTGGTGCTGGCACTGGAGAACCGGCCCGAGATGCTAGTCGTGGAGCACGCGCTGTTCCTGACGGGGTTGGTCCGGGTGGCGCTGTCGAGCCGGCTGCACGGCCGAGAGATCGCCGGCATCGCGCGTGACTGCGCGGCGACAACGGTGATTTGTGAGGCCGCTGCGAGCGAGGTCGTACGGGCCGACACCGCTGCGTTGGTGATCACTCCAGATGGAAACGGCGCACCCGGCGGATTGGCCGCGCTCGTCGGGCCCGGTGCCCCCGAGCACGATCCCGATCTGCCAGCGCCCGGTGAGGACGACGTCGCTGCCCTGATGTACACCTCGGGGACCACGGGCGATCCCAAGGGTGCGATCGTAACGCACCGCGGTTGGCTCGCGATGGTCCGCGGGCTCTGGGCGGAACTGCCGCCGCTCGGCCCCGGCGACGTGGTGCTGCATGCGGCGCCAATGAGCCACTTCGGCGGCTCGGTGGGCTCAGCCGTGACCTTCCGCGGCGGCGCCGTCGTACCGCTGCGCCGGGCCGATCCGGCCGCGGCGCTGGCCGCGGTCGCCCGGCACCGGATCACCGTGCTGCCGGCGGTGCCGACGATACTCAAGGATCTCACCGTGTGGGCCACCGCCGATTCACCAGACCTGACCAGCCTGCGTGCGGTCGTGTACGGTGGGTCGGCCATCTCCGCACCGGCCGCCGCCCGAGCGCACGAGGTTTTCGGCGACGTGCTCTATCAATGCTACGGCCTCAGCGAGGCGTTGGTGCCGGTGACCGTGCTGAATGCCCGCGACCACGCGCTTCGCGCCCAGCCCGCGCGGCTCGCCTCGGCCGGTCGTCCCACCCCTGAGGTGGAGGTGTTGGTCACCGACGCTGCCGGGCGGCCGGTGCCGACCGGCGACACCGGAGAGGTGCGCATCCGCGGCGCATGCGTACTGCCCGGTTACTGGGGACGCCCGGATGCGACCTTGGAGGTCCTCGACGCCGACGGCTGGTTCAGATCGGGCGACATCGGCCGGTTCGACGACGACGGCTACCTCCACCTCGTCGATCGGATCCGGGATGTCATCGTCACCGGGGGCCTCAATGTTTATCCCTCCGAAGTGGAGCGTGCCATCGCGGAGTTGCCGGCGGTACGCGAGGTGGTCGTGTTCGGAGTGCCGCACGAGCGGTGGGGCGAGGCGGTGGCCGCCGTGGTGGTACCCGAGCACGGTCAGCCGCTGTCTGAGGCGAATGTGGTCGCCGCCTGCCGCGAGCGGCTCGCCGGCTACAAGAAACCGCTGTACGTCGAGATAACGGATGCGTTGCCCACCGCCAGCACCGGCAAGATCGCACGTCGCGAGATCAGAGACCGCTACTGGTCCGGGCGCGCGCGCAAGGTTGGTGGTTGACTCGGCCGCGAGGGTCCAGAACGTGTCCAGGATGGAAATACTGCAACGGCGTTTTGAGATTATGTAGGTTGCTGCGCTAAGGTCCATTGTGGTCAGTGTCGCGCTGGTCGAGTCGTGGGACGACGAGCTTGACGACCTGTTCGCGCGGGTTGCGGGCCGGTTCTCGCGGGTGGAGCCGCGTCAGCGGGCGTTCGCTTACGTGCGGGGGTTGATGGCCCCGTTGGAGCGGCGTAACGGGTGGACCCTTGCTGAGCAGGCCGGTGATGGTTGTCCGGATGGTATGCAGGCGTTGCTGTGCAGCCCGTGCTCGGATGCGGGCCTGGTGCGCGACGACGTGCGTGATTACGTGGTGGAACGTATTGGCGACCCGGACGGGGTGCTGATCGCGGACGAGACGGGTTTCGCGAAGAAGGGCCGAGACTCGGCGGGGGTTCAGCGGCAGTATTTGGGCACGCTGGGTCGTACGGACAATTGCCAGATCGGGGTGTTCCTGGCCTACGCCACCGTGAAGGGTCGGGCGCTGATCGACCGGGAGTTGTACCTGCCGGTGTCGTGGACAGGCGACCGGCCGCGGTGCCGTAGGGCGGCGATTGGGGATGGGGTGGAGTTCGCGTCCAAGCCGCAGCAGGCGCGGATGATGCTGGAACGCGCCCTGACGGCCGGGGTGCCGTTTTCCTGGTTCACCGCGGACGAGGCGTACGGGCAGAACCCGGGCCTGCGGGACTGGTTGCCGGAGTAGGACATCTCCTACGTGATGGCGACCCGCTGCGACGAGCAGGTCGCCTCCGGGCTGTTGACCACCACCAGGGTCGACGAGTTGGTCGCCCGGGTGCCGGCCGGGGCGTGGCGAGGTTGTCGTGTGGGGACGGGGCGCACGGCCCCCGACGCTACGACTGACCCAGGCTGCGGATCCGGCGCGAGTTGCCCCACGGCCGGCACGGCTGGGTGCTGGCCCGGCGTGGCATCAGCGATCCCACGACGAGCTCGTACTACCGGTGTTTCGGGCGGCGGTCGATCTGCGCTGGGCAAGCCCCGCCACATTCCGCGGTAGCCCATTCGGCTATGAGCAGCGCGATTGTGTTGTCCGAGACCTGCCACCCCGCTCGCGCAACAGGAGCCAAAATGCGGCCCTCCATCATGGGAGGGCCGCACCTGTTCACTCGTCACTTGTCGGGCTTCCGGGGGCCGCTTCACTGGCCGGTCAGGCCACGGTGCAGGGGATGCCGTTGAGGGTGAAGGCGCTCGGTTCGGCGGTGTTACCTGTGTGGGTGGCCTGGAAGCCGATGTCGACAGTGGCCCCGGGGGCGAGCGTGCCGTTGTAACTCACGTTGCTGGCACTGATCCGGCCGCTGGAGGGTGAGTAGGTGGCGTTCCAGCCCGAGGTGATGGTCTGGCCCGAGGGCAGGGTGAATACGAGCGTCCAGCCGTTGATCGTCGAGGTACCGGTGTTAGTGATGCTGATGCTGGCCGTGAAGCCGGAGTTCCAGGTGTTCATGGTGTAGGTGACCCTGGGTCCCGTGCCGCCAGTGGGGGTAGGAGGAGGTGTGGCGGTGGGCGACGGGCTGGCAGACGGGCTGGCAGACGGGCTGGCGGACGGGCTGGGCGACGAGGTGCCGCTCACGCTGGCCACGAAGGTCATCACGCTTTGAGCAGGAAGTGAGACGGTGAGGGAGCCGTTCGACATGCTGAGTGCACTCTGGGCCGCGACGTTCCTACTCCCGTCGGTCAGCCAGCTTGAGACTCCGCCGGACGCGGCAGTGTTCGCTAGCGTGAACTGCTGGCTTACCGACGACGTATTCTTGTTGACGGCGACGATGACGACCGTGTCGCCGCCCCGGTACGCCGAGACGTAGACGTTCGGCGCCGGATTCGCTGTCGCGTCGATCCGCACATATCCGGGGCGAACGAACCTGGCGAATTGTGCCATGATGGCGCCACGCTTGCTGATCTGCCCGTCCTCCCGCATGGGGCCGTAGCTGCGTCGGATATACCACCAGACATACGTCTGGAACTCGGCGTCCACCATAGCGTGGTGAATGTGCTCCCCCACGTCGAGCGCCTCGGGCCAGGCGTCCCCCGAATCTGTGCTGTTAGGGTAGTAGACCTCCGTCATCCAGAGTTCTTTGCCCGCGCCCTTCTGCTTGAAGAGGGGGTAGGGGAAGTTCGCGTACGGGGTGCCGTAGAGGTGAGCCCCGATGATGTCGACGTTGGCGAGCGCCGTGGCGTCGTCGAGGATCGGGTCCGACATGGACTTCACGTATTGGAAGGACTCTGGCGCGATGACCCTGGTGCCGATCGAGCCGGCGTTCGCCCGCAGGAAATTGACTATTTCGGTGGCCGTCCACCAGGTCCATGTATAGGCATAGTCGGGCTCGTTCTGCACTGATATCCCGTACAGGTTCACTCCGTTGTTGCGCATGTACGTGGTGAAGTCGTTCAGGTGCTGGGCATAGGCGCCGTACGAGCTGTACTTGAGGCGCTTCGCGTCGGTCTGGCTGCCGCGGGTGAAGGTTTCGACCATGCTGGCAGGCGGGTTCCACGGCGACGCGAAGACGGTCGCCCCGAGCGCGACCGCCCGCTGCGCTGTCGCCAGGTCGCGGCTCCAATCCGACTGGTTCTCGTTGACGGGGATCCTCAGTACGGAGAACCCCAAGTGGCCATCGCCGGTGCCGAATGCGGTGTCCCGCTGTGCAGCCGTCAGGTCGCCGATCCAGGCCGAGTGGGACATACCGCCGAAGCCTCGTATCGCCTGCCGCTGCGCCGACGGATCGATGTTCGCCGTCGCGGCCTCGGCGTTCGTGGCGTACACGATCGACGCCGCGACCGTGAGGACCGGTACGGCCCCCATGGCCGTCAGGACGGTTCTCCGGCTGAGCGATCTCGGCTGACCGCTCACCGGCTCATTCTCAGGTTGCGTCATGTTTCGCCCTCCTGGCTCTTGGCGCTGATCCGCGCCGTTGAATCGCACTGGGCCGATCGGCGCCGGTCTCCTGTGCCGCCAGCGGATTGACCGTGGTTCCAGTGGCGATCTCCCGTATTATCGACTTTCGTCAGCGTCGCCGTTGACAACTTTCCCCTACGAATCTGCCGGTGCCCGAACGAACCGCCCAGCACCTGAAGAGGGTGGGCCGTGGTCGGGGGTGCAGTCGCCTGGAACTGGCTGAAACACCTCCAGATCTCGGCCGAGGCGTCGTTGGTAGCGCCGTTCAGCCAGTGCAGGACGAGAATCAACCGGTACAGACAAATGTCGCTGTAGTGCCTGAGGACATTCAGGACGTCGGTGTGGTTCTGCCCCGCTGTTCTGTATCAAGTGCTTTGCCCATGGTGAGCGTGGGGCTCTGCCGCATCCGGCCGTCGCCGTGGCCGCGACTGCGCCGCAGCTTGCCGCAGATGCGGTTCCGGCGAGGCCGCCACTCAGCGCCACTCCGGCCGTGGCCGCAACGACGTTCGCGGCGACGGAGATGATCCCCAGACGGATCTGCGCCTTGACCTCATGCCACCTCGCTACGTCCATGGTCTCTTCATCGAAGTTCTTATGAATATCGATGTTACCGTTAACTTCAGCCCGGTCAAGGAACTCCGGTCCACGAGATGCGACGACCCACTCCAGGGGCCAGTCCCGGTCTGCGCACCAGTGAAAGTTTCCCCACCGGCCCGGCTCGCGCCACGGTGCACGACCACTTCCACCCGCCAGGGTCCGCCTCGTGACGAAAGCGCTGTTATCGATAACATCCGGAGTACCAAGGGCCAACCACCGCGTGAGCTGGGCGTCGAGCTGGCCGACGCCTGGGCATCCCGGCCCGGACCGCGCAACGCATCATCGCCATCCTGGCCGGACCGCAACCCTGCTAGGTAGATCGGGATTCCTGGTCGGGGACGAGGTCCTTGAGGTGTTTCCGGATGGCGGCGGTGGAGACCTCCGCGTCCAGAAATTGGTCGACGTCGGCCTTGGCGAGGATATCCAGTGCTTGCTGCCAATGGTGGCGGGCCTGGTCGTGCTGGTGGAGGGCACGATGGGTATGGCCGAGGCCATCGTGGGCGCGGGCCCGGCCGTGGGGATACCGGGGCCCAGTTATCAGGTCCAGCGCCTCGCGGTGGCAGGCGAGTGCGCTCTGTAGGTGCCCGGTGTCGCGATGGAGGCGGCCCAGCACAATGAGTGCCTCTGACTGGGGATCACTGTCACGCATCGCGCGCGCGATGCCGCGTGCCTGCTGGAGGTAGTCGCCGGCTGCCTCATACCGGCCCTGCAGTCGGCGGACCTCGCCGAGACGGATGAGGGTGAACAGTTCGCCCCTGCGGTTACCGATGGCACGGGCGGAGGCCAGGCACTGCTGGTTGAGGACGCTCGCCTGCTCGTATTGGCCCTGCTGCACGCGGGTGGCAGCGATGCCAGCGAGCGCGGCTTGCTCGCCGTACAGGTCGCCGGTCCGGCGTGTGAGATTGAGGGCTTGCTGATAGTAGTCGCCGGCAGCCTGGTAGCGGCCCTGCAGTCGGTGATTGTCGCCGAGGTTGGTCAGCGCGTACCGCTCGCCCAACCGATCGCCGATGGCGCGGGCCAGTTCGAGGGCTTGCAGGTGCAGGTCGGACGCCTGCTTGTACTGGCCGTCTATTCGACGGAGTTCGCCGAAGGCGTCCAGCACGTTCGACTCGCCCAGGCGGTCGCCGATGGCGCGGGCGATGTCGAGCGCCTGTTGGAGGTGGGCGTTGCTCCGCTCATACCGGCCCTGCCGGCCGTGGACGATGGAGAGGCCGTACAGAGCCCTTAGCTCGCCGCGGCGGTCGCCGAGGCTGCGTGTGGTCTCCAGAGCCTGTTGGTAGAGGTCGCCGGCCAGGTCGATCTGGTGTCGGTATCCTTCTCGGTGAGTGTCGCCGAGGCTGTTCAGGGCCTGCGTCTCGGCGGCTTTGTTGCCGTCGCCGCGGGCGATGGCCAGGGCTCGGTTATGGAGGGCTTCGGCGTCGCGGTCGTAGCGACCGACGTGCAAGTGTCGGGACAGGATGGCCGACAGGTGCAGGGTATGTTCGGCGTTGCCCTGGTCGGCGGCATGGTGTGCAGCGGCGAGCAGGTTGCCCAGTTCACGGTTGATCCACCCGGACGCTTGGTTCTCGTCGGGTAGGTCGGGGACCGCCGTCGTTGGGGCCGGCACGTGGGGCTGGTACTCGCGCTCGTATGGGTAGACCACGGCTGCTGCCGTGGCAGCAGTGTGCTGGTAGTAGTCCAGCAGCCGAACAACTGCCGCCCGCCGGGCCGGCTCAGTTTCGCTAGCGCTGACACTGGCGGCGTGGTCGCGGATGAGGTCGTGGAACACATACCGGCCGGCAGTTGGTTCCAGCAGCAATCGATCGATTTCTGCGCTGACGCCGGGCGATGCGGAGTGGGCCGGCACGCCCGGCGGGCGGTCACTCGGGCGCCGGTACCGGCCGTTGCCGCAAGCGGCCGAGCCAGACGGTGATCGCGACCGCCGCCACCGACACAGCTTCCGCGACCGTGGTCGCCACCGGCCACGGGAGCTGCCGCAACCACGTCGTTCCGAACGTGACGACGGTGCCGGCGAGGACGAACAACACCTCCGCGGTGACCAGGGCGCGCCTGCCGGGCTGCCAGCGGGCGGTACGCATCGCGGTGCGCCGACGGGTCAGCGCCAGCGCCACCGTGACCAGCGCGCCGAGGCCAAACAGTTCCAGGCCAAGGATCCCCACCGGCGTCACGTCGATGCTGTTGTGGCACCCGGTGGCCCCGTGCGGGAAGAGTGCCCCGCGCATGAAGACGCATGGCCTGTTGCCGAGGCCTCCCTGCAAGACTGCCGCTGAAGCCACGGCCACCGTGGTGGCGAGTCCGTACGACAACAGAGCCGCCCCGGCCAGGGCCCAGAGGCCGGTCAGCGCCGCACGCAGCAGGTCGCGGTGGGCGGCGCGGAGGTCGCGGGCGATTTTCGTCGGCGAGCCGAACCGGGTCACCGCCGCGCGCTCGGCCGCCGCCGGGTCGAGTCCGCGGCCCCTCTCTTCCGACACGGCGGCTCGCAGGTGGTCCTCGATCTCGATGAGCGCGCGCCGGCCGGCAGCCCCGGTTCCAGTCAGGCCGTCGAACACTTCGTCGAGCCAACGCTCCACGGGGCCGCCGGGCACGAAGTCCGCGCTGTCGTTCTCGTCGGGCACTGGTGAACTCCCCGTCATCCGGTCGGCTCGGGGTGTGCCCGGCCGACGATCATCTGGACTGCCTTGGCGAACTCTCGCCACTCCCGGTTTTTGCGCTGCAGGGCCGCGCGGCCCTGCGGGGTCAGCTCGTAGCTGCGCCGCCGCCGTGGGGTCCCTTCTTCCCAGAACCCGGTCACCAGACCGTCGCGCTCTAGGCGGTGCAGGGCCGGGTAGACCGTGCCCTCGGGCAGGTCGAAGGTGCCACCCGAGGTCTCTCTCAGCGCGGTGATCAGCGCGTATCCGTGCGCCGGACCGCGCTGGTGCAGGGTGGCCAGCAGGAGGAGATCCAGGTGTCCGCGCAGGTCCATACCCAGAAACCTAGGCATAGACACGCTAGGTGTCAAGTACGGGTGCCAGCCCGCGGGCGCGAATCGGCACTCCGACTCGCCTGTCCACAACGGACTGGGCAGCTGACGGCCGCGCATCCCTTGGTGCCTGACTGCAACCCGTACCGCCCACTACGGACATCACACGGGTGGGGTGGCGCCTGCGGATCCGCGAGCGCGCGGTGGCCGGATGTCGCCGGCTATCCGGCGATGGTGAGCCGCAGATGTCAGATACACCTCGCGCCAGCGGCGGCAAGGTTATCGGACTGGTATCGGACTGCGGCCCACATCATCGCGGGCGGCAGCCCTCGGTCCAAATCCCTATCTTGCCGAAGTCCTGTGAATGGGTGCTGGTGGCGCAGCCGTGCCGCAGCCTAACGGCTTGGCGCTCACCGTCAGAGCCCGTTCGGGTGGAGGTCTGTTCAGTCGAGGTGATTACACAAGAATCCGGTGCGGGGATTAGCGTGTGCGGGACGGTCGAATGGAAGGCTCGGCGTCGTCGGGAGCCGGCTCATCCCGGCGGCGTGGCCGGCGGCCCACGACCCCGGCGGCCATCCGACGGGCATGCCCGATTTCCCGACAGCATGGGCACGCTGGTGGGCGTCCCTTCAGGTCACGCTGAGGACAATATCCTTCAGTCCCGCCAGAGTGTCGATGTGATAGCTGGCCTGCGAAAAGTCCTGTGCCTTCGAAAATTCGTTGTAGACGATCGCGCAATCAATACCGGCCGCCACGGCCGAATTCAGCCCTCTGAGCGAATCCTCCACGACCAGTGTCTCTTCTTTGGCGGCCCCGAAACGGTGCAGGCCGGTCAGGTACGGTTCAGGGTCCGGTTTGGCCAGCTTGTAGTCCTCGCGGACAAGAACAAAGTCCATGAACTGCCGGATCTGGCGCTTCTCATGGATGAGGTCGAAATCCGTGCGTTTCGCGGTCGTCACGATGGCCATGTGGACGTGTGTGGACAGGTCCGCAAGAGTTTCGACGACGCCTTCGATCTCAATGGCTTCGGTCCGGAGGTACTCCTGGTAGTAGCTGTTGCGAACCTCACGCACCCTGCTGAGGGTCTGCTCGTCGACGCCGGCCGCCTTGGCCTGGACCCAACTGCCCAGGCCCTGGATCGTGTCCCGGAGGTACTGGTCCTTGTCCAAAGCGATGCCGATATCGGCCAGGGCACGCTCTGCGGCTCTGTAGTACCACAGCTCGGTGTCCACCAGAACACCGTCATGATCGAAGAGTATGTACTTCTTCACGTCGTGTCCCTCCCGTAGTCGCGGCGACAGTGCGCGCCACCGCGAAATGGCACCCGATCACCCATAGGTGAACGGGCCGGTGATGTTTTCGTTGTCGGTGATGGCTTTCTCCAGGCTGACCCCACGGCAGACATGCGCGAAGATGGCGGGGCTCAGGCGCCAGCCAACCGTGATGACCGTATGGTCCCCGTGCCGCGTGCACAACTCGTCAAGGAACTCGCGGATTCTTGCCGCGAAGTCGTTGAAGGACTCGCCCTGGGGAAACGGTTTGTCGATGAAGGCGAGGTAGTCCTGCTTGCCCAGATCGAAGTTCATGCCGGTATATACCGGACCGTTGTCGATCTGACGGAGGCGTTCGTCGACGACGATGGGGATGGGCGTGTTGCCGAACAGGTCCTCGCAGGTCTCCTTCTGGCGTCGCATCGAGGATGTGTACGCGGCCGCGGACACCCCGTTCCTCGCGATCAGGTCGGTCACCAGAAGGATCAGCTCCCGGGTCTGGTTCCTGAAGAGGGGGCGCAGTGGGGGATCTACCGGGTCGTCCGACGTCCCGAGGATGACCCCTTTCCGAGCGGCCCGTACATGATGGATCGAATATATGGTCAGCACGATCGCTCCTCCATGTCTTTCGGCGCCCTAGTACGGCCTGGCCTGGAATATGTAGATCGTTCCATTCCTTATCCCCCATTCGATCTGCAGCCTACGGGCGAACTGCCGCTCCAGGTCCACTGCGATCTTTGCCAACGACCTGAAAAGCCCGACGAGGGGCTCCGTGATAATCGCTGGGTACGCGCGGTAGTTCGCGCTGTCATTGATAATGTCGATCTTCCTGACGTATGAGATCAGCGGCGTGACGTCCCCCTGCATCAGGTAGCACAGGTCGCCGACGACGTACTCCAGCAGCATGTAGTCGTATCCATTGAACGGGTTGGCTGTCAGAATGACGCCGGATACGTCTGCGGAGATCATTTCCTGTACGATGACGGACATATCTCCTTCCGCCCTGGCATACTGCTCTACCGAGTCCGTCCGCTGCGAGCGGTATACCGACCGGATCAATTCAATGACCTGGTTCGTGTCGCCGGCGTCCACGTCGACGTAGCTTTCGAACAGGCCGGCGTAGGAGCCCGTGCTACCGTCCTCACTTTCATGGGACGATCGGATGACGATCCGATCGCACTTCAGGGACGGGAGTTTCTCCAGAATGGCCGTCTGGATACCCTGGTCATCGATGCTTCTCAGCGCCTGACTGGTGACGACGAAACCTTCGGCGATTCTCGCGGTCTTATTGATCTTCATCAGATTCGCCGCCTTCGTGCCGACCTCCCTGTTCGTGTAACCCCCGTCGCCGCTCAGGTCGACGAGGATTTCCGGCACCGCCGACTTCGACGCGCTGGCGTCGACCTTCCGTATGGTCCCATGATCGAAGTCAATCTCGATGTGGTCGCCCGTCTCCAGGGCGTCCAGCAGGCCGTCCACGCTGATCATGCTGTTGATCCCGAGTTCACGGCACAGCACCGAAGCGTGCGAGGTGTAGCCGCCGTACTGGGTGATCAACGCACCGAACTTCCTGAGCTTCGGTACCAGGTGGGGTCGGAGGACGTTGGTGATGACGGCGACATCCTCTTTGGCATCGACGGTTCCGATGAACTCGTCGAAGCTGCTGAGGCCCTCTTCGTGCTGCTCAACCTTCTTGACCCGGTAGCTCTTCGAGCCGGTGCCGATCAGGACGTCTCCGGACAGCCCGTGCCGGGACGGGTCCCGGCCACCCTCGATCGCAATGTCCTGGGGAACTTCGTCCAGGAGGCGGACACGATCCTCGCTCAGTTCGAATACGGCCAGCTTGCGTCGTTGTGCGAGCACGGCGTCGGGGACTCTGCTCCCGTCTCGAATGAAGTCGGCGATCTCCTCCATCCGCATGTAGTCGAACTGCTGCTTACCGATCCTGCTGATGAGTTCATTCAGGAAGCGGCTTCGTGTCGCGACCTTGAACTTCTGGAACTCCTCCCGCATCTTGATCTTCAGATACGACAGTTCCCCCGTATGCCTGATGAGCATCTTTGTCGTGGCGCTCAGATCAATCGCCGCGGCCGTCCGTTCGCTCCAGGCCTCGGAGTTGCTGTACCTGAAGTGCAGGTTGTCCAGGAAGGCTTGTTCCAACCGCACGCTGCTCGCGGTCTGCTGCCGGAGGTGATCTTTAACCTCGCTCGCTGTGATGCCGTTCGGACTGCTCGACGAGATGGTTGTCGATCGGTACCTCTCGACGAACCGTTCGATGTCCCCGGCTACGCTCCGGCCATCCAGGTACTGCTGGGAGAGGGCCAGCATGTCCACCGTCTGCGCGTGCGTCAGCAGATCATTGTTGTTGGTCGCGAACAGAGAATCCTTTATCGCCTTGGTCGCGAAGCGCATGTCGTCGGGCAGTTCCGAGTCGACGAGGTCGAAGACGTTCAGGTAGAACGTATCCGTTATGACGGAGTTGTAGTACGCGATGTAGTCACACAACAAGTCGCAGTACAGTTGGAACTGCTCGAGTGGCCCGAGCGTGGCGAACGATTCATCCGAGTGCCGCAGGCGTTTCAGGACCTCGTGTATCTGCGCGACGCATCGGGTGTACGTGGCGTCGTCCAACAGGAACCGTACGATGCCTTCCCGGACGCGGGTCAACCCTGCTTCTTCGAAGTAGCCCTTGTAGTATCTGTTGGTCCCTATGGACACGTAGTAGTCGATGTCCAGCCGCGCCATCGATCCGTGATACTTCTGCAGGGCTCTGACGTTGCTCTCTTCTATCATCAGGGCCCAGCTACCCTCATCCAGAAGGTTGAGCTTCTTCACGCGCATGAGCTGTCTCCCTCGGCGTTGATATGCTGTGGTCCCGTCTTGTCGCGTCCAGACTCGGTGGCCCGCGTCCGGCTGTCGGCGCCGCGACAAGTCCGCCGTGGACGGCGCGGGTTGTGGGTCGACGGTGTGGATCGTCACCCGGGCCCCGGGAGCTCTCCGGCGGCCGCGGGCCTCCTCGCGCTTACGGAGAGACGTTTTCCGGCTGGTTGTTGGCGTACACGTCGACCAGCTCGGTCACGGTCCTCGGGAAGATTTCGTCCTCGAGCGCGAGGAACGGGTCGAACCCCAGCGACTCTTCCAGTCGCGTGACAAGGACAGCGAAGGCGAGACTGTCCATGCCGCTTTCGACGAGTCCGCTCTGGACGGTGACCTCGACCTTCTGGCTACTCTCCTCGTCGAGGAGCTTGACGACCTCGCGAAGGACGACCTCCTCTATGTGGTTTCGTTCGAGCATCTTGTTACCTTCCAGTGAGTGGGTTGAACCGGCAGGTTTCGGCCGCAGCGATCACGCCGTAGAACCGCCGTCGACGGTCAGCACCGTTCCCGTGACGCCGGCTGCCTGGGGTGACAGCAGGTAGGCGACTGCGGCGGCTACTTCGTCGACACTGGCGAACCGGCCGATCGGACTGCGAGCCCTGATGCGTTCCAGGCTTTCCGGCTCCAACGCCCCGGTCATCTCGGTGTCGAGGAAGCCCGGGGCCACGGCATTGACCGTGACGCCCCGACGCCCCACCTCCCGGGCCAGCGAGCGGGTGAATCCCTCCAGGCCGGCCTTTCCCGCCGCGTAGACGGCCAGTCCGCGGAAGCCGGTGGAGGCGACGATCGAGGAGACGTTGACGACGCGGCCGCGCCTCTCCGAGATCATCGAACGGACGAGGTACTTGGTCAGCAGCAACGGTGACACCAGGTTGAGGTCGATCGCCTGTCGGATCGCCGGGTCCGGCTGGATGGGCAGGAGCCCGTCGACGCCACGAGCGGCATTGTTCACGAGGGCATAGGGCGCGCCGTACGCCCGCACGATCTCCCGGGCCAGCGCGTGCAGCGCATCCAGATCGCCGAGGTCGGCGCAGACGTGTGCGTAGTTCGGGCCGACCTCGCTCGGCGTGACCTCCCGACGGGCGATTCCGACGACCCGGTACCCGTCGTGCTCCAGTCGGCGGGCGACCGCGCGTCCCAGGCCGCTGCTTGTCCCGGTTACCACCGCGCACGGCAGTTCGGTAAGGGGTGTCGGACCGCTCACGCTCTGCTGGCCTTTCCCGTCGGCGACAAAGACAACCCGGAAACCACGGTGATCCGGGCCGGGGTATGTGATCGCGGCAGCTGCCCGGCGACAAAGGACCGTAGGGTCGCCTGCAGGCCGGCGGTGTCAAGGTCTGCGCCGGCCGGGGACAGCACGACCTCGCACGTCAGGATCCATCCCGTGATCGGGTTGCGCCGGGGGATCACGACGCAGTCGTGGACGGCTGGATGCCTGCGCAGCACTTCCTCCACCCGTTCCGGCGAGACCTTGTCTCCACCGACGTTGACCAGACCCGACGCGCGGCCCAGGAAATACACGCGATCGCCACGGATCTCGACCAGGTCGCCCGTGCAGACGAAACCGTCCGGTGTGGCCACGCTGCTGCCCGGGGCGTGGACGAAGAGAATCCCGTCCCGGATATCCAGCGCCACACCGTCGGGGGCCGTGTCCAGGAAGTCCCGGGGGAATCCCTCCCGGCCGTCGCCGACCGAGAAGGCGGCGCTGGCCTCGGTGGATGCGTAGACATGCGCTGGGTGGCCGCCTCGCCGCCCAGGGTGACCTGCCGCAGCGAGAGGTCGTCGCAGGCGCGGCTGCGCAGGATCATCCGCCACATGGTCGGAGTCGCGGACAGGGCGTTGACTCCCGACCGGGCGAACCGCTCGATGCGCTCATCGAGGTTGGCGGAGTCGCCGGCGTCCACGACGCTGTCACCGCCGTGAACCGCCTGGAGGAGAACCTGGATTCCCGCCATTCGTGCCGGCGGATACAACAGTCCCCACCGCCGGTGCTCGTGACCGGCGGGCCGGCGGTCGGCTGGCTGGGTCCGCCGTGCCAGCGAGGCCATTGCGTGGTCCGTTGGGGTGGGCGTCCCCGTGGTACCCGACGAGAACAGGCGCCAGGTCGTCGGCCGCCCGCCCGCGTCATCCCGCGTCCGCGGGTCCGCACCGGCGGTGCCGATGGAGGCTGGCTCGTCGATCTCGTCCTCCCGGAGCACCACCGCCTGCGCCGAGATGACTGCCCGATCCAGCTCACCCGCGAGTTCGACGCGGGCGGCCCAGCCTTCGAGAGCGACGATGGCCGCGGCGATCAGGCGGGAACGCCGACCGACGAGGGCCACCGTCGCGCCCTGAGGAACCCGACGCCGGAGTCCGAAGATGTCGCCGGCGAGTGCCTGCCTGGTGAGCGGGGCGAGCCCTTCGCTGATGATGACCGGATGGTCGGTCGCAGTCGGGGCCGCGGCCCCCGCGTGCACGTCCATCTCAGGCCAGTCCGTGCGGTGTCGCCGCGCCGGTCGACGGCTGTGACTCCTCGCGCGAACGGATCGGCCGGAGGACGAACTCGTACCGCAGCCGTTTGACGCCGTCGGTGCACGGATGCGGCGCGAACGCCGCTTCGAAGCTCGCCCGCCGGATGACCCGGTTGGTGATTGACCCGTAACAAAATGCCCGGTACTGGGGGGTGAAGAACATCTCGGCCAGCAGTGCCATCGAGGGGTCGAGGACCTTGGACTCGCCGTCGGAGTCGATGACCCGCAGCCAGGAGTGGCGGCGCAGCCGGGAGCCGCCGAAGATGTACCCCGGCTCCAGTTCGGTCGGTATGCCGAGGTCGAGCAGATCGCGCATCAGCACGCGACAGAGCGCGTCACAGTCGCCGACCTTCCGACGCAGGGTACTGGCGACGTCGGGCGACAAGCTGGGCGGCGTGAAGTGAAAGCGGTACCCGGTGGTGAGACGTTCCCAGGCATCCCGGATGCGCGGGTCCAGCACGGTCGCGCTGTGTCCGCTGGACTCGACGTACCCGCGCCACTGTGCTCTGCCGGGTTGGATTTCCTCGCTCTCCCACCGTACGTCGGGTAGGGCGGGCACGGTCCACTCAGGTGTCGGGCAGTCCTGCGCGCGAGGGCATTCGGCCCAGCCGGTGATTTCGTAGCTTCGCGAGGTGATCCAGTCCGCCCGGAACGACTTCAGGATCCGGCCGAAGAACACCATTTCCCGCTCGGGCCGGGTACGGCCGGAACCACTGAACAAACCCAGATTCCACAGGTCGTAGTTGTCGTACCGTCCCCCGTCGCGGAACAGCCCGGCGGCGACGAGCTGATCGAGCTGCTCCTGGGGGCAGCGCAGAACGTCAAGAGCCTGAGCCTCGCTGGACCACACCCGATGCTCAGGCGGGCTCGGAACAACAAGGCGCATCGCCTCGACGAGGCTCATCGGCACCTCCGACAGATTCAGCGCGCGGATCAGCGCGGCAGGGTCAGTTACCAGAACTCTCGTAGCGCGAGAGCCCGTGCCGGAAGACGGCTACGCCGAGCCAGAGACAGTAGACGGCGACGGCTGGCGTCAGGAGTCCGAGCCAGCGGGCTGTTCCAGCGGAGAGGACGGCGGCAGCGGGGAAGTAGCTCATGAAGGCGTACGGCAGCACCGCGGTGATGGCGATCCGCACGACCAGGCCGTAGATGGTGATGGGGAAGCGGGCGAGTTCACCGAGTGAGTGCATCGAGAACGCGAACATGGAGTACGGCGAGCGCAACCAGAAGGCCGCGCAGTTGGTGAGCAGGTTCAGCCCGACCTTGACGCCGGCGGCTGAGATCACCAGTAGCACCGTCAGCGCGAGGCGGCCGGCATTCCACACGACATCGACGTGACTTGTCGCCGCGAACAGCAGAGCGCCGCCGAGGACGAGGTTGCCCAGGCCGTTCATGCCGACCTGAGAGCCGAGTACCTGGAGCACCGGTGGGTACGGTCGCACCAGCAACGCGTCCAGTTGGCCCAGGTTGACGGTGACCGCCATCGTCCAGGCGCCCTGAGCGAAGAGCACGCTCAGACCTTCCGCGACGACGACGAGCGCGTAGATGAGCACGACATCCCAGAACTGCCATCCGTTGATCCGTGGGATGCTGCGGAAGATCGCCCAGAGGAACACCACTCCGATGCCCTGCACCAGCACGGCGGACAGACTCATGATCCAGAAGTCAGCTTCGTACTCCAGGGTGGCCCGCACGTGGGCGCCCAGCAGCCGGCGGTACAACCACAGTTTCCGTCTCAGCTCAGCCACCGTGCACCGTCAGCTTTCGACACGCGCCGGCCCACATGGCCCGCGCCAACCACCACAGGACCACCGACCAGACGCCCTGAACCGCCACCGCGGTGGTCGCGGCGCTGCCGTGCAGCCCCCCGCTGTACAGCAGCGCCGGGGTCGAGGCCATGCCGGCGAACGGCAGGTACGCGCTGGCGACCCGCATCCACTCGGGCAGGAAGACCAGCGGTACGAGTGCCCCGGAGAACAGCGTGATCAACGCGATCCTGGCGGCCTGTACGCCGACGTAGTTCTGTGTCCAGAAGACCAGCAGGCCGCTTACGTACACGATCCCGAACCTCAGCGGGAAAACCAGCAGGGCGGATACGACGAACAGGCCCCAGGTGTGCGGGTCGGGCAGCGGTACGCCACCGAAGATCAGGGCGGCCACCAGAGCCACGGCGACCGCTGTGCCGGCCTCGTAGACGACGAAGCCCAGGCTCTCGGCGAAGCGTCCCCACTGGTAGTCGACGGGACGGACCAGATCCAGCGCCACGTCGCCCTGCCGGATGCGGTTGGCCATGCGGTAGTCCGTGTAGCTGGACACCAGCGAACCGGCCACGAAGGCCACCAGCAGGTACGCCTTCATCTGCGGCCAGTCGAACCCGTGCCGGCTGCCGGAGGACAGCACCGAGCGCCACAGGTACAACATGGACAGCGCCGCGAAGGCCGAGGCCAACATGCCGAACAGGAAACTCGTCTGGTAGGCCATCAGGCTGCGCAACGCCGTGCGGGCCATCCGCCGGTAGGCCCGCAAGCGGCGCATCCGGGTGTCGGCTGGTAGCGGCGCGGCGGCCGGGACCGTCGCGGACGTCATGAAGTGGACTCCGCGGCTGGGGCGTTGCCGGCCCCGACCCGCAGCTCCCCAGCGTAGACCTTGCGCACGACCGTCTCGATGGCCGGTTCGTCGATGTGCATGTCGACGATCTCCGCCTCCGCGAGTACGGCGGACAGGACCTCCCGCGCTCCGAGCGCGATGCGGTCAAAGGTCACTGTGAGCTCGTGGTCGTTGGATCCCAGCTGGACCTGTGCCGCCGGCAGGCGCTCGGCGATACGGTCGACTCCCGTCAGGGCTTCCGCCAGCTCGAAGGACATGGTGCGTTCCCGCACATGCAGGTCCTTGACCGTTTGTAGGTCGCCGTCGTAGACCACCCGGCCCGCATCGATGATCACGATACGTTGGCAGAGTTCCTCGATGTCGGCGAGATCGTGCGTGGTGAGCAGGACCGTCGTGCCGTCCGCGACGAGCTGGCGGACGAAGGAGCGCACCCGATCCTTCACGGAGATGTCCAGGCCGATCGTCGGTTCGTCCAGATAGACGACCCGGGGTTCATGGATCAGTGCCGCTGCGAGGTCGGCTCGCATGCGCTGGCCCAGAGACAGTTTTCGGGCGGTCTTCGGCAGCAGCTCGCCGAGTCCGAGGACGCTGTCGAGCTGCTCCAGCCGGGCCTGGTAGCGCGGGCCCTTCACGCCGTGCATGTCCCGCAGCAGCTCCAGCGACTCCCGGACGGGTAGATCCCACCACAGCTGTGTGCGCTGACCGAAGACGACACCGACGCGGCGGGCGTTCTCCACCCGGGCGCGGTGCGGCACCAGCCCGTCGACGAACACCTGCCCGGAAGTCGGCACAAGGATCCCCGAGAGCATCTTCACTGTGGTCGATTTGCCGGCTCCGTTGGGTCCGACGTACGCCACCGCCTCGCCCTCGGCGATGTTCAGGTCGATGCCGGCCACCGCGACGTGGTCGGAGAACTTCCGTTGCACCAGGTGCCGCAGAGAGCCGCGGATTCCCGGGCCCTTGTCTGGCTTGCGGAACACCTTCCGTAGGCCCACCGTTTGGATCAGCGTCACCTGGGGAGCATGCATGATTTTGAACCTGCCGCCAACTGTCTGACCACGTCCAGACAGGCAATCAGGCATACCGACATGGAAATCTCCCAATATCTGAGATCGGGGTTCGAAATCGATGTCGTAGGTGCAGGATCAAATGCCAGCAGCGGAACGGAGACGCGTGGATATCGACTTTCGCGCCCCGACCAATCGGTCCGCCAGTCTGACCTGGGGGCAGCAGCGAGTGGCACAGTTGATCGGGGATCTCCACCCGGATCACGCCGCGCTGAACCTCAGGTTCGCCTGCCGGGTCAAGCCAGGCACGGCAATCGAGGACGTCGCGTCCGCGATCCGCGACATGATCGAGGCCTGCGAATCAGTTCGGACCCTGTTCGACCTCGACGCGCCCGCCGGCCAGCAGCGGGTGGTGGCCGAGGGTCGCGTGTCGGTCCCGGTCCGTACCGTGCAGGCGGCCACCTTCGCCGAGGCGGACGAGTGGGCAGCGGAGTTGGCGGCGGCCGAGTTCGTGGCCGGCGAGCTGCCGATCCGGATGAGCATCGTGGTCGACCAGACCGGGCCGATCTTTCTGCTGTTCGCGATCAGCCACCTCGCCTCGGACTTCCTCGGCGCCCGCTGGCTGCTCTGGCACCTGCGTCACATCCTCCGCCCGCTGCTCAACCCGCTGCCCGACGAGGGACCAGCCGCGACGCAGCCGGTCGACGTCAGCCTGTGGGAGAACAGCGATGCCGGCCGCAAGGAAGGCGGCCGCGCCCTCGACCGGCACGGACGCAGCCTCGCCAGAATGCCGCAGAGCATGCTCCCCCGGCCGCCGATCCAGCCGCTGCGCCCCCGCTACCAGTATGTGGAACTCCAGACCTCGGCCGGGGCGTGGTGCCTGAGCCACCTGGCCCAGCGGCACGGTGTGAGCGAGACCGCGGTGGGTCATGCGGTCCTCTGCCTGGTACTGGCCCATGTCAGTGGGCTCAGCCGGGCACATCTGCAGGTATGCGTGGGCAACCGGGTCGATCGGCGCTTCGCCACGGTGGTGGGTTCGCTCACCCAGGACGTTCCGACCTGCGTGACGGTTGACGACGGCGACTTCGACACCCTGCTGCGGCGATCGGCCGGTGCCGTGGGCCAGGCCACGATGACGGGACGCTTCCCGCACCACGGTCTCGCGGACCTACGCCGGCGCGTCGAGATCGACCGGGGCTTCCCGCTCGACCTTTCGTTCTGGCTCAACAGCCGGCTGTTCGTTCCGGTATCCGTCGAAGCACCGACCGAGGCGCAGCTCCGCGACGAACTTCCCCGGACCTCGGTCCGCCGGCTCGGCGGCGACGAACGCAGCACGAGCACCCTGTTCTGCTACCTGGACCGGGTCCGGGATGTCCTCATGGTCCGCACGCTCGTGGACACCGCCTATGTCACCCTTGACGAGGCCGAACGGTGGCTGGCGGCGTTCGAGTCGATTCTGGTCGATGCGGTGCTGCGGCCCGGGCGCGGAGCCCAGGAACTCGTCGCGGACACCGGTCTCGCGTCGTTCCAGGCGACGGAGGACTGGGTACAGCTCGACCACAGCTGGATCCACCTGCCCACCACAGCGCAACGCGTGCATGAAGCGCTGCCGGGGTTACCGCTGCGAATCTGTGTCGACCCGGATGGTGAGCGGCCCGGCCTGCTGGCGATACTGACCGATCCGGGCGCCGAATACCACGTGCCTGCTCTGTCGGGTGGCGATGCCGTCGAGCGGCTTCGCGGGTGCAAGGTCGCGCTGTGGCCACGTCGGTTTGCCCGAGAGGCAGAAAAGGTCAATCAATGAATCTGATTCGGGATCTTGCGTTGCCACCCGATGTGGCCTCGGAAATCGAGCAGATCACCGCGACGCTGTCGGCAGACACCTCGTGTATCGCCACCGGGTCGATCGTGGAAGGCTTCGGCAACGCGAACTCGGACATCGACCTGTACCTCATCGACCCGAAGCGCGTCGCACGCCAGAGCACCTCCATCGGGCTGCGGCAGTCACGGTACGTGGACTGCGAGTACCTGACGGTCAGTTACCTGGAGACGCTCGCGGACCGGATGAACGGCCATACGTGGACGTCCCTGCCGGACCTGACTTCCCGGGACTTCAGCCGCTACTACCGCCTGTCCATTGGCAAACCGGTGGTCGTGTACGAGAGCGTGGCGAAGCTGTCCGAGTCGTTTCAGCGGTCGATGGCGTGTCTGGCGTACTCCCGGTGGGCGCTGCTGATGGCATTCAAACACCTCGCGCGCGCCTCCTGCTGCCTGGCCACCGGCCTGTCGCGCCAGGCGGACCTGCTCGAGCGCGAAGCGCAGCTGTGGTACGCGACGAGTGTGCTGGCCGCCGAGGGGGAAGGATATCCGTCGCTGAAGTGGGTAGGGGAGAAGGCGGCGCGGCGCTTCGGGCGGGACTCGCCGCAGTACCGGGAGCTGGTCGACGGCTGGCTGCGACCCGCGGCGGGCATCACGGCCAGGCTCGCACAACTGCGTTCCCAGGTCCAACTGCCCACCGAGCTGATGACCATGCTGCAACCACGCTCCTGCCACCTGGCTGACCGGGTGCGCCACGTCGCCGGTTCCGATACGGACTACCTGATCCGCGCGGGCCAGTCGGTTGCCCAGACGCGGGGAGTCGTATCGGTCGTCAGCCGACGCCTGGCAGCCGGCGACTCCTGGGCACAGGCCACCGCGACCGTGGCCGAGGAACTCTCGGTACCGGTCGGGGAAGTCCGCGTCGGCGCCTGGATGTACATGGTGCCGCTGCGCTCAGCGGGCTTCCTGTCGGTCGGCGTCGCGGAAGGGGCGTGACCGTGCTGGTGACAACCGATCGGCTCGCCGACTGGCTCCGCCAGGCCCGGCGCCTCAACGGCCTTCACCTCGACGCGATGACGCAGTCATACGACCTTGACGGCGCCCTGAGCGCCGGCCAGCCCGAGCTGGCATGGCGGGCGCGCCAACGAATCCTCGTCCTGTCCGCCGAACTGTTCCTGCAGGAACGCGGCCTGCGCTTCGACGAACTGCCCGACCTGGCGGAGCACATGAGTGCGGTGCTGGAAGCGCTGGAGACCGTCCACAGCGAGCACGCGGCCGAGGTCTGGGAGATGGTGCTTCGCCCCGCCCCGATCGACGCCACGGAACTGGCTGCCGACATCCAGGCGACCATCGACTACTGCCGGGACGTGTTGGGCGTCGCCACGGTCGGCTCCCGGGCCGCGACGATCCGCGCCTGGGCAGACAGCGTGCGGCTGTTGCGGGAAGCCGCCAAGGACCTGGGTGTCGCGCAGTCCGACCACTGGTACCTGCGGGACGAGGCGCTCGCGGCCGAGCACCTGGATTGGTACGACGAAGTCATGGCCATAGTCACGGTCGAGAGCCAAGAAAACAGCCGCACGGAGTCGGGGGGAGCCGGTGATGCCCAGCAGTGAGAGCCTCACACCTGAGGCCGTTCTCGGTCAGATCCTTGTGGTGGCAAGCGAAGCCTTCGGCCGGCCGGTCGCGGCAACCGACAACTTCTTCGACCTGGAAGGCGATTCGCTGCACGCGCTGGAGATGATCACCGGGCTCTCCGACCGCCTCGCGGTGGACATCGACATCGAAGCGCTGCTTCAGGCTGACGACTTCGTCGGGTTCGCGCGGGCGGTCGTCGCGATGCTGTCCGAGCAGGCCCAGTCCGGTGCCATGCCGTGACCGGTGCCAGCCCGGCTGGTACGCCCTACCACTGGATCGCCGGGCACGCCCGGGACAGTCCGGCGGCTACGGCCCTAGTCACCTGGCGTGACGGCGCGCCGGTGGAGCAGCTCGACTGGGCCGCCCTCGCCCGCCGGGTCGACCAGGCATGCGCGGGCCTGACCAGCGCCGGAGTCGGCATCGGTGACCGGGTCATCATCGCGATGCCCAACGAGGCGGGCTTCGTCACCGTGCTGGTCGCCTGCGCGGGTATCGGCGCGATTGCCGTCCCCGCACCGTCGCCCACCGGCAGCCGCGTCGAGGCGCTCAGCGGGCGGCTGCTCGGAATGATTCGTGCCTGCCGTCCGGCGTTGATCGTCACGGCCGACACCGACATCGCGGCAGTGACCCAGCTCGTCTCCCGGGCGGGCGAACGATGCGGCGTCGTGGGTGCCACCGACGTGATCGCCCATCAGCCGGCGGTGACCGCCGACCAGCGGGTACCGGACACCGACGACGTGGTGTTCCTGCAGTTCACCTCCGGCTCGACAGGCCACCCGCGAGGCGTGGTCGTCCGCGCGGGTGCGTTGCACGCACAGTGCCAGCAGGCGGCGGCGACCTACCAGGAGTCGCCCCGCGATGTGGCGGTCTCCTGGGTGCCGCTGTACCACGACATGGGACTGGTGACGGCGGTGCTGCGCCCGCTGCACACCGGATACCGCACCGTGCTGCTGCGGGCGGAGGAATTCGTCCGCTCGCCGGTGAGCTGGTTGGGAGCCATCGACCAATGTGGCGGAACGCTGTCCAGCGCACCGAACTTCGGCTATGAGCTGTGCGTCCGGAAGGTAGCGCCGGAGGCGGTGCGCTCCCTTGACCTGCGGCGGTGGCGGGTCGCCCGCAACGCCGGCGAAGTGGTACGGCCCAGCACAGCCGACCGGTTCATCAGCCACTTCGCCCCGGCCGGGTTCGCCGGGACGGCGCTGTGCCCGTCGTACGGACTGGCCGAGGCGACGCTGACCGTCACGACCTGCACGCCGGCGGTACGACCCGGGCGGATCGCGGTACAGCGCGAGGCACTCGCCACCGGGCAGGTGGTGCTCGCGGAGCCCACCGACGATCCGACCGGCACGCAGTGGCTCCTCGCGTCCGGTATCCCGCTGCCCGGAACCGACGTGTGCATCAGCGGGCAGGACGCGGAGAAGCGCGTGGGAGAGGTACTCGTCAGGGGCCCCCAGCTGTCCGCCGGGTACTGGGACCCGGACGGCGCCGTGCGACCCAACCGCCCATCCGCGGACGACTGGTACGCCACCGGCGACCTCGGGTTTCTCTGCGGCGGTCAACTCTTCGTCCTCGGCCGGGCGGACGACACGCTCATTGTGAACGGTCGCAACTTCTTCGCCGCGGACATCGCGGCAGCCTGTCAGAGTGTGCCCGAGGTCCACCGGGGTCGCGTCGCGGCCTTCGTCGACGAGGTCGCCACCAGCCCGGGCACCTCCAGCGTCCGGCTCATCGCCGAGGTCGCCAAGGGCGTGGACACCACCCCGGCGCAACTCTCACACCTGGCCGTGGCGGTGAAGCGGGCTGTCGCGCGTTCGCTCGATCTGTACCTGACCGAGGTGGGCTTTGTCCGGCATGGACAACTCCCGGTCACCACCAGCGGGAAGGTTCGCGTCTCAGAAGTACGCCGGCGGTGCGCCAACGGACGCTTGGCGCTGCTGTCCGCGGAGCGCAACCTGAACTGAGCCGAGATCTCATCCCCGCCGGTCGGGCGGCGTGCGGGTACTCGTGGAGGCTACCGCTGGATCCGCCGCGGGCCGGCGGATGCAGCTGGTGTGCCGGCCGGGTCAGGGCCGGGTGTGTTCGTGGTACCGCCACCGGTACCGACCCGTTGGCCGCTGGATATCGGCGGCTGGGCGCCGGTCACATCGCGCTCAATGCGGCGAGGACCTCGAGGTCAGTCGCGGTTGGGACGTGCACCATAGATTGGATCGCACAGCGGACCGTGCTCGGTCAGGGGCTGATCACCCAGCAAGGGCGGGAGGTCGAGGGCGATGAAGTCGATGCGGGCGGCGGAGCTTGGGGCCGAGCTACGCCGACGGCGTCACGCCGCGGGACTCTCGCTGGCGCATCTCGCCAGCGCAGTGTACTGCGACCGCGGGTTTCTCAGCCGGGTCGAGCGGGGTGAGCGCGGGGCCTCGGCCAACCTCGTACGGCAGTGCGATGCAGTGCTGGGGGCCGGCGGGGAGCTGATCGCGCTGCTGGCGGCCGGCGAGGTGGCCACGCCGCTGCCCGGTGCGGCGTTGGCCGCGCCGTCAGCGCTGCTGCGGACGTTTCGCGAGGTGGCGGCCGGGGCGGCGGGATTCGGGGAGGCCCGCCTGCATGGTGTGGCGGCGGCTCGGGACCTTTTCGACCTGCTGCGGGCGCGGGGGCACGCGAGTCCGCCGGGCACGCTGCTGCCGGCGCTCGCGGCCGAGTACGGGGCGCTGCGGGCCTCGGCCGAACGCGCCCGGGGCGAGTGGCGCCGGGAGGCTCTCGGTCTGGCCGCGCACTACGCCGAGTATGCGGGCTGGATGGTGCAGGAGTGCGGGGACCCGGACGGCGCGCTGGCGCTGACCGGGGTCGCGGCCGAGCTGGCGGCGGCGGCCGGGGTGCCGGAGCTGGCGGCGTACACGTTGCTGCGGCAGGCCGACGTGGCGCTCTACCGGGGCGACGGCAAGGCGGTCGTGGAGCTCACGGAGCGGGTGGAGCGCGACCGGACGCCGGCCGGGATCCGGGCGCTCGCGGCACAGCGGGCCGCTCAAGGCTGGGCCCTGCTCGGGCAGGCGTCACCCTGCCTGGCAGCGCTCGACCGGGCGGCCGCGGCCGGCGACGAGGCGGACGAGGGTTCCGGCATTCTGCTCGGGTCGCGCGGCGGTGGCCGGCTGATGGCGGTGGTACGTGGCTGGTGCTATCTCGATCTGGGCCGTTCGGAGCTGGCGGTCGAGTCGCTGGCCGCCGGGCTGGCTGAGGCGCCACGGCACGCGCGCCGGGCCCAGGCTCTGTACGGGGTACGCCTGGCCGTGGCGCAAGCGTCGTGCGGTGACCAGAGCGGGGCGGTCCGCAGCGGGAACCGGGCGCTCGACGACGCCCAGCACGTCGACTCCACCTCGGTGCGTCACCAGCTGTCCGTCCTGGCCGGACTGACCCGTCGCTGGCCAGACCGGTCAGACATAGTGGACTTTCGGATCCGGATCGATCGCGAATTGGCCAGGGGCCGCCTCCGATCATGAACCGGTTCTGCCGTCCGGCTGGTTCCTCGAATGCGAACAGTGGAGGGAGTCCGGAAGGGGCAAGATTTTTCTGGACAGCTGCATATCGCGACAGTAGTGTCACGACCTGTCATCGCCCCGGTGGAGCCGCGCGACCGGCACGAATCTGGCAACAGGCAACGTCTGCCGATCATGGACCGGGCCTTCGCACACTGTGGGATGCATGCGGCTGACGAGGGGTGAGGATCCTTCATGGGTGGCATCTTCATCAACTACCGGACCAGTGACGGCGCGCTCGGCGCGGTTCTCCTGGATGCCAAGCTGAGCGCCCGCTTCGGTGCCGCCAGGGTGTTCCGCGACCAGCGCTCGATTCCCCTCGCGACCGTCTTTGATCAGCTGTTGTGGACGCGGCTGCGCGCCAGCGACGTGGTCATCGTCGTCATCGGACCGCACTGGCTGAGCGAAAGCGCCAACGGCACGCGCCTGATCGACCGGCCCGACGACTTCGTGCGCAAGGAGATCGCCGAGGCGCTACGGGAGGGCATCGACGTGCTGCCCGTACTGATCGGCGACGCGGCCCTACCGCAGCCACACGAGTTGCCACCCGACCTGCAGGCACTGAGCCGATACCAGTTCCGGCACATCAGGGCGCGCGATCCGGAGCCCGACATCGACCGGCTGGTCGAGGAACTGGCGGCACGGCCCGACCTGGCGACCGCCCCGCTGCCGCCCGAGAAGGCGCCCGAGCGGGAGCGATCGATCAAAATCGGCAAAGCCAGGGCCGGCCGCGACATGATCTTCGGTGACCGGATCTCGGGCGGTCGGGCGTGACCGAGCCCGAGGTCGAGTCAGAGGTCGGGGTCGAGGCCGGGAGCACCGAAGAGCAACTGTCTGGACGCATGGTCGAGGGCCTGCGGCCGGACGCGGAGGAGGCCGGCGCCGCCTACGAATCCAACCTTATGGTCGGCGGCGTCCAGGCCGACGAGATCAAGGCCGATCGGGACTTCGTCGGCCGCGACAAGGTCAACATCTACCTCGGCGCTTCGGGTCGCGGCCGGGAGCCGGTTCCACTGGCGCTCGGCCGCGAGGAGCTGGACCCGATCCAGCATACGTTCGTGCCACCGGGCGGCTTCGCCGAACTCTCCCTGGAACGGCGCCTGCTGATCATCCGCGTCGGTGCGCGCCGGGGCGGGCGTACCGCCGCGGCCCGGCTCCTGCTGGACTACGGCGTGAGCGCCGTCAAGGTGCTCGCGCCCGACGTGGCACTCCGGCGGCTCACCGCCAAACGCCTGGAATCCCAGGTCGGCTACCTATTGCCGAACGCCGGCGCCACGGTGCTGGAGGACCTCACCGGTTTTGAGATCGAGCGGCTCCACGAGTGCCTGGGCGACCTGGACAGCCGGCTGGTGCTGACCGTTGACCCGAAAGCCCGGCTCCCGCAAGCCCTGATCGACGACTACACGGCGTCGCTCGGCGATCCGCCGGCCGCGGCCGAGGTACTCGGCGCGCACCTGCGCCGCCACCTGCGCTGGGTGGATCCGGACGGCGTGCGGACGGCCGAGATCCTCGCCGAGCCGCTGGTGCGGGAGATGCTGGCCGACATCGCCGAACGCGACGACCGGGTCCGTCGCGCCGCCTCCCTGGCCCGCACGCTGGCCGGCGACGAGCGAGCCGGCAGCCTGGATCTGGAGCGGATCCGCCGGCAGCTCAAACAGTTCTCCGACGCCACCTTCGAGACCTGGTTCGACCGGCTCGACGCGAGCAGCCGATGCTTCGCCATCTCGCTCGCCACGCTGCCCGGCTACTCGTACGAGGTGGTGTCCGACGCCGCCGCGCAGCTGGAGCGGACCCTGATGCCGCCGGCACAGCCGGCACCCGGCGAACCGCCGCCGGATCCGTTCCGGAACCGGCGGACCACGCTGCTCGAGACGGTCCAGGCCCGCGTCACCAACCAACCGGTACGGACACGCTACGGCGTCACTCCGATGGAAGTCGTCCACTTCGGCGACCGGGGCTTGCCGCAGCAGGTGCTCACCGGAGTTTGGGCCGAGTACGCGGAAATCCGCGACGGCCTACTGGAGTGGCTGCGCAACCTGGCGCGGCACCCGGTCGCAGCGGTCCGGATCGGCGCTGCCGAGGCGGTCGGAGTCTTCGCCGTGCACGCCTTCGACTACGTCCGGCGGTCTGTCATCGGCCCGTGGGCGCAGAGCCCGAACACTCTCGACCGGCAGGCCGCCGCGGCCGCGCTGCAGCGACCGGCCCGGGCCGCGGCGGTCAGCCAGGCCACCCGCAGCATGCTCTACGACTGGCACCTGGACCGCTCCGACGACCCGTTCCGGATCACTGCGGCCCGCGCGTACGGGCATCTGGGCCTTCTCGACCTTGAGACCTCACTCGACGCGTTCGCGCACCTCGCTACCGACGCCAACCTCGCGCCGGTGCTGGCCAGCAGCATCACCTCGGTGATCGTCCGGGGCGACGAGCAGCTCACCCTGTCGGTTCTGGAGCGGCTGCGGCTGTGGACCAGCCGGCCGGCGCCGGTGATCGAACCGCCCGAGGACTCGCAGCGGGCCCGCCGGGAACTCACCCCGAAGGAGCGGCTCGACGATCAGCAGGCCCGGCTGTTCGTGGCCTACTACGCCTTCGTGTACGCGGCGTCGCGGGCCCAGATGCGGGAACCGGTCGGCACCCATCCCGGCGCCTCCGCCTGGCACGGCCTGCTCTGGCGCAGCGACACCAGCCCAGCGATCGCCGCGGTGGTGGCCGCCCTGTGGGCCGACGCGCTGCTGCATCCGATCGCCCGCGAGGCCGCCCAGCAGGCGCTGACCGCCTGGGCGGAGGTCGTCGATGGGGACCCGGTGGGCCGGGAGGCGCTGGCCGGTCTGCTCGAACGGGTGACCGGTGGGAACCGGCGGGCCTACTCCGCCGTTCGGCAGCTCGCGCGGCGCTGGCACAGCGAACGGACCGCACCGGATGCCGGCGGCGCCGTCCTGAAGAGACTCGACCACGTAGGAGGCGACGATGACGGCAAGTGAGCCGGTCAAGCTGATTCTCTCGGAGACCCCGCTCAAGCGTTTCCAGATCAAGCCGCCTACACCGGCACGCGCCGGCGTGCGGATCGTCGTGCAGACCACCAAGGGCGAGACGAAGACGGTGCCGGGGCAGCGTACCTGGGGCGAAGGCATGTTCGCCTCGGATGCCATGGAGTACGAGATCGACGTCGCCCAGCACGACAGCGCGATCGACCTGGCCGTGAAGACGAAGGACGAGGCGTACTCGTTTCAGATCGGCCTGCGGCTGCGCTGGCACGTGGAGCGGGCCGACGTGGTAGCCCGCCGCCGGCTCAACGACGGCGTCGAGGCGATCAGCGCCGAACTGCATGACCAGTTGACCGAAATGGGCCGGCAGTTCAACGTCGAGCAGACCGTCGAGTTCGAGCAGCAGATCCGCACCGAGCTGACCCGGACCGGCCTGCTGATCGAGGGATGCCTGCGGATCGACCGGGTGACCCCGCAGGTCGCGCTCGACGAGCCGGGTAAGGTCCACCTGGCCAAGCTGCGCGACCTGCACAGTGAGACGACCGTGATGCAGACCGCGCACCTCAAGAACGTCCTCGAGGAAGAGCAGGCGGGCGAGATCGCCCGGCTCCAGCAGGACCACGAGCTGGAACGTAAGGCCCAGCAGCACGGGCACGAGATGCGCGTCCGGCGCGCCGAAGCCGACTTCGAGGAGGCCATGGAGCGCCGCCGGAAGGAGCGGCAGGCCGCGTTCGAGCAGGACGACCAGCTGTTCCAGCGCCGGTTGGAGGAACGCAGCAAAAGCTTCGACGCTCAGCTCCGGGCACTGGAGGAGGAGCGGCTGCTCGAGATCGAGCAGAAACGGGCGCTGTGGCAGTCCGACCTGAAGGAACTCGGCCAGAGCCGGGAGTTCGAGCGGGCGAAGGAGCGCAGCCGGCTGTTCGTCCAGGCATGGGAGAGCGGCAGCGCCGCGGTGCTCGCCACCCATTTGGGCAACAACCCGGAGGATGCCAAGGAGTTCATCAAGATGATCGTCGACCAGCAGGCGGCCGGCGAGGAACGCAAGGCCGAGATCCTCAAGGAGATGATCGAGAAGAACCTGATTATCGAGGCCGATCTGGAGGGCGTCAGCCAGGATCTGATCCGCGCGGTGGCCGGCATGATGTCGCGCCCGGACGACGGGCTCTTCACGCTCAGGAAGCCGCCGACGGTCACCGTCGAGGATCTCACCGGCAAGGACGATGCCGCGATCGACGACAAGGCAGCACCGGCGACGCCGGAGGGCACCGATGTTTGACCGCGGCCTGACCGACGTACGCTGGACGGTCTCCTGGGCGCCGCCGCCCTGGCAGACCGAGCTGGCCCTGCCGCTGCTGGTCGTTCTGCTGCTGATCGCATTGGTCATGGTGGTGAAGCTGCTGCCCGCCTTCGACCGGCTGTTCGCCGCTGTGGGCCGGGCGGCCAGCCACATGTTCGGCCTGCTGGCGATCCTCCCGGAGTACCTGATCACCACGCTGCTCCGGCGGCTCGAAAAGGCACCCCCGGGGGTCTTCCACACGTACGGCGCGGCCGTCGGCGGTCTGGTTGGCATGGGCCGGCGGGTGGCCGAGGCCGGCTTCGCCGGGTTCACCACGAACAGGTACGCCCGCCGCTGCCTGATCGCGATCGCGCTCGCCGCGGTGGTGCTCACCGGGAACGCGCACAGTTGCCCGCCTGGCGCGCCTGCCTGCAGCCCCCCGGTGGTGGCGTGGTGGAACCAGACCAAGGCCCTGGTCAACGCGCCACCCGCGCCACCCGCGCGAGCACCGTCGCCCGCGCCGGCGCCGCACAAGACCACCAAGAAGCCGGCGCCGAAGCGGACCAGTCACAAGTGACCGCCGAGCAATCGCACCTGCAAATGATCCAGCCCGGACCCACCGATGTCGCTGCTACGGGGATCCCGATTGAACGACGATCGCCGATTGATGGTCTCGGTGGGCAGGGTAGGTCGCCGGCCTGTTCGGCTTCTCCTGTCTGTCGGTCGGTCAGGCCGTGCGCGGCGGGTGGTCCGGTGGTTGCCGGTAGGGGTGGCCCTCCACGTACGCGCTTCGGTTCCCGCGAAGTCCTCCTGCGGCCTCACTGCGATGGCGGCAACCGGCTGTCGCGGTCATCGCGAATCATCGGGCCCTGGACGGGTGCCTACACTCACCGTGTGGAGATCAGCGTTCGTCCAGCGTCCGAGGCCGATGTCCCCGCGATGCTGGACCTGTACGCCGAACTGCATCCCTCCGATCTCCCACCGTCGATGCAGGCGGCGCTCGATGTTTGGCGCTCCATCGAGTCGCAGGCCGGACGAACGGTCCTCGTCGCGGAATCCGCCGGAACCGTGGTCGGCACCCTCGACTGCGCCGTGCTGCCGAACCTTACTCGAGGCGCACGGCCGTTCGCGCTGGTCGAGAACGTGGTGGTCACCGCCACGCATCGACGGTCGGGCGTCGGGTCTGCGCTCTTGGAGGCCGCAGTCTCCGTGGCACGGCAGGCGGGCTGCTACAAGATTCAGCTGCTGTCGCGGGCCGAGCGCCACGTCGCTCACGCCTTCTACGAGTCGTTTGGCTTCCGAGCGGTGGCCCAGGGGTACCGCCTCTACCTTGGCTGATACGCACGCCGATCCCCGTCCCCGCCGTGGACAGCAGTCTCCTCGCCGATGACCGACCTTTTCGCACCGCGCTGCCGGCGTGCTCGCCGTTTCCGGTCGGCGGCTCCCCGCGGCTGACACCGCTGGCTGATCCGGCCTCGGCCGACGCTGCCGGCGTGGCGGCCCAGATCGTCGACAACAACGTCGAGTGCGACCACCGGCCCGAGCGACCCAACCGGCCCCCCGAGGAGTCCGTCGAACCTTCGTTCCGCGGGCGCATTCGGCACGATGGTGTTACCTGCGTAGTCCGGCGAGGAGGAGTTCGACCATGCGACGGGCGTCGTACCCGGGGAACTTGTTCGCGCCGATGCAGAGGTTGCCGACGCCGACCATCAGTTCGTAGGCCTGGATGTCGGGGCGGATCTCGCCTGCCCGGGCGGCGGCATCGAGCAACTCGGCGCAGACCGGCCTGAGGCGGTCGACGAAGTAAGCGTGCAAGGTCGCGAAGGCGGCATCGTCGGACTGCAACGCTTCGGCCAGACCGTGCTTGGTGACCAGGAAGTCGACGAAGAGATCGATCCACCGCGCCAGGGCGGCGTGCGGTGAGTCGTTCGCCGCCAGCAGGGCGGGGCCCGCCTCGACGCAGGCTTCGACCTGGTGCCGGTAGACGGCGACGACCAGATCAGCCCGGGTCGGGAAGTGGCGGTAGATCGTAGCGATGCCGACGCCGGCCTTGGCCGCGATGTCGCGTACCGGCGCATCGACACCGGAGGCGACGAAAGCCGCCGCGGCCGCTTCCAGCAGAGTCTGTTGGTTGCGCCGGGCGTCGGCCCGCTTTCCTGGGGCCGGCGTTGCTGGTTCGCGGCCGGTGCCAGCCACTGCCCTGTTACCTCCGTCACTGAAGTTGCTAAGCGGAACAGCGATCCGTATCGTCGAAACGGAACGGTGATCCGCTAGGTCATGATGCCAGAACACCGCGACCTGTGGCCAGGTCACCCGTCGCCACTCTCGTCACCTTCCAGGGGAGAAACCATGCAACACCCAGAAGTCGTCAGTACACCCCAGCCTGTCATCTCGGTACGCCCCGTGGTGATGCCCGCCGCAGGCCGGGACGAGGATCTAAGGGTACGGGTGTCGGCTCCGGTGACCGGCGACCAACTGCCCGTCATCGTCTTCTCGCACGGCTTCGGCCAGTCGATGGACAGCTACGCCCCGCTGGTCGACTTCTGGACCGCCCACGGCTTCGCGGTCCTTCAGCCCACTCACCTCGACTCTCGGACGCTGACCGTCACCCCCGACGACCGTCGCTATCCGGAAATCTGGCGCTTCCGGGTCGAGGACCTGACGCGCGTCGTCGACCAGCTGGACCTCATCGAGGCCGCCGTTCCTGGCCTGACGGGGCGCCTCGACCGGGACCGCATCGCCGTAGCCGGGCATTCCTGGGGCGCCCAGACGGCGAGCATGCTGTTGGGCGCGCGGGTCATCGATGCCGAGGGCGTACCGGGCAAGGACATGTCCGACTCGCGGATCAAGGCCGGTGTGCTGCTCGCCGTGCCGGGCACAGGCGGCGCCGACCTGACGCCGTTCGCCGCCGAGCACTTCTCCTTCATGAACCCGAGCTTCGCGCAGATGACCACGCCGGCCCTGGTGGTCGCGGGGGACAAGGACCAGTCCGCCCTGACCGTCCGCGGGCCGGAGTGGTTTACGGATGCCTATTTCCTGAGCCCGGGGGCCAAGAGCCTGCTCACCCTGTTCGGGGCAGAGCACTCGCTGGGCGGCATCTCCGGGTACGCCACCACGGAGACCACGGACGAGAGTCCCGAACGGGTTGCTCTGATCCGGCGGCTCACGTGGGCCTTTCTCCGCAGCGCGCTGTACCCCGCGGACACCAGCTGGTTCGCGGCGAATGCCGAGCTGACGAAGGACAACGGCCCGCTGGCTCATATCGAGACCAAATAACGTTCCGGAAAGCCGGCTGCCCGCCCGCGACGGGGTGGGCAGCCGCCCCGCGGTCACCAGGAGGGGTCCACGCCCCACGCCAAGCTTCGGCATCACGACCGGCCTATGTAGACGGATCCGGCGACGGAGGCTGGATGCTGCTCGCGGCTCTCGCCGCGCGTCGCGGCACGTGCGGCGATGAGCTGGTCGACCAGGTCGGGACCGCGTGGTGCATGGGGAAGGCGGTCCGGCTCCGGTACCTGACCGCCGAACAGGTCGGGGGAAGCCGCCGACGCGTTGCGCACCACGACATTCGATGACCTGGTCGCGGGCGTCACTGCGGCCGACCTGGATCAGGCGCAGGTGTACCCCGAATAGGATATGGGCCGGATGAAGGTGCAGCGGGTCGCGCACCGGTTGGGGGTCGGTAGTGCAGTCTGCTCTGGTCATCGGCGGTACCGGCTTGATCGGCCGCGCCGTGGCGCGTCGTTTGCTCTCGGCCGGTTGGCAGGTCACCGTCACTGGTCGTGATCGGCGTCGCATGCCTGCTGACCTGGCGGCCGCAGGGGTGCGGCTCGTGCTGCTCGATCGCGACGATCCGGCCGGGCTGGCGGCGGCGGTGGGAGATGGGCGTGATCTTCTTGTCGACTGCGCCTGCTACACAGCCGCTCAGGCACGGCTGCTGCTCCCGTTGATCCGCAACGTCAGCTCCCCGGTCATGATCTCCAGCAAGGCGGTCTACGTCGACGGCGAGGGCAACCACGTCAACTCGGCGTCGCCGCCCCGGTTCGCGGGAGCGGTGACGGAGCGGCAACCCACCATGAAGCCAGCCGACATGCCGTACAACTCACCGCAGGGGTACGGCGCCAACAAGGTCGCCGCCGAGCGGGTCCTGCTCGACAGCGGCCTGCCGGTAACCGTGCTGCGTCCGTCGAAGGTGCACGGCGAAGGCGCTACGCCGCCGCGGGAGTGGTACTTCGTGAAGCGAGCCTTGGACCGGCGGCCGGCGCTTCTGCTTGCTGGCCACGGCAAGGGCACCGATCATCCGTCAGCGGCTGTCAACATTGCCGCGCTGGTCGAGGTGGTGGCGGAACGGCCGGCGCGCCGCATCCTCAACGCAGCCGATCCGGACGCGCCCGACGGGTTGACGATCTCCCGCGTGATCGCCGCTGCGACCGGTCACACCTGGGACGAAGTGTTCCTCGACGAAAACGCGCCGCCGCAGCTGGGCAGACACCCGTGGCACCGGATTCCTCCGATCGTCCTGGACACCAGCGCCGCAGAGGCGTTGGGATACCGACCGGTCGGCGACTATGCCACCACGGTCACCGAGGAGATCGGCTGGATGGTCGACCAGGCGGTCCGAGACCCTACCTGGATGCCACCGGGCATCGACCCGGAGATGACCACGACGTGGTTCGACTATGCGGCAGAAGATAGCTGGCTCCGCGGCACCGAGCGCCCGTCAAGCCGAAGTTCATGACGCCGGTTGCGCCCCAGAACCCGCGCGTACGAAACGGCTCTTCGGCGGCGACGCCCTGGACGGGCCGGCGGCTCATTGGCGGCCGGTCCGCCAGATTGCCGCGCGGGGTCCTCGATCGATCAGGGACGCCCGTCAGTCGTTGCCCTCGGCGCCGCACGGGTCCGGGCGCATCCATTTATGGTCGTAGCGTCCGGCGAGCGCGGTGATGAAGCGGTTGATAGCCGCGGCGTCAACCCGGTCCAGGCGTTGCAGTCGGCCCCAGGCGGCGAGGGCGATGCCGTGGCCGATCTGGGGATACGGAGTGAGGACGACATCCTCTGGGTGAGCCTTGGCGATTTTCTTGAGTGCCTCGACGTCACCCTTCGGGGTCTGTGGAGGATAGACGATGACGACGTGGCCGTGTTCCTCGGCGTGTACGAATTCGGCAGGTGCCAGGGGAGAGTCGTAGATGCCGGGGGCGGGTGGGATCGCGAAGTGTGGCCCTGAGGTGGGCGGGTTCGAGTTGTAGTGCACCTTCGCGAGGTCGGCGACCGACAGGTGCGGGCTGGCCATGATGGGGATGGCCTGGCCGGGAAGGCAGGCGGCGGGTTGGGCTTGTGTCCAGGAGCCCAGGACGGAGCCCTTGAGCTGTGGGAACTGCCGGGCGACGGCCGTGATGGCGAGCGCGGCGACCACGCCGACCGTGGCCAACCACCACGCTGCCCGAATCGCGACGCGTTTGATCACGCCAACACCCCCTTGCGTCGCAGGCGCCGCTCCCTGATCGCGAGCGGGATCGGGGCCAACAGCTGGGCCGCGGTGAACACGGCCACGCTCACCGATTCCCAGAAGGCCGCCTGGTGGAAGCTCAGGCTCGCGATGTTCTTGACCATCCAGTAGACGAACCCTCCGGCGGAGGGCAGCGCGATGGAGAGCATGAATGCGAACACGCCGAGCATCCCGACCAGGTACAGCAGGCTGAACCAGGAGGCGACCGACCGGTCACGCGTACTCGCGGCGTGCAGCTCCTCCGCCTCGGGCGGGCGCAATGGCAACAACCGGCTCTTGAGCGTCAGCCAGCTGACCCGGTAGAGGTTTTCGCATTTCAGGGCGCACGCGAGGATCGCATACAGGTCCGTACGCATGAAGAACGCGCACTGCCAGACCAGGTTGAACATGGTGGCCAGCACCAACGCGCCGAGCAGCCGGGCGGTGGTGTCACCGATGGGCGCGCGGGCGTCGAAGTAGGCCCAGCGGAGTCCGACCGCGACGGCCAGCACCGACACGTCGAACGCGGGCCCGGCGAGCATCGGTCCGAAGCGACGGCGCCTGGGCAGGGTGAGCAGAAGCGACAGGTCGGTCTCGGCGACGACGAACGCGCCGCGGTACGAGACGCGGAACCGGGCCGGTACGCCCTCAGCGCGCGCGGCCAGCCAGTGCCACCCCTCGTGCAGCACCGTAACGGCCATGGCGAACAGGTACGTGACCAGGATGGCGATCATCGGGTCGGGGAGGAACATGTAGCTCTCGAACGACGGCCGCAACGCCGGCCTTGCCGCGAATGCTATGCCGGTGAACACCAGTGCGAGCGTATAGAAACACCAAGCGGCCTTGCCGAAGAACGGTTTCGCGGCCCGTTGCGGAACCCCCGCGATCCACCGGACGTGCCGCTCTGTCCCGCCGCCGGTGTCGTAGACGAGGATCCCCGCCGATTCGAGGGCGGTAAGGAAATCCGGAACGTCCACCTCGACACCGGCGTGGGCTCGCGCTGCCTGGGATGCCTCGTCGAGGCTCGCGCCGTTGGCGAGCGCGGTGAGGACGATGCCTCCGACCGCCGGTACCGCCACGAATGTTCCCGTCGCCGGGTTGCCGACCGTCACGTCGTCGCCCTCCGGCACCAGGGACAGCCTCGCCGCGGCGGCCTGCAGCAGTTGCGAACCGGCTACGCTCGTGCTCACCAAGGCTCCCTTCCCAAAGCGTCCGAACCGGGCTGCGGGGCGCGCTGGTGTCTGCCGCGCGCCCCGCTTCGACCCTCAGCTCTCGCAAATCGTCGGTATGCCGACGAGCTCGAGGCACTCCGTCGCACGGGTCTGCTCGATCTTGCGAACCTCAATCTTCATGTATCTTCACCTCCTTCCTTCGTCGTCGTGTCCGCCTTCCGCAGGCCGGCCGAACGTTGCCGCCAAAGGCACGGCTCTCGGTCAGCGGCGGTATCCCAGTGCCGCGTCGCCGCATACCGGGCAGTCAGGGCTGCGGTCGCCCCGGACGATGGTCTGGCCGCAGTCCGACGCCAGGTCGATGGTGGCCACTGCCCCGGAATAGGCAGGGGGCGTGATCCCGGTGAGGAACCGGGTGAGTTCGAACGCGACCAGGCTGCCCAACTGCGCCGCGACGGGACCGGCGCCGCGGTTGGTTCGCGGCACGGTGTCGGCGTGCAGCTTTGCCAGGCGGACGCGGAGATTTGCCCCGTCGTTCACCGTGGAGTTCCGGTGGCAGGCCAGGCAGGCGCTGCGGCCAGGGTCGACCGACCAGACCATCGCTTCGGTGACGTACATGCCGGCACGGCAGAACGGCACCCCGACGGCCACACAGGCCGCGTTCACCCACTGATCGATGTCATTCGGCGAGTCAACCCCAGCGGACACCGCATCGGGCCGCACCGCTTTCACGAGTTCAGCGACATCCTCAGCACGGGTGAACTCGGTCTGGATCGCCTCCACCTCGATCGTGGGATCGAACTCCCGCACCCACTCGGCGGCGCGCTTCACCTTGACCCGGCCGATGTCACGGGCTCGATAGACGAACTGACGGGCGAAGTTGCGCTCCTCCACCACGTCGCGGTCCACCAGGGTGAGCCGGCCGACCCCTAGGCCGCACAGGTTCTGCAGGACATTCGAGCCGAGCCCGCCCACACCGAGGACGAGCACGTGCGAGGCTCGCAGTCTGCGTACCACGTCCTCCGCGCTCGTGTCGAGGCTGGTGAACGTGCGGAAGAACGCCAGATTGGAAAAGTGCCGCGACCGCTCGGTCTCGCTCAGCCCACCCATCCGGCGCTCGTCCTCGACCAGGCGCAACTCGTTCAGCGCCTCGACGGCCGCGGCCACGTCCGACTCGGCGCATCCCGGATGCGTGCGGGCTAGTTCCGCCGCGAGTTCGGGGATCGTCCGGCCGCCCTCGGCAAGCAGTTCGAGCAGCCGCGTGACGGCTCCGTCGGTATCCGTCAACACCGCCGAGGCCCGCGGGTCGAGCACAACCCTGACCTCATCGTCGCCCCGTTCCCAGCCCGCCGGCTTCAGCCTCGGGATCATGCTTCGTCCTCCATGTCCTGCGCCTTGCCTCCGAGCTGACTGGTCGTTGTCACAGACCGCCGGCGTACGAGGGGAGCACGCCTGCCTGTACCTACGCTCCCGTAGAGGTCGTTGGATCAGCCCAACCGTAGGTGTGGGCGCGGAAACGGCCAGGAAAAATTGCTGAAGTTGCGGCCAGATTCGAGGTGCCAGGGTCGGGGCCGATCTGCGGTCACGGTCACCGAGATTCTCGACGGCAAGGCTTGGCCCGATGCTGGGCCGGGTCATCGACGGTGGCCTGCGTGCGGCATCAGCGCCCACCGAGCCGGCCTGGCTGATGCGCGCGCGGCTGCCCCGGTGGGCCGCGGTCCTGAGAGATCATAGAGACGGGTCGAGGGCATCTCGCCGAACGCGGTCACACAGTCACGCATCGCGGTCACGGTGCCATCATCAAGCTCGGAGTGTAGCCATCGAGGGGTCACCACTACATCAGCAAGTAGATCGGAGACGATCAAATGACGCCCGGCTTGAACTCGTCCCGCACGCCGCACGTAGTCGAGAACATGGATGTAGAAGCCGCCGCTGCCTCTGGTAGCGGCAGCCCGGCCACTCAGATCGAGGTACTCGGGCCGATACGCGTCTGGCAGGGGGTTGAGGAGCAGCGGATCCCCACAGCGAAGCCGCGCAGCCTTCTGGCTCTGCTGCTCGCCCAACACGATCGGCCGGTCAGTCTCGAAGAGATTATCGGTGTGATATGGCCGGACCGAGTACCGGCGAGCGCCGTCAACCTCGTTCAGAAGTATGTCGGTCAGCTCCGCCGGCAGTTCGTCAACACATCGGGCGCAAGCTCCTCAGAACCGGCGCTCTCGCTGGAGCCCGGAGGGTATCGCCTGCGTATGCGGTCCGAGTGCGTCGATCTTCTCCGGTTTCGTCGAGCGGTCGCCAATGCCGTTGACGACGACGAGGAATCGTTGAACGCGTTGCTTTCAGCGTTGGAATTGTGGCGGGGGCAGAGCTTCGGGGGGCTTCCGAGCTCGGTACGCGGGCACCCGATATTCGAGGCCGTCGACTCTGAGTACTTCAACGCGCTCATGCGGACCGCTCGATCGGCGGCATCCTTGGGACGCCTTCATCGAGTCCTGCCGGCCTTGCAGCGGGCTGTGGTCTGGCGTCCGCTGGATGAGACGGTTCACGCGTGGTGGATCCTGTCGTTGGCCGCGGCCGGGCGACAGGCCGAGGCTGTTGCCGGATACGAATCGATTCGGCAGCGGCTTGTTGAGGAGCTCGGCATCGACCCGGGGCCGGAGTTGCGCGACGCTCAACACCAAGTACTGCGCCAGGTGGACCGTCCCAGCACAATCGGTCAATTCACGGCAGTCAACACGGGAAAGTCATCACGGGACCCCCGAGGCATGGGCGCCGGTGTCCTCCTTGCCCAATACAGGCACCGTTTGCCGTCGAGCGACTCGATCCAGCAGGCGCGATCCTGGGCTGCCGCGCGGCAACAAGAGACGTCATCGCCCGCCGCGGCCATCTCGTGTGCGCAGCAACCGTCCACGGTTTCTCTGATGAGCCAGACCGACCTCTACGGACGCGAGGACTCCGTCGAGGAACTCATGCGGCGCGTGATCGTCGGCGACCGGCGCATGCTGACGATCACCGGAATCTCCGGCGTGGGTAAGACACGGCTGGCGGCGGAGGTGGCTCGCCGCCTTTCCGGCACATTCGCGCAGCTGTTCTGGGTGTCGATGGCCGGCGTTCAGCGAGCGGATTTCGTCCTTGACGCCGTCGGCGCGGCAGCTGCCGCGCCGACAGAAAAAATCGTCGACCTGCGAGAGAGGTTCACCGGACAACCGACCTTGCTGGTCCTCGACAATCTCGAGCATCTGAACACCGTTCGTACGGTACTGAACGACTTGCTCGCCGCCTGTCCCGAAGTTCGCATCCTCGCGACCAGCCGCCGGCCGACCTCGACATTGGGCGAGCAGGAATGGCCCCTCGTGCCGTTGCGCACCCCTCGGCCGAGTGAGTGTGATCCGGCCGCCATCGGCCAGGTTCCCTCTGTTCGCCTCTTCGTGGCGCGGTTACGGGCCATCAGGCCGGCGTTCGAACTGTCAGCGCAGAACGCGGTGGCCGTGGGCCAGCTCTGCCGGCAACTTGACGGGTTGCCCCTTGCGATCGAGCTGGCTGCCGCTCAGTGCCGCGCCTTTGAACCGATCGACCTGTTACGCCGCAACGGGGAATTGTTGCAACGGCTTCCGGCGGCAGCCGGTCATCCGTCACTGCGGGCGGCCCTTCAGTCGAGCTATGAGCTACTCGACGCGGAGGCTCAACGACTTCTCCGGCTGCTCGCGAGCTTTCGGGGAGGCTGGTCGCTCGACGCGGCGGCCGCGGTTTGCGGAGACGCCATCGACGCATTGGCGGGATTGAACAATCTCATCGGTCACGGAATGATACTGAGCCGGATTGTTGAGAGTGAGTCCCGTTGCGAGATGCTGGAGACGATCCGGCGATACGTGAGGGCACGGGACACGTCCCTCGGTGACCTCCCGGAAAGGCTCCACGCGCGGTACTTCCTAGAACTTGCCGAGCGGCTCGCTCCCCTGATGAAGACCGACGAGGCCGGGCAAGCACTGACGCAGCTGGAGATCGAGCGAGACAACATTCGGCAGGCGACCGGATTCTTCGCCGGCAATGACCCGGTCGGCGGTCTGCGATTAGCGGTGGCGTTGTATCGCTACTGGCTGTTGCGTGGGCGCAATGACGAGGGCGTCCGAACCTTTGCCGACCTGCTGGGTCGGCCGGAGCCACAACTCGGGGACGCTCGCCTGGCCGCTCGCTCGCAACTGCTCGCCGCGAACCTTGCGTTGTTCGGCGGCGATGTGCCTGCGGCCGAGGCGTTCGCCAACGCCGGGCTGTCGTCGTACCGGCTGCTCGGCGATCCTGACGGCCTGGCGGCAAGCCACACCACGCTCAGCATGCTTGCTCGCCAGCGCGGCGACCGCGGGGAGGCGAGACGGCAGGGCGTGGAGGCGGTCGCCTCGGCGGAACGCTCAAGCGATTCCCCACTGCTGGTGGTATGCCTGAACAACCTCGCAGCGGCCCTGCAGGACATGGGCGAACTCGACGAGGCCGAACGGCTCTGCCACCGCACACTCGCATTGGCGCGGAAGGCGGGTGAGCGCCTCGCCGAGGCCATCGCGACGCACAACCTGGCAGACAACGCACGCCTCCGCGGCGACCTGCGACTAGCCGACCGGTTCTGCGGCCGAACGGTGCGACTGCGAATCCGTACCGGTGATCTGCCGGGCCTGGCCAATAGCGAGGCCACCTGGGCTGTGGTCAAGGCTGGCTTGGGAGATCTGATCAGCGCGGAGCGGCTGGTCGACGATGCCCTCCAGCACGCCGAGATGGGGAAGGTTCCCTATGGGCGAGGTGCCGCGCTGTGGGCACGCGCCGAACTCAACTTGACGACCAACCGGCCGGCGGCCGCGGAGTTCGGCCGCGCGATCGACGACTTGCTCCGCGTCGGTGACCACGCTACGTGTCTAGAGGCACTGTCCGGCCTTGCCATCGCCGCCGAAAGTGCCGACGTAGCACAACGCGCCCGAACGGCCGCCCAGTTCGTCCAGCGCACGTACAGCCTGTACCTGCCTGTCCATGTGCGTCGCCGTCTCGAACACCCCGCCGGCTCACCAGCAGGGGTGCCGCCAGATGAATTCACCGCCGCTGAGCTGGAGGAGCTGCTCGTCGAACTGCGTCAGATCGCGTACTGCTCCGCGTGAGTGGCCTGTGACGGAGAAGTCAACTGGGCGGGTTTGCTGGTGGGGGTGAGGACCGTCCACGGCACGCCGCCTTCCGTCATCTTGCCCGAACCGTTGCACCGCACGCATTTCACCTCGCCCGGGCCTCACCACCGGCAAACTCCGGACCGCACAGACTGGTCTCCGGCGGACCCCCGGAGCTGATGGCCGCAGCACTTCCGGAAGAATCGGCGGCGTGATCAGAACATGACCGCCTGGCAAGTCGTGCTGACCGTCCTCGCCGGCCTCTGGGCCGGCACCATCAACACGGTCGTCGGATCCGGGACACTGGTCAGCTTTCCGGTGCTGCTCGCCGTCGGCATGTCTCCGGTCACCGCGAACATCAGCAACACGCTGGGTCTCTTCCCCGGATCCCTGGTCGGCGCATACGGTTACCGCCGCGAACTGGCCGGCCAGGGGCGGCGCGCGATCCGCCTGGGCACAGCGGCGGTACTCGGGGCTGTCGCCGGTGCCCTCCTGCTCCTCGTCCTGCCCTCGGCGGCGTTCGACGCCATCGTCCCGGCGCTCATCGGCCTGGCCCTGATTCTGGTCGTCTTCGGTCGACGGATCAACGCGTGGCTCGCCGCCCGAGGCCGCCACGCCAGCGAACACGTCACCCTCGGCCTGTGGATCGCCATTCTGCTGACCGGCGTCTACGGTGGATACTTCGGCGCCGCCCAGGGCGTGCTGCAAATGGGTATCTTCGGCATTTTCCTCAAGGACGACATCCAGCGCCATAACGCGCTGAAGAACCTGCTCGCTGGCCTGGTCAACCTCGTCGCCGCAGTCGTGTTCGTCGCGATCGGCGCGCACGTCAACTGGATGGCCGCCGGGCTCGTCGCCGTCGGCTCCATCGCGGGCGGTGTGCTCGGCGCGCGCATCGGACGGCTGTTGCCACCCAACGTCCTACGCGCGATCATCGTCGTCGTCGGCATCGCGGCGATCGTCAAGCTGCTGGTGTAACCGGCACTCTGCGAACACCGCACGGCCGGCCCAAACCAGACGGTCGGTGCGGCGAGTCCGCCGAGGGGGATGCCGAGCCGTCAGCGGCACTGCGCTCTCCAGGCGTCGGTGACGCACAGCTCGTCGTAGTCCCACCAACCGTCGCGTTGGCCGGTGTCGAGCAGTCGACGTACCCGGTGCAGATCGGCGTCGGGCGGAACGTCGATCACGACGAGCCCGAACATGCCAGAACCCGTGACGCCCAAGGCCGCGAACTTGCCCAAGATTGCCTGGACGCCATCAGTGAGCGGGCCGAGCGGGCTGTCGTCGGCGAGCACGATGCGGATGGCGCAGTAGCCGGACGTCTCGACTTTGTCCTGGGCCCACAGCTGACCGTCCGTGTCTGGCTGGACGCGGAAGACATCTCCTCTGGCGGCGTTCAGCGCGGCCCACGGTGCACTGGGCAACCGGACCTGGTCCGGCGGTACGACTTCGGCGCACACGCCGAGCGCGGTGGCCGGCCCGCCGGACATATGGAACCAAACCTGCACCCAGCCGGGCGGCAGTTCGATTCCGTTGGGGCCCGATGAACCCATCGCTTGAGTATGCCCGGACGCGGACTACGTGACGGACCCACTCCCGAGCAGGTTGTTCGGAAGCTGGCCGAGGCCGACCGGTTGCTGTCCGAGGGTAAGGAGTGGCGCCCGTTCGGGAGGTCGATCCTGTGCCAGCCGATGCGGGCGGCCCGGCCACCCGGCACGGTCGGTTCTCGCTCAGCCGTCCGTGCTGAGGCGGGCGTGCAGGTGCATGTCATGCCAGCCGTCGGCGTGGAGGGCCTCCCCACGCTTCGTGCCCTCGAAGACGAACCCGGCGCGCTGCGCGACCCGGCAGGACGCCCGGTTCGCCGTCGAGTGGCTCAACTGGAGGCGGTGCAGTCCCAGCGTCCGGAACGACCATGCGGTCAGGGCGTCCAGGGCTCGAGGGGCGATGCGACGACCGCGCGCGACGGGCAACACCCAGTACGACACCGAGGCCACGCCCTCGGCGAGATCGACGCGTCGTAGACCGATCTGCCCAACGACGGCGGCCGCGTCGAGCACGGCCCACGCCGCGTCGGTCTCCTCGCGCCACCGCCCCGGCCAGGAGTCGATCCAGTCGGCGGCCTCTCGGTCGGTCATCGATCGGCAGTGCCAGCGCTGAATGGCGGGATCAGCGAATGCCGCGACCACAGCCGGCCGGTCCGACGGTTGCCACGGGCGTAGTAGTAGGCCGTTCGCGTCGATCTCGGGCTGGGTCATCGCTGCCATCGTGCCGGCCGGCACGGCTGGGGTGGTGAGTAGCGGCACGGCACCGACTCTAGGACGTGGCGCCCTCGCGCGGTTTGTTCAGGAACGGTGCATCCGGCGGGTGGGCTGCCGCCGGCCTGACATCGGAGCCAGACCGGAGGCGGGCAGCGGCCGCCCTCGGCCGACCGCGGTGCCGCCCCGTGCAGTTGGGCGCCTGGAGCTACGAGCCGAGGTAACGCAGGACCGCGAGGACGCGGCGGTTGTCGCCCTCGTCCGGGGGCAGCCCGAGCTTGTCGAAGATGCCCGCCACGTGTTTCTCCACCGTCCCTCCGGCCACCACGAGCGCGTCGGCGATGCCAGCGTTCGAACGCCCCTCCGCCATCAGCGCGAGCACGTGGCGTTCGCGCGCGGTGAGCGACGCCAGGCCGTCCGCGCGGCGGCTGGCGCGTAACAACTGGCCGACGACCTCGGGATCGAGCGCCGTGCCGCCGGCCGCGACCCGTTCCAGCGCGTCGACGAACTCGGCCACGTCGGCGACCCGCTCCTTCAGCAGGTACCCGGCGCCCGCCGCGTTGCCTTCCAGCAGGCGGGAGGTGTACTTGGTCTCGATGTACTGCGACAGCACCAGCACCCCGGTGCGGGGGTGCTGGCGGCGGATCTCAAGTGCGGCGCGCAGGCCCTCGTCGGTGTGCGTCGGCGGCATCCGGATGTCGGCCACCACGACGTCGGGCTCATGCTCGACGACCGCGGCCAGCAGCGCGGGGCCGTCGCCCACGGCAGCGCATACCCGGTGGCCGTGGTCCTCGATCAGCCGGGCGAGCCCCGCCCGGAACAGTGCGGCGTCCTCCGCGATCACGACTCGCACGTTCATGCGTACAGCGGGAGCTCGACGGTGATCTTCGTTGGGCCGCCGGGCGGGCTCGCGATCGTGAGCCGGCCGTCCACGACGGCGACCCGCTGCGTGAGCCCGGACAAGCCGGTGCCCCGGGCCGGGTCGGCGCCGCCCGTGCCGTCGTCGGCGACGCTGAGCAGCAGCATGTCTTGTGCGCCGACGGCCCGGATGGCGATCGTGTTCGCGAGGCTGTGCTTGGCGGCGTTGGCCAGCAGCTCGGAGGCGCAGAAGTACGCGATGGTCTCGATCGCGGGTGTCGGCCGGACCGGGATGCTGACCTCCAGCTCGACCGGGATCGGGCGGTCGGCGGCCAGCGAGGCGAGGGCGTCGGCCAGCCCGTTGTCGAGCACCGGCGGGTGGATTCCGCGGGCCAGGTTGCGCAGTTCGCCGAGCGCGTCCTTGGCGCCCCGGAGCGCGGCGTCGACCAGCTCGCGGACAGCGTCGGCGTCCGGGATGTCGCCGCCGTCGCCGAGCTTCTCCCGGGCCATGCCGAGGTTCATGGCCAGGGTGGCCAGCCGGATCTGCGCGCCATCGTGCAGGTTGCGTTCGAGCCGTCGCAGCAGGGCGGCGGAGTCGTCCACGGCCAGTGCCCGGCTCAGCTCCAGGTCGTGGACGCGCTGTGCCAGCCACCCGGGCCCGATCAGGCGCCGGATCAGCCAGGCGTCGGCGGACGTGACCGCCCTGGTAACCCACGGGGCGGCCAGCAGCATCGCCGCTCCCGCCCCGGCGGCGGCGAACGTGCCGGGGAGGGTCGCGACGTGGAACGTGCCCTCGCCGAACAACCCGAACGGCGTGAACACCGGTACCGGACTCAGCTGGACCCCCGGCGGGTGGTTGCGGAATCCGCCCCACCAGAGCGGGTAACTCAGGTTCGCCAGCCCGCCGGCCCAGAGGAACACGGCGTACAGCTCGACCAGGCCCACCGGCACCTTGACCAGCAGGTAGGCCATGACGCGCCAGCCGGCCCCGTCGCGAGGGCCCGGGCCGGACCAGGCTCGACCGCCGGGGCCGCGCCGGACCGGTGGCGGCGCCGCCACCGGCACTCCGAGCAGCCGGGTCGCGAGCACGCGCTGCAGCGAACCGAGCCTGCGGGCCGCCCCCGTCGACACCAGCAGCACGAGTAGCAGTCCGAGGCAGGCACCGGCGATGGCCAGGTCGGCCGGCGACGGGTTACCCCGCCCGGAACCGGTCACCCACCAGGCCAGGTCCGCCATGACAAGGAAGAAAGCCAGCGGGTTGACCACGGCGAACGGCAGCCCGGCCAGGCAGAACAGCAGCTCGCGACCCTCTCGCCGGGTGAACGGCGCCGCGAGTGCGGCACGGGCGAGAGCCCACGGGCTCCTGACCCGTGCCCGGCCGCCCGGCAGCGGGTCCTCGGTCGGTGTGGTCACCGGAAGGCCCATGCCACCATCTTCCTCGCTCTCCGCCCCGTGCTCACGCGTCCCGCCGGGCCAGCAGCCATCCGCCGACCGACAGGGCGATCACGGCGTACAGGCACAGGACGCCGAGCCCGGCCCAGGCGGATAGGAAGTCCGGGCAGGACGCGGCGTCCGTGCCGCAGGTCACCGGTTTGGTTGTGCTCAGCGAGTTCGCCACGATCAGGATCGGCATGTACGCCGCCGCGCCGTGCACGATGAAGCCGATGAACTGCGCGACCACGTAGACTCCGGCCACCAGCACCCCGACCGCGGCCGCGCTGTGCCGGATGATCGCGCCCAGGCCCAGGCCAAGCAGCCCGATCAGGCAGAAGGCGGCCCCGGTCAGCACGACCGCCCGGAGCACGCCGGGCTGGCCCAGCGTGGGTGCCGCGACGCCATGGCGCAGCGTAGCCTCTCCGGCGAGGAACGAGCTGAACGACGCGGCCTCCCCGACGATCAGGGTCACGACCCCGAACACCGCCGCCTTCGCCGCCAGGACCAGGCGACGCCGCGGGATGGCGGCCAGCGTTCCCCGGATCGTTCCCGACGTGTACTCGCTGGTCATCACGAGTACGCCGAGCGCACCCGCCAGCAGCAGGCCGGGGACCACACCGGCGAGGGCGTTGTTGGTCAGGTCGCCGGAGGCGTCACGGGTGTTCAGGCCCACAGCGACCCCGATCCCGACCGTGCCGGCGGCCGTGACGGCCAGGGTCCACCAGGTGGAGCGGAGGCTGCGCAGCTTGAGCCATTCCATCCGGGCCGCCTGTGCCAGCCCGTAGCGGTGGCCCGGCGCGCGGGGCACGGGCGTTCGGGTGGTGGTGGTCATGACGCCTCCTTCGCCGTTTTTCCCCGGTACTCGACGGCTTCGCCGGTGAGCCGGAAGAACGCGTCCTCCAGCGACGCCGACCCGGCCGACAGCTCCGTGACGGTCGTGTCCGCGAGCAGCCTGCCCTGACCGATGACCACCAACCGCTCGGCGGTCAGCGCCATCTCGCTGATCAGGTGGCTGGACACGAACACCGTCCGGCCCTGTACGGCCAGCGACTTCAGCAGGTTGCGGATCCAGCGGACGCCCTCGGGATCCAGCCCGTTCGCCGGCTCGTCCAGCAGCAGCACCGGCGGATCGCCGAGCAGCGCCGCGGCGACGCCCAGGCGCTGTCCCATCCCGAGGGAGAACTTCCCGGCCCGCCGCCCGGCCGCGCTGGCGAGGCCGACCAGGTCGAGCACCTCGTCGACCCTGGCTCGCGGGATCGCGTTGCTGGCGGCCAGCGCGGCCAGGTGGCTGCGGGCGCTGCGGCCCGGATGGAACGCCTTGGCCTCAAGCAACGCGCCGACCTCGCGCAACGGCCAGCGCAGCTCGCGGTAGCGGCGGCCACCGACCCGTACCTGGCCGGCGTCGGGCCGGTCCAGCCCGAGGATCAGCCGCATCGTGGTGGATTTTCCCGACCCGTTGGGGCCGAGGAAGCCGGTGACGCTGCCCGGCCGTACGTCGAAGCTGAGCGCGTCGACCGCTACCGTCGGTCCGTATCGCTTGGTGAGATCCCGGGCCTCGATCACCCGAACTCCTTCCGTCGTTGGTGCCTACGGAAGATCACGCTAGGTACGCGGCCGCTCGGCTGGGATCCGGCTAGCGGCCGTCCTTGCCTGGGGGATTTCCCCCAGGCAAGTCACCGTCCGGCGAGGTGCCGCTCCAGCCCGTCCAGCAGGCGGCCCAGGCCGAACTCGAACAACTGGTCCAGGTCGAACTCCATCGCGCTGCTGGCCAACCGATTCAGCAGGGGGAACTCGCCGGTATCCGTGATGACCCGGAGGTCGTGCTCCTGGGTCCGCATCCACTCATCGCTCGTCAGCCCCGAGTCCTGCTCGGCCTGGGCCTCGGCCTCGAGGTTGAGCGCCAGGCCGCGTACGTGGCTGAACAGGGTCGTGTGGATGTACAGCATCTCCTGGCTCGTCAGGCCCAACCCGTCCAGCGCGCGCAGCGCCCACTCGGCGTGCCGCATGCCGTTGGGAATGAGCTGCGGGCGGGTGATGGACAGCGCCGGGGCGAGCCACGGGTGGCGGCGGAACCCCCGCCACTGCGCGCGGGACGACAGTTCCAACTGGGCCCGCCAACCCTTGGGTGGCCGCGCCGGCAGCGGGTCCTCACCGAACACACTGTCCATCATGGCCATCAGCAACCCGTCCTTGCCGTCGATGTGGCGGTAGAGGGACATCGGGGCCGCGCCGAGCTCGGTCGCGATGCGCCGCATGGACAGCTGCGCCAGACCCTCGGCGTCGGCCACCCGGACGGCTGCCGCCACGATCCGGTCGCGGGTGAGGTCGGGGTCGCTGTCGGTGCGGCGCGCGCGGCCCGCCGCCAAGGCCCCCGGCTGGGCGGGTACGGGCGGTTTGGCGACCACGGTGCCGCGACCCGGTAGCGACCGGGTCACCCCTTCGGCGTTGAGGGTCGCGAGCACCCGTGTCGCGGTGGCCAGGGCCACGCCCCATTCGCGGGTGATGCCGCGTGCCGACGGTACCGAATCCCCGGGGCGCAGTTCGCCGGCGGCGATGCGGGTGCGGATGTCGTCGGCGATCCGCCGGTACGGTGGCTGGGCCATCGGCTGCTCCTCCCTCACCGTACTAGTACGGCAAGCGACTTGACTAGTACACATACGGTGTACGCATCGGATGGTACATCGTACGCGACGAGGGGGCCGGGCAGTGGTCGACCGGACGGTACTGATCTCGGGCGCGGGCATCGGCGGGCCGGCGCTCGCGTTCTGGCTGCGTCGGCACGGCTTCGTGCCGACGGTCGTGGAGGTCGCGCCCGCGCCCCGGCCCGGTGGGCACGCCGTGGACCTGCGCGGCGCGGGGCGCGAGGTGGTCGAGCGGATGGGGCTTCTGGACACGGTACGGGCGGAGCGCGTCGACGAGCGCGGACTAGCCTATGTGGACAGTCGCGGGCGGCAGACCGCGAGGATGCCGGCCGACCTGTTCGACGGCGAGGGGATCGTCGCGGAGATCGAAATCATGCGGGGCAACCTGACCCGCATCCTGTACGCCGCGACCCGCGACGGCACCGAATACCTGTTCGACGACCGGATCGCCGGGCTGACCGAGGACGGGAACGGTGTCACGGCGACGTTCGCCAGCGGTACCGTGCGGCGGTTCGACATCGTGGTCGGCGCGGACGGGCTGCACTCCGGGGTGCGCCGGCTCGCATTCGGGCCCGAGCGGGAGTTCGTGCGGCACCTCGGCGGGTACATGGCCTACTTCACGGTTCCGGACCCGGGCAATCTGGACCACTGGTTCCTCATGCACGGTGCGCCGGGCGGGCTGGTCGCCGGGATCCGGCCGGAGAACGGCGGCACGGCCAAGGCCATGCTCAGCTTCACCTCCCCGCCGCTGGACCACGACCGGCGCGATGTGCCCAGGCAGCAGGAGATCCTGCGCGCCAAGTTCACCGGAGTGGGCTGGCTGGTGCCGCAGATCCTGGCCGCCATGCCCGGCGCCGGAGACTTCTACTGCGACTCGCTGAGCCAGGTCCACATCGGACAGTGGTACCGGGGGCGGACGGTGCTGCTCGGTGACGCCGGGTACTGCGGGTCGCCGCTGGCCGGGCTCGGTACCGCGATGGCGCTCGTCGCCGCCTACGTACTCGCCGGTGAACTGTCCGCGACGCCGGACGACCACGAGGCGGCATTCGCCCGGTACCAGGATGAGATGCGCGCGTACGTGAAGCAGTGCCAGACCCTGCCACCCGGTGGCGTGAAGGGCTTCGCGCCCAACAGCGCCCTGATGATCCGGATGCGCGACCTCTCGATGGGCATGATGACCCGGTGGCCGGTGCGCGCACTGTTCGCCAAGCAGTTCCAGAAGGCCGATGCGATCACGCTCAAGGACTACTGACTCCGGCCGGGCCCGCCGGTGGCTCGTCCAGCCGGCCGGGCAGGACGGGATCCTGTTCGTCAAGGACGCGCTGCGGGGCAAATCAGGAGCATGTGCGCCACATCTGTGATCGCGACTCGCCGTGCGGCAGGATGAGCGTGGACGCCCTGACGAGAGGGCCGCACGAGGGGTGGACGATGGCCCGCACGGAACAGACGACGCCGGCCGCGGTGGCCCGCACCGGGATCGAACTCAACGGCATCGAGGTCATCGCCGAGAGCGAGCGTTCGGGGCGGCCGCGGTCGCTGTTCTGGCCCTGGTTCGCCTCGAACATCTCGGTGCTCGGCGTCAGCTACGGCGCGTTCACGCTGGCGTTCGGGGTCTCGTTCGTACAGGCGGTGATCGCCGGGATCGTGGGCATCGTGGTCTCGTTCGCCCTGTGCGGCGTCATCGCGCTGGCCGGCAAGCGGGGCTCCGCACCCACCATGGTGTTGTCCCGGGCCGCCTTCGGCGTGGGCGGCAACCGGCTCACCGCCGTCCTGTCCTGGCTGCTCACGGTGGGCTGGGAGACCGTGCTGGTGATCCTGGCCACGTTGGCCACCGCGACCGTGTTCACCCGGCTGGGCTGGGGCGGCGGCACCGGTACCAAGGTCGTCGCGCTGATCGTCGTCTCGGCGGTCACCGTACTGGCCGGGGTGGCCGGCTTCGCCGTGGTGATGCGCGTGCAAACCGTGATCACCGTGGTCACCGCCGTGCTCACGGTGATCTACATGATCCTGGCCGCCGGACACATTCACTGGGCGACCGTGTCGTCGCTACCAGCCGGCTCCGCCCAGGAGACGATCGGCGCACTGGTTTTCCTCATGACCGGCTTCGGCCTCGGTTGGGTCAACGCGGCCGCGGACTACTCGCGGTATCTACCCCGGACCACGTCCAGCCGCGGCGTGTTCGGCTGGACCACGTTCGGAGCCGCGCTCGGGCCGGTCGTCCTGCTGATTTTCGGGCTGCTTCTGGCCGGCTCCTCCAAGGACCTGTCCGGCGCGATCGGTGCGGATCCGATCGGCGCGCTGACCACGCTCCTGCCGACCTGGTTCCTGGTGCCGTTCGCCATCGCGGCCGTGCTCGGCCTGATCGGCGGCGCCGTGCTCGACATCTACTCTTCCGGCCTGGCCCTGCTCACCGCCGGCGTCCGCATCCCGCGGTACCTGGCCGCCGGCGTGGACGGCGTCATCATGATCGCTGGCACCGTCTATGTGGTGTTCTTCGGCAGCACCTTCATCGGCGAGTTTCAAGGCTTTCTGATCACGCTGGGCGTCCCGATCGCGGCCTGGTGTGGCGTGATGCTGGCCGACGTGGCGCTGCGCCGCCGCCAGTACGCCGAGGATGAGCTGTTCGATCCGCGTGGCCGCTACGGGAACGTGCAGCCGCTGCCCTTGACGCTGGTCGTCGCGGGTACGGCGGTCGGCTGGGGGTTGGTGACCAATACGGCCGCCGGCTGGCTGGCCTGGCAGGGGTACCTGCTCGGGCCGCTCGGGCTCGGCGGCAAGCAGGGCGCCTGGGCCTTCGCCGGACTGGGCATCCTGGCCGCCCTGGTCATCGGCCTGGTCGGGACGCTGGTGGGCAGCGCCCGCAGGATCCGCCGCCAGGAAAGCGAGTAGCCCTCGTCGCCGGGTCCACTGTGGACCCGGCGACCGCGGGGGCTGGTCAGCCGCAGTTGCCCCAGCTGTAGCGGCCGGCGCTCTCCCAGTTGGTGAAGTACAGGACCTCGCCTTCGTACATCACGCACGTGTCCACGGCGGAGCGTTCGATCGTCTCGTAGTACTTGAAGTTCCCGGACGCGTAGGCCCAGGAACGGCCCTCCACCCGGATCCCGGATTTGACGCCGGTCGCCGAGCCCACGGCCACCCTCTTCAGGGTGGCGACACAGTTGTACCCGGTGCCGCTGTTGTACATCAGGTAGACGTCGCCCACCGTGGTGCCGTCCGGCGCGGTGATCGTCCGGTGGCCATCGCTGACGCTGGCCCACGAACCACCGAAGTCGTTGCTGCACGCCTGTGCGGCGCCGTAAGGGTTCGTCGCGGCATGGGCCGGCGAAGCGAGCCCTACCGCTGCGACGGTGGCAGCGGTAACCGAAATTGCCAGTCGTTGCGCCAGTTTGCGCACCCGGTCCTCCAAGTCCTCCGGCGCGGGAATCGCGCGCATGAGTCGCCATGATCCCACAAGGCCCCGAGTCATCGTGATTGCCCCGTACGGTCGCGGGTCAGCGGGTACCGGTGCACCAGGATGCGATCGACGTCCGGTACCTGCCGGGCATCGGCAGCGGGGCTCCTCACCGAGATCGAGCTTCCCGCCCGGCGGGTGCGGTCGGCGGTCCACCGAACCGTCCTCGACATCGAAACCGCGCGACGCGGTCGGCGATATATTGCCCGCATGCATCGCAGTCGGATCTCGACCCTGCTGGTAGACGTGCCGAGCGGCGAGGCCGCCGCCGCCACCACCTTCTGGTCAGAGGCACTCGGTGTGCCGGCGCGGCCGGTCGCCGGCGAGGAGCAGTTCACCGGGCTGGAGGGGGCTCTGCCGCAGCTCGTCATGGCGGTGCAGGAGGTGTGTGACGCACCGCGGTACCACCTCGACATCGAGACCGATGATGTCGAGGCCGAAACGGCGCGGCTGGTCGCGCTGGGAGCGGTCGAGGTGGGCCGGTGGCTCGACTGCAGGACGCTGCGCGCCCCGGGAGGTCATCTGGTCTGCGTCATCCCGCGGCACAGCGACCCCGAGACGTTCGAGCGGCACTCGCGCGTCTGGTAACGCCGCTGGCAACCACCACGGTCACCGGCGGCACGTCGCCGGGCACACTCCCAGCGGCCGACCGCCGGCGGGTATGCCCCAGGTACGTCGCGACACGCCACAGGAACCACGAGACGAACAGGTTGCGGATGAGGCCGGCGATGCTCAGGATCAGCGGCGCTTCCTGGCCCACGACGAACACCGCCACGCTGGCGGCGAGTGCCAGGCCGGCCGGTCCCCGACCGTGCCGGGCCACGCGCTCAAGCACGCGCAGCAGCGCTCCCAGCAGGACTGCCACGACAGCGACGCCGACCATGCCGAAATTGATCAAAGCGTCACCGACGGTGGTGACGGTCGAACTCGACCGCGAATTCTGCGCCCCGTATATCTCCGCGGTGACCCGCTGACCGTAGTCGATGATCGGCTTGTCCGGCCACAGAGCCCGGGGTACCAGTGCCTGCAACTGGAAGGTCCACGACACCGCGTTCGCGGCGGACGGGTCGTGACGCAGGTCTACCGCCGTCTGCAGGGCCGGGCGCAGGTCGAGGCGGTTGGCGATGGTCGGCAGGGCTTCGTTCAGCCCGAACAGTTCGGTACCCGCGGAAGACAGGCCGGAGTCCGCCGCGGCTTCGCTCTTCACGTTCGCCGCGCCGATGAAGCCGACGATGGCGACCGCCACCAGTGCGAGGCTGGCCGCGGCGACCCGCCCGGGTCGCCGCCACGGCGACAGTCGGGACAGCCGGAGTGCCGCGATCGTGAACACGGCGATGACGAACAGGGCGGCGGAGCCACGGAAGCCGGACAGGGCAAGGGATGCCACCTCGGTGGCCACCACGACGACCGTCGCGGCCGTGTGCCGCCCCGAATTGAGCGAGGTCACCAGCAGCATGAGAGTGACCGCCGGAGCCGCCGTGATGAGGATGCCCAGCACGCCGGTGGGGGTGCTCACTCCTCCGGTCAACTGCGCCGCGACACCCACCTTCGCGCTCAGCGCGAGGGCCGCCTGCAGTGCGACGAGCCCGGCGGCGACCGTGAAGTGCGCCCATCCGAGCGGATCGGGGCGGTAGCCGGGGTTCGGGTGGTCGTCGGGTACGCGCACGGCGTGAGCACCGAGCAGGACGCCGGCCGCCCAGAGCATGACGAGCGCGACCATGGTGGGTGACTCGGGCGATCCCACGACGAGCCAGGTCAGGCCGTAGTACACGCTGATCTGTACCAGGTACAGCGTGGCGAGCAGGCTGGTGCGGCGGACCGCCCACCCGGCGACGGCGGGCGCGAGCAGGAGTACCGGGTGCCAGCCGGTCCAACCGGGGGTCATGAGCGCGGCGGCGACCGTGATCGCTGCGACGACGAGGGCCGTGGCGATCGTGGCTCGGTGTCCGGGACGCGTCTCATCGCCGGGCGGATTCACCTGCGGGGACGCGCCGCGCTGGGCTGGGGTGCCCGGGATGGCCGGTTCAGCGCTCGGGGCGCGATGCACCGGTCGGCAGGGTGGCGCAGCTTTCTCTGGCATGACGCTGAATTCTCCGAGAATCGCCCTGGTCGAACCGCATTAGTCTAATAGGCAACGGAAGTCTGATTGGCGGCTTTGCTGCATCGACGGCGATCCCTGTGACCACCGCTGCCGGACCCGGTCGTGCCGGATTGCGGGCGCGAAACGGCTTCATCCCGTCCTGAGCCGGTCCGCGCGGGTGCCGCCGCCTGCCGGCACCCGGCCACCCGGAAAGGGCACGTGCCCTCGCGCCGGATCAGGCGGCCGGGCCCTGGATGAACGTCCGGGCGTCGTTTCGGGCAAGAACCCGGAGACGGAACCGCCGGCCGGCGTCAGCCCCGGGCGCCCTGCCGGGTCAGCGACAGCAGGTACTTCTCGCGGTACCGCGGGTCCGCCAGCGTCCTGGGCCGCACCGGTGGCTCGCCGTGGACCGGCCGGTAACCGTCGAATGTGGACTCCAGCACGCCCTCGCCGGCGGTCAGCCCCGGCAGTTGGCGGTGGAGTTGCTGGATCCGTGCCGCCGGTACGACCGTCTCGATCGTGGTGAGGTCGCCGCGTACCGCCTGGTCCCTGACCGCCGCGCCGAGCCGGCCGAGCGCCGTCAGTACCGTGCTCATCGCCCGCACCGGGATCTCCAGGCTGGCCTTCAGCACCGGCTCGCAGACCACGGTCCCGGCCCGGTCCAGCGCTCCCATGAGCACCATCGGTGTGAGGTTGCGGAAGTCGGCCGGCGTGCTGGTTGGGCCGCGCTTCGACGGCGGGCCGTCAGCCACGCTGTACCCGCAGTCGGTCATCGTGACGACGCAGTCGGTCACCCGCCAGCCGAACAGCCCCTCGTGCAGCGTCCGGCGCACGTACTGGCCCATGTAGTTCGCGAAGGTCTCCGCGTTCCGGTAGACGTACAGCGGCATCGCCTGGGGCTCGATCCGCGTCCGGAACTCGATGCCGGAGCCGGGCGGCCCCGGCTCCACGCGCAGGCCGATGGTGGCCTGGAACGGGTTGGAATCGGTGTTGATGATCTCGATTGCCTCGCCGGTGCTCACCGGCCGTTCGACACAGACGATCGTGGTTTCGCGGAACGTCACGTCGATGCCGAACTCGGTCGCCAGGGTCGCCTGGATGACCTCCTTCTGGACCTCGCCGTACAGCGAGAGGGAGACCTCCCGGCCGGTGTCGTCCGGCCGGACCCTGATGAGCGGGTCCTGCTCGGCCAGGCGCGCGAGGGCGCCGCGCAGCGCCGTCTCGTCGCCGGGGCGCACCGCGGCGACGGCGGTTTCCATCGTCGGCGGCGGGAAGCGGTACTGGGCGGCGGTGGGCGGCGGCCGGCCGATCGTGTCGCCGATCCTGATCCCGTTCAGGCCCCAGAGCTTGCCGATCTCGCCCGCGGCAAGCTCCGCGCGCCGGACCCACCCGCCGTTGTCCGAGACACTGACGGCCGTCGCCTTCGCCTCGGTGGCGCCGCCATCGGCCGTCCTGACCTCCAATGGTTGCCGGACTCGCAGGGTGCCGGCGAACATGCGGACATAGGCGATCTTCTCGCGTGCCGGCCCCTGCTCGATCTTGAAGACGCGGCCCGAGGCGGCGGCCCGTGGATCGCCGGCCTCGGCCGGTAGGAGTTCGGCCAGGGCTGCCTTGAGAGCCTCCACGCCCTCGCCGGTCACCGCCGACCCGAAGAAGACCGGATGCACCAGCGACCGCCGGGTCTGCGCGGCCAGTTCGTCGCGCAGCCGCCGGTCCGTGAGGGCCAGTTCGTTCTCCAGGTAGGCCGCCAGGAGCGCGTCGTCGCGCTCGGCGAGCGCCTCGGTCAGCGCCGCGTGAAAGGCCGGGTCGGCGAGGTCGTACGGGGTGAACCGGGCGGCCCGGCTGCCCGCTGCGCCGACCGTACCCATCGGGATGGCGCCGCCGGTCAGGCGGGCCGCGATGGCCTCCAGTACCCGCCCCGCATCGGCGCCGCGGCGGTCGATCTTGTTGACGAACAGCAGGGTCGGCACGCGGAGCCGCCGCAACGCGCGCATCAGGACGCGCGTCTGTGGCTGGACGCCCTCGACCGCGGAGAGCACCAGGACGGCACCGTCGAGCAGCCCGAGTGCCCGCTCCACCTCGGCGATGAAGTCCGGGTGCCCCGGCGTGTCGATGAGATTGACCGTCACGCCAGCGATCTCGAACGACACCACCGCGGACCTGATCGTGATGCCGCGCTGGCGCTCCAGCGCCAACGTGTCGGTCCGCGTGGTGCCGGCGTCAACGTCGCCGACGGTGTCGATGACCCCGGCCGCGTACAGCAGCCGTTCGGTCAGGGTCGTCTTACCGGCGTCGACATGCGCCACAATCCCCAGGTTCAGCGTTCTTCGTGGCAACCGCCACACCCCTCGAAGAGACCGGAATTCCCTGCCCGATGGAGGTGAAGGTCGCTCGCATGCCGTCTCCCGTGTATGTGACCGCTGGACTGCCGGTCCGAGTCAACCACGGCCCGCCGCGCCGCACTACCGAATTAGCGATGGCCATCTTCGGCCCCGGCCCGGGACCGGACGCGCGAATGGCGCCCATGTACTACGGCGGCGACGTCGTCGAGATAGCGCTGGCCGTCGTCGTCGCGGCAACGTGGTATGCGGCATCCGGTCGCGCACTGGCACAGGCGGCGCGGCGGGCCGCCGGCCCGCACCGGGGCCGGGTCATCGAGGCACGGCAAGGTACCGGCTGAGGTGGGCGACCACCTCGCGCGCGTCGTCGGAGGCGCCGTGGATGAAGGTGGACCTGCGCCGGCGCAGCACGGGCAGGCCCAGCGCGTACAGGCCCGGGCTGTCGACCACTCCACCGTCGTGTGCGAGCCGGCCCTTCCCGTCGACCACCGGCACGTGCAACCACCCGTAGTCGGGCCGGAAGCCGGTCGCCCACAGGATCGTGCGGATTTCGCCGCTTTCCAGGTCGAGCTGTAACCGGGCCGACTCGGGCACCCGCGTGGGCGGGAAGCGCTCGGGCGGGCCGACCTCGGCGTCCCGACCGTCGCCGAGCGCCCATGCGTCGAACGTGTCCAGCAGCCGCTGCATCTTGAGGTCCGCGAGCGAGAACAGGTTGCGCAGGCCGCCGGAGAACAGCGCGCGGCCGTCGCGCACGGCCGCCCAGCGGCCCACCAGTTCGACTCCGATCGCGGTGAGCGCGTTGAGGTCGAGCGTGCTGCGTTCCGGGGTGCCGACCAGTTGCGGCGAGGGCAGCCGCCGTGCCCGGGCCAGGTCGTCGAGCTGGTCGTAGCGTTGGTCCCACACGCCCGACGCGTCCATCCACCAGAGCACATCGCGCCCGCGGTACAGGCGGGGCAGCCGCACGTGCTCCCCGACCGAGAGGATCACCGGCCGGCCGGATCGCTTCAGCTCCGCCGCCAACTGCACTCCGGTCGCGGAGGCGCCCACGACCAGTACCCCGCCCTCGGGAAGGTCGGCGGGGCCGCGGTAGTCGAACGGGGTGAGCTGGTGGATGGAGCGCGGGACCGCGTCACGGAACGGCGGCAGAGCCGGCCGGTTGCAGGCGCCGCTGGCGATGATCACCGTCCGGCACCCGATCTCGCCGTGGTCGGTCGTCACCCGGTACTCGTCACCGGCGCGGCGCACCGACGTGACGGTCGTACCGGTGCGGACGGGCGCGCCCGAGGCGGTGGCGAAGCGCTCGATGAACTCGACCACCTCGCCCACCGTCAGGTACCCGTCGGGGTCCGGCCCGTCATAGCTCTGGCCCGGCAGGCGGGTCTGCCAGTTCGGGGTGAGCAGCCGCAGGGAGTCCCAGCGTTCGCGGCGCCACGCGTTGGCCACCTCGCCGCGTTCGAGCACGACGTGATCGATCGACCGATCGCTGAGGAAATGGCTCGCGGCCAGGCCCGCGTGCCCGGCGCCGATGACGACGGTGGTCGCGCGCTCGATGGCCCGGCTCCTTTCAGGCGACCTCGACGGTCACGTTCGTCGGGTTGGTGAGAGCGTCGAACACGGCGGAGCGCTTCTGGGACTGGGCCACCAGCGCTTCGATGTCCTGCTTCGAGGCGTCCGCGTCTATGGTGAAGGTCACCTTGATGTCGTTGAAGCCGTTGCGAACGTCGCTGTCGGCGCCGAGGATGCCCCGGATGTCATGGTTGCCCTCGACGACGGACTCGACCGAGCGCAGCTGGATGCCGCGGTTCTGGGCGACCGACGCCACACCCGCGGTCAGGCACCCCGCCAGGCCGACGAGCAGGTACTCGATCGGGGTGATGCCGTTGTCCTGGGCCGCGAAGACTTCCGGGTGGTCGGCGTCGAACACCGCTTCCGTCTTGTGGCTCTGCTCCTGGCCGAGGCCGAAGAACTTCTGCACCTTCGTGGTGCTGTGCACGCCGTGTTGCCACTTCGACGAGGCCCGCCAGGTGAACTGGGCGGCCTCGGGCGCGTCCGTCAGCAGCGCGCGCGCGTCGAGCAGTGCCTGAACATTGACGCCGTTTTGGACCGTACTCATGCCACGTGCCCCTTTCCCTCGGCCGTCCCATATTGCCGACCGGGATAGCTGACATTACACCCGGGCGGGACGATCAAGCTATGCACCCTGTTCAGGCTATGATCGCGCCCATGGAATCAGCCTCGACGCACCCGGCCGGCTCGGTCGGCCCCGTCGAGACGCAGTACGTCGACCTGCCCAAGCCGGTCCAGCTCGACTGCGGACAGGAACTGCACCCGGTCCGGGTGGCGTATGAGACCTACGGCACGCTGTCTGCCAACCGGGACAACGTGATCCTGGTCTGTCACGCGCTCAGCGGAGACGCCCACGCGGCCGGTCTGGCCGCGACGCCCGGCCAGAGCGCGCGCGACGGCTTCGCGGCCGAGGAGCGCGACGGCGCGGCCGGCAAGGCGCTCGGGTGGTGGGACGGGATGATCGGACCCGGAAAGGCGTTCGACACCGACCGCTTCTTCGTCGTCTCCACCAACCTGCTCGGCGGCTGCCGGGGGACGACCGGACCGTCGTCGACCGACCCGGCGACGGGGCGACCGTACGGATCGGACTTCCCCGTCATCACGGTGGCGGACATGGTACGCACCGAGCGGGCGTTCCTGGACGTCCTCGGCATCGAGCGCCTGGCGGCGGTGGCCGGTGGGTCGCTCGGCGGGATGCAGGCGCTGGAGTGGGCCATCCTGTACCCCGACCAGGTCGACGCCGTCGTGGCCATCGCCAGTACGCATGCCCTCCACCCGCAGGGCGTGTCGTGGAACGCGATAGCGCGCGAGGCGATCATGCGCGACCCGGCCTGGCAGGGCGGCCACTACCACGGCACCGGGCGGGCGCCCGGCGCCGGCATGGGTGTGGCGCGGATGGTCGGTCACGTCACCTACCTGTCCGCGGCCGCGATGAACGAGAAGTTCGGCCGGCGGTTGCAGTTCGCCGACGACATCCGCTACACGATCACCGAACCCGAGTTCGAGGTGGAGAGCTACCTGCGCCACCAGGCGGCGTCGTTCGTCAAGCGGTTCGACGCCAACACCTACCTCTACACCTCGCGCGCGCTGACGTACTTCGACATCGCCCGGCAGCATGGCGGCGGGTCGCTCACCCGGGCGCTCGAAGACGTTTCGGCGCGGACGCTGCTGATCGCGTTCAGCTCCGACTGGCTGTACCCGCCGGCCGCGTCCCAGGAGATCGAAGACGCGTTGCGGGCACTCGGGAAGCCGGTCGAGTACCACGTGATCGACGCGGCCTACGGCCACGACTGCTTCCTGCTTGAGGAGGCCCGCCAGACGCCGATCATCCGCCGGTTCCTGGCCGACGGCGGGGCCAGCGCGTGACACCCAGGAAAGAGGCATTCGTGACCGGACAGCCACCGCGCGGCGAAGAGGCCCGCGCGTTCGGATTCGAGACGCGGCAACTGCATGCCGGGCAACGGCCCGACCCGAACACCGGCGCGCGGGCGGTGCCGATTTTTCAGACGACCAGCTACGTGTTCGAGGATCCCGAGTCCGCGGCGGCGTACTTCAACCTGCAGGAGTACGGCAACACGTACTCGCGCATCATGAACCCGACCGTCGCGGTGTTCGAGGAACGGGTGGCCAACCTCGAGGGCGGCGTCGGCGGGGTGGCGTTCTCCAGCGGGATCGCCGCGCAGGCGGCCGCGCTGTTCACGATTTTGCAGCCGGGCGACCATGTCGTGTCGTCCTCGGCGCTCTACGGCGGCTCGGTGAACCAGTTCAAGCACCTGCTGCGCAAGATGAGCGTCGAGTTGACCTGGGTGGACCCGGACGACCTGGACGCGTGGCGGCAGGCGGTCCGCCCCGACACGAAGGCGTTCTTCGCCGAGACGATCGGCAACCCGGCCGCCAACGTGCTGGACATCGAAGGCGTGGCGGCCATCGCGCACGAGCACGAACTGCCGCTGATCGTCGACAACACGTTCGCGACCCCGTACCTGTGCCGCCCGATCGAATGGGGCGCCGACATCGTCATCCACTCGGCCACCAAGTTCATCGGCGGCCACGGCACGAGCATCGGCGGAGTCGTCGTCGAGGCGGGTACGTTCAACTGGTCCAACGGGCGGTTCCCGGTCGTCGCCGATCCGTCGCCGGCCTACCACGGCCTGGAGTTCCACGAGACGTTCGGCACCTACGGGTACCTGATGAAGCTGCGCGCGGAGACCCTGCGCGACCTCGGCGGCGCGCTGGCCCCGTTCAACGCGTTCATGTTCCTGCAGGGGCTGGAGACGCTGTCGTTGCGCATGGAGCGCCACGTCACCAACGCGCGGGCGGTCGCGGAGTTCCTCCAGACGCACGAACTGGCCTCGCGCGTGACGTACCCCGGCCTGCCGACGAGCAGCTACCGCCCGCTGGTGGACAAGTACCTTCCCCGCGGTGCGGGCGCGGTGTTCTCCTTCGAGTGCGCCGGTGGCCGGGACGGCGGTCAGGACCTCATCCGTGGCCTGACGCTCTGGTCGCACCTGGCCAACGTCGGCGACGGGAAGAGCCTGATCATCCACCCGGCCAGTACCACGCACCGCCAGCTCAGCGACGACGAACTGCGCGCGGCCGGCGTGGCGCCGGGCACGGTGCGGCTGTCCGTGGGCACCGAGTCCGTCGACGATCTGATCTGGGACCTCGAACAGGGCTTCGCATACGTCGCCGCGTCAGCCGGAAGAAGGTAGTGACAGGCATGACCGATCTCCAGCGTTACCAGGACCCGTTGGCGATCCAGCGCGTGCTCAACACCGCGCGGACGATCGCGGTCGTGGGCCTGTCGGCCAACGAGTTGAGGGCCAGCTACTTCGTCGGCTACTACCTCAAGCGGCACGGGTACCAGGTGATCCCGGTCAATCCGCGGGAGACGGAGATCCTCGGCGAGACGTGTTACCCGAGCCTGTCGGACGTACCCGTGCGGGTGGATGTCGTGAACGTCTTCCGCGCGCCGGCCGCGTTGCCGGGCATCGCCCGGGAGGCTGTGGCGATCCACGCCGGTAGCCTCTGGTGCCAGTTCGGTGTGATCAACGAGGAGGGCTCCCGGATCGCCGAAGACGCCGGCCTGACCGTGGTGGTGGACCGCTGCATGAAGATCGAGCATGCCCGGTACGTGGGCCGGATGCACTGGCTCGGCTTCAACACCCAGCGCATCACGTCCGTGCGGTCCGGGCTGCAGTAGGCCCCGGGCCGGCGCGGGTACGCCGGAGGTCCGGCGTCAGTCGGCCGGCATGTCCGGTGTGGACGAGTCGACGGCGATGCGTCCCCGGCCGAAGGCGTCGATCACGCCCCACCGGCCGCGGATGTCCAGCAGTTCGAGCCGGCCGATGGTCTCCGGGAGCGCGGGATCGACCATCAGGTTGTCGTGGGTCGGTTCGAGGCCGAGCATGGTGCGCAGCAGCAGCAGGGTGGCGCCGCTCGACCAGGCCTGGGGGCTGCACGCGGTGGGGTACTGCACCGGGTACTTGGTCAGGGACCGGTCGTAGCCGGCGAACGCCTCGGGCAGCCGGCCGTGGAAGTACCCGGCGGCGTCGGTGATCGCCTTGGCGATGCGTGCCGCGTGCCGCTTGAGGCCGTAGCGGCGCATGCCCCAGGCGATGAACGAGTTGTCGAACGGCCAGACCGTGCCGGTGTGGTAGCCGATCGGGTTGAAGCGGCTGTCCTCGGTGGACAGCGTACGCACACCCCAGCCGGAGAACATCGACGGACCGAGCAACCGATCGGCCACCGTTTCCGCGCGGGCCGGATCGACGATGCCGCTCCACAGCAGGTGCCCGATGTTCGAGGTGAGGGAATCCACCCGCTTGCCGTCCGGCTCGATCGCGACCGCGTAGTGTCCGCTCTCCTCGATCCAGAAGTCGCGGTTGAACCGCTCCCGCAGCCGCTCCGCCTCGGCGACGAGCCGGTCGGCATAGGCGTCGTCGTGCCAGTACAGTCTCGCCAGCCGGGCGGCGCGGGTCTTCGCGTCGTACGCGTAGCCCTGGAGTTCGCAGGTGGTACGCGGAAAACCGGGCAGCCGGCCGTCGCGGTAGGAGATCGAGTCCCAGGAGTCCTTCCAGCACTGGTTCTCCAGGCCGTTGACCGTGTTGCGCCGCTGGTACGAGATGTAGCCTCGGCCGGTGAGGTCGGCGTGGTTGTCGATCCAGTCCAGCGCCGCCCGGGCCTGCGGTTCGAGTTCGTCGACGAGGTCGCCGTCGGCGGTCCACCGCTCGTACTCGTCGAGCAGCACGACGAACAGTGGCGTGGCGTCCGCGGAGCCGTAGTACGGCGTGTGCGGCTGTTCCTCGAACGCCGCCGATTCGCCGTAGCGCAGCTCGTGCAGGATCTTGCCGGGGTCTTCCTCGCGGAAGTCGTCGAAGCGCGTGCCCTGCCATCGGGCCATCAGGCGCAGCGTGGTGGAGGCCAACTCGGGCGTGAACGGCAGCGTCTGCAGGCTCGTCAGGATGCTGTCCCGACCGAACAGTGTCATGAACCACGGCAACCCCGCGGCGGGCAGGCTGCTTCCTTCGGAGGTGATCGGCATGAAGCGCAGCGACGCCAGATCGATCAGGCTGCGCCGGTAGGCGGTGGCGATCGGCTCGCAGTCGCACGCGATCCTCGGTGCCCGGTCCAGCCATTCCTGGAGATCTTCCTTGATCCGGGGCCGCGCGCGCCGGTACGTGATCAGGCCCGCCCGCAGCTCCTCGCCGTCGGACCGGCCGAGGATCAACGTCTCTACCGTGAGGCCGGTACTCCACTGACCGCCGGGGTTGATGATCGCGTCGAAGGTGAGGCCGTGGCCGTCCACTTTCGCGGGTACCGTCGTCGAAATCACCGTCTCGCGCCAGAACGTGTCCCGCCGGTACCCCAGGTGGAGCCGGTTGCCCTCCATCCGGGTGTAAACCTTGCCGGTCCGGTGCGGCCTGCTCGCCTTGACGTCGAAGAAGTCCGCGAAGTCGCTGGCGATGTCCATCCGCACGCAGACCTCTGCGGGCTCCTCGCCGTGGTTGAGGATGGTGAGCCGCTCGCGGAGATTGCCGCCAATCTCCCGATGCCGGATCACCGACATGGCGGCCCGGGTGTAGAGGCCGGCCTCGCCGGGGACGAGGAAGAATCTGGTCTCGTGGTATTCGAGGTCGTCGACCGACAGCGGGTACAGCCGTTGCCCGTTGACCGTGAGGATCCAGGTCGAGATGTAGCGGGTGTCGAACGAGAAGAGCCCAGCGGGCAGCGTCGGTGACGCCACCACATCGCCCACGTCGTCGCTGACCATGAACGTGTTACCGTCGAGCACGCTGACCTGATGTCCTCGCACCACCGTCTCCTGGCGCAGCCGTTGCCCGTCCGTGTTGCGCGTCCGATGGTCCGGGCATGAACCGTTCGAGCGCGATGACGAGCCGGGGATTGCCGACCAGGTGGATCGCGCCGCGCAGCATGGCCGCGAGGGCGTTGGTCTGGCCGGTGACGATGCGGGTGAACAGCTCCCGATCCACCGCCACCACGCAGTCGGCCTGATGGTCCCGCTGGGCCACGGTCACCAACCCGTCGTGGATGGAGACGAACCAGTGCGCGGTCGCGTCGCCGGACTCCAGATCGAAGCGCACGCTGCCCTCCGTATGCCGCAGCACGGCATCGTCGTCCCGGCCGTCCAGCCCCCTGAAGAAGGCGTCCACCGGATCGCGCACACGCACCCCCGAGCGTCGTTGAACCCGCCCCGGATTTCATTCTGGCCGCCGGCACCCGACCGCACATCACCCCGATGAGCGAGCGGGTGCCTCACCTTCCGCCTTCCCCGGCGTGTCGGGGCCGGCGCGAGAGCGCGGCGGCGAGCGGCCGACGTCGTCCCGGGCGGGCGGCGGCACCCTCCGGTCGCCGGTACGCGGATTGAAAAGGGACCTGAGCGGGAAGGGGGCGGGGAAGCGGCCCGAGCGGAAGGGGGCGGGACATGGGTACCGTGGACCGGATCGGGCAACCGTGGGGCAGCCGTACGCCGTATGGACCGGGTGAGTCCTGGCCGGAGCGCGTGGACACCTACCTGGCCGACGGCATCGGCGTCGAACAGGTCGACCGGTGGGTACAGTCCGCCACCATCCTGCATTCGAACGGCGACGGCCTGGACATCGCGGTCAAAGACGGGCGCATCGTGGGAGTGCGGGGGCGCGCGGTCGACCGGGTGAACCACGGGCGGCTGGGCCCCAAGGACCTGTTCGGCTGGCAGGCCAACCATTCGCCCGACCGGCTCACCCGGCCGCTGGTGCGCCGCGACGGCACGCTCGTGGAGACCGACTGGGACACCGCGATGGACCTGGTGGCCGGCCGGACCCGGCAGTTACTCGACGAACAGGGGCCGAGCGCGATCAGCTTCTACACCACCGGACAGCTGTTCCTGGAGGAGTACTACACCCTGGCGGTCATCGCGCACGGCGGCATCGGCACCAATCACGTGGACGGAAACACCCGGCTGTGCACCGCGACCGCCGCCGCGGCGTTGAAGGAGTCCTTCGCGTGCGACGGCCAGCCCGGCTCGTACACCGACATCGACCACGCCGACGTGATCGCCCTGTACGGGCACAACATGGCCGAGACGCAGACCGTGCTGTGGACCCGGATCCTCGACCGGCTCGCCGGCCCCCGCCCGCCCAAGCTGCTGTGTGTCGACCCGCGCGAGACCCCGGTGGCCCGTGCCGCGACCATCCACCTCGCGCCCCGTCCGGGCACCAATGTGATGCTGATGAACGCCCTGCTTCACGAGATCGTGGACCGGGGTTGGGTGGACGAGGACTACGTCGCGGCCCACACGGTCGGATTCGAGGAGCTGCGCCAACGGGTGGCGCAGTGCCCGCCGCGACTGGCGGCCGAGGTGTGCGACGTGCCCGAGGACCGGATCCGGGAGGCGGCCCGCCTGGTCGGCACCGCCGAGCGGTTGCTGTCCACCGTGCTGCAGGGCTTCTACCAGTCCCACCAGGCGACCGCGGCGGCCGTGCAGGTCAACAACATCCACCTGCTGCGGGGCATGCTGGGCCGGCCGGGCTGCGGGATCCTGCAGATGAACGGCCAACCGACGGCGGAGAACACCCGGGAGTGCGGCGCGGACGGCGACCTGCCCGGCTTCCGCAACTGGTCGAACGACCAGCACGTCAAACAGCTGGCCCGGATCTGGAACGTCGACCCGCTCGCCATCCCGCACTACTCGGCGCCGACGCATCTGATGCAGATGATGCGGTACGCCGAGCAGGGGTCGATCCGGTTCATGTGGGTCACCTGTACCAACCCGGCGGTGTCCCTGCCGGAGCTGGCCCGGGTACGCGACATCCTCGCGCAGGACCGGCTGTTCCTGGTCGTGCAGGACATCTTCCTGTCCGAGACGGCGCAGTTGGCGGACGTGGTGCTCCCCGCGGCGACGTGGGGCGAGAAGACGGGTACGTTCACCAACGCGGACCGCACCGTGCACCTGTCGGACAAGGCCGTCGAGCCGCCCGGCGAGGCCCGCCCCGACCTGGACATCTTCCTGGACTACGCGCGCCGGTTGGACCTGCGCGACAGGGACGGCCAGCCGCTGGTCAAGTGGACCGACGCGGAGGGCGCCTTCGAGGCGTGGAAGGAGTGCAGCGCCGGCCGGCCGTGCGACTACACCGGACTGAGCTACCAGAAGCTGCGCGGCGGCAGCGGCATCCAGTGGCCCTGCAACGACGAACACCCGGACGGGACCGAGCGCATCTACGCCGACGGCCGGTTCTGGAGCGCACCCGACTACTGCGAGAGCTTTGGGCGGGACATGGTCACCGGCACGCCGGTGGAGCCGACCGAGTACCGGGCCATGAACCCGGACGGGCGGGCCGTCATCAAGGCGGCCGAGTACCTGCCGCCGCACGAGATGCCCAGCGACGAGTTCCCGTTCCAGCTGATCACGGGCCGCACCCTCTACCACTTCCACACCCGCACCAAGACGGCGCGGGCACCGCAACTCCAGTCGGCGGCGCCGGAGGTGTGGGTCGAGATGTCCGAGGCCGATGCGCGCGCCCGCGACCTCGCGGAGGGCGACCTGGTCGAGGTGACGAGCGCCCGCGGCCGCGTGGGGGCACGGCTTCGGATCAGCGGCATCCGCGACGGTGTGCTGTTCCTGCCGTTCCACTACGGGTACTGGGACCTGCCCGGTGGCCGTGCTCCGGGGGAGCGGGACGGTCGGGCGGCCAACGAACTGACCATCACCGACTGGGACCCGGTGTCCAAACAACCGCTGTTCAAGACGGCCGCCGCCCAGCTGAGCCTGGTGGAGCGGGGTGACGGGACGCCGGCACCGGCACCCACCACCACCGGCTCCCGCCCGGTCACGTCCGGGGTCCCGGCAACCTCGGACGGCACGGGCGCGCGGGCGGACGAGACCGTGACGGCTGGAGGCAGTCGATGAACAAGATCGGGATGGTGATCCGCGAACTGCACCGGTCGGAGAACAAGCTCGCCGGTGACCTGTTGAGCATGGCCGACCGCCACAAGGCGGATCACGAGATCTACCACGTCGCCCGGGACCTGGCCCGCTGGTCACGGGAGCATGTCGCGCAGCTGGCCGGCGCCGGGAACGAGTACGGGGTGCGTCTGGACCCACAGGCGAGCCAGGGGCACGGTCCGTTGGCGGCCATCGAGCAGAAGACCTCGGAGCTGATCGGACGCCGGCGCGAGCCGGCGATGCTGCTCCTCGCCGACCTGCGCCACCTCTACCGGGATGCGTCGGGAGTGTCGCTGGACTGGGAGTTGCTCGCCCAGGCGGCACAGGCCAAGAAGAATCACGAGTTGCTGGCGCTGGCCCAGCGGTGCCACCCGGAGACCCTGCGGCAGGCGAGATGGGCGAACACCAAGCTCAAGGAGGCGTCCGCGCAGACCCTGGCCAGTTGACACCGGAGTGCGGCGCCTTGGTGTTTCGCCGCGCCAGCCGGCGGGTAGGCCGGCGGTCAACGCACCTTCCACTGAGGGGTACCGATATGTTGAACATGACGGCCACCCGTATCGGCGAGGTGATGACCCCGCACCCGGTCACCGTCTCGCCTGACACGACCATCGCCGACGCCGCCCGCTGGATGCGCGACACCGATGTCGGCGACGTGATCGTGCAGGACGACACGCAGTTGTACGGCATCCTGACCGACCGGGACATCGTGGTGCGTGCCGTAGCCGACGACTGTGCGCCCACGGCGACCAGGGTGGGCGAGGTGTGCACCACGGGACTGACCGCGATCGGCCCGGACGCGCCGGTCGATCTGGCCGTGGAGTTGATGCGCGAGCGCGCGGTCCGGCGGCTGCCCGTGTGCGTGGACGGCCGGGTGGTCGGCGTGGTGTCCCTCGGCGACCTGGCGATCGAGCAGGATCAGAGCAGCGCGCTGGCCGACATCTGCGCGGCGGAACCGAATCTCTGATCGGCGCCGAGGCCCGCCGCCGCGTCAGCCCTTGAGCCCCGTCATCGAGGCCGCCCGAATGGACCGGGTGCTGGAACACGAGGAAGAGTCGACACCCCGCCGTTCGACACCCCGCTACAAAACGTTTTGCTACGGTACGAAGTGGGCTCTCACCCGGTCAACAGAGAAAGGGCAAGATCAAATGCTCGAGACGCGCTCGCCGGCACCGGGATCAGACGAGACCCGGGTGACGCTGGTACAGGTGGCGAAGGCGGCGGGCGTGAGCCCGACGACCGTCTCTCACGTCCTGTCCGGCAAGCGGTGGGTCGCCGAGGGTACCCAGGAGGCCGTCCGCGACGTCATCCGGCAACTGGGGTACCGGCCGAACAACGTGGCGCGCAGCCTGCGTACCCGGCGGTCCCGGATGGTCGCCGTGGTGGTACCGGACATCACCAACACGTTCTACGCCGTACTCACCCGCGGGCTCGCCGACGCGGTGGAGTCGGCCGGGTACGCCAGCTATGTCTGCAACACCGACGAGAATCCCGAGCGGGAGGACGCGTTCCTCGCCGACGTACTGGACCGCGGGGTCGACGGGGTGGTGATGGCGGCCGGCAGCCTGTACGCGCAGGGACGCACCGACCCGACCGGGTTGGGCGTGCCGGCGGTCTGCATCGGTGCCGCCCCGGAGGATGACCCGCGGGTCGACCTGGTGACCCCGGACGACGCCGCCGGGTCGTACGCGGCCGTCCAGCGCCTGGTCGCCCGCGGGGCGCGACGCATAGCGATGATCGAAGGCGCGGAGGGGACCGGTTCGGGTCGCGCCGGAGGCTACCGGCGTGCCCTCGTCGAGGCCGGCCTGCCGGTGAAGCCGGATCTGATGGTGCATGGCGACTGGACGCGACCGGGCGGCCGGCGGGCCATGCAGCGGCTGCTGTCGCTGCCGGCCAGGCGCCGCCCGGACGCGGTGTTCTGCGCCAACGACCTGACCGCCATCGGTGCCATCGACGCGGCACACGAGCGGGGCCTGACGGTGCCGGACGATGTCGCCATCGCCGGCTTCGACGATGTCGACGCGGCCACCATCGTCGACCCGCCGCTGACCACGGTGCGCAACCCGGCGTACGAGATCGGATCGATCGCCGGCGAACTTCTGCTGAGCCGGATGACGGGTGAGTACACCGGCGAACGCCGCACGGTGGTGCTGCCGTGTCCTCTCGTGCCCCGGGGATCAGCCTGAGCGCAGCCGAGCCGGTGTGTGGCGAGGCGAGTACAGGCGCGGGGTTGGGGTCTGAGCGCAGCCGAGCCGGTGTGTGGCGAGGCGAGTACAGGCGCGGGGTTGGGGT
>JBDZVD010000015.1:0-7779 GCA_040255525.1 Micromonosporaceae bacterium | reverse complement strand
CTGAGCGCAGCCAGGCAACCAACTCTTGCCAGCGAATCGACGGGGACCGTACGCTGCCAGCGAGTGTGCGCCAAAACGATTTGCAACCATCGCGGCGCCGCCCGCCCGGAGGAGGCAACACCATGACCGACAACCGTGTCCCGTCCCGCCGGTCTCTGCTGCTCGGTGACGCCGGTGCCACCGGTGCCGCCGGCCTGGCCGCGGCCGGCGGCACCGGCCTGGCCGGTCCGGCCGGCCCCGCCTCGCCGACCGGGAAGCTCCGCCCGCCGCTGCGCTGGTGGCGGCCGCGACCCAAACCGGCCTACTACGCCATCGCCGACCGGCTGGCCCGCGCACCGCACCACCCGGTGCTGTGCAGGCTTTCGGCATGACCGGAAACCGAACCGCGCTTGTCGTCCGGGGCGGCTGGGACGGGCACCGCCCGGTCGAGGCCACCGACCGGTTCATCCCCTTCCTGCGGGACAACGGCTTCGCCGTCGAGGTCAGCGACGACCTCGCGGTCTACACCGACGCCGGCACGATGACCCGAGCCGACCTCGTCGTGCAGTGCTGGACGATGGGGACGATCGCCGAGGACCAACTGGCCGGACTCATCTCCGCGGTCCGTGCGGGTACCGGGTTCGCCGGCTGGCACGGCGGGATCGTGGACGCCTTCCGCAACTCGTCGGCCTACCTGCAGTTGACCGGCGGGCAGTTCGCCGAGCACCCCGGCGGCTTCGTCGACTACGACGTCGAGGTGGTGCCCGAGCGGGCCGAGCATCCCATCGTCGCCGGCCTCGACCGCTGGAGCCTGCACACCGAGCAGTACTGGGTGCTCACCGACGCGGGCAGCGACGTGCTGGCCACGACCCGGTTCCGGGCCGGCCCCGCGACCGCGTGGCGGCAGGACGTGGTGGTACCGGCGGTCTGGACCCGTCGATGGGGCGAGGGCAAGATTTTCGTCTCCACGGTCGGCCACAAGCTGGAGGATCTCGACCAGCGCGAGGTGCGCACGCTCACCGAACGCGGTCTGCTCTGGGCCAGCCGGTAGCCGGCGGCCCGGGGTCCCGAACCTGGGCGACCGGGCAGGGGAGACCGGGCCTGGTCGACCGGGCGGGCGAACCGGGGCCGGACTCGGGTGGCCGCCAGCCGCCGGGCTCCGGCGGCTCACCGACTCAGGCCCCGGACTCCGGATGGCCGCCGGTCCGATCGGCGCCGGCCGGATCGCCGGGGCGGCCGGCGGGGAACGCGGCGATCGTCGTGAAGTAGTGGTCGATAAACGCCGCCGGTCGCACGTCGACCGCGACCCGGTGCGGTGCGGTGCCGTCCGGGGTGGCCGGCGCCCAGGCCGTACCGCCGGCCGCCGGCCCCGGGGTGCGGCTGACCGTCACCTCACCCGCGGCGAACGAGACCAGCGACGGCTCGAAGATGACCGCCGCGGCCAGCGGGTCGTGAAACGTGACCTCCGGCCGGTCGGCGAACCATGGTGCGCTCATGTCGGCCACCGGGGCCAGGAGCGGTGCGTCGCAGCGACGCAGGAACGCGGCGGCATCCATCCGTACCCTCGTCGTGACGTCGAGGCCGATGGAGTGGTGGCGCGCGACCGGCGCCGCGTACACCCGGGCGGCCGCCTCGGGGTCGCAGTGGATGTTCCATTCCGGTCCGGCCACGGTACCGAACGCTCCGCCCATCAGGACCAGCGACCGCAGCATCCCGGGTATCCCCGGGTCGGACGCGAACAGCAGCGCCACGTTGGTCAGCGGCCCGATCGCCAGCAGGGTCACCTGCCCCGGATGGGCGCGGATGGTCTGCCGCATGAAGTCCACCGCCTGCCCGGAGGGGAAGCGGGTGTCGTGGTCCCAGCCGGTGAGCGCCACCGCTTGCGGAGGCGGACCCTGGACCGCGGGGCCGGAAAGCGGGTCGGCGGTGCCGGGGAAGATGGGAACGGTGCGCTGCGCCGCCCGGCACAGCACGCTGGCCAGGCGGGCCCGCGTCTGGGGTTCGGCGGTGACCGTGGTGATGCCGAGCAGCGCGCAGCGCGGCTGTGCGAGCAGGTACGCCAAGCAGAGAGCATCGTCGATGTCATTGCCGATGTCGGTGTCGAGCAGTACGAGATTCTGGCTATCCGGCACGTGTCCATCATCCACGGGCAAGCGCGGACCCGGAAAGCAACCGGCCCCTTCCCGCCGATTGCGTCGAGCCCGCCGCCGTTCGGTGGACGGGGCGCTCCGGTTTAGCCGGGAGCCCGCCGGGGTAGTCGGGCGTCTTCCGTTCTGGTACCACCGGTCGAGGGGACACGCCGCGATGACCACGACATCGCCGCCCGGACAACTGCGACCGCAGCCGATCGCGACCCGGTCCCGGCGGGTGCGCCAGGCACCGAGAGGTTCCTGGCTGGCGCGGACGATCCGGACCACGGACGCGAAGCAGATCGGCTTGTTGTATCTGGTCACGGCGTTCGGATTCTTCCTGGTCGGCGGTGCGATGGCGCTGGCGATGCGGGCGGAGTTGGCCCGGCCGGGGCTGCAGTTCCTGTCGCCGGAGCAGTACAACCAGTTGTTCACCGCGCACGGCACGATCATGTTGTTGTTGTTCGCGACGCCGATCCTGTTCGCGTTCGCGAACTACATCGTGCCGCTGCAGATCGGCGCTCCGGACGTGGCGTTTCCGCGGTTGAACGCGTTGGCGTACTGGCTGTATCTGTTCGGCGGGTTGATGGTCGTGGGCGGGTTCCTGACCCCGGACGGGGCGGCGGACTTCGGCTGGACGGCCTACCAGCCGCTGGCGAGTGGGTCCAACACCCCCGGGGTGGGCGCGAACATGTGGTTCGTCGGACTGGTCATCTCCGGGTTGGGGACGATCCTCGGCGCGGTGAACATGGTGACGACCATCATCACGTTGCGGGCGCCGGGGATGACGATGTTCCGGCTGCCGATCTTCACCTGGAATATTCTGATCACCGCGATTCTGGTGTTGATGGTGTTCCCGATCCTGGCCGCGGCGTTGCTGGCCGCGATGGCCGATCGGGTGCTGGGCGCGCACGTGTACGACGCGGCCACCGGTGGGCCGTTGTTGTGGCAGCACCTGTTCTGGTTCTTCGGGCATCCCGAGGTGTACATCGTGGCGTTGCCGTTCTTCGGCATCATCGCCGAGGTGATCCCGGTGTTCGCCCGGCGGCCGTTGTTCGGGTACAAGGGGATGGTCGGGGCGACGCTGGGGATCGCCGGCCTGTCGATGACGGTGTGGGCACATCACATGTTCGCCACCGGGCAGGTGCTGCTGCCGTTCTTCTCCTTCCTGTCGTACCTGATCGCGATCCCCACCGGCATCAAGTTCTTCAACTGGATCGGGACGATGTGGAAGGGACAGTTGACGTTCGAGTCACCGATGCTGTTTTCGGTCGGGTTCCTGGTGACGTTCCTGTTGGGTGGCTTGTCGGGGGTGTTGCTGGCCAGTCCGCCGATCGATTTCCACGTGACGGACACGTACTTCGTGGTGGCGCACTTCCACTACGTGCTGTTCGGGACGATCGTGTTCGCGGTGTTCGCGGGGGTGTATTTCTGGTTCCCGAAGATGACCGGCCGGCTGTTGGATGAGCGGCTGGGCAAGGTGCACTTCTGGCTGACGTTCATCGGGTTTCACACCACGTTTCTGGTACAGCACTGGTTGGGCGCGGCGGGGATGCCCCGCCGGTACGCGGACTACCTGCCGACCGACGGGTTCACCACGTTGAACACGGTCTCCAGCGTCGGTGCGTTCATCCTCGGCGCCTCCTTGCTGCCGTTCCTGTGGAACGTTTACAAGTCCTACAAGGCGGGCCGCGTGGTGGAGGTCGCCGACCCGTGGGGGTACGGCAACTCCCTGGAATGGGTGGCCGAATGCCCGCCGCCGCTGCGCAACTTCAACCACCTGCCGCGCATCCGCTCGGAGCGCCCCGCGTTCGACCTGAAGTTCCCGCAACTGGCCGCCGGGGCGCGCGGCCGCGCGGCTTCGTTCGGGAAGGAGTCCGACTGTGACGCAGACCGATGAGGGGTAGGGCAGGCCGAGGCGCGGCGGCCCGCGGCCGGGGCCGCCGCGTCGGCGACCGCTTCGGGTGTCAGCAGGCGAGCAGGCGCACCCGCAGGCGCGCCAGCGCGCGCCTCTGCAGGCGCGACACCTGCATCTGGGACACGCCCAGCAGCCGGGCGATCTGCGCCTGGGGCAGGTTGCCCGAGAAGCGATGCGTCAGCACCTGCCTTTCCTGGTCGGGAAGCCGGGCCACCATCTGCATGATCGCCTCCCGCTGCTCCACTCGCTCCAGCTCCCGGTCCGGCTCGCCGATCAGGTCGGCCAGCTGAGTCGGCGAGGCGGCGCTGAGCGGGCGTGACAACGAGGCCGGGGCGTACCCGGCGGCGGCGAGCATCGCCTCGTTCACCTCCTCGCGCGTCACCGCGAGATGCTCCGCCAGTTCGGTCGTGCTCGGGGTGTGGCGCAGCCGCTGGGTCAGCGCGTCCGCGGCCTGGTCGATGCTCAGCCGCAACTCCTGCAGCTGTCGCGGTACGTGGACACCCCAGGTGTGGTCGCGGAAGTGGCGGCGGAGTTCACCGAAGACCGTCGGCAGGGCGAAACTGATGAACCGGCCGCCCCGGGCGGGATCGTAGCGGTCGATCGCGTTGATCATCCCGATCAGCGCGACCTGCACCAGGTCGTCACCCGCCTGACCGGCCGGACGGTAGTGACCGGCGAGCCGGGCCGCCAGCGGTACGCAGCGCTCGACCGCCCCGGTGCGCAGGGCCTCCCGGCGCGGGTCGCGGTCGGGGAGTACGGCCCGTGCGGCGAGCACCGCCTCGACCGTCTCCAGTACCGCCGCGTCCCGCTGGTGCCCGGGGGTGCCGGTACCGGCCGGGTCGATCCCGACAGTCGCGGCCGCGCCGGTGATGTCCAGGACCTTCCGCACCCGGCCCGCGACCCCGACCACGCGCAGCCGGGCCGGCCCGGCCCGCCGCGCGCCCGCCGCGAGCACGCCGACGCAGGAGCAGTCCATAAAGGTCACCCCGGTCAGGTCCACCACGAGTGTGCCGGACCGCCCCCTTCCATCGTCGCCGGACGCCCTCGGATCCCCCGGCCGTCCGCCGTTCAAACGTGCGCCTTCACACTCACCGATGTGACGCAGCGTCGATGTGTTTACGCCCCTGAGTCGGCAATTCGCCGTACCGGGCAGACTCTTGCCCCACGGAAGGGATTGCTGGTTTAAGTGGCGGACCGCCCGGGGTAGCCGGCGCCTATGCGAGTACTCGGGGTCAACGCCGTCTTCCACGACCCGGCCGCGGCAGTGGTGGTGGACGGCAAGGTCGTCGCGGCGGCCGAAGAGGAACGGTTCAGCCGGCGCAAGCATGGCAAGCGTCCGGTCCCCTTCTCTGCCTGGGAACTGCCGGAGCAGTCGGCGCGCTGGTGCCTGGAACGGGCCGGCCTGCGGCCGGAGGACCTTGACGCGGTCGGCTACTCGTTCGATCCGGGACTGTGCCGCCCGGCCGAGGAGTTGGGCCTCGACGACCCCTGGGACTGGCTGCGGCAGGACTACGCCCGCCGGGCGCCGGCGTTTCTCGCCTCCGCGCTGCCCGGCCTCGATCCCAGCGTGGTCAGGTTCGTCCCGCATCACGTCGCGCACGCCGCCTCGGCGGCCCTGGCCGCGCCGGTCGACCAGGGGCACCGCGACTGCGCGGTCCTGGTCCTGGACGGGCGCGGCGAGGCCGCGAGCCACCTGGCCGGGCGGTACCGCGACGGGGCGCTGGAACCCCTGGCCGCGCAGCGGCTGCCGCACTCGCTCGGCCTGCTCTACGAGGACCTGACCGCGTACCTCGGCTTCCTGCGCTCCTCCGACGAGTACAAGGTGATGGCGCTGGCCTCCTCGGGTACCCCTCGCTTCCTCGACGAGCTGCGGCACGCGGTGACCACCGACGGCGAGGGCGGCTTCCGGGTCGACCGGAGCCCGCGGTTCGCCGACTTCGGGTCGCCGCGCCCGGCCGGCGGCCCCTTCGAGCAGCGGCACGCCGATGTCGCGGCCAGCGTGCAGCAGCGGCTGGAAGAGGTCCTGCTCGACCTGACCGGCTGGGTGTACAAGGCGGCCGGTGCGCCACCGTCGCTGGTTCTGGCCGGGGGGGTCGCGCTCAACTGCGTGGCCAACGCGCGGCTGGCCGAACAGGGCCCGTTCCGGCACGTGTGGGTGCAGCCGGCGGCCGGCGACGCCGGTACCGCGCTGGGCGCGGCACTGGCGCTGACCGAGGACGCGGGGGTGCGTACCCACCCGATGCCCGGCGCCGACCTGGGCCGGTCGTGGTCCGACGACGAGATCGCGGCGATCCTGACGGCGGCACGGGTGCCGTTCACCCGACCCGACTCGATCGCCGAGACCACGGCCGAGGTGCTCGCCGCCGATGGCATCGTCGCCTGGTTCCAGGGGCGCAGCGAGTACGGCCCGAGGGCGCTGGGCCACCGTTCGCTGCTGGCCCATCCGGGAGACGCGGACAACACCGAACGGCTCAACGACGTCAAGGGTCGCGAGCAGTTCCGGCCGGTGGCTCCGATGGTGCTCGAGGAGCGGGCCGGGGAGATCTTCGACGGGGTGCTCCCCAGCCCGTACATGCTGTTCGTCCACCGGGTCAGCGACGCCTGGCGCGAGCGGCTGCCGGCGGTCACCCACGTCGATGGGACCGCCCGGGTGCAGACCGTCGACCCGCGGCGGGAACCGCTGGTGGCGCGGCTGCTGCGCGCCTTCGACCGGCGTACCGGCCTGCCGGTCCTGGTCAACACGTCGCTGAACACGGCGGGCCGGCCCATGGTCGACTCCCCGCACGACGCGCTGGAACTGTTCGGCTCGGCGCCGGTCGACCTGCTGGCGATCGGTCCGTTCGCGGTGCGCCGCGCCGGCACACCCGCTGCGGAAGGATCGGCGTGAGCGCGCCCGGTGCGGCGGTGCCGATCAGCATCGTGATCCCGACGCTGGGCCGCGACTGCCTGCCCCGGCTGATCGAGGCGCTGCTGCCGCAACTGCCGGCGGGTACCGGCGTGGAGCTGGTCGTGGTGGACGACCGGCGCGACCCGCCGGCGCCGCTGCCCGTACCGGCGTCTGTCCGGGTGCTCGGCAGCGGAGGGGTCGGACCCGCGGCGGCCCGCAACGCCGGGTGGCGCGCGAGCCGGGGCGCGTGGGTGGTGTTCCTCGACGACGACGTGGCGCCCTCGCTCGAATGGTTCAGCGAGCTGGAGGCGGAGCTGCGCACGGCGCCGGACCGTGCCGGAGGCGTGCAGGGCCGGGTCGTGGTACCGCCGGAACCCGGCCGGCCGGACGACTGGCAGCGGGAGACCGCGGGCCTGGCCGCGGCGGAGTGGATCACCGCGGACATGGCGTACCGCAGAAAGGCGCTGTCCGGCGCAGGGGGATTCGACGAACGGTTCCCCCGCGCGTACCGGGAGGACGCCGAGCTGGCCTACCGGGTGCGGCGCGCCGGCTGGACGCTGCTGCGCGGCCGGCGCCGCGTCGAGCACCCGCCCCGGCCGGAGAGCGTCTGGGTCAGCGTGCGCCGGCAGTGGGGCAACGCCGACGACGCGTTGCTGCGCCGGCTGTACGGTCCCGGGTGGCACGAGCTGCTCGGCGCGCCGAGGGGGCGGCGGCGGTGGCACGCCACCGGTACCGCCGTGGGCCTGGCCGGCGTCGCCGCGGCGGCGGGCGCGCTGCTGACCGATCGGGGCGCCCGGCCCCACCGGGTGCTGGCCGGTGTCGCGCTGGCCGTGGTCAAGCAGGGTCCGGCCGGGGTGCTGGCCGCC
>JBDZVD010000246.1:0-3862 GCA_040255525.1 Micromonosporaceae bacterium | reverse complement strand
CGGAACCCGGTTGATTCGCTGGCATCGCCGCCCCTTGTTGCTCCCTGTGCCCGCCCGCCGTACCGCTTCGAGGGCATCGCGACTACGACGCTACCGGCGGCAGGTCGCGGGACGCGGCGACAGGCCGATAGGCTGGCCCAATCCATGTCACACCGCCGTGGTCACACGGCGCCGGACGACCGGCAGCACCGATCCCCGCTGCCGTGCCGGTCCGCTACGTCCATCGACGCCAGAGAGGTACCGCCATGGTCCAGTCCTTCATCCTGATCCAGACCGGTGTGGGCCGCGCCGCCGACGTGGCCGAGAAGATCCGCGCGATTCCGGGCGTGATCAGCGCCGAGGACGTGACCGGGCCGTACGACGTCGTGGTGCGCGCCGAAGCGAATTCGGTCGACGAGCTCGGCAAGTTGGTGGTGGCCCGGGTGCAGGCAGTCGATGGCATCACTCGCACGCTGACCTGCCCGGTCGTCAACCTCGCGTGAGTGCCGGGGTCCGCTGGTGACTGACGGCGCCGCCCGGCCGGGTCCCTCCCGGCTCATCGTCACCCTGGTCGTCGTCGCCATCGCGTTGACGCTCGGCGCCATCGTGACCGGGTTCGTGATCGCCGCCCGGCTGAGCTCGGACGCGACTGCCCCGCAGACCGGTCCGCTGGCCGTACCGGCCGCGCCGGCCCCCGGCGAGAGCGGCCGCTACTGCTCGCAGCTCATGCCGCTGCTGCCGGACGACCTCGGCGGCTTCCCCCGCCGCGCCCTGATCGCCGGTACCCCCGGCCAGGCGGCCTGGGGAGACCCGGCGATCATCCTGCGCTGCGGGCTGTCCGATCCCGCCGAGCTGACCTGCGCGGCGCCGCTCACCCGGTTCACCGGGGCCGACGGCACGTCGGTGGAATGGCTGCGCACCGCGTCGGGCGACAGCGTCACCTATCTCGCGGTGGATCGTCCGGTGCGCATCGCCGTCACCGTTCCGGACAGCGCGGGAATCGGCCCGGTGCAGCAACTCTCGGACCTGATCGGTGCGACCCTGCCGGCGCGGAGGATGTGCTCGGCGGGCGGCGTCGTGCCGCCGGACAATTCCTGATGCTCAGCGCAGGCCGGTGCCGCGGGCGATCGCGGTTTCGATCAGCGTGGTCAGCAGGTCGCGGTAGTCTAGGCCTGCCGCCGCCCACATCCGCGGGTAGAGCGAGATCGGCGTGAATCCCGGCATGGTGTTGACCTCGTTCACCGTCACCGCGCCGTCGTCGCCGACGAAGAAGTCGACCCGGGCCAGGCCCTGCGCGTCCAGCGCGCGGAACGCCTCGACGGCCATGTCGCGCACCCGCTGTTCCACTTGGGCGGGCAGCTCCGCCGGGATGTCGAACGTCGTCACGTCGTCGAGGTATTTGGCGTCGAAGTCGTAGAACCGCCCGCCGGCTACCCGGATACCGGCGGTCGGCGACGCCGCGATCCGCCCGTCCGGGAACTCGAGCACCCCGCATTCCACCTCGCGGCCGGCCACGGCCGCCTCCACCAGCACCTTCGGGTCGTGTCGGCGTGCCTCGTCGATCGCGGCGTCCAGATCGTCCCACCGATCCACCCGCGACACGCCCAGGGACGATCCGGCGCGGGCGGGCTTGACGAACACCGGCAGGCCCAGCCGGTCGCGGTCCGGGGTGCCCACGGTGGTCTCCCCGCGGTGCAGCACCGCCGCCGGCGCGACCGCCAGGCCGGCCGAGGCGAGCAGCCTCTTGGTGAACTCCTTGTCCATGGCCGCGGCCGACGCCAGCACGCCGGGGCCGACGTACGGCAGATCTGCCAGTTCCAGGAGGCCCTGCACGGTCCCGTCCTCGCCGAACGGTCCGTGCAGCAGCGGGAACACCACGTCCACGTCCAGCGCCTTGGCGGTGGCCGGCAGCGTGATCGGGGCCGACGCGGTGTCCAGCCGCAGCAGCGCGGCCTGCCCGTCGGTGACCCGCGGCAGGTTCCGGCCGGAGGCCGCCGGCAGCTCGGCGGGATCGATCTGCAGCCACTGCCCGGACGGCGTGATGCCGATGGCGGTGACCTCGTAGCGGTCGGGATCCAGGTTCGCGATCACACCGGCGGCCGAGATGCACGACACGGCGTGCTCCCCGCTGCGTCCCCCGAAAAGGACGGCCACCCGCCGCCGGCCCGTTGACATGTCCCTCAGCGTACGGGCGACCCGACGCGCCTCCCGCGCGGCCGCCACTACTCCGCCCACTCGGTGCCGAACGGCGCGTCCATCAGCGCGCGGATCATTTCTTGGGGCGGCACCTGCTGGTAGCACACCCGGTACACACCGTCGGTGATCGGCATCGGCACGCTGTGGCGGCGGGCCAGGTCGCGCAGCGAGCGACAACTCGCCACGCCCTCCGCGATCTGGCCGGCACCGGCCTCCACGGCGTCGTCGAACGCCATGCCGCCGCCCAGCCGGCGCCCCAGCGAGCGGTTGCGGGACAGCGGCGACGAGCAAGTGGCGACCAGGTCGCCCAGGCCCGCGAGACCGGCGAACGTGGCCCGTTCGGCGCCGAGCGCCACGCCCAGCCCGGTCAGCTCGGCCAGGCCGCGGGTGACGATCGACGCCGCCGTGTTCCCGCCGAACCCCAGTCCGTCCGCCAGACCGACGGCGAGCGCGATCACGTTCTTGCCGGTGCCGGCGATCTCGGCGCCCACCACGTCGGTGATGGTGAACGGGCGGAAGTAGCCGGAGGCGCTCGCTTCCGCCACGGCCGTCGCCGACGCGCGGCTGCTGCTGGCCAGCACCGTCGCGGTCGGCTGCCCCTCGGCGATCTCCCGGGCGAGGTTCGGTCCGGAGATCACCACGATCCGATCGGCGCTCACCCGCCCGACCTGCTCGATGATCTGGCTCATCCGAAGGCCGGTGCCCACCTCGATGCCCTTGGCCAACGACACCACGGGTCCGGTCGCAGGCATGGCGGACCGGATGATGCCCAGGTTCTCGCGCAGCGACTGGCTGGGGATGGCCAGCACCACCGCGTCGACGCCGTCCAGCGCCTCGTCCAAATCCGCGGTCACCGAGACCCGGTCCGGGAGCGTGATCCCGGGCAGGTATTCCGCGTTGACGCGGCAGGCGGCCATGGCGCGCGCCAGCGGTTCGCGCCGGGCGAAGAGGGTGACGTCGCGGCCGGCGTCGGCGAGGACCTTCGCGTAGGCGGTGCCCCACGACCCGGCGCCGAGCACCGCCAGCCGACCGATGTTCTGGCTCATGCGGCCCCGGTGCCGGATTCGCCCGGCTGCGGGCCGCGCCGGCCCGCCCCGTTCGGGTTGAACAGGCCTTCCGGCGCCTGCTCGCCGCGGAGCTCGGCGACCATCTCCTGGATGCGCTGCATGATCAGGTACGACACGTCGCGGATGGCGCGGTTGTCCACCGGCTTGCCGCGCCACGCCGACAGGTCGATGGGCTCGCCGGCCACGACGTGCACGTCCTTGCGGGGCAGCGGCTTGAACCGCCGGCCCTTCACGTACGACGTGTAGACCTGGTTGGAGCCCCAGTGGGCCACCGGAATCACCGGGAAATCACCGGACAGGGCCAGCGCCGCCACGCCGGCCCGCGGTCGCATCGCCCACATGTCGGGATCCTTGGTGACCGTGCCCTCGGGGTAGATCACCACGACGCCACCCTGGGCCAGCACCTCGGTCGCCGCGGCCAGGGCCTTCTGCCCGGCGCCGTTGCCCCGTTCCACCGGAATCTGCTGGGTGCCGGTGAGCACTCGGCCGATCAGCGGGATCTTCCACAGCGACGCCTTGGCCATCACGTGCGGCAGCCGCCCGGTCTCGCGCACGTAGACCACGTCGAAGATCGGGTCGATGTGCGAGATGTGGTTCGCCACGATCAGGGCCGCGCCGCG
>JBDZVD010000245.1:0-3889 GCA_040255525.1 Micromonosporaceae bacterium | reverse complement strand
TTGGCACTGGCTTTTACAAGCACCCTGTTGAGTTCTCAAAAAACAAACACACACCAGAACCGACCCGGTTAGGGGAGGTTTTGGGGCAACTCCTCCAACTTACCCGATCAGGTCCGAAGCGTCAAGCCGGTGATGCTGGCCTGTTCGTTGCTGATCGGTCCCACCCATGCTCGCGCTGCCGTCTCCGGCTGCGACTTGCTGGGAGGTCCGTCGAGACCGGCCGGCCGGACCGCTCTCGCGCTCCTGCCCGCCCGGCTCCTCGCCGGCTTCGTAACTTTACCCTTTCGGCTCTCGAAGTTCAAATCCCCGTTTCCGTGGTTTGAACCGGATCGCCAGCCGGCCTCGACCCGAAAGTCCTGGCCAACCGCCTGTCGGACCGGCCGTTTTGTCCGGTGTCCCGCAGGCAGAGAGAAAGTTACGTGGCGGCGGCACCCTGCGTCAAATCCGCGGCTGTTGACTCACGTCACACCGGTACCAGTGACCGTGCCGGCGGGTGCGGGGTTCAATGGCTGACATGTCGCGCGACTCCGGGCTCGACCTGCTGTTCCCCATGTGGCAGCTGGTGATCGGAGGGTGCGTGCTGGCCGCGGTGGTGCTGTCGGTCGGGCCACTGCTGCGCCGCGGCCCGACCCGGATGTCCCGCGCTCTGATCGTGACCGGCGGAGCGGCGCTGGCTATCGCCGCGGTGGGGATCATGCTGGCCGGCCACTGAACGGGTACGGCAGGCTGCGCCAGCGCGCTGCGACGAGGACGCGGATCCGGTCGACTGTGCCCGCCGCGCGTGGCGTCGCTAGAGTGCGATCCGGTGCGGACCAATGTGATCGGCAGCAGCCTCGAGCTGTCCGCCGCCCGCGGCGGCGCCCGGGCCCGCGTGCTCTGGCACCGACCTCGCCAACCCGAGCAGCAACAAGATCTACCGGCCGGTCGGCACCGCCGAGAAGTGGCGGTTCAGCTGACCGGCAACCGGCGGTTGGCCAGGCTGGGCAGCTCGGCGCGGATGGCGCCGAGCCGGTCCAGGTCGAGATCGGCGACGGCGATGCCGACCTGGTCCGCGGCCTGCGCGAGGACCGTGCCCCACGGATCGACGACCATGCTGCGCCCGAAGCAGGTGCGGTTCGGCTGGTGGTCGCCGATCTGGCCGGCAGCGACCACGAAGCACTGGTTCTCGATCGCCCGGGCGCGGAGCAGCACCTCCCAGTGGTCGCGCCCGGTGTGCAGCATGAACGCGGCCGGTACCACCAGGATCGACGCGCCGTCGACCACCGCGAGGTGCCGGTACAGCTCGGGGAAGCGCAGGTCGTAGCAGATCGACAGGCCAACGGTCTGCCCCTCCACCCGCACCGCGACGGGCCGGTCCCCCGGGGTGACCGACGCGGACTCCCGATAAGACACCCGGCCGGGGATCTCGACGTCGTACAGGTGGATTTTCCGGTACACGGCGGCGAGCGTACCCTGCCGATTGAAGACCAACGATGTGTTGTACGTGTGCGTCGCATCCGGTCCGACCTCGTGGAACGAGCCGGCGTGCACCCACATCGACAGTTCCCGTGCGGCATCCGCGAAGAACTGCGCGTACTGCCCGTCGACCGGTTCGGGCTTCGGCATCCCGGCGGCGGGGCCGAGGTAGTCGGTGAACTCCGGGAGCACCGCGAGGTCGGCGCCGGCGGTGGCGGCCCGCTCCAGAAGGGACCGCGCTACGGCGAGGTTGGCTGCCCGGTCGTCCCGGGCGTTGAGCTGGCACACGGCGACACGCATGCCTCCCAGGGTAGGTCCGCCGTGGATCGGCGACCGGGCCCGCGTCAGGACGCGACGAGGACGAGCGCCGCCGCGGCCAGCCCCAGCCCGGCGAGCTGGATTGCGCGCACCCGCTCCCGGTCGACACTGAACGCGAGCAGGACGGTGCTGACCGGGTACAGCGCGGCGACCGGCGCCACCACGGACAGCAGGCCGCGGTTCGCCGCTTCCAGATAGAGCACGTTGGCCAGGATGTCCAGCGGTCCGGCCAGCATCGCGAAGCGCAGCGTGCGTCCGCCCAACCGCAGCGCGGTCCGGGTGCGCGCGGCCACGAGCAGGCCGGCCCCGACCGAAGCGACCCGGACCGCGAGCAGCGGCCACAATCCGGCCGGCGCACCGCCTGCCCGGCCCAGCAGCGTGAAGAAGATCCCGAACATGGCGCCGGACGTCAGGGCGAGCGCGACGAGCCGGGGCGTCACTTTCGCCCGCCCGCCTCCGGTCAGGCTCACCATGGCGATCGCCACGACCGCGCACCCGGCGCCGGTCAGTTCGAGCGCGGACGGGGTGCGCTCCAGGATCAGGCCGGCGACCATCGGCAGGAGCGCCGAGCCGACCGCGGTGACCGGCGCGAAGATGGCCATCGCGCCCTGCGCGAGGCCCCGGTACAGCAGCAGGATGCCGACGAACCCGGCGAACCCGGCTGCCAGGCCCCAGCCGAGCGCGCGGACACTCGGTGACCCCCCGACGACCACCAGGCCCAGGCCGAGGATCGGCAGCCCGCAGCACTGGGACAGCACGGTGACGGTCAACGCGTTGGCGCGCTGCGTCGCTTTCCCCCCGCAGAAGTCGCTGGTGCCCCAGACGGCGGCCGACGCCGCGGCGAGCAGAATGGGCAACACGGAGCGGTTGTATCATAATATTGACCGTGGAGGACAGTGTGTTGACCGACACAGGGGGAACGGCCAAGGGCTCCCGGGCGGCCGACGAGGTCACCGCCGCCGTCGCCCAGCACGTACGCGCGCTACGGCAGGCGCGCGGCTGGTCACTCGACGAACTGTCCGGGCGCTCCGGGGTCAGCAAGGGCATGGTGGTCCAGATCGAGGGGGCGAGGACCAACCCCAGCATCGGTACGTTGTGCCGGATCGCCGACGCCTACGGCGTCTCGGTCGCACGGCTGCTGGAGCCCGAGCCGTCCCGTGAGGTACGGGTGATCGACTCTGCCGCCGCTCCGTTGCTCTGGAGCGGCGGGAAGGGCGGCTTCGCGCGGCTGCTGGCCGGAGTCAACGATCCCGACTTCGTGGAGTTCTGGGAGTGGCGGCTACAGCCCGGCGATGTCCACGAGTCGCCCGACCACGCGCCGGGTACCCGGGAGCTGCTGCACGTGCTGAGCGGTGAGCTGACCGTCGCCGTACAGGGCGTGGCTTATCGGGTACGGACCGGTGAGACGATCGACTTCCTCGGCGACAAGGCACACGCGTACCGCAACGACAGCGACGTACCGGTGCGCATGCTCATGGTGGTCGTCATGCCGCCGGGCGGCTTCGACCGACGCCGCTAGACCCGGACGGCCTGCCTAGGCCGACTTCTCCTCACGGTCGCGCGCCCGGCGGCGCCCGACGAACTCCCGGGGCACGATCGTCGGGTTCACATTCTCCAGGACGACCTCGCGGGTGATCAGCACCCGGGCGGCGTTGGGGTTGCTGGGCACCTCGTACATCACGGAGAGGAGCACCTCTTCCATGATCGCCCGAAGCCCACGCGCCCCGGTGCCGCGCAGGTTCGCCTGGTCGGCGATGGCGTCCAACGCGTCGGGTTCGAACTCCAGCTCCACGCCGTCCAGCTCGAACAGCCGCTGGTACTGCTTCACCAGCGCGTTGCGCGGCTCGGTCAGGATTCGCACGAGCGCGGCCCGGTCGAGGCTGCGTACGTTCGTGATCACGGGAAGCCGGCCGATGAACTCCGGGATCAGCCCGAACTTCAGCATGTCTTCCGGCATCACCTGCGCGAACACGTCGTCGAGGGAGCGCTCGGTGATCGAGCGGAGGTTGGCGCCGAAGCCCAGCCCGCCCTTGCCCACCCGGGACTCGATGATCCGGTCCAGTCCGGCGAACGCGCCACCGCAGATGAACAGCACGTTCGTCGTGTCGATCTGGAT
>JBDZVD010000116.1:0-21663 GCA_040255525.1 Micromonosporaceae bacterium | reverse complement strand
GGCGAGGCGTCGCCGGCCGCGTCGCGCCGGTCCGGCCAGCCGTTCGCCGACGGGCGGGCGGCCACGCCACCCGTCGCCGGCCGGGTCGCCCGCCCGCCGGCCACCGCGAGCGCGGGCGGGCCCACCAGTTCCCGGCGAACCGCGAACGGGCCGATCGCCAGCAGGTCGACCGGTGCCGAGCCGAGCAACTCCAGCGCCTCGGCCGGGGTGTCCACCATCGGCCGGCCGGCGGTGTTCAGCGAGGTGTTCACCAGAACCGGCAGCCCGGTGGCCTGTTCGAAACGGGCGAGCAGCTCCGCGACCAGCGGCTCGGCCACGGGATCCACGGTCTGGATCCGGGCCGTACCGTCCACGTGGACCACCGCCGGAATCCGTTCCCGCCAACCGTCCCGTACCCGGTGCGTGAACAGCATGTACGGGCTGGGCAGCACGCCGTCGAACAGCCGCGCCGCGCGATCGGCCAGCACCATGGGCGCCACCGGCCGGAACTGCTCCCGCCCCTTGACCTCGTTCAGCCGCTCGGTGTTGCTGGCGTACCCGGGGTGCGCCAGCAGCGACCGGTGACCCAGCGCCCTCGGCCCGTACTCGGCGCGGCCCTGGAACCAGGCCACCACGCCGTTGCTGGCCAGCACCTCGGCGGCGACCGCCGCCACGGACGCCGGGCGGTCGTACCGCACCCGGGCGCGGCGCAACTCCGCTTCGATCTGCGCGTCCGAGTACCCGCGCCCGAGATCGGCGCCGGCCATGGGCGCGACCGGGCGCGCACCGGCGCCCGAGTCCACAGTGGATAGATGGAGCGCGGCGCCCAGCGCGGTACCGGCGTCACCCGCGGCCGGCTGCACCCAGACCGTGCGGAACGGCCCGGTACCGGCGAGCCGGGCGTTGGCCACGCAGTTGAGCGCGACACCGCCGGCCATCACCAGGGCCTCTGGGCCGCCGGCCGCGGCGTGCAGCCAACCGGCCAGCTCACCGATGACCTCCTCCAGCCGGGCCTGCACGCTCGCCGCCAGGTCGGCGTGTGCGTCCCGGATCCGCTGTCCGGGCCGCCGGGCCGGGGCCAGCGCGGCGAGGTCGACCGGGTGGGTGGTGAAGCCGCCGGTACCGGTGACGGTCACCGCTTCCCGGAGCGCGCCGAGGAACCGCGGTGCGCCGTACGAGGCCAGCGCCATCACCTTGTACTCGTCGCTGGAGCGCAGGAAACCCAGGTGCGCGGTCAACTCCTCGTACAGCAGGCCGAGCGAGTGCGGCAGCGCCTGACTGGCAAGCGGGATCAACTGCCCCTTCTCGTACCGGCCGGCGAGGTGGCTGGCCCGCTCACCGCGACCGTCGAGCACCAGTACCGCGCAGTCGCCCTGCCCGTACTCGGCCGGCGCGGCCAGTGCGGCGGAGGCGGCGTGGGCGACATGGTGCGGTACGAACCGGACCGCCTCCGGGTCCAGTCCGGGCAGCGCGGTGGCGATGAACCGCGGTGCCCGCAGGGCGTACTCCTGGCGCAGCCAGTCCCACGGGTCGTCGAGCCCGAGCCGGGACGCCGGCTGGCACAGGGCGGGATCGAAGGAGTAGGCCACCGCGTCCAGATCCTCCGCGCGCAGCCCGGCCACCTCCAGGCACCAGCGCGCGGCTTCCTCCGGCAGTTCCCAGGCGGAGAACGGCACCGGCCGCTTGCCGTGCTTGCGCCGGCTGAACCGCTCCTCCTCGGCGGCCGCCACGATCCGCCCGTCCACGACGATCGCGGCAGCCGGATCGTGAAAGACCGCGTTGATACCCAGAACCCGCATGACGGCGCGGATACCCCGGATGTGACCGGCCAACCGCCGGCCGGCCGGTCCGCCCGCTACCGCGCCAGGCCAGGCCGCGGCGGGTGCGAGCGGCGATCCGGTCGCGATGCGCGCAGGCGCAGGAGTTCGGCCACCGACCACGCCTGGAACGGGCATCCGGTCGCGCCGTGCGGCGGGTCCCCGTCCGCGGTCTCGCTGACCGAGCCGAGCCCGTACTCGCCCAGGTGGGCGACCAGCCCGTCGAGCAGGCCGTCGACCGGCAGGCCGGAGGCCCGGCGCGCGTCCGCGTACGGGCCCAGCAGCCACGGCCAGACCGTCCCCTGGTGGTACGCGCGGTCACGCTCGGCCGGGCCGCCCCGGTGCCGGCCCAGGTACCCGCCGTCGGCGGGGCCGAGCGTACGCAGGCCGAGCGGCGTGAGCAGCTCGGCCTCCACCGCCGGGTGCGGCCGCCGGCCGTGGTACGGGGCGCGCCGCAGCGCGTACGCGATGAGCTGGTTCGGCCGCAGCGAGGGGTCGTCGCCGGCCGGGCCGTCCACCACGTCGTACAGCCAGCCGGCAGGGGCCGGGAACCGGGCGAGGAACGACGAGGCCGCCGCCTCGGCCAGGGCGTGCGTGTCCCGGGTTCCGTCCGGCGCCGCGCCGACCCGGTCCCGCAGCGCCGCCATCGCGCGCAGCGCGTTGATCCACAGCGCGTTCACCTCGACCGGCTTGCCGATGCGCGGGGTCACCCCGAGTCCGTCCACCCGGGCGTCCATCCAGGTGAGCGCGTACCCGGTGCGGCCCTGGGCGAGCAGCCCGTCGGCCGGGTCGGCACGGATCCCCGGCCCGGTACCGGCGAGGTGCCCGTCCCGGATCGCGTCCAGGGCCGGGATCAGCTCCGCGGCGAGGTCGCTGTCGCCGCTGTACCGGACGTGTTCGTCCACGGCGTGCACGAACCACAGCGTGCCGTCCACGGTGTTGTACTCGACCCGGCCGGCGTCGGTGGTGTTCGCCAGCAGCCCGTCGCGCAGCGTCCCGGCGTACCGGCGCAGCAGAGCCCGGCCCTGCTCGACCCGGCCGGTCGCGAGGAACAGCCCCCGGTACGAGATCATCGTGTCGCGCGACCAGGCACCGAACCACGGGTACCCGGCCACCACGTCCGGCCCGTCGATGACGAACGCGTCGGCGGCCAGCCGGAGCCGGGCGTCCACCGGATCGGCGGCACCCGCCACGAGCGCGGCGGCCCGCTGCCGCGCCCCGGCGACGATGGCGGTTGCCGGCTGCGGGTCGGTCCCGGCCGCGTCCGGCGACACGGTCACCTCGGCGACCCAGCCGGCGGACAGGTCCGCGACGAACTGGCCCGCGTACCACAGGTCCTCGGCCGCCGGGAGGCCGCGCGCCGCCTCCTCGCGCAGGTACGCGTCGCGGTACCACTCGCCGCCCGGGTGCCAGCCCGGGCCGGACAGCCGGTACGCCCCGGCGACCGTCACCCCGCCGCTGGTGTGTTCGACGGGCAGCGGCCCGCCCCCGGCGTCCCGGGCACCGTGCGCGTCCCGCCAGGTGCACAGCGCCTCCAGGTGCAGCCGGACCGGGCCGCCGGCCAGCAGCCGGTGCACCACCCCGAGTTGGCCTGACCCGCGCGCCATGGCCAGCTCGCGTTCGAGCACCACGTCCCCGATCCGCCAGCGCCACCGCGGCAGGCCGTCGGTGAGGTCGAACCGTTCGAGCCGGGTGTACCCGGCGGGGGAGACCGCCCCGCCGGCCCACTCGTGCGTACCGAGCCGGATCCGGGTACCGGACGGCAGTTCCACGACCGGGTCGAGCGCGGCCAGCCCGACGCGCCGGTCGCCGGGCGTGTCCCCGGCGACCACGAGCAGTCCGTGGTACCGGCGGGTGCGCAGGCCGGCCACGGTGCCCATGGCGTACCCGCCGCGACCGTCGGCGAGCAGCCACTCCCGGCCGGTGCTCTCGTCCAGCCGGCCGCAGACCTGGGTACCGAGGGCGATGCCGGTGCTCATGCGGAGCCCGCCGGCCCGCGGCGGCCCGTCATCCGGCCGGCACGACCACGGTCGAGTCGCCCGGGTACAGCTCGGTGCCGCCACCGGCCCGGCTGATCACCCAGATCGGGATGTCCGGGCCGAGCCCGAGCCGGTCCCGCTCGGCGGGCGTGGGCATCCTGACCCGGGCGGTGTCGGCGCCGCGCAGGACAACGGTGACGCTGTCCGCGTCGGGGCCGGCGGCGTCACGGCGGGCGGCGTCGGTGCCGGTGCCGGTGCCGGTGACACTGCCGGCGGCGGCGCCGCGCACGGGAGCGCGCTGGCCGGCGATGGCCGCGCGCCGGCCAGCGGCGGTGCTGCCGGCGTCCTTCCCGACCGCGCCGGTGCTCGCCGCGCCCGTCCTGCCGGAATCCGCCATGACCGCCTCCCCTCCCGCCCCCAACCTAGTGGATGGGGCGGGAGGGGCGCGGCAGCCGGGCTTGTCAGCCGAGGCGCGAGATGCGGCCGGACTGGCGGACCGGACCCGTCCCGGCCGGCTGGCTCGGGCTGGCCAGCGGGCTCGCGCCGGCCCGCTGGCTGGGGCCGGGCGCGGGCGGCTGGCTCGGGTCCGGCGACTGGCGCGGCGACGTGCTCGGGCCCGGTGCCGGCGATCGGTGCGGCGACGCGGCGGCGCCGGGCTCCACGCCCGACTTCGAGTGCCGCGGGCCCAGGTACCGGGCGACCACGAAGTTCGACGCCGACTGGCTGCCGGTACCGCCGACCGCCACGATCTTCCCGGTTCGCTGGAGTACCGCGCCGAACGTGGCCGAGTTCGTGCCGAACGCCGTCGTGGTGCGGCCCAGGTCGCCGAACGCCGGGTCGAGGTCGCCGTTGCTCCGGTAGCCGGCCAGGGCGAACGTCGACGTCGTCGACCCCACGACACCGACCGCCACGATCGAGCCATCGCGGCGCACCAGCACCCGTTCCGCGGCCGACTGGTCGTCGAACTCGGTGAGCACCTGACCGGTACCGCCGCCGAACGTCGGATCCGGGGCGCCGTCGCCGGTGAACCGCATGAGCCCGAACGCCGTCTGGCCCGCCGCCGTCTCGCCGAGGCCGGCGAGCAGGACGCGCCCGCCCGGACCGATCGCCACGCTCGCCGCGCCGCCCTTGTCCTGCCCGGGCATGTTCTGGGCGAGCACGATCCCGTCGGTACCGAAGCCGGGGTCGGGTACCCCGCCCCGGGTCAGCCGTACCGCGCAGAAGTTCTGGCCGCCGTTCGTCACCGCGGTACCGGCGATGACGATCTTTCCGTCCGGCTGGAGCGCGACCGAGCTGGCGGCCGCGTCTCCGCCCGGAATGAGCACGAGCGCGACGCCGCCGGTGCCGAAGGTCGGGTCGAGCCGGCCGCCGGGCAGGTACCGGACCGCGGCGAAGTCCGCGTTGCCCTGGTCGTCGTCGGCGCCGCCGACCACCACGATCCTGCCGTCCGGCTGGAACACCACGGCACTGGCGCCGGCGTCGCCGACCGGGCCGACCGGCGTGACGATCCGTCCACCGGTGCCGAACGAGCGGTCCAGCGAGCCGTCGGGCCGGTACTGCGCGATCGCGAACCCGATCTCGTCGCCCCGGCCGAGGCCGGCGGTGCCGACCGCGACGATGCGGTCCCCGCGCCCGACCGCGACGCCCGCGGCGCCCTGCCCGCCGCGCGGTGCAGCCCACGGCGTGACGACCAGCCCGTGATCGCCGAACCTGCCGTCGAGCACGCCGTCCCGGCTGTACCGGGCGAGCAGGAAGTCGGCGGAGTCGCCGGACGGCGGCCCGCCGGCGGCGATGATCGATCCGTCGTGCAGCAGCGCCACGTCGGCCGCCGACGACGATCGCTGCGGGAACGGGGTGACCGTGACGCCCTGCTGGCCGAAAGCGCGGTCCAGGGTGCCCTGGCGGCCGGACAGGTCGGGGCGGCCGGTGAAGCCGCCGGGCACCCCGGCGTCGGGCTGGGCGCCGAGCCGCCCACTCGCGTGGCGGGCGTCCAGCAGCGGGTGGGCCGGGGCTCCCGGGCCGGCCGGTACCGGCGTGACGGGCCAGATGGCGGGGCGGGCCGATGCCGGCCCGGCGGTCAGCGCCCCGGCGAGGAGCAGGCCGAGGAGGGCGACCGACCCGAGTCCGCGGCGGGTGGCCGATCGCGGCGATCCAGCTGTCGAACGCGGCGTCGACCGGGGCAGGGAAGCAGGCATCAGAGGCGTCCTATCGCGTGTGGGCTATTTGGTGAGGATAGGACGAATCAGCGGGTAAAAGCAGAGAATACTCACATACGGTATGGACGGGCACCGCTTGGGTGACGGTGCTCACCTCGCGATTGGTCGATATCGACGTTTCCGACATAGCCTGTAGCCCCCGGTGATCAGCAGGCCGCCCGGTGCGGCGCGGACCGCTTCCAGGTCCCTCCGGCTGCCCGGGGCGTCACACTGGTCGAGGAGTATTCAGGCATGAGCGAGCGGCGCGTCGATGAGCGCGGCGTTGCCGAGCGTGACCGGCTGCGCCAGGCCGACTCTGGCCGCCAGCCGTGGCGAGAGTGGGGTCCGTACGTCGCGGAGCGCGCCTGGGGCACCGTCCGCGAGGACTACAGCGAGTGGGGCACCGCCTGGGACTACTTCCCGCACGACCACGCCCGCTCCCGGGTGTACCGGTGGAACGAGGACGGGCTCGCCGGAGTCTGCGACGACCAGCAGCGCTTCGTCTTCGCGCTGGCGTTCTGGAACGGCCGCGACCCGATCCTGAAGGAGCGCATCTTCGGACTCGGCGGCCCGGAGGGCAACCACGGCGAGGATCCGAAGGAGTACTGGTGGTACGTGGACGCCACGCCCACCCACTCCTGGATGAGCTGGCGCTACCACTACCCGCAGGCCCAGTTCCCGTACGGGAAGCTGGCCGAGGTCAACCGCGAACGGGGCCGGGACCAGCCGGAGTACGAGCTGATCGACACCGGTGTGTTCGACGAGAACCGGTACTGGGCGATCACCGCCGACTACGCCAAGGCCACCCCGACCGACCTGTGCGTCAGGATCACCGCCACCAACCGCGGTCCGGTCGAAGAGACCCTGCACGTGCTGCCCACCCTGTGGTTCCGCAACACCTGGGCCTGGGGGCTGCCCGGCCGGGGCGAGCCACCGGTCATCAGGGCCGACGGCGCCCGCCTGGTCGCCGACCACCAGCGACTCGGCCGCCTCGTGCTCACCGGTGCCGGCGAGCCGACACCGCTGCTGTGCGAAAACGAGAGCAACGCACAGCGGCTGTGGAACCTGCCCAACCGGACCCCGTACCCGAAGGACGGCATCAACGACCACGTCGTGCACGGCGCGGACACGGTCAACCCGGAGGGCGTCGGCACCAAGGGCGCGCTGCACTACACGGTCACCGTACCGGCCGGCGAGTCGGTCGAGCTGCGACTGCGGCTGACCCTGCACGGCCCGGTCGACCAGGGCCCGCAGCCCGACCTGACCGGAGGGTTCGACGAGGTGATGGCCGCGCGCCTGGCCGAGGCGGACGACTTCTTCGCCGCGCTCACCCCGGACGGCGCGGGCAAGGACGAGACGCTGGTCCTGCGCCAGGCGGTCGCCGGGCTGATGTGGAGCAAGCAGTTCTACCACTACGACGTCGCCCGCTGGCTGAAGGGCGACCCGTACGCGGAGGCGCCGCCGGCGAGCCACCAGCACGGGCGCAACGCGCGCTGGTGGCACATGACCAACTGTGAGGTCATCTCCATGCCGGACACCTGGGAGTACCCGTGGTACGCGGCCTGGGATCTGGCCTTCAACTGCGTGGCCATCGCGCACGTCGATCCCGGGTACGCGAAGAGCCAACTGCTGCTGCTGCTCCAGGAGTGGTACATGCACCCCAACGGGCAACTGCCCGCGTACGAGTGGGCGTTCGACGACGTGAACCCGCCGGTGCACGCGTGGGCGGCGCTGAAGGTGTTCGAGATCGACGGATCCGGGGACTTCGACTTCCTCAAGCGGGTCCTGCACAAGCTGCTGATGAACTTCACCTGGTGGGTCAACCGCAAGGACAGCGCCGGCAGCAACATCTTCGAGGGCGGCTTCCTCGGCCTGGACAACATCGGTCCGTTCGACCGGTCCAGCCACCTGCCAGTGGACGGCACGCTGGAGCAGAGCGACGGCACCGCCTGGATGGCCTCGTACGCGCTGAACCTGCTGGAAATCTCGCTGGTGCTCGCCCACAACGACCCGGCGTACGCCGACCTCGCGCCGAAGTTCTTCGAGCACTTCGCGTACATCGCGGCGGCGTCGCGGGAGGCCGGCCTGTGGGACGAGGACGACTCGTTCTACTACGACGTGCTGCGCGAGACGGACGGCGCGACGGTGCCGCTGCGCGTGCGTTCCGTCGTCGGCCTGCTGCCGCTGGCCGCGACCGCGACGATCAGCACCATCGCGCTGACCCGGGTGCCCGGGCTGACCAGCCGGCTGCGCTGGTTCCTGGCGAACAAGCCGGAGTACGCCGACGTGGTCGGCGGTCGGCGCATCAACCGCGGGCAGCAGCACCGCCTGCTGTCGATGGTCGGGCAGGACCGCCTGCTGCCCATCCTGTCCCGGATGTTCGACGAGGACGAGTTCCTGTCGGAGTACGGCCTGCGCGCCCTGTCCAAGGCGCACCAGGACAAGCCGTACACGGTCAGCCTCGGCGGCACCGAGTTCAGCGTCGGGTACGAGCCGGGGGAGTCGACGACCGGCGTGTTCGGCGGGAACTCCAACTGGCGCGGACCGATCTGGTTCCCGGTGAACTTCCTGCTCATCGAGGCCCTCCGCCGGTACTACCGGTTCTACGGCGACGACCTGCTGGTGGAGTACCCGACCGGCTCCGGCCGCAAGCTGACTCTCGGTGCCATCGCCGACGACCTCTCGTGCCGGCTCGTCAAGCTGTTCCTCGACGACCCGGACGGGCGGCGGCCGGTGTTCGGCGACGTCGCGAAGTTCCAGGAGGATCCGGACTGGCACGACCTGGTGCCGTTCCACGAGTACTTCCACGGCGACACCGGAGCCGGCCTGGGCGCCTCGCACCAGACCGGGTGGACCGCCCTGGTGGCCAACCTGATCCTGCGCAACCGCCGGTAGGTCGTGCCGCTTTCTCTGCGATGCGCGGGCGGCCCGCTTCAGACCCGGCGGGCCTGGTCGAGCAGCTGCTTGGCGGTCTTCTTGTCGCCGCGTACGCCGGCAACGTGCGCCAACGCGGACCGGCCGCGTGCCCATACCCGGGTGTCGGTGTCGCCGGACCGGTCGGCCGCGGTGGCCGCCAGCCGGTACCAGCGCACTGGATCAGCTCCGACACGGCGGCAGGTTGCGCCGCAAAGCCGACGCGTCGGCGTAGGACTGTCTGCGATGGGTCGGCAGGATGCGGGGCCCGTGACTGGAGCCCCGGCATCAAGGCCGGCTCTTGGGAATGTCAGGCCGTCCAGGGCAGCCGCCGAGTGCCGGCACGCGGAGCGGCGCGGGGCGCGAGCGGCGGATCGAGCGGTTAGCCTGTACCGCGTCCTTTGCTCCCGTGGGAGGAGACGAGCATGCGGAACTGGATCGCCGGTGCGATGACCATACTCGGCACGCTGCTGGTGCTCGGCGGTGCCGTCACCATCATCCTGCGGGCCTGGTGGAAGCCGGCCGCCGAGGCCGCCGCCCAGCCGGCACCGGCGCCCGCGCCGTCGGGCGCCGACCTGTTCGGCACGGCACCGACGCAGCCCGTCCCGCTGGTCGAGGCGAAGCGGACGACCCTGTTCGGGCGGCTCGACGCGCCGGAGCGGCTCATCGCGTGGGGCATCGTGCTGCTGGTCCTGGCCGCGGTCGCGGCCGGCGCGATCGGCTTCAACCTGGGCGCCAGCGCACCGGTGCGGTAGCGCCGCCGGATCGGCGGGCGCCGCCGGCCCGGTGATGCCGGCGGGCCCGACGGGTGCCGGGGCGGCCGGCCGGTGCGGGTCAGCGGCCGGGTACCGTGCCCGCGCGGCTGCGCTCGTCGGCGACGAGCCGGCCGTCGGCTAGCGTGATCACTCGGTCCGCCGCCGAGATCACCGCCTCGTCGTGGCTGGAGATGAGCACGACGTGGCCGGCGTACGCGTGCTGGCGCAGGAGGCCCAGCACCAGGTCGACGCGGCGGCGGTCCTGGTGGCCGGTCGGTTCGTCGCCGATCAGGATGGCCGGCGCCAGCCGCAGCGCCCGCCCGATGGCCGCCCGCTGCTGCTCACCCCCGGAGATCTGGCTGGGCAGCCGGCCGGCCAGGTGCCCGATCTCCAGCTGATCCATGAGCTCGTCGACGGGCCGGCCGGACGGACCGAACTCGCCGCCGGTACCCGGGTTGAGCCGGTGGGGCAGGTCGACGTTCTCCGCGACGGTCAGCTCGTCGAGCAGCGTCAGCGCCTGCGGGACGAAGCCGAGATCGGCCCAGCGCAGCGTCCCGGTCGGCCGCCCGTCCGCCGTCGTCACCGTCCCCGCGTCGGCCCGCTCGTACCCGGCGATGATGGACAGCAGCGTGGTCTTGCCGGAACCGGACGGCCCGGCGGCCACGGTCAGCTCGCCGGCAACGATGTCCAGGCTGACGTCGTCGAGCGCGGTGACCGTCTCGGAGCCGCGCCGGAACCGCCGGGTCAGGTTGCGGATCTCGATCATGAGTTCTCCTCGATCACACCGTCACGCACCCGTACCACCTGGTGGGCCCGGCGGGCGACCGCCGGATCGTGGGTCGCGGCGATCACCGCGACGCCGGAATCGGCCATCGCCAGGAACGCGTCCAGCACGCTGTCGACCGCGCCGTGGTCGAGCTGCCCGGTCGGCTCGTCGGCCAGCAGCAGCGCGGGCGGTCCGAACGCGGCGAACGCGATCCCGACCCGCTGCTGCTCCCCGCCGGACAGCTGGCGCGGCAGGTGCTCGGCCCGGCCGGCCAGCCCGAGCCGCTCCAGCATCTCGTCCTCCCGGCCGGTACCGGCGGGTTGGCCGCGCAGCTGTGCCGCCAGCCGCAGGTGCTGCCGTACCGTCAGGTACTCCAGCAGGTTGTCGGCCGGCGCCTGGAACATGAAACCCAACCTGCGGCGGCGCAGCCGCAACCGGCCCCGGCGCGACAGCGAGGCCGCCTCGACCCCGTCGATCTGGATCGACCCCCGGTCCGGGCGGTCGACGCAGGCCAGCAGGCGCAGCAGGGTCGACTTGCCGGACCCGGACGGGCCGACCAGCGCGGTGAACGTGCCCGGCGCGAGGTCGAGGTCGATGCCGCGCAGCGCGGCGACCTCCGAGCCGTCCAGGTGGTACGTGCGCAGCACGCCGCGGCAGCGCACCGCCGGCAAGCGCTCAGATGGCGTCACGCAGCACCTCCGAGGGGTTGGCCCGGCCGATCCGGCGCTGGGCGTAGGCGCCGGCACCGACGGCGACCGCCACCACGGCGACGGCGATCAGGCCGGCCGGCAGGTACGGCACGGCGACGACGGTGTCCGGCAGCTGGTCGGGATTCAGGTCGTAGTCGGGGTGGAGCGCTGCGGTCAGCCCGGCCGCGACCGCGATACCGCCGATCAGCCCGGCGGAAAGCGGCAGGGCCAGCTCGGCGAGGATCGCCCGGCGGTGGCTGCCCGCAGTCAGCCCCATCCGGCGCAGCAGCACGTACGAGCGGCGGTGCCACGGGGTGCGGGACTCCAAATACAGCAGCAGGCCGACCAGGGTCACCACGCCGGTCAGCAGGGACAGCGCGGTCAGGTAGTCGAACGTGTAGGTCAGCGGTTCCCACAGCGAGTTGCTGTACAGGTCGGCCGCCACCAGCACCTGCTTGACCGGCAGGTTCGCCGCCCTCGCCGCCTGCTGGATCTGAACCGGGTCGCCGCGCACCCAGAGCTGGACGACCGCGTACTGCGCGTCGTCGCCCAGCGCCGCCTTGGAGACCAGGGCCGCCGGGTACCCGGTCCGCTGGGCGGGCAGGATGTTGGTGGAGACGATGTTCACACTGCCGCCGAGTACGTCGTCGCCGATCCAGGTCGCGTGCTGCGCACCGGACGGGGTCTGCGCCGAGGCGACCACGGTCGTCGGGTGGGCACCGCCGGCCCGGATCGGGTCCATCAGGCGGTCGAGGGATGCGCCGTCGAGCCGGGAGTCCCAGTACGCGTCCCTGGCGAAGCCCGCCGGGTCGACGCCGAGCAGGTCGGTCTCCACGCCGCCGATCAGCGCGCCGTCCAGCCGCAGTACCTCGGTCGCCTGGCCGGACAGCGAGGCCGGGATCGGGGCCCGGTGGGTCAGCGTCATCACGACATCGCTGCCGACCCGCAGCCGGGCCTCGTCCGCGACCGTCCTGTGCACCGAACCGGTGACCGTCGCGCCGTACACCGCCAGCGCGATCGGGACCGAGGTGGCGCCGGCCAGCACGGCGGTCATCACCGCCTGCCGGCCGATGCGCCGCCAGCTCAGGAATGCCGCCGGCGCGCCCGGCCGGCGCCGGGGGCCACGCCGGCGCAGGTACGCCACGGCCAGCCGGGCGGCCAGGACGGTGAGCCCGGCGACCACCATGATCGGAACGATCAGCAGGCGGCCGGGCACGTGGATCGCCGTACCCACCCCGTTGGACGCGTCGCCGGTCACCCGCTGATCGCCGAGCGCGCGCCAGACCGGTACCGCGGCGGCGAGCAGCAGCAGCTCGTACGGGATGGCCCGCAGCACCCGGTGGTGGCGCGAGCGCACCTGGTCGGTCAGTGACCGGCAGGCCACCCCGGCCACGACGGCCACCACCAGTACGGCGGCCAGCAGGCTGCCGGCCGCGCCGGCGGCGGCCCAGGGCGCCGCCTCGCGGGACAGCACCGGGTCCGGTCCCACCCAGCGGACCAGCCCCCAGGCCGCGCCCCAGCCGGCGACCGTACCCGCGGCCAGCGCCGGCAGCGACTCGGTGACCGCCTTGAGCGCCAGGGCCTTCGCGCTGACCCCGTGCGCCGACAGCAGCGTCAGTTCCCGCCGCCGGCGCTGTACCCAGAACACCGCGGCGGCGGCCACCACCAGCAGGCCGACCAGTACGCCCGCGGCGGTCACCGGGACCACGGCCGGCAGCATCGACCGGCGCGCCAGGTCGGCCCGCGCGCTGAACTGGGCCAGCAGCGTGTCGCCCGAGGTCGGGGTGCCCACCCGGTTCGGGATCGCGACGAACGGTGAGTCCGCCGCGTCGAGCAGCGTCCGGTTGAACCGGCCGACCGCGGCGGCGGTGTGCCGGGCCTGGTCGAAGTTCAGGTTCCGGTCGGTGAGCGGGAACGTGGTCACCTGCTCCCCGAGCGCGTGCAGCCGGGGCTGCACGGACAGGAAAGTCTTCTGGTCGAGGAAGACCACCACCGGCGTGGCGGCGTTGCCCTGCGGCCCGTCGTACACCGTCTGCATGTCGCACCACCACGGGTCGTCCGGCAGGTCGCGCAGGTCACGGTAGACGGCCGCGACCGGGACGGTGGTGGAGTACCGGTCGGCGCTGAAGTTCACCTGCGAGACGCCGTCGACCTGGGTGACCGTGCTCTTGTTGGCGCCGTACAGGGTGATCGGGTCGCCGACCTTGAGGTGGACGAACTTCGCGTACTCGTCGGAGATCCAGGCGCCGGTGCCGCGCGGGCCGTCGAGGACCTGGAGGTGGTTCTCGGCGCCGGCACGGGCGACGAGGTTGACCGGGAAGACCGGGTTGTCCGCCACCTCGCTGGGGCCCTGGACGAACGTGAACAGGGTGGTCTCGGCGGACCCGACCAGCGGGACCTTCCGCGCCGCGGCGGTCGCCTGCCTGGTGCGGCCGGCCGCCAGGGCGGCGGCGTCCGGCTGCGTGCCGCCCGCCGAAGGGCCGTTTCCGTCGAGCCCGGACGCGGGCAACTGGGCGGTCACCGAGGTGCCGAGCGACCACGCGCAGCTGGTCGCGATCTGGTGGTGCAGGGTGGCGCTGCGTGACGAGGACAGGAACGGGGTGGCCGCCGCGGCGGGCAGGGCCGCGACGAGCGCGGCCGCGATCAGCGCGATCGCGACGCCACCTCGGCGTAGCAGCAGCGCCGGTCCGCGCCACCACGGTGCCATCCGCAATGCTCCGAAAATCCGCATTTGTCCCCTGTCTTCGGTCAGCCGGGAGGAACCCCCGTGCGATCAAGACATCTGGAAGCATGGCGCGGTTGCATCCGAGTGGGAAATGAGACTCCGGCGTCGCCGGGCTGCCGCGACGCCGCCGAGCGGTACGACCGGACCGCGTCGAGCCCGTGCGGCGCTGCGCAGCGGCGCCGCGCCGCCGCGAAAGGTGACCGCCGGGCGGTCTCCCAGTGGGCTTCGCGGCGGGTTGGACACCCCTTGGACCGGCCTCACCGGCCCGGGGACTATTCTGCGTCCGAGGTACGGCCGCGGATCATTGCGCGGCCGCGCGGTGACCAGCCTGCAGGAGGCCCCACGTGACCACCGTCGCACCGAAGCCGATCGTGACGCGGCCCTGGCCCGTCCGCCAGCCCACCAAGGGTTCGGCGATCGCGCGGCTGCTGCGCACGACCGACGCCAAGCAGATCGGCCTGATGTATCTGGTCACGGCGTTCGCGTTCTTCCTGATCGGCGGCGGGCTGGCCCTGCTGATGCGCGCCGAACTGGCCCGGCCCGGGCTGCAGTTCCTCTCCCCGGAGCAGTACAACCAGCTGTTCACCATGCACGGCACGATCATGCTGCTGTTCTTCGCGACGCCGATCGTGTTCGCGTTCGCGAACTACATCGTGCCGCTGCAGATCGGCGCCCCGGACGTGTCGTTCCCGCGGCTGAACGCGTTCGCGTACTGGCTGTACCTGTTCGGTGGCACGCTGACGATCGCCGGGTTCCTGACCCCCGGCGGTGCCGCGGACTTCGGCTGGTTCGCCTACCAGCCGCTGGCCAACGACATGAACTCGCCGGGCGCGGGAGCGAACATGTGGTTCGTCGGCCTGGCGATCTCCGGTCTGGGGACGATCCTCGGTGCGGTCAACATGATCACCACGATCCTGACCCTGCGCGCCCCCGGCATGACGATGTTCCGGATGCCGGTCTTCACCTGGAATATCATGATCACTTCGCTGCTGGTGCTCATGGTCTTCCCGATCCTGGCCGCCGCGCTGCTGGCCGTGATGGCCGACCGGGTACTCGGGGCGCACGTCTATGACGCGCAGACCGGCGGCGCGATGCTCTGGCAGCACCTCTTCTGGTTCTTCGGCCACCCCGAGGTGTACATCGTGGCGATTCCGTTCTTCGGCATCGTCTCCGAAATCTTCCCGGTGTTCAGCCGCAAGCCGATCTTCGGGTACAAGGGCCTGGTCGGCGCGACCATCGGTATCGCGGCCCTGTCGATGAGCGTGTGGGCGCACCACATGTTCGCCACCGGCCAGGTGCTGCTGCCGTTCTTCTCGTTCCTGTCGTTCCTGATCGCGGTGCCGACCGGTATCAAGTTCTTCAACTGGATCGGCACGATGTGGAAGGGGCAGCTGAGTTTCGAGAGCCCGATGCTGTTCTCGATCGGCTTCCTGGTCACGTTCCTGTTCGGTGGCCTGTCCGGGGTGCTGCTGGCCAGCCCGCCGATCGACTTCCACGTCTCGGACACGTACTTCGTCGTGGCGCACTTCCACTACGTGCTGTTCGGCACCATCGTGTACGCGGTCTACGCGGGCGTCTACTTCTGGTTCCCGAAGATGACCGGCCGGATGCTCGACGAGCGGCTCGCCAAGGTGCACTTCTGGCTGACCACGATCGGGTTCAACACCACGTTCCTGGTGCAGCACTGGCTCGGCGCGATGGGCATGCCCCGCCGGTACGCCGACTACCTGCCCACCGACGGCTTCACCACGCTCAACACGATCTCCTCGATCGGCGCGTTCATCCTCGGCGCCTCCACGCTGCCGTTCCTCTACAACGTGTGGAAGTCGTACAAGGCCGGGCGCATCGTCGAGGTCGACGACCCGTGGGGGTATGGCATGTCGCTGGAGTGGGCGACCTCCTGCCCGCCGCCGCTGCGCAACTTCGACCGCATGCCCCGGATCCGCTCCGAGCGGCCGGCGTTCGACCTCAAGTTCCCGCACCTGGCGCCGGGCGCTTCGCCGATCGCGCCACCGCCCGGCGGTGCGAAGCCGCTGACCGTCGAGGCGGACAGCGGCGCGAGCTACCGCGACCACTGACCCCGCGAAACGTCACTGGCCGGCCCGGAAACGGGCCGGCCAGTCGTGTGTCCGGTGCGGTTCCCGCGAGTGCTAGCCGTGCGGCTCCGGGCCGGGCGCCGGGACGGCCCCGGTCAAGTGGACACCGGCGGCACGCAGCTCGTCCAGCGCCGAGTCCACCGTGTCCGGCGCCACCCCCGCGGTCAGATCGAGCAGGACCGTGGTGTCGAAGCCGGCGGTGACCGCGTCCAGCGCGGTCGCGCGGACGCAGTGATCGGTCGCGATCCCGACCACGTCCACCGCGGACACGCCCCGGACGTGCAGCCAGTCGGCCAGCCCGACACCGTCGGACCGGCCCTCGAAGCCGGAGTACGCGGCCGCGTACTGGCCCTTGGTGAACACCGCCTCGATCCGGCTGGTGTCCAGGTTCGGGTGCAGTTCGGTACCGGTCGTGCCGACCACGCAGTGCGCCGGCCAGGTCAGTACGTAGTCCGGCGGGTCGCCGAAGTGGGCGCCCGGGTCGATGTGGAAGTCCTTGGTGGCCACCACGTGCTCCCACCGGTGCCCGACCGGTGCCGGTTCGGTGCCCGGTGCCGGGACGGTGAGAGGTGCCGGGCCGGGAGATGCCGGGGCGGTGGGAGACGCGGGTTCGGTGGCCAGGGCCGCCTCGGCGGACAGCGCGGCCGAGATGGCGGCCGCGACCGCGGCGCCGCCGGCCACCGCCAGCGAGCCGCCCTCGCAGAAGTCGTTCTGCACGTCAACGACGATCAACGCACGCATGGCACGCTCCGGGTCGGTGTCGGCCGGTCGGGTCAGGAGGCCGGGACGATGGTGACCGGGATGGCCGGGTCACCGGCGGACAGCTTCAATCCCTCCCAGGGTATGGAGATCAGCGCGTCGTGCAACCTCTCCCGGCTCTGCGAGAGGGTGGGGATGTCGTCGACCGGCTCGCCGCCGGTCACGAAGTCGCGCTGGAGCACCCGGTCGCCGACCTGCCACTCCGGGACGCCCTGCGAGACGACGACCTCCTCGACCGCGGTACCGGTCGGCTTGTGCCGCCGTACCGCCGTCTTGCGACCGCCCACCGTGGCCTTGTGCTCCGAGCGCTTGACCACCGGGCGGCCGTCCACCTCGACCAGCTTGTACACCAGGTTCGCGGTCGGCGCGCCGGAGCCGACGACCACGGCCGTGCCGGCGCCGTAGATGTCCACCGGCTCGGCGGCGAGTGCGGCGATGGCGTACTCGTCCAGGTCACCCGAAACGATGATCTTGGTCTCGGCCGCGCCGAGGGAATCGAGCAGCTGCCGCGAGTGTGCGGCCAGCACCGACAGGTCGCCGGAGTCGATCCGTACGGCGCGCAGCTCCGGCCCGGCGACCGAGATCGCGGTACGGATGCCGTCGGCGATGTCGTACGTGTCGACCAGCAGCGTGGTCTCCTTGCCCAGCGCGGCGACCTGGGACGCGAAGGCCGCCCGTTCGTCGTCGTGCAGCAGCGTGAACGCGTGTGCCGCGGTACCCGTCGTGGGGATCCCGTAGCGCCGGCCGGCCTCGAGGTTCGAGGTGTAGGCGAAGCCGGCCAGGTACGCGGAGCGGGCGGCGGCCACGGCCGCGTCCTCCTGGGTGCGCCGTGAACCCATCTCGATCAGCGGTCGGCCACGGGCGGCGGTCACCATCCGCGCCGCCGCGGCGGCGACCGCGCAGTCGTGGTTGAGCACCGACAAGATCACGGTTTCCAGCACCACGCACTCGGCGAACGTGCCGGTGACCGTCAGGATCGGCGAGCCCGGGAAGAACAGTTCCCCCTCGGGGTACCCGGAGATGTCGCCGCCGAACCGGTACCGGGACAGCCAGCCGATCAGCTCCTCGTCGGCGATGCCCCCCTCCCGCAGGTACTCCAGGTCGGCCTCGTCGAACCGGAACTCGCGCAGCAGTTCGATCAGCCGGCCGGTGCCCGCCACCACGCCGTAGCGCCGGCCGGGCGGCAGCCGGCGCGCGAACACCTCGAACACGCACCGGCGGTCCGCCGTGCCGTCCTTGAGGGCCGCGCCGACCATGGTCAGTTCGTAGTGGTCGGTGAGAAGGGCAGCGGTCACATCGACTAGCGTACGGTCGCATGCCGGTACCGCGGACAGAGGGCGTGGCACGATGGGGGGTATGACCGCGCCGCAGGTCGCGCCCATCGAGACGCCGGACATCGAAGAAGCACCCGCCGCCGATCGCCCGTGGGTCACCATCGTCTGGAACGATCCGGTCAACCTGATGTCGTACGTGACCTGGGTGTTCCAGAAGCTGTTCGGGTACAGCAAGGACCGGGCCGAGGCGCTGATGCTGGACGTGCACCACAAGGGGAAGGCGATCGTCTCGTCGGGCGCCCGGGAGCGGATGGAGCACGACGCGTCGCGCCTGCACGCGTACGGTCTGTGGGCGACGGTCGACAAGCAGTGAGACGCCCGCGACGAGAGCGAGGACCCGGCGCGTGAGCATGTTCCGCCGCCACGCCGACATCTGCGTGGCCCGTTTCGCCGCTGACGAGGTGTCCGTGCTGCGCCAGGTGGCCACCGAGGTCATCGGCCTGCTGACCGACGGCTTCGACCGCGCCGACCCGGTGGTCGAGCGGCTGTTCCCCGACGTGTACGGCGACGATCCGGCGCAGGCCGCCGAGGTCCGCCGGTACATCGAGGGCGACCTGAAGACCGCGAAGATCGACCAGGCCGGGGCGATCCTGGCCGCCCTGCCGGCCACCGGCGGCGCGGTGGTGCGCCTCGACGCCGAGGCCGCCGAGGCGTGGCTGCGAGCGCTCAACGACGTCCGGCTGGCGCTGGGCATCCGGCTGGATGTGAGGGACGACACCGATCTGCTGGAGGAGCTGGACGACGCGGTCATGCGCGACCCGACCTCGGCACGGGTGCGTCAGCTCACCATGTACCAGTACCTGGGCGTTCTTCAGGAATCGCTGCTTGAGGCGATCATCGCCACCGGCCGCTGACGCGGCGGTGCCGGCCGTCCGGCGGGCTCCTCCACTCCGCCCGCCCCCGCCTGCGAGGTAGGCTTGGCAATCGTGCTGACCATCGGGCGCGACATCATCGACGCGATCGTGGCGCACGCCCGCCGGGATCACCCGGATGAGGCGTGCGGGATCGTCGCGGGCCCGCTCGGGTCGGACAATCCGATCAGGCATGTGCCGATGGACAACGCCGAGCGCTCCACCACGTTCTACCGCTTCGACTCCATGGAACAGCTGCGGGTCTGGCGGGAGATGGACGACCGGGACGAGGAGCCCGTGGTGGTCTACCACTCGCACACCGCGACCGAGGCGTACCCCTCGCGGACCGACGCCTCGCTGGCGGGTGAGCCGAAGGCACATTATCTGCTGATCTCCACCCGGGATCCGTCGACCGAGGAGATCCGGTCCTTCCGGATCGTGGACGGGACGGTCACCGAGGAGCCGGTGCGGATCGTCGACGCCAGCGTGGACCCGACCGCCGTCACCACGTACATGTTCGGGCAGAGCCCGGCGACGGTCGACTACGAGTGTTCCACCGGCCACTGAGCCGCGCTGCGAATACCCGGTCCGCTGTCCCGCCCGATTCCTGTCTGATCCCGAGGAGTACCCAGATCATGGCCATCGAGGTTCGTATCCCCACCATCCTGCGCCAGTACACCGGCGGCGTGAAGGTCGTCGAAGGCACCGGCGACACCCTGGCCGACCTGCTCGCCGACCTGGACGCCAGCTACTCCGGCCTGCGCGCGCGCCTGGTCACCGAGGACGGCGGCCTGCACCGGTTCGTCAACGTCTACGTCAACGACGAGGACGTGCGGTTCCTCGGCGCCCTGGATGCCAAGGTCAACGACGGCGACACGGTGACGATCCTGCCGGCCGTGGCCGGTGGCGCGCTGGCCTTCGCGGCCGCCGAGGCGCTGGCCGACGACCTGCGCTGATCTTTCGGCGACCGCCGCCCGGGCGGGGCGGAGGGGTCTGACCGGCCTCCTCCGCCGCCCGCACCGGGCTTCGCGCGCCGCCGTCGCCGGTCCACGGCCCGGCTCGCCCGGGCGGTGGACGTGGTGCCGGGCCACCGGCGGTCCGGTGGCCCGCGGATCGTGGAAGGGGTGCCGGGATGGCACGGTTTGAGAGTCTGTTGGACGCCTGCGGGGGTACTCCCCTGGTGGGCCTGCCGCGGCTGTCCCCGGCCGCCGCGCACGGTGCCCCGCAGGTCCGGCTGTGGGCGAAGCTGGAGGACCGCAACCCGACCGGTTCGGTCAAGGACCGCGCCGCGCTGTGGATGGTGCGTGCCGCCGAGGAGGCGGGCCGGCTCCGGCCGGGCGACACCATCCTGGAGCCGACCAGCGGCAACACCGGCATCTCGCTGGCCATGGTGGCGAAGTTGCGCGGGTACCGGCTGGTCTGCGTGATGCCGGAGAACGTTTCCGCGGAGCGGGTACAGCTGCTCCGGATGTATGGTGCGGAGATCATCTTCTCGCCGGCCGCCGGTGGCTCGAACATGGCCGTGGCGCAGGCGAAGCAGATCTCGGCGGAGCACCCCGACTGGGTGATGCTGTTCCAGTACGGCAACGAGGCCAACGCCCGGGCCCACTACGAGACGACCGGTCCCGAACTGCTGCGCGACCTGCCGACCATCACCCACTTCGTGGCCGGGCTGGGCACGACCGGCACGCTCATGGGCACCGGTCGGTACCTGCGCGAGAAGAACCCGGAGATCGAGATCATCGCGGCCGAGCCCCGGTACGGCGAGCTGGTCTACGGACTGCGCAACATCGACGAGGGGTACGTCCCCGAGCTGTACGACGCGACCGTGCTGACCAGGCGGTTCTCGGTCGGTACCCGGGACGCCGTCCTGCGCACCCGCCAACTCGTGGAGCCCGAGGGGCTGCTCGTCGGCTTCTCCACCGGGGCGGTGGCACACGCGGCGCTGGCGGTCGCGCACGAGGCGCTGAAGGCGGGGCGCCGTGCCGACGTCGCCTTCCTGGTCGCCGACGCCGGCTGGAAGTACCTGTCGACGGGCGCGTACGGCGGCACGCTCAGCGATGCCGAGGAGGCCCTGGAGGGTCAGCTCTGGGCCTGACCGGTCGGCTCGGCCGCAATGAGCGTGCTCGGGCGCTCGTAGCGCAGGGCCGGCCGACGCGAGCCGGCCCACTGTTGGCCGGCCCACTGTTGGCCGGCAGACCGTTGGCCGGCCCGGGTCGAGCCGGTCGCCGGCTCAGGCGGTGGCGGAGAACACCATCGAGACGATCAGCACCGCGGTCGCGGCGCCGAGGAACGCCCAGGGCACCACGGGGCGCCGGGCGGTCAGGAACCCGCACGAGGTCAGCAGGATCCCGACCAGGCCGGTGATGATCAGGGTCGGCTTGAACCAGGACGCCGGGTCGCTGGCGATGATGACCACCAGCCCGCGTACGCCGATGCCCAGGCCGACGAGCGCGAGCAGGGCGGCCCACAGGCAGAGCAGGACGAGCGGGCGCCCGGACGGCGGCTTGCCCGGCGCTGTCTTTCCCGCCATGGCCACGATCGGCCGCGCCGCGGTCATCGAGCGCAGGGCGGCGGCCAGTGCGGTCAGCCCGCTCCGCTCGGCGGCGGGCTGGGCCTGGCTGCCGGCCACGGTCGCCCGGGCGGCGCCGGTCGGGCCGCTCGTGGTCGGATCGGCGGCGGCCGGGCCGGTGCGGGAACCGGACCGGGCCGCGTCGATCGCGGAGGTCGAGCGGGTCGCAGGCGCCGAGCGGCTGGCGGGCGCCGGGCCGGTGGCGGGCGCCGGGCCGGTGGCGGGCGCCGGGC
>JBDZVD010000244.1:0-3988 GCA_040255525.1 Micromonosporaceae bacterium | reverse complement strand
AAGCCCAGCCCGCCCTTGCCCACCCGGGACTCGATGATCCGGTCCAGTCCGGCGGACGCGCCACCGCAGATGAACAGCACGTTCGTCGTGTCGATCTGGATGAATTCCTGGTGGGGGTGCTTCCGGCCGCCCTGGGGCGGGACGTTGGCGACGGTACCCTCAAGGATCTTCAACAGCGCCTGCTGGACGCCCTCGCCGGACACGTCGCGGGTGATCGAGGGGTTCTCCGACTTCCGCGCGATCTTGTCGACCTCATCGATGTAGATGATGCCGGTCTCCGCACGCTTGATGTCGTAGTCAGCGGCCTGGATCAGCTTGAGCAGGATGTTCTCGACGTCTTCACCGACGTAGCCCGCCTCGGTCAACGCGGTGGCGTCGGCGATCGCGAACGGCACGTTGAGCATCCGGGCGAGGGTCTGCGCGAGGTGGGTCTTGCCGCATCCGGTCGGCCCGATCAGCAGGATGTTCGACTTGGCCAACTCCACGCCGGAGTCGCCCGGGCCGCCGCCCGACTCGGCCTGGATCCGCTTGTAGTGGTTGTAGACCGCCACGGCGAGGGCTTTCTTGGCCTGGTCCTGGCCCACCACGTACTGGTCGAGGAACTCGCAGATCTCGATCGGCTTGGGCAGCTCGTCCCACTTGACGTCCGGGGACTCGGCGAGCTCTTCCTCGATGATCTCGTTACACAGGTCGATGCACTCGTCGCAGATGTAGACCCCGGGACCCGCGATGAGTTTCTTGACCTGCTTCTGCGACTTGCCACAGAAGGAACACTTCAGTAGGTCGCCGCCGTCGCCGATCCGTGCCACCTACGTTCTCCCCTGCATGCGATGGGTCCCGTCCCACAGGCGCCCGGAGCGAAGGCCGGCACGCCCGATGGCGGCCGCGTCTCCGGTCACCCGACGCCCAGGTCCGGGGTTGAAGGACCGACTTACAGACTCGACGTTACCCGGTCCGGGGGCGGAGTTGTCGACCCCCGGCCCGGGTGTCGCGGTAACACTTCGGCGATAGTTGCCGACCTACTTGGCCGCTGCCAGCGCCTTCTTGCGGCTGCGGAGCACCTGGTCGACCAGACCGTACTCCTGGGCCTCGACCGCGGTCAGGAACTTGTCCCGGTCGATGTCCCGGCGCACCTTCTCGATCGGCTGGTCCGAGTGCCTGGAGAGCATCTCCTCCAGCTGGGTGCGCATCCGGAGGATCTCCCGGGCCTGGATCTCGATGTCCGAGCCCTGGGCGAACCCGCCCTCGGTCGCCGGCTGGTGAATGATGATCCGCGAGTTGGGCAGGGCCATCCGCTTACCGGCCGTACCCGCCGCCAACAGCACCGCGGCGGCGCTGGCCGCCTGACCCAGGCACACGGTCTGGATGTCCGGCCGGACGAACTGCATGGTGTCGTAGATCGCGGTCATCGCCGTGAACGAACCACCGGGCGAGTTGATGTACATGACGATGTCCCGGTCGGGATCCGCCGACTCCAGGGTGAGCAGCTGCGCCATCACGTCGTTGGCCGACGCGTCGTCGATCTGTACGCCGAGGAAGATGATGCGCTCCTCGAACATCTTGTTGTACGGGTTCGACTCCTTGATCCCGTACGACGTGCGCTCGACGAACGACGGGAGGACATAGCGGTTGTAGACGTCCACGATTGGATTGTCCTCCTTACTGCAGGGTGCCCGCGCCGGACGGAACCTGGCGCGCCCCGGTGATGACCTGGTCGATGAAGCCGTAATCCTTCGCCTCTTCGGCGGTGAACCAGCGGTCGCGGTCAGAGTCGATCTCGATCTGCTCCTGGCTCTGCCCGGTGTGATGGGCGACGCGCTCCTGGAACATGCGCTTCGTGTAGAGCATCTGCTCGGCCTGGATCGCGATGTCGGCCGCCGTGCCGCCGATGCCGCCGGACGGCTGGTGCATCATGATCCGGGCGTGCGGCAGGGCGTACCGCTTGCCCCGGGCCCCGGCACACAGCAGAAGCTGCCCCATGGACGCCGCCATGCCCATGGCGACGGTCGCCACGTCGTTCGAGACGTACTGCATGACGTCGTAGATGGCGAAACCACTGTAGACGGAGCCACCCGGCGAGTTGATGTAGAGCCAGATGTCGCGGGACTCGTCCTCGGCCGCGAGCAGTAGCAACTGGGCGCAGATCCGGTTGGCGACCTGGTCGGTCACCTCGCTGCCGAGGAAGATGATGCGCTCGCGCAGCAGCCGGTTGAACACCGCGTCGTCGAGGTTGCCGCCAACTTGGTCGGCGCTGCGCGCCGTTGGAATGATCAGATCGGTCATGGCAGCCCTTCGCGTCCAAGAATTCCGAATTCGAGCTCCGGATCCAACCGGCGCTGAGGCCGGCGAAGAATCCCTCGTACGCCCGACACTAACCGCTGATTCGGACGGGAACTTCCTTCCGCGGCTACTGTTCGCTCAAAGCGCACGTGTCGCGGGCCGACGCCCCGGAATCAGTGGTCGTGGTCATGATCGTGGTCGTGCTCGTGATCATGCTGGTCGGCGGCGATCTCGCCCCGCAGGTCGTCCAGACTGACCGTCTCGCCGGCGCTGTCGGTGATCTTGACACGCTCCAGGACCTGCGCCAACGCCTTGCCACGGCGCACGTCGCCGTAGACCGCCGCGGCCATGCCGGAGCGGACCAGCTGGTCGTAGTACTGCTGGGGCGGAACCCCGACCCGCTGGGCGCGGTGCACGATCTCGTGCCCGTACTCGTCGTCGGTGACCTCGATCTCTTCCCGGTCGGCCAGGGTGTCGAGGACCAGCTGAATCTTGACGCCCTCGGTCGCCGACTCGGTGAGCTCCTTGTCCACGTCCTCGGCGGACTTGCCCTCGGCGCTGAAGTACTCCTCCAGGGAGGCGCCCATCCGCTCCAGCTCGTCGGTCATCGCCTGCTTGCGCTGCTCAACCTCGTCCCGCACGACGCCCTCCGGCGCCGGCACGTCGGTCGCCTTGACCAGCTCCTCCAGGGCCTTGTCCCGGGCCGCGTAGAGCTGCTCCACGCGCTTCGCGCGGCCGAGCCGGGTGCGCAGGTCCTCGCGCAGCTCCGCCAGGGAGTCGAACTCGCTGGCGAGCTGGGCGAAGTCGTCGTCCAGCGGCGGCAGCTGCTTCTCCTTGACGGTGCGCACGGTGACCGCCACCTCGGCGTCCTTGCCGGCGAACTCGCCGCCGACGAGCTGGGTGGTGAACGACGCCGAGTCGCCGGCCGACATCCCGCCGAGCGCCTCGTCGAGGCCGGGCAGCAGCTGGTTACTGCCAACCTCGTGGGAGATGTTGGTGGCCGATCCGCCGGGGACCTCCTGGCCGTCGACCGTGGCGGCGAGATCGATCTGCGCGTAGTCGCCGACCTGCGCGGGGCGCTCCACGGTCTTCAGCGTGGCGAACCGCTCACGCAGCGCGTTGACCTGGTCGTCGATCTCGTTGTCGCCGATCTGGATCGCGTCGACGGTCACCTCGATGCCCTCAAGATCCGGAAGGGTGATCTCGGGACGAACGTCGAGTTCGGCGGTGAAGACCAGCGCAGCACCGTCGGAGAACTCGGTGATCTCGACCGACGGCCGGCCCAGGCTCTTGACGTCGTGCTCCCGGACGGCGGCGACGATCTGCGTCGGGATCGCGTCCTGCACGGCCTCGTTGAGCACCGTGCCCCGACCGATCCGCTGGTCGATGACCGCCGCGGGAACCCGGCCCTGCCGGAAGCCCGGCACGTTCACCTGCGAGGCGATCTCCCGGTACGCCTTCTTCAGGCTCGGTTCGAGCTCTGCGAACGGCACCTCGATCGCAAGCTTCACCCTCGTCGGGCTCAGAGTCTCGACGGTGCTCTTCACGGCGTACTCCTTGGTGATCTACAGAAGATTAGGGCTCGGTCGAGTGTAGGCGAGGCGACACGCGCGGTACCCCGCCGGGCGCCACACATGCCTGGGTCGGATCACAAGTCGGGGTGGCGGGATTTGAACCCACGGCCCCTCGCTCCCAAAGCGAGTGCGCT
>JBDZVD010000115.1:0-22032 GCA_040255525.1 Micromonosporaceae bacterium | reverse complement strand
GGCCCGGCTGACCGGTGCCGGTGGGCTGCTCGACCTGGGCGAGCGCCGGCTAGTCGCCGATCCGGCCGAGCGGTTCCGGGCGATGGCCACCGACCCGAGACCGCTCGGCCTGTGACCCGGCGCCGGCCGGCCGGTCACTCGGCCTGACCGGTGCGCCTCGGCGTTGCCGGGCGTTGCCGGGCGGTCCGGGGTGAGATTCCTTCGTGCGCCCGGTGCTTCCAGGGCGGGCGAGGTCGTGCCGGCCGGGGCCCGGCATCCGGAAGCGGAGGACGCACTTGAAATACGCGTGTTTGCGATTAATGTCCACCGGAGTCCTACTAACGACTAATCTCGGCCTGTCTCGTCCTGATACACACGGTCAGAGCGATTTATGCCAATACGGCGAACTGCGACCGGCTGAAGTGGGCCGGGGCTCCGCCGTCGCCCTGCCGGGTGGCCAGTGAGAAGGAGGTCAGCCCATGACGTCTCCCGTTACCCCGTTTGATGCCACCGGGCGCGGTACCGGACTCTACAGGGAAAGCGGTGGTCGGCCGCGGGCGCGCGGCCACGTCGCCCTCAACGCCCCGGACGCCGGCGCGGTGCGGCCGGCGTGCCAGCCGCGAGCGTCCCTGACGCCCCGGCGCGGTCGGGTGCGGTTCGGTCGGGTGCGGTTCGAACGCTGGGCGCCCGGCATCGTCGAGCGCCTGCGGAGGTCGCGACGTGGCTAGCCGGGGCGCGGCCGGCGGCTGGGCCGCCGGGAAGACCTCCACCGCTGCTGTGGTCGCGGCGCGTGCCGGCGCGCCCACCGGGACTTCGGTCGGCTCCCGTTCCACCGGTTCCTCGCCCCACCGCCGGAGCGTTGCCGGCCGTACCCGGACAGCGGACCGGTCGGCGACCGCCACGGATACCGGGGCGTCCACCTGCCTGGTCTGCGGGCCGAGGCCGGAGCGGGAATCCGTGCTCGACGGCGCCGTGCGACGCTGCGCGACCTGCGGGTTCGGGTGGACCATCGGCGAGCCGGCCATGCCGGACGAATTCCACGGCGACGCGTACCCGGGCGGGAGAGCGGACGAGGACCCTCTCACGCTGCGGCGGCGCCGCTTCGAGGCGTCGCGGCGGCTGCGGTGGGTGTTGTCGATGGTGCGGCCGACGTCGCTGGTCGAGGTCGGGTCCGCCGGTGGGTTCTTCGTGGAGGCGGCGCGCCGGTTGGGTATCGACGCCTCGGGGATCGAGGCGTCACCGGCGGCCGCGCGGTTCGCGCGCGAGCGGTTGTGCGTGCCGGTGGTCGAGGGGAGCTTCCCAGCGTTCTCGCCGGCGCGGCAGGTGGATGCCGTGTGCGCCTTCAATGTGCTGGGGCAGGTCGAGGATCCGCGGGTGTTCCTGGCGGCCGCCCGTGAAGCGTTGCCCCCCGGGGGCTGGCTGGTGTTGGAGGTGCCCAATTTCGCCTCGGCGCGCGCCATCGGCCGGGCGACCGCCTTTGAGCGGCAGCAGCCGGAGCAGCAGCGCTGGCACTTCACGCCCGAATCGTTGATGCGGCTGGTGATGCGCTGCGGGTTCCACATCGTCCGGCACGACACGGCAGTCGTCCGGTACTACCTGCCGGCCCGGTACCGGTGGCGGTACGCCCACCGGCTGCTGCCCGCCGACTGGGCGGGTACCGGCTCGCTCCGGCGGACCCATCCGCGCCTCGGCGACCTGCTGCGGGTCGTCGCCCGGCTCCCGCGCAACGACCGGCGGGCCCGATGACGACCACCTGTCGAGGGTGCGTCGAGGACCGCGCACCGGCCAGCGCGCCCGCCGGAGACGTTCGCGCGAGCGACGGCCTGGCGACCGCGGTCGTGGTCACCCACAACTCGCAGGCGTACATCGGGGCGTCGCTGATGTCGCTGTGCCGGGCGGGGTTGGCCGTGCGGGTGGTCGACAACGCGTCCGGGGACCGGACCCTCGACATCATCCGCCGCGAGTTCCCGGAGGTGACGGTCGTCGCCAACCCGGTCAACGTCGGCTTGGCCGCGGCGGTCAACCAGGCTCTGTCCACTGTGGATTCCGAAATCACTTTGCTGGTGAACCCGGACTGCGTGGTGCCGCCGGCGACGGCAGAGGAACTGGTACGGGTGCTGCGTGACCGGTCGCGGCTCGGCGTCGCCGCCCCGCGGCTGATCGGGCCGGCCGGACGGGTCGCGATCAGCGCGCACCCCTTCGACTCGCTGGCCAGCGTGCTGGCCGGCCGGTTCGGCGCGAGCCTGGCGCCGGTGGCGCTGCGCCGGCTGCTGTGCGGTGCCGGCCGCCGCCGCGCCTACGACGCGTGCCGCAGGCCGGGCGGGCCGGTCGAGGTGGACTGGGTGTCCGGCGCCTGCCTCGCCGTACGCACCGACCTACTGCTGCGCCTCGGCGGCCTGGACGAGCGCTACTTCCTCTACTGCGAGGACGAGGAGCTCTGCCTGCGGGCCCGGGCGCAGGGCGCCGCCGTCGCGTACCTCCCCACGGTCGAGGCCTACCACGTGGGCGGCGCGAGCAGCCCCGATCCGGCCGGTACCTGGCCGCACCTGTACCGCAGCACGCTCGTGTACTTCGCCCGGCACCACCCCGAACAGTTCCCGGCGGTACGAGCGGCCGTCATGCTCCGCGCCCTCATCGGGATCGTCCTCGCCGGTGCCCGGCTGCCTCTCGCGCCCCGCTCCGGCATGGCGCGCCTGCGGGCGTGGCGGGAAGTGGCAGGCATCGTGCTCGCCGCCCGGCCCGGCACGCGGCGCGACAGCGGCGGGGCCGGTCATCGCCGGGTACCGCGCCTCACCATGCGTTGCGCCGCGCCTCTGCCCGGTGTCCACATCGGCCGCCCCGGCAGGTCACCCCGGCCCGAGCCATCCGTACCAAAAAATTGAACGGCGATGACGTCATGAGCAGAACACTCAATGCCAGGGCCGCGCTGCGCGCGGTCCGGCGTTACCTGGTGGTTCCACTGGTCGGCGTGGGTATCGGGATCGCGGCGGCACAATCGCTGACCGGTCGGATACCCCCGACTTACGCGACCGACGCGTCGGTGGTCATCACCGCGAGCACCGTCGACCCGACCACCAGGGCGAAGGTGGCCGACCTTGCCCTGGCCCAGGGCCTCGCGCCGACCGTCGCGCAACTCGTCGAGTCGCGGGAGGTGGCCCTGTTCACCGCGGCCTCGCTGAAGCTGCCACCCGGCGCTGTGGCCGGCCACGTGAAGGGTTCGTACCAGCGGGGCACGCAGGTCGTCACCATCCGCGCGACCGCGCCGTCGGCGACCGGCGCCTCGACCATCGCCAACGCCGCGGCACGGGCCACCATGCGCCAGTTCGCCCTGCTGCAGGTCGGCGTCGGCGGCAACGTCGCCATTCAGCTGCTCGACCAGGCGAGTCCGCCCGCCGCCCCCAGATCGCCGGACCGCCGGTTGTACGACGCGGCCGGTGCGTTGGCCGGGTTGCTGGTCGGACTCGGCCTCACCTGGCTCGGTGGCCGTGCCGACGACCGGCTGCGCAGGCCGGCCAGGTTCGGAAGTCTGCTGGGACTGCCGGTGCTGGGTACGTTTCCGCGCCTGCCCTGCCGGTACGCGCGGCGTAACGCCCGTACCCTCTACACCCGCCGTGGCGTGGCCGGCGCGGCGGCCGGCACGGTGGCGGCGCTGAGCGTGCTCACGAGTCCCTTGCCGCGCCGGAGGGTGCTCGTGACGAGCGTGCGCGACGACGACGGCAAGGGTCTGGTCTGCGCGCTCCTCGCCCTGGCGCTGGCCGAGGGCCAGGACCGGGTCACCCTGATCGAGGGGCAGCCCCGGCGACCGGGCGTCGGCGGCCACTTCCCCCAGGCCACCGAGTACGCCGCGGCAAAAGCATTCGCCGGCAACGGCGCTCGCGTGCCACCGATCCCCGGGTCCGCCACACTGTCGGTCGTCGCCGGCGGGCAGGGCAGGCGCAGCGCCCCGGCATCGGGCGGGGCCCAGAAGACCCGCGGGAGGGGGACCGGCGGTAGTGAGACCGGCGGCACGGAGATCGGCGGCACGGAGATCGGCGGCACGGAGATCGGCCGGCTGATCGACGCGGCCGCCGACGGCGGCGCCATCGCGGTCGTGAACGCGCCGCCGGTGCTGGCCGGTGCTGGACTCGCCACGCTGGCCCGGTACGCCGACGGGCTGCTCCTCGTCGTGCGGATGGGCGTGACGCGCCGGACCGACGCGCAGCGCGCCGTGGCGCTCATCCGGCTCCTGGGCCTGCCCGTGGTCGGTGTGGTGGCCGTCGACGCGGCCGGCCGTGCGCGACCGGAGCGGTACCCGGACCTGAGCCTGCCGGCGCCGACGGTCCCGGAAGCGCCGACCGCGTCGAGGCGCGCCCCGACTCCCCTCCCGGCCCCGACTCCCGTCCCGGCCCCGATCCCCGCCCCGCCGGTCGCCGCGGCGGTGTCCCCGGCCGTCAGAGCCGTGTCCCCGGACGTGGCCGCATTCCCGGACGTGGCCGCGAAAGTCGAGGCGCCCCCGGCCGCCCGGCACCGGCGGCGGGAGGCGGTGGACGCGCTGTCCGCCCCGTTCGACCTCGTGACGGAGAGCCTTGAGCTTGCCGCGCTGGCCGACGAGGACACGGTCCATCCGCTTCCGGCGGGTAACGCGGGCGCTGCCGACGCGCCCCGTCCGACCGGTCCGGAATCCGGTGTGAATGCCGGCCCGAACCAGCCGTGGCGGCTGTCCCCCGGCAGATCGGTACCGGGATCCCGCCACGCCGAGAACGCTCAGCCGAAGGAGTTCGCCTGACCCGGGAGTCCGGCCCGGGCAACGGGTGCCGGCCCGGCAGCGACGAGCGGTCCTTCGAGTCGTGAGCCGTCGTTCCCCGGCCACCGGGGCGCTCATCGACGGATAGCCGGCGGCGGCGACGGGGTAGTCGGGCCGGGGGAGTGCGTGGCCAGTGTGCCTCAGGTCCCCGGGCGCTCGCCTGCGCTGCCGGCGAGCGTACCGGTCGCGCTCGCGGTCGCCTGCGTCTGGCTCGGGGAGGTCCCGCACCCCGTCAATTGCCCGCTGGCGCCGCCGGCATCGGCGGTGTCGCGCTGATCCACCGGCGGCGGCCGGCAGCGCGCGGTACGGCCGGCTCCGCCGGCTCCGCCGAGCCGTCCGCCGTCGCGGTGCCTGCCGGTTTACCGGGGTCGATGCGCGGGCAATCAGGGGTATGAGCAGTGTCGCCGATGAGCACGGGCGGGCCGGTGACGGCGGGCGGATCGAGGTCGTCACGACCACCGAACGCGAGAGGCCGGGGGCGGCTCTCGCCGGGTCGGCCTCCACCGCGGAACTGATCAAGCGAGCGTCCGATCAGCTGTCCGCCCTGGTACGCGACGAGCTTGCGCTGGCCCGGGCCGAGATGTCGACGAAGGCGAAGCGCGCCGGCATCGGGGTCGGCCTGTTCGGCACCGCGGGCGTGGTCAGCCTGTACGGCGTCTTCGGCATCCTGACCGGAGTCGTCCTCCTGATCGCCCGGGTCCTGCCGGCCTGGGCCGCCGCGCTCGTGGTCGGCGCCGGGCTCCTGGTCCTCGGGGGGTTGTTCGGGCTGGTGGGCCTGCGTCAGGTCAAGAGGGTGCCGCGGCCGGTACCGGAGTCGGCGGTCGCCTCGATCAGGGAGGACGTCGACGTGCTGAAGGCCGCCGTCCGGCGTAAGGGAGGTCACCGGTGAACACCCCGGCACCCGTCGGCGACCTCACCGGTTCCCCGGCCGACCCCGAGACACTGCGGCGCAGGATCGCGTACACCCGCGACGAACTCGCCGAGACGGTCGAGGCGCTGGCCGCGAAGACTGACGTGAAGGCGCGCGCTGCCCAGGCGGCGGCCGGTGCGGCCGGTACGGTGACCGGCGAGCTGCAGGCCGCCGAGCGGGCGGTGGCCACCGGGTACCGCGCGCTTGCCGGCCAGACCAGGCAGACGGTACGGCGGATCACCGCACCGGTACGGGCGACCCTGCTGCTGGCCGGGGCCGCGGCGCTGTTCGTGGCGGTCGCGGTGCGCCGCCGGCTGCGTTAGGGGGCGCCGGGAGCGGCCGGACAGGAGCTAACCGGCCCTGGCGCGGCGGGTTGTGCCGAACCGGCGCTGGTCGGCGGCCGGGCTGATCGACAGCTTCCTGGCGAATATCCGCCGCATGCTCTCGTAGCTGGGGAATCCGGCGAGGGTCGCGGTCTGGGTCGCGGTGTGTCCCTGATCGAGCAGCGCCCGGGCCAGGTCGAACCGGATGTTTTCCAGGTAGCGGCCCGGTGTCGTGGACAGCTCGCCGTGGAACAGCCCGGTGAGGTGCCGGGTACTGACGATCCGGTCGTGCTGCCTTAGCCTGTGCCCGAGGGAGTTCGTTCACGCACGCCGCGCTGCGCGCGGGCGGTCAACTGCCCGCCCGCGCCCAGACGCTCCGGGCGTCGCGGTCACCCGCGGACTCAGCGAAGTCGCCGGGCCAGATGCGCCGGTCCGTGGTTCTCAGGCGATCCTGCGGCGGTAGGCAGCCATCGCGAAGAGGTACGCGACGGTGAGGATGCCCAGGCACCAGGCGAGGGCGATCCAGAGGTCGGTGCCGACCGGCCGCTGAGTGAACAGGTCCCGGATCGAGTTGACGATGGCCGTCACCGGCTGGTGCTCGGCGAAGGCGCGCACCGGGCCGGGCATGGTGTTTGTGGGTACGAATGCCGAGCTGATGAACGGCAGGAAGATGAGCGGGTAGGAGAACGCGCTGGCGCCGTCCGCGGACTTCGCGGACAGTCCGGGGATGACGGCGATCCAGGTCAGCGCGAGGGTGAACAGGATCAGGATGCCGGCGACCGCGAGCCAGGGCAGTACTCCCGCGCCCGAGCGGAACCCCATGAGGAGGGCGACGCCGACGACGACCAGCAGCGAGATCAGATTGGCCACCAGCGAGGTCAGCACGTGCGCCCACAGCACGGAGGACCGGGCGATCGGCATGGACTGGAACCGCTCGACGATGCCGCTCTTCATGTCCAGGAAGAGCCGGAACGCGGTGTACGAGATACCTGACGCGATCGTGATGAGCAGGATGCCGGGCAGCAGGTAGTTCACATACGAGTCCGACCCCGAGTCGATGGCTCCGCCGAACACGTAGACGAACAGCAGCATGAAGGCGATCGGCATGATCGTGGTCGTGATGATGGTGTCCAGGCTGCGCGCGATGTGGCGCAGGGATCGTCCCAGCAGGACGGCGGTGTCGCCGAGAAGGTGCTTGGTCATCGTTGTTCCTTGTTCGTCCGGGTCGAGGGTACGGTCATCGCCGCCGGTCGGTCGTTGCCGTCGTCACCGACGATCGCGAGGAAGACGTCCTCGAGGGTCGGTTGCTTCTCGACGTACTCGACCTTGGCGGGCGGGAGTAGTTGCCTGAGCTCGGTGAGGGTTCCGTCGACGATGATCCGGCCCCGGTGGAGGATCGCGATCCGGTCGGCGAGTTGTTCGGCCTCGTCCAGGTACTGGGTGGTGAGCAGCACCGTCGTACCCCGCCCGGCGAGCTCCTTGACGCTGTTCCATACGTCGAGGCGGGATTGCGGGTCGAGCCCGCTGGTGGGTTCGTCCAGGAAGATCACCGGCGGATTGCCGATGAGGCTCATCGCGATGTCCAGGCGCCGGCGCATGCCACCCGAGTACGTCGACACCTTCCGCGTGGCCGCATCCGTTAGCGAGAACCGATCGAGCAGGTCGTCCGCGATCTTCTCCGGGTTCCTGAGGTGCCGCAACCGGGCGACCAGCACCAGGTTCTCCCGCCCGCTGAGGATCTCATCGACGGCCGCGAACTGCCCGGTGAGGCTGATGGACTCCCGTACCCGTGCCGGTTGCGTGGCGACGTCGAAACCGTTGACGGTGGCGGTCCCGGCGTCTGCCCGAAGCAGCGTGGAAAGGATCCTCACGACGGTTGTCTTTCCCGCGCCGTTGGAGCCGAGCAGGGCGAAGATGGTGCCACCGGCCACCTCGAAGTCCACCCCGCGCAGCACGCGCAACTGTTTGTACGACTTCTCCAGACCCTGTACCCGGATCGCCGGGACTCGCTGGCTTGTCATCGGACGGCCTCTCTTCTCTTCCGTTGTCGTCTGCGCCCAACGATCGGGCGGTCAGCCATTCCCGCCCCCGGCACGGTGGATGGTGATGTCGCCGTAGGCGGTGCGGCCGCGCACCTCGACGGTCTCGTCGGCCTCGTCGGGCCGGGTGGCGTTGTCCATCTGGTTGCGCACGTGCCCGAACCCGGTGTTCACCTCCAGCCAGGCGGCGGTGCCGTCGGCGATGCCGATCTCCAGATCGCCCATGGCGGTTTCGAGCACCGCCGAACCGCGGGCCACCTCGCCGAGGCGGATGCGGCCGTTGGCGGTCTTCGCGTCGACGTCGGCGCCGGCCCGGTCGACGACGATGTCACCGTTGGCGTTGCGTACCCGCACGTCGCCGCTGACCGCGTCGATCGTGGTGTCGCCGTTGGAGTTCTTGACCACGGCGGTACCCGCGATCTCGCCGAGCTGGATCTTGCCGGAACCGGTGGAGATCTCGGCGTTGCCCGTGATGCCGTCGGCGGTGACGCGACCGGCCCCGGTGTGCAGGCGCAGCGGCCCGGTCCGGTCGAGCCAGACGTTGCCGGTGGTCTTGATCCGGCACTCCCCGATCCGGCCGGCGCAGCGCACGTCGCCCAACTGCAGCTGGGCGGAGACCTGGGAGGCACTGGGCAGTTCGATGGACACCGCGACCGACCTGGTCTTGCGGGAGAAGTCGAAAGCGCGCGCCTTCGGCCCGGTGACCTGGAGCGTGCCGTTGGTGTAGTCGACTCGGACCTGGGCGGCGGCCTGCACGTCGGACTCGTCGGCTTCGTCGCTCGGGCGCACCTCGACGACGGTGTCGGTCCGGTCGCTCGCGGTGATCCACACGCTGCCGACACCGAGTTCGAGCGCGACGGAGATCGGTTCGGGCGTCTGGTAATTGGGCATGGTTGTCTCCGCATCATGGTGGGTGAGCCGTCCGGCGCAGGCCGGAGGCGTGGTGTGGGAGGCGTGTGGTGCGGCTAGCGCACCCAGCCGGTGAAGCCCTGCTTGGTCCGCTTGGCGTTGCCGCGAGCCTCGGGACGCGGGTCGCGGTCAGACCGTTGCACCGCGGCGGCGGCCACCCGGGCCAGCCAGGCGTTGACCGAGCGTCCCTCCTTGGCCGCGGCCTCCTCGATCGCGGCCTTGAGCTGCTCGGGCAGGCGTACGTTGATCCGGGCGGCGGGGCCGTCCTCGGCGGTCAGGAGGTCGCTGTCCGGCACGCCGCCGGCGGTCGCGACGGCGTGCTCGACCGCGCGCTCCAGTGGCTCGGCGGGCGGCGTGGCGACGACGAAATGCGGATCGCGTCCGCGCAGGCGCAGCTCCACCGAACCCGGAGCCAGGTCCCGGCTGATCTCGTCGGCGGCGGCCGACAGCGCGTCCAGCAGTGTCATCCGGATCGCCGACTCGAGCGACCCGGTCAGGCGCTCGACCAACGCACGCGCCTCCTCACCGCCGGCTTCGGCAAGAGTGGCGAACTCACGTCCGAGGTTGCCCACATACGAGGTCAAGTCCATGGTGCCAGTTTGGCACACGCATGGCACATGAGCAAGCCAAGCTGGTACTCAAATGGCGTCGCTCCGGTGCCAAGGGTGGAGCGCTGCTGGTCCTGCGTACCGAGCCACAGGCGACGGTACGGTCCGCCCGCGACGATGGCGTCCCGGACGCCGCTTTTCGGTCGGGGTTCTCGATGATCACGACGGGCAGGCCCGGGCTGTTGATAGGCACCTGCCCCGCGACGGAGCCGGCCTCCGGTCGTCCTCGCTCCAGCACGGCGAGCAGCTCCTGGTTGAACGCCGGCAGGTCGTCCGGCTTCCGGCTGCTGATCAGCGGGTAGGAGCCGCGACCCCGCCGGGCAGTACCAGCGCGGCGAAGTCGTCGACCCGGGCGTCGGCCGCCGCCACGTCGACGGTGAATTCGTCGGCCCGGTCGAGGTGGTTGTACGCCTGTACCTTCCCCGGCGCCGGGGACACCAGCATGGGGGTCGCGCCAGCCTGCCGTACGGCGTTCCACGGCTCGGTCAGTTCAGCCTGTTCGATGCCCTCCCTCGCGACCAGGAACGCCACGTTCTTTCCGCCGGCACTCATGTCGCACCCTCCATCCAACCCGAGCGTCCGGTGGGGGTGGCGGGCCGGTCCGGGTACGGTTTTCCGGACCGGCGCCGGGGTACCCGTCGCCATGGCCACAGTCTTGTTCGACGTCGACGGCACCCTGGTGGACACGACGTACCTGCACGCCGTCACCTGGTGGCAGGCGCTGGCGCAGCACGGCCACCCGGTACCGATGGCCCGCATCCACCGGGCGGTCGGCATGGGCTCGGACCGGCTGCTGCCGTACCTGCTCGGCGAGGAGCCGGACGACGAACTGTCCGGTGCGCTCACCGCCGCCCACGAGCGCCTGTACCGGCCGTACTGGCCGCACCTGCTGCCGCTGCCCGGCGCCGGAGACCTGCTGCGCGCCTGCGCGGCGCGCAGTCTGGCCGTCGTGCTGGCCTCGTCGGCGTCCTCCGATGAACTGTCCGCGCTGCGCGCGGCGCTGGCCGCCGACGACGTCATCACCGCGGCGACCAGCGCCTCGGACGCGTCCACGAGCAAGCCGGCGCCGGACATTCTCCAGGTGGCGCTGGAGCGCAGCGGTACCCCGGCAGGCGAGGCGGTGTTCGTCGGCGACTCGGTGTGGGATGTCGAGGCGGCTGCCCGTGCCGGCGTGCCGTGCGTCGCGCTCGAGTGCGGCGGGACGGGCCGGTCCGAGCTTCGCGAGGCCGGCGCGGTCGCGGTGTACCGGGACCCGGCCGCCCTGCGCCGGGAACTCGACCGGGGCGCGGTGCCGCTGATCGAGGAGCTGACCGCCTCCCGGTCAGTGGGGTGAGGCGTCGGCTCGAACGGCGGTGAGCCGGCGGCCGGCGGTGCCCCGGGTGGCGTGCTCGGAGTACCGGGGCGCCCACAGCGCCAGCCCGGCGGCCGCGAACAGCCCCGTGAAGCCGACCGCGACGATGCCCACGGGCAGCGTCCAGGCCAGCGCGACGGCGGAGACCACCGCGGGTCCGGCGGCGTTGCCGGCGTCGCTGAACGTGCGCCAGACGGACAGGAAACTGGTCCGGTTGTCGGCCGGCGACACATCGGTGCCCAGGGTCATCATGATCCCCGATCCGATGCCGTTGCCGAAGCTCATGAACATCGCGACCAGGGTCAGCGACACGACCCCGCGGGTGAGCGGCAGCAGCATCATCGAACTGCCCAGCACCAGCATGGACGGCAGCGCGATCGACAGCCGCCCGAACAGGTCCATCACCTTGCCCGACGGGTAGAACAGCGCCATGTCCACGGCGCTGGCGATGCCGAACACCAGACTGGTCGTCTGCGGGTCCAGCCCGATGTGCTGCGACCACAGCGGCAGGACCGTCTGCCGCGCCGCGCGTACCGCGCCGACCGCGAGCACGGCCGTACCGAGGGTCAGGAAGAGCCGCCGGTGGTCGGCGAACATCCGGACGGGCCTGACCTTGCCTCGCACCACCGGCGGCCGGTCGGACGCCCGATCCAGGTCGGGAATCACCAGGAGCAGGATGGCGGCGGCCGCGGCGGCGGCGATCGCCACCAGGTACGCGGCGCGCAGTCCGCCGACCCCGATCGCGGCGGCGCCCACGAACGGTCCGATGAACAGCCCGACGCGGTGAGCACCGCCGAGCGTGGACATCGCCCGGGCCCGCAACGCGGAGGGGACGACCTCGCTCAGGTACGACTGCCGGGCCAGGTAGAACGTGGCGTTGGCCATGCCGACCACGGTCAGCGCGACGCCCAGCAGTACCGGAGACAAGGCGCGCATGCCGGTGAACCAGGCGGCCATCGCGACCGCCGCGGCGACGACCATCGCCCGGCGATCACCGAGCCGGTCGGCGAGCCAGGACGAGGGCATGTCGCCCAGCACCTGCCCGATGCCCAGCAGCGCCAGCAGGAGGCCGGCCTCTTTCGGGCTCGCGCCGAGGTCGAGCGCGGTGATGGCGATGACGGGCGCGGCGGCACCGTTGCCGATCTCATAGATCATGGCCGGCAGGAACGCCGAGGGGGCCATCGACCGCAGCGTCCAACCAGCGGTCGCGTCGCTGGACTCGGGGCGGCGGGCGGTCGGCCCGTGGTGGATCAGCACGGCACACCAGTGTAACTGCTTGCCGGCAAGCAATATCTGTGGCTCGCGGCCGCCGGCCGATCTCCTCCTCGGCCGGCCGGTCGCCGACACCGCGCCAGGGCGCCGGCGGACCGGCCCGAGAGGGCTTCCGGCGTGGTCAGCGGCGCCGGAAGCGGGCGAGCACGTCGTGCGGGTACGGCAGGTCGGGGGCGCTCGCCGAGGTCAGCCGGTCCAGCTGCTCCTCGGACAGGGACCAGCCGGTGGCGCCGAGGTTGTCGTTCAGCTGGTCCAGGTTGCGGGCGCCGAGGATCGGCGCGGTGACGGCCGGCCGCTGCAGCAGCCAGCGCAGCGCGACCTGGGCGAGCGTGCGGCCGGTTTCGCCGGCCACGGCGCGCAGGGTGTCCAGCACACCCCAGGTGCGCTCGTTGGCGTACGCGGCCCACTGCTCCTGCCAGCCCTCCTGGCCAGCCCGGTCGAGCCGGGTGTCCGGCGGCGGCGCGGCCATGTCCCGGTGGTACTTGCCGGTCAGCCAGCCGCCGCGCAGCGGGCTCCACGGGATGACACCGACCCCCTCGTTGCCGCACACCGGAATCAGGTCCAGCTCGGCGCCCCGGTCGAGCAGGTTGTACAGCGGCTGGAGGCAGGTGAACGGCTCCCACCCGTGCCGTGCGGCGACATCGATCGACTTCTGTAGCTGCCACCCGGTGTAGTTGCTGGCTCCGAGAAACCGCACCTTGCCGCTGGTCACCAGCTGGTCGAGCGTGGACAGCGTCTCGGTGAGCGGGGTGGCGTCGTCGAAGACGTGCACCTGGTACAGGTCGATGTAGTCGGTGCCGAGCCGGCGCAGGCTCGCCTCGATGCCGCTGCGGATGTGCTTGCGGCCCGCGCCGCCGTCGTTCGGCGCGGCGCCCATCGTGCCGTAGACCTTCGTCGCGATCACCAGATCGTCCCGCGACCGGGTCTTCAACCAGCGGCCGACGATCCGCTCGGACTCGCCGGCGCTGTACACATCGGCCGTGTCGATGAACATGCCGCCGGCATCGACGAACCGGTCGAGCAACTGGTGGGAGGTTCGCTCGTCGGCCTCCCGGCCGAAGGTCATGGCCCCCAGACACAGCTCGCTGACCTTCAACCCGGTGCGGCCCAGAAATCGGTACTCCATGCAGCGACGCTATGCCTTCGAGCGCGCTCCAAGGCAAGCGCGTCGGAACCGGCGGTGCCCCGCACAACCGCGGCGGGAAGTCGCCGACCCTCCGTCCCGCGCCACGGGCGGGGACTTGACGGGGCGATGTGATACCTGACTAAAGTCAGGTTATGGAGCCGGAGCTTGTCGCCGCCGTACGGCGGTTCAACCGGACGGTCACCCAGCGCGTGGGCGCGCTCGACGACGAGTACATGGCTCGCGGGCGCCCGCTCGCCCAGGCGCGCCTGCTCTGGGAGATCGGTCCCGGCGGTGCGGAGGTCGCGGTGCTGCGCGCCCGGCTCGGCCTGGACTCGGGGTATCTCAGCCGCCTGCTGCGCGGCCTGGAGAACGACGGGCTGGTGACGGTCGGACTGGCCGGCCAGGCCGGTGGCGACGGGAGAGTGCGGGTGGCGGTGCTGACCGCATCCGGCCGGGCGGAGTGGGCCGAACTGGACAGGCGCTCGGACGCGCTGGCCTGGTCGATCCTCGAACCGCTCACCGAGCGGCGCCGCGCGCGGCTCACCGCGGCGATGGCCGAGGTCGAGCGGTTGCTCATGACCTCGATGGTGGTGATCGAGCCGTGCGCGCCGAGCGACCCGCGGGCCCGTGCGTGCCTGCGGGCCTACGGCCGCGACGTCGCGCGGCGGTTCGACGACGGGTTCGACCCGGCGCTGAGCACCCCGGTCAAGGAGGAACAACTGACCCCGCCGGCGGGCGTGTTCCTGCTCGCCACGCTCAACTCCGAGCCTGTCGGCTGTGGCGCGGTCAAACTCCACGCCGGAGCGCCCGCCGAGATCAAGCGCGTCTGGGTCGCCGACTCGGTGCGCGGGCTGGGGATCGGCCGGCGGATGCTCAGCGAACTGGAGGAGTACGCCGCCGAGCGTGGCTGGAGCGCCGTGCGGCTGGACACCAACCGCAACCTCACCGAGGCGATCGCTCTGTACCGCTCGGCCGGCTACCACGAGATCGCGCCGTACAACACCGAGCGCTACGCCCACCACTGGTTCGAAAAGCGCCTCGACCGTGACGGCGCCCGCGGTCGCGGGACGGCTCAGCGGCGGGTGTAGACCCGCACCCGGGGGCTTTCCAGCAGGACGCGGTGCGTCGTCTCGAGCGAGGCGCGCAGGCCGGGGCGCGCGTCGAACCAGGGAAACGACGGCCACGCCACCACCACGTGATCCGATGCCGGCCGGCTGCGCTCCAGCGCGCCGAGCAGGTCGGCGTCGGCGGCATGCTCCGGTACCTGGACCAGCGGCCGCGCCCGCGTGGGTTCCACGCCGATCCGCCCGCCGTCGATGAGCACGAACGGAGCCCGCGTCGGGAGCGCCTCGTCGATCTCGTCGAGCGCCCGCCGGGAACGGATCGGCCAGGACCGCTCGCGCCACGCCGCCTCATCGGGTTCCCGGCCGAGCTCCCGGCAGCGTTCGGCCATCCTGGCGATCGTCAGCTCGTGAGCGCGAACGCTGTGCGGAAGGCGCTCGTCGTACCGGCGGGCCATGAAGTTGCTCCGGTCGTGGAAGCGTATCGCGCCGCCCGGGTGGTTCAGCCGGGCGATCGGGCCGTACAGCGGCGCGAGGTCGTAGAGGTAGCCGTCGGCGCACACCCGCAGCAGCTCGGGCATCGGCAGCACTCGGGCCAGGAACGAACGGCTGTAGGCGTTGCCGGAACTGGGCGGCGTCGGATAGGCGCCCGGGCCGCGGCCGGCGACCAGCTCGGACAGGTCACCGGCGGGCAGCTCGACCGGGGGATTGACGCTACCGAGGAGCTGGCCGTCCGCGCCCATCTCGGCGAGCGGCCAGTGCAGCTTGGCGTACGGCTCGACCTCGTACTCCGCCACCGCCTCGGCCATCGTCTCGGGCAGGATCCGGTCGTCGGCGTCGAGGAAACAGAGCACGTCACCGCTGGACGCGGCGAAACCGGCGTTGAATGCCGAGGCCTGGCCGCCGTTGGGTTTGCTGACCGCGATGACCCGCTCGCCGTACGAGCGGATGGTGTCCGCGGAGCGGTCGGTCGAGCCGTCGTCCACGACGACGACTTCCACGCCGGGGTCCTGGTCCAGGGCGCTGTCGATGGCCGATCGGAGAACCGGCTCGTAGTTGTAGTTGACGATCACCACGGTCGCTGTCGTCACCCGCAAACCCCCACCGGGCAGGTCCACCCCTCACGGTCGAACATAGGTCATCCGCGTCGCCGATTCCCGGGCACTCACCAACGCCGATCCGCGCCCGCGCCCGGGGCCGGTCCGCCCGGCGGTCCCGCCCGCCACCGGCGGCGTGGGTGAGGGGTGTCCCGATCCGCGTGCGCCGTCCCGGGGCGTGCCGTGTGTCCGGCTCGCCGCCGGTCGGGCCGGCCGGCGGCCCGACCCGTCAGGGCTGCCGTGACCGGGGCGCGAAGGCGCGGCCGGCGGAGAACTCGGGGTCGCGGGAGTCGGCGCACCATCCGAGGCCGGCGCAGCAGCCGAGCGCGAGCAGCCCGAGGGCCAACCCGGCGACGACCAGCAGGCCGGTCACCGCAAGCCCCTCGGCTGGTGCGGCGGCCGGGCACCGGGGGAGCTGCCGGCCGGCGTGCGTGCCCGGGCCGGCCGCGACCGGGCGGGCGTCATTCCGCCATCTCGAACGGTTCGGCGGCCGCCAGGTCCAGCTCGTACGTCTGGCCGACGAGATCCGCGCCGAAGCTGTGGTGCGGCTGCTCGGCCACGAGCTGGAATCCGGCCGCGCGGTAGATGCGCCCCGCCGACGTGAGCGGGTCGTTGGTCCACAGCGTCATCCGCCGGTACCCGGCGTCCCGGGCGAAGTGGACGCATTCGTCGACGAGCAGGCGCCCGACACCGCGACCCCGGGCCGCCGGGTCGACGAGCAGAATGCGAAGTTGCGCCGTGGCCTCGTCCTTGGCCACGCAGAACACGCAGCCCACCCGGTCGCCGTCCAGCTCGGCGATCCAGCCCGCGTCCCGGGACGGGTCGTGGGAGCCGGCGTAGCCGGCGACGATCCGGGCCACGAGAGCCTCGAAGCTCGTGTCCCATCCGAACTCGCGCGCGTAGATCTCGCCGTGCGCCATGATGACCCAGCCGAGGTCCCCTGGCCGCCCCACCCTTCGGATACTCACGGCAGAGGCCATGACATGATCTCCTTCACTGCCCGCCACTGAAACGAGTGGTTCAGTGGCAAGATAACACCATGGACGATCCGGTGCGAGTCCCGTCGGCCCGCCAGCTGGAGCTGCTGGACCTCGCGTACCGCTATGCGCTGGAGCACGGCCTGGCGGACCTGTCCCTGCGGCCGCTGGCGGCGGCGATCGGCTCCAGTCCCCGGGTCCTGCTGTTCCTGTTCGGCTCCAAGGACGGCTTGATCCGCGCGCTCCTTTCCCGCGCCCGCTCCAGCGAGATGGCGATGCTCGGTGAGCTGCGCACCGCCGGGCCCGGCGTCGACCTCGCCACGGCCGCACGGCATCTGTGGCGGTGGCTGGCCGCCCCCGAGCACCGCGCCCTGCTCCGCCTCTGGGTCGAGGGTTACGCGCGGTCCCTGGTCGAGCCGTCCGGGCCCTGGGCCGACTTCTCCGCCAGCACGGTGCGGGACTGGCTGGACGTGCTCGCCGAATTCCAGCCCGCGCGCGGCCGCCACGGCAGGCGGGCCGTCGCCCAACGCACCGCCATCCTGGCCGTCCTGCGAGGCGCGCTGCTCGACCTGCTGGCGACCGGCGACGCGGAGCGCGTCGACGCGGCGGTCACCCGCGAGCTCGCCCACCAGGCCCGGGGCGTCGACTGAGGGAGCCCGGGCAGCGGGCAACGGGCGCCGGGTACCTCGTCGGGGTACACCCGGCGCCCGTCGCGTGAGCGGGGCGGGACCGGGCTGCGGCCGCGTTGCGGGTTCGGCGCCGGATCGGCGTCTACGGCGAGCGCGTCGAGCGGGGAACGGAGCGCGCTCGGTGAGCCAGTGTTGTAATCGGTTTCGCAGGTGCGTCGCAGCGGAAGTGCCACACTCGGGCGGTCACTCACGGAACTCTTGACGAAATCGATTACACGGTGTTCACTACCAGCCAGTCGTTCCCGACCGGAAGCGGTGGACACATGCCGGAAACGCGCACGACGTCGTCCCGTGGCTGCCCGGTGCGGGACACGCTGCTGGCACATTCTGCGCGCACGGACGCGATCGACGGATGCGAGCGGCCATCGACCCGGAACAGCCGCCTGGCGCGCTCGTCGTGGCAAAACACCAATGGTGGCAACGGAGGCACGCGCTCGCACGGGTGCCTCACGCGCCGGGGACAGGGGAGCGGCGGCGCCATGAGCCTCGTGCCGCCCGCCGGCGACCCGCGTGTGTGCTCATCCACCGGTCCCCGGTGGCTCGGCGAACGGCCGGTGCGCGGTTCCCATCGCGCCTTCCGGCTGGATCCCTAGTGCAGCATGTCCACACGGTTCGGCGACGGGCCGCTCAAGGAGGAGAAGTGTCCAAGAGGCGCAGCATACTGGCTCTCGTGACGTCGGCGTTCGTCGCGTCCTCACTCGCACTCGCCGGGTGTGGCAGCGGCGGCAGCGCCCGGACCGAGGGTGGCAAGACGGTCATCACCTTCTGGCAGCAGAAGTTCGAGGACTACCAGCAGACCTGGTTCAAGAAGGAAGTCGACGCCTTCAACGCCTCGCAGAGCAAGGTCAAGGTGGACTACCAGGTGGTGCCGGCCGACACCTGGGCGCAGAAGCTGAAGGCGGCACAGGCGGCGAACAAGGCGCCCGACGTGCAGACCACCAACTACGGCAACATCGCCGCCGCGGCGGCCAACGGTGAGCTGGCCGACCTCGACGGCCTGATGCCGGCGAGCGCGTTCGCCGACATCAAGGACAACGTCAAGAGCTTCGTCACCATCGGCGGCAAGCACTACGCGTACCCGATGCTCGTCGAGCCGTCGACCGTGCTGTACTACCGCACCGACCTGGTCGCGGCGGCCGGGCTCGACCCGAAGAACCCGCCGAAGACCTGGGACGAGCTGATCGCATGGGCGACCAAGCTCACGAAGGGAAAGGTCAAGGGCATGACCATCGCCTCGGTCGCCGCCGACCTGGGCTGGTCCAGCTGGGGCCTGCAGTACAACGCCTGTGGCCACCTGCCGATCGCCGACGACTGGTCCAAGTCCAATGCCACCGAGCCGTGCTACGAGAAGCTCCTGCAGTTCTACAAGACGCTGTACCAGGGCGGCCTGATGCCCAAGACGCCGAAGGTCGGGTACGCCGACGCCTCCCCGTACGGTCAGGGTGAGGTGGCCATGATGGCGGACGGTTCCTGGGCCGTCGGCCAGCTCAAGGAGACGTTCCCCGCGATGGTCGCGAAGACCGCGGTGGCGCCGTTCCCGTCCATCGACGGCGACCAGACCAAGACCACGGCGACTCTCGGCGGCTGGACGCTGACCGTGGACGCCAAGTCGAAGGCGAAGGCCCAGGCGGCCGGATTCATCCAGTGGCTGCTCGCCGGCGATCCGGCCATCATGGCCAGCTTCTTCAAGGCCAGCGGATTCTCCAAGTACACCGTGCGCACCTCGGTCGATCAGGCGCTGGCCGGCAACCCGGACGCCACCTCGGATCCGTTCATGAAGGTCATCTCCGCGAAGGTCGTGCCGTACGGCAAGCAGGAGCCGGCCTACCCGTGGGACATCGCGCTGGACTTCGGTACCGCCATCGAGGCCGCGATGAAGGGCAACCTGAGCATCCCGGCCGCACTGAAGAAGGCCGACGGGCAGATCAACGACGTCATCAAGAAGCAGTCCCTCGCCGGGACCGAACCGACCCACTAGCTGATACGCCCGGTGCCCGGGGATGCGCCGGCCGCGTCCCCGGGCACCACCGATCGCGAGGGGATCACCGTGGCTCTGCTCGAATCAGCTCAGGAAGGCCCGGCGCCCGCGGACCCGACGACCGGATCGGACCGGCGGGCACGCGGCGGCCGCCGGTCCCGCGCCACCCGCCGGCAGGACAACCTCACCGCGTACCTGATGATCGCGCCGATGGTCGTGCTGCTCGGCATCTTCGTCATGTGGCCGCTGGTCTACTCGGTCTACCTGAGTACCTTCAAAATCAGTTTCTACAAGGCGCCGCAGTTCGTCGGCGTGCAGTTCTACACCTACGTCCTGGAGAGCTCCGACTTCTGGCACTCGATCTGGATCGGCCTGTACTACGCCCTGCTGGTGGTACCGACCGGGATCGTCATCGCGCTGCTGCTCGCGAGCTTCATCAAGACACTGAGCCGGCGCGTCGCCGCCTTCATGAAGGTCACCATCTACCTGCCCGCGGTGGTGTCCACAGTGATCGCCTCGGTGCTGTTCACCTTCATGTACCAGGACCAGGGAGTGGTCAACTGGCTCCTGAGCCTGGTCAACCACGCTCCGGTCGCGTGGCTGAACAGTCCCCGCTGGGCGCTGCCGGCGATCGCCGTGCCCGGCATCTGGCTCGGCTTCGGCATCACCACCCTGATCCTGCTGGCGGCCCTGCTGGACATCCCGGAAAGCTATTACGAATCGGCGATGCTGGACGGTGCCGGGTTCCTGCAACGCCTGTGGTACATCACCATCCCGCTGTTGAAGAACGTGCTGCTGTACCTGCTCGTCACCGGGTTCACGCTGGCCATCCAGATGCTGGACCTGCCACTGATCATGACGAACGGCGGTCCGGTCGGAGCGACCAGCACACCCAACTACTACATCTTCAACAGCTTCCGGGACCTCACGCCGTACGCGACCAGCTACTCGCTGACCGCGTCGCTGCTGCTGTTCGTGGTCCTGGGCACGATCTCGATCGTGATCTTCCGGCTGATCAGGTCCGACAAGGCCGTCGACGGCTGAGCCAGAGGGGCGACTTCAGTGCTTGTACGCGTGTTTCGCAAGACCGGTTCCACCGTGCTGGTCGTCCTCATCGCGGTCAGCGTCCTGTTCCCGCTGGCATGGATGGCGATCGCCGGGTTCAAGGGCAGGAGCGAGGTCCTCCGGACTCCGTTCCAGTTCTTCCCGGACATGTGGCGGTGGCGCAACTACACGGCCATCCTGCGCGACCACCAGTTCATGCGGGCGATGGCGGTGACCTTCGTCGGAGCGCTGATCTTCACGGTGCTCAGCCTCGCGGTCAACTCCATGGCCGCGTACGCGTTCGCCCGCCTGGAGTTCCGCGGCAAGCGGTTCTGGTGGGTCTACTGCATCCTGCCGATGTTCATCCCGATGATGGCGATCCTGCTGACCTCGTTCGTCGTGGTCTCCAAACTCGGCATGCTGAACACGATGGCGGTGCTCATTATCCCGGGGGTCGCCTCCGCGGCGCAGATGTTCTTCCTGCGCCAGTACTACCTGGGCTACCCGATCGCCGTCGAGGAGGCCGCGATGATCGACGGCGCCAACCGGTGGCAGATCTTCCTGCGGGTGTTCCTGCCCCAGTCGGCGGCCCCGTTCGTGGTCGTCGGCATCGCGTCGTACCTGGCGTACTGGAACGCGTACGTGTGGCCGATCCTCACCATCACGGACCCGAACCTGACGCAGATCATGCAGTTCCTCGGCAACTTCCGGTCCGACCGCGGCAACGACTGGGGCCTGCTCATGGCCGGTTCCACCCTCGCGTCCATCCCGACCATCGTGCTGCTGCTGATTTTCCAGCGGTACATCGTCAACGGTGTGCGCATCTCGGGCATCAAGTGAGGGTGCGGCGGCACCCCGACCGGGGTGCCGCCGCCCGATGCGGTGGTGTCACGTACCACCCCGCCGGTGGTCCGCGCGCCCATGAAGCCGTTGTCGCTGTTGGCCGACGTGCGGACGAAGCCGGTCAGCTGGTAGCCCGTGCCCGCGGCGACCGGAACCGTCTGGTGCACGTCCTGCCAGCAGTTGCCGCCGCACGCCCAGAATCCGCCGGTACCCGACGAGTTGAGCGCGCCGCGCTCGAAGCTCGGGTCCCCCATCAGGTTCGGGTCGACGACGGTACCGGAGCTGTCGATCCGCACCTTCATCAGGTAGACGTTGTACGGATCCCACTGCGACATGGTGAAGTAAATGGTTCCGCCCGAGCTCCACGGGTGCATGAAACCGCCGTACAGGCCCGGATAGTCGGCCGAACTGACCACGACCTGCGCCGCGCTCCACGGCCCCTGGGGGCCGGCGGCGGTACGCAGGATGATGTCCTCGCCCCGCAGGTACATCATCAGCCAGTGCCCGCTGTAGCCGTCGTAGCGCACGGACAGTTCGGAGACGGGTGCGCCGACGACGGCCGTCGCCGCCGACTCGTTGCCGGTGACCCAGGTGCTGCCGTTCCAGTACTGGTACGCCGCCTGGGTGAGGATCTGAGTCTCGGGTGTCCGCGCGAGGTAGAGGCTGCCGTTGCGCCCGCTCGGCGTGCCGTAGACGTAGAGGTACCCGGGACCGATCCAGGCATCCCCGAACGTGTCACCGAACGCGGTCAGCACGCCTCCGGCGTTGTCGTCCCACATGATGCCCAGGTCGGTGGCCTTGACGTTCCAGCGCCCGTAGGTGTCGTTGGGGGAGTCGGGGCCGGTGAGTTTCTCGACCAGGGTCGCGTTCGTGTGCGCGCTGGTGGCCGCGGCGCGGTGCGCGGCGACGAGGATCGCGCCACCGGCGACGGCGGCCGTGATGAGGGCGCCGGCGGCGGCGCGGGGGACGGGTCTGAGCATGGCGTACTCCTCCCTGTGCCGGGATGCCGGCGACTACCGGTGTAGGCCCCGGCCAGGGAGTGC
>JBDZVD010000114.1:0-22190 GCA_040255525.1 Micromonosporaceae bacterium | reverse complement strand
AGCCGCGCCGGAGTGGGCCACCGCCGCGATGGCCCCGGCCATCGCGGCCGGGGTGGCCGCGGCTGAAAGATCGACCGGATTGGCCACGGTGGACGCGGCCGGTGCGAGCTCGGCGACTTCCGCGCGGACCGGCACGGGCAGTTCGGGGACGGTCAGGCCGGCCCGGTCCGCGCCGTCGGTGGCCAGGACGTTGATGCCTCCGGCGTTGCCGATGATGGCCAGTCGCGGCCCGCCCGGCAGGGGCTGGTCGACCAGCAGCCGGGCGGCGTCGAGCAGTTCGCCGAGGCCGTCGCAGCGCACGACGCCGGCCTGGGCGAACAGCGCGTCGACGGTGGCGTCCGGCGCGGCGGCGGCCGCGGTGTGGGAGGCGCCGGCGCGGGATCCGGCGGTGGTGCGCCCGCTCTTGAGCACCAGGACCGGCTTGCGGCGAGCGAGTGCCCGGGCGATGCGAGCGAAGCGGCGCGGGTTGCCCAGCGATTCCAGGTACAGCGCGACGGCGCGGGTGGCCGGGTCGTCGTACCAGTAGGACAGCAGGTCGTTGCCGGACACGTCGGCCTTGTTGCCCAGCGACACGAACGCGGACAGCCCGACTCCGGCACGGCTGGCGTGGTCGAGCAGGGTGATGCCGACGGCCCCGGACTGCGAGGCGACGGCCAGCCCGCCGGCCGGTGGGGTGATCGCCGCGAAGGTGGCCTGCAGGCGCACGGCCGGGTCGGTGTTGAGGATGCCGAGGCAGTTGGGGCCGACCAGCCGGATGCCGGCGGCGCGGGCGGCACGCAGCACCGCGGCCTGTGCCGCGCGCCCGGCCGGCCCGTCCTCGCCGAACCCGGAGGACAGGATGACCGCCGCCGGTACTGCCGCGGCGGCACAGTCCGCGATGGCGTCGGGTACCGCCGCGGCGGGTACCGCGATGACCGCCAGGTCCACCGGACCGGGCGCCACCGCCACGCTCGGGTAGGCGGGCCGGTCGGCGATCCGGTCGGCACGGGGGTTGATGGCGTACACCGGGCCGGCGAATCCCCCCTCCCGCAGGCCGACGAGGACCGCGTGACCGATCCCGCCGGGCCGCCGGCCGGCGCCCACCACGGCGACGGCCCGCGGGGCCAGCAGCGGGCTGAGCGAGCGCCGCTCGGCCTGGCGGTTGCGGTCCTCCAGGGCGGCGTCGCCGTCGTCGCGGGTGGGCAGGTCGACGTCGACCAGACCGCGCCTGAGGTGCTGCCGCTGCTCGCCCAGGTCGTGCGCGACTTGGAGCATCGGGGAGTTGCTGGGCAGCACGTCGCCGTGCAGGGTGGTGATGCCGTGCCGGCGGGCGGTGGCGCGCAGCCGCTCCAGCAGGAGCGTACCCAGGCCGCGGCCGTGCGCGCGGTCCGCGACGAAGACCGCGAAGTCGGCGCGGTCGGGTTCGGGCAGCCGTTCGTAGGAGGCGACGCCGAGGATCCGGTCGCGCTCCAGCACGACGAGTGCGGCGTGCCGGCCGTCGGCCGGGCGGGTCAGCCGTTCCACCTCCGCTGCCACGCCGGCGTCTCCGGCGCACAGGAACCGGCGGTAGAGGCTCTCCGCGCTACCGCTGTCGTACAGCTCGGACAGGGCCGGCCCGTCGGCAGCGGCGACGGGGCGGATGCGGACGATGGCGCCGTCGGCGGCCAGGGCGTCGTAGCCGGCCTCGGAAACCGCGACGGGCGGGATGTCGGTGGTGGTCACGTGGCCAGTCTCGGCGCCGCCGGCCGTCGCCGGCAGGGCCGGAAGTCCCGCCGGGTGCGCCGACTGTGCGCCCGCTACAGCGGAACGGTCCAGACCAGGGTGATTCCGGACGGCTTGGTCTCCGATACGTCGATGGTGCCGCCGTGGCGGTCCGCCCGCTCCCGCAGGTTGACCAGGCCGCTGCGCGGATCGATGGCCGACGGCGAGCCGACACCGTCGTCCGCGACGGTCAGCCGCAGCCGCCGGTCGACGATCTCGATCTGCACGGTCACCCGGGTGGCCCGCGCGTGCTTGACCACATTGGACAGTGCTTCGCGCAGCGCGGCGACCAGATCGGAACCCACCTCGTCGGGTACCGCGCTGTCGATCGGTCCGTCCAGCCGCAGCTCGGGCCGGAAGCCCAGGGACGCGGCGGCGGCGTCCACGGTCGCGCGGATGTCGGCGCGCAACGTGGCGGCGACCGGGCTGCGCAGTTCGAAGATGGCCGAGCGGATGTCGCGGATCGTGGTGTCCAGGTCGTCGACCGCGCTGGCGATCCGGGTGGCGATGTCCGGCCGGGCCAGGCGGGTGATGGATTGCAGGTGCAGCCCGGTGGCGAACAGCCGCTGGATGACCACGTCGTGCAGGTCCCGGGCGATGCGTTCGCGGTCCTCCAGGACGGCCAGCAGCTCCCGTTCCTCCTGGGCTCGGGCGCGTTCCAGGGCCAGTGCGGCCTGCCCGGCGAACGTGGTGAGCATGCTCACGTCGATCGCGTCGTCGAAGCGCCCGCCCCCGGGCGGGTGGGCGATGGCGAGCAGGCCCTGCACGGTACCGCTGGCGGCCAGTGGAGCGATCATCGCGGCGCCGGTGCGCAGCTCGGCCGGCCAGTCTGCCGCGGCGCCGAGGTCGTCGACGAGGACCGCCTGCCCCTCGGCGATCACGGTGCCGAGCACCCCGTCGCCGGCGGGCACGGTCAGGCCGTGCAGCTCGGGTTGGTCGGGCTCGACGACCTCGACGGTCAGCCGTGCGGTGTCCGGGTCGTGCAGGAGCACGGCGACCAGGGCCGCGCCGGAGACCTCCCGGGCCCGGCGGGCGACCAGTTCGAGGGCGGCGGTGCGCTGGACCTCGCCGAGCAGCACGTTCGTGATCTCCGCGGTCGCCTCCAGCCAGCGTTGCCGGTAGCCGGCGGACGCGTACAGCCGGGCGTTGTCGATCGCGACCCCGGCGGCGACCGACAACGCGACCATCACCTCCTCGTCGTCGCGGGTGAACTCGTCGGCGTCGCGCTTCTCGGTCAGGTACAGGTTGCCGAACACCTGGTCGCGTGCCCGGATCGGTACCCCGAGGAAGCTGCGCATCGGGGGGTGGTGCGGCGGGAAGCCGAACGAGCGCGGGTGCTGGGCGATGTCGCGCAGCCGCACCGGATGGGGCTCGTCGATGAGCAGTCCCAGTACACCCCGACCGGTCGGCAGATCGCCGATCCGCCGGTGCTCCTCGACCGTCAGGCCGTCGGTGATGAACTCCACCAGCCGCCGGTCGGAGCCGATCACGCCCAGCGCGCCGTAGCGGGCCCCGGCGAGCCGGACGGCGGCGACCACGATGCGTTGCAGGGTGCTGTGCAGGTCCAGGTCGGTGCCGATGCCGACGACCGCCTCCAGCAGCGCGGACAGCCGCTCCCGGCTGGCCATCACGTCGCCGACCCGGTCGAGCAGCTCGGTCAGCAGCTCGTCCAGCCGCACCCGGGACAGTGGGGAGAGCCCCAGTGACGGGGCGGTCCAGAACTCGTCGCCGGGGCCGGGCGTCGGCTTCGCGGGCTCGGTCACCCCAGCATGGTAGCCGCGCGCCTGCCGGCCGGGCAGCGCCGCGCGCTGGGCCGGCCGGTCGCCGGGTGGCGACCGGCCCGGACGCAGTGGCTGGTCATGACCGGGCCCCAAGGCCCCGTCCGGGCCGCCGGGTCGGGCCGAAGGTCCCGGGACCAAGGGCCCGCGGGGTCGTGCCGGGCGGACCTGCCGACCTGGTACGGGGGCGGTGCACGATATGGGTGAGATGCGGACAAAGGGGGAGAGTCATGCAAGCCGGCACTGATCAGTTGGCGGTCCACCGGCGCGCGCCGGCGGCCACGCACCGCGGCGACCTGAGGTCTGTCGCGGTGACCACGCTGATGTCCCGCCCCGTCCTCGCGGTGGCCGAACGCGCCGTCCTCCAGGACGCGCTGCTGGCCCTGGTCGGCGGGGGAGTGCGCCACCTCGCGGTGATCGACGGGTACGGCCGGTGCACGGGCATGGTGACCGACCGGATGCTCGCCGCGGAGTGGGCGTACCGCCCGATGGCCTTCGCCCGGCACACCGTGGCCACGATCTGCCATGACGAGCCGCCCATGATCGACCGGGACGCGTCCCTGGCGGCCGCCGCGAAGGTCATGCGCCGCTGCGGCACCGACGCGGTCGTCGTCACCGACCCCGACCTGCGCCCGATCGGCGTGCTGACCAGCGGCGACATCATCGCCCTGCTCGCCCGGCCCGATCCCGCAAGGAGTGGGAACCATGCCCGGCCGTGACGCCTGGCGCGGCTTCGCCCGCTGATCGTCGGCCTGCGGACCGAGGCGCCGCTGCGCCGGGCCGCCATGCCCGCCGGCGGCCCGCGCACGGTTGACCCCGGCTCGCCGAGTGCGGCATCGCGATCGGGATTCCGGTCCGTGCTCGTACCCGGCCCGACCGACCGTCCCTCCAATGTGGAGGGAACCGCTGCGCGGCAGCCGCCGTAGGGCCCGGACCGGTCCGGGGCTTTGGTCCCGCCCGCGCGGGAGCTCGGGCCCTGACCCGCCGCGAGCGCGGCGACCAGGCTGGGAGATGACCGAGGAGACCGCGACACAGGAGGACGACATGAGCACCGTCCGGATCAACCACACCGCGACGCACACGCTGGAACGGGCCGAGGCGCCCGGTTCGCTGCTGACCTCCACGGCGGCCAGGGCGCTTGCCGTACTGCGGGTCGCCACCGGCTTCGTCTTCCTCTGGGCCTTCCTGGACAAGACGTTCGGGTTCGGCTACGCGACCCCGGCCGCGAAGTCCTGGATCCACGGCGGCTCGCCGACCAAGGGCTTTCTGGCCTCGGTGGACGTCGGGCCGTTCCAGTCGGCGTACCACGCGATCGCCGGGACCTGGTGGGCCAACTGGCTGTTCATGCTCGGCCTGCTCGGAATCGGTGTCGCGCTGATCGCCGGCATCGGGCTGAGGGCCGCCGCAGCCGCCGGTACCGTGATGATGGCGATGATGTGGTTCGCCGAGTACCCGCTGGCCCGGCACACCGCGACCGGCGCTCCCAGCGCCTCGTCCAACCCGCTGACGGACTACCACTTCGTCTACGCGGCGGTGCTGATCGTGCTCGCGGTCACCTACGCCGGCCACGTCTGGGGCCTGGGGCGGCGGTGGGCTCGGCTGCCGCTCGTGCAGCGTCACCGCTGGCTGATCTGAACCCCCTGGTTCTCGCCGGCCGTGCCGGCTGCGAGAGCGATCGTGCCCCCGGGACCATCCGGGGGCACGATCGCGTGCGGTGCCTGTCGCGTGCGGCACCCACTGCGGCCGGTCGTCCCCGAGTGGCTCAGGGTCCGTAGCTGGCCTGCTTGACGGCGAAGACGTTGCGGTGCCCGCGGGTCTCCTGCAACGACCACAGCAGGTCCGGGTTGGTGTCGTCTTCCCAGTAGCTGATGCTCTCGCCGCCGCTGACCCAGGCGTAGGTGTGCGATCCGGTCGACGGCGTCCAGTAGTAGAGCTGGTGGGCTCCGGAGGAGTTGAACCACCAGCGGTTGTTGTGGGATGCCACGCCGTTGAGCCTGTACCAGGGCAGCTGGAGGGCTTCCGTGGCGGTGGTGGTGGCGGCGAACGTGGTGGCGCCGGGCGCGAACGGGAACCGGACCGCGCGGGGTGCCCGGTTCGGGTACGAGGCGCACCCGGACTGGCAGGTGTACTCGACCATGACGATGGAACGGCTGACCCGGTCCAGCGAGATGCTCGACCAGACCAGCGAGGTACCCGAGGTGGTGCTCGCCGTGATGGTGCCGACCTGCGGCAGGACGTAGGCGTAGTTGTGGGCGTAGTACACGCCGCTGGACTGGCGGCCGATCTGGTCGGAGGTGCCACCCGTGTTCGTCGTGAGGATGTCCTTCATGTTGAACACGCGCATGCCGTGACCGGTGTCGGCGACGTACAGGTAGTCGCCGTACCAGGAGACGCCGCCGGCGTGGATCGGGATGTCCTTGAAGCTGGGCGCGGCCGTGGTACCGGTCGGCTCCACCAGCAGGATCTTGCGGTACTTGTTCGGGTAGGTCGCGTCCCAGTCGACCAGCGTGATCCGGCTACGGGCCTGGTCGCCGTCGCACGCGTCCATGGTGTACCAGCTGACCAGGATGAGCTGGTGCCCGTCGTAGTTGCCGCTGTTCGCGGTCCCTACCGCGTCCCGGCTGCTGGTGATGCCCTGCGGGTAGTTCGTGCAGTCGTTGTTGTCGCCCGAGTCGAACCCGAACCCGCCGACGTAGCCGGCCACGCCGAGGGAGTCGGTGATGGCGGTGCGATCGTGGTTGGCGTGAGCCATCACGGTGTCGACATCGGCGGTACCCAGGGTCGAGGCGAGCGCGGCGTTCAGCGCGTCGTACCGGTCGTAGTCGGCGGTCAGCGTGAACTGGCCGGGCGACAACGGGCTGGGCGCGCTGGCGGCGGACGCGGGCAGCGCGGCGATCACGATCGTCGTGGCCACGGCGGCCGCACCGGCCACGGCCGCGGCCACGAATGCCTTCCTCTTCATTGACACATGGAATCCTCTCTGGGTGGCTAGCGCCACACCCTACGATTCCGGGCCGGATTCACAGAAGTGCACTGGGCGGGATGCCTCGGGCCGCCGCGGAGCCGGCCGCGGCCGTTCGCGCTCGTCGCATCGCACGCGTCGCGGCCTGGCAGTCCCCGCCCGGTCACTCGACCGGCCTGCTCAACCGGCCCGCTCGAACGCGAGGCCGCGAGCCGGATCGGGCGCCGCCGAGCCTGCGCGCCGGCGGCCGGTCACCCGCCGGACACGTCGCGCCGGCCGATAAATCAACCCGCCGTGGTAGTTCCTCTACGCTCGCGGTTTACCACCGTCGATCGGCACCGGTTGGCCGCCGCCTGCACCCGCGGTGCGCCAAGGCGTGTGAGGTAGGTCGCCTCGCCTCACAAACCACGGAACCACCCAGTCGTACCGGTGAGATGGGCAAGCCATCCCACGACCGGTCACGCCGGTCGAACCCCAACCCAGGAGACACGATGACCACCCCGATTCCGGCATCCTCCTTCACCGATCCGGCGCCCGCGAAGCGTTTGGAGCGGGCGGCCGAGGCGCTGACGGCTCACGGCTTCACCGTCGAGATCCTCGACGACGTCGCCGCCGCGCGTACCCGCGTCAAAGACCTGATTCCCGGGGGTTCCAGCGTCTTCACCGCCTCCAGCGAGACCCTGCGCCTGTCCGGCATCGACGAGGACATCAACACCGGCGGCCGGTACGTCGCTCTCAAGCCACGCCTGCTGGCCATCGACCGCACCACCGCCGCCGGCGCCGACGAGATCCGGCGGACGCTCGCCAGCCCGGACGTCGTCGTGGGCAGCGTCGCCGCGGTCACCGAAACCGGCTCGCTCGTGGTCGCCTCGGCCACCGGCAGCCAACTGCCGGCATACTCCGGCGGCGCCGCCCGCGCGATCTGGATCGTCGGCGCGCAGAAGGTGGTACCCGACCTGAGCACCGCCCTGCGCCGCGTCGAAGACCACTGCTTGCCGCTGGAGAATGCCCGTGCCCAGGCGGTGTACGGCTCGCCCAGCGCGATCGGCCGCCTGCTCATCCTCAACCGGGAACTCACCCCCGGGTCCCGCACCGTCCTGCTGCTTCGGGAGGCCATCGGATTCTGAACGGAGCACCATCCGCAGCCGTCCCCGATCGGCTCGCCAGGGTTGGCCGGGCAAGGCGGCTCCGCTGCCGCCCGGTCCGGTTGCCCACCTCTGGAGGCGTCCAGCCCACCGCCTTGTGCACCAGGTCGTGCGGACCTACCGCGAGCCCGCGGTGCGCGTCGCCGGGTCGGGCCCGGCCAGTGCCGACCGGGGCTGGTGCGCCGCAGCTTTGCCGGATTCGACCCGTCCCGGGGCCGGCGCCGCCGCGTCGCGGCGAAACCCGTCGGGCACCGGGCGCGGCTGCCGCGCGTGGCGGCGTTCCCGGACCGGCCGCACCTGCAGGACGGCGACGGAGGACAGCACCAGGACTCCGCCGGCGAGCTGGACCGCGCTCAGGGATTCGCCGAGGGTGAGCGCGGCCAGCGCGGTGGTGACCACGGGCTCGAAGGTCGACAGGATGGCGGCGACCGATGGGCCGGTCCGCTTCAGGCCGGCGAAGAACGCGAGCATCGCCGAGACGGTGGAGACGACGGCGATGCAGGCCAGCCAGAACCACCCCCGCGGCGCGAAGTCGAGATCGACCCCGCCGGCGAGCAGGGCGCGCGCGCCGAGGGTACCGGCGGCCCCGGCCATCACGAGCGTGGACAGCGGTACGGGCGGCAGCAGGTGCACCACGGTGTCGGCGACCAGGATGTAGACCGTGTAGGTGACCGCGGCACCGAAGGCCAGCAGCGCGCCGAGCGGGTGGAACCCGGCACCGCCGGCGCCGAGCAGCACCAGCAGCGTCCCGCATGACGCGGCCGCCAGGGCACCGCAGCGCGCGGGTGTCAGCCGGTCGCGGCCGAGCAGCGCCGCCCCCGCGGTCACCATGACGGGGTACGTGTACAGGATCAGGGACAGCAGCGAGGCATCGATCCGGCGCAGGGCCGAGAAGTAGAAGCTCGCCTGGGCGGCGTACCCCACCGCGCCCAGGCCGACGGCGATGGCCAGCACGCGGCCGCGCCCCGCCGCCGGACGGCCTGCCGGTTGTCCGGGGTGCGGACCCGGTGTCTCCCGGCGTAGCTGCGGCCGCAGGAGCAGCAGCACCGCCAGCACCACGGCCGCCAGCGTGAACCGCACCAGCAGCAGGGCCTCCGAACTGACGCCCGCCGCGTAGGCGAACTTCCCGAAGATGGCCATCGCGCCGAAGCACGCGGCGGAGAAGAGACAGAGTGCCGGACCCATGCGTCGAGCATCGATCAACGAACCCGTCAGGTCCAGCGATGATTAGCGAAGCTGATTCGTTAGGATTCTCGAATGATTGCGCTGGACCTCCGTCGCCTCCGCTTCCTTCGCGAACTGGAGGAGCGGGGGACTCTGGCGGCGGTCGCCGCGGCGCTCAGTTACAGCCCGTCGACGGTCTCCCAGCAGCTCACCATCCTGGAGCGGGAAGTCGGTACCCGGCTGATCGAAAAGGCGGGGCGCGGGGTGCGGCTGACCGATGCCGGGCACCTGCTGGCCCACCACGCGCGCGTACTGCTGTCCGCGGCCGAGGCGGCAGAGGCGGACCTGGCCGCGCTCGGCGGTGACATCCGTGGCACGGTACGCGCCGGCGGCCTGCAATCGGCGGCGCGCCGGCTGCTGGTGCCGGCCGCGGCACGGATGATGACCGAACATCCACACGTGCGCACGGAGATATTCGAACTCGAACTGGAACAGTCCCTGCCGGGCCTGCGGCTGGGCGCCGTCGACTTGGTGATCGGCGACGAGTACGACGGCCATCCCCGACCCCGGCCCGCCGGGCTGCGCTTCACCCTCCTGCTCGAAGAGCCACTGAAAGTGGTGCTACCGGCGGCGCATCCGCTGGCCAGGCCGCAAGGACCGGTCGCGGTGGCCGGGCTGCGGTCGGCGATCTGGACCGCCTCCGCCGAGGGCACCGGCCACCACGCCATGGTGGTGGGGACCTGCCGGACCCTGGGCGGGTACGAGCCCGACCTGCGCCACCGCTCCAGCGACGCCGACGTACAACTCGAACTGGTCCGGGCGGGTGCGGCCGTCGCGTTGATGCCGGAACTGGCCCTCCCGGCCCGCGACCCCGCTCTGGCCATCCGTGACGTCGCCGAGGCCACTCTCGGGCGGCGCCTGGTCGTCGTGACCCGCGACAACCCGCCCGCTCCCGCACTGACCGCCCTGCTGGCCGCCGTGACGGACCAGGCGCGCGATCTCGATCGGCGCGCGTCGCGGCGGGGCGGGACCGTGCGGTCGTGCCCTACGCGAAGCCGAGGCTCCGGGTAGGGCACGGGCGGGAACGGCCGGTCAGCAGGATGCCGGCGGGATGCTCTGCTCGTACTGGAAGACGTTGTGCGGGTCGTACTTCTGCTTGATCCGGCGCAGCCGGTCGAAGTTGGCCCCCCAGTAGGCGGTCTCCCACTCCTGCGCCCCGATGTTCGGCACGTTGACGTAGGCACCGTTCACGTAGGGCCGCAGGGCCTGGCTGAACTCCGCGATCCACGCCTGGGCCACCGGGGTGGTGGGATCGTCGCAGTCGGGGTCGGCCCGGTTTCCCCAGCCGGCGCCGGGCTCGGAGTAGAACAGCGCGTCGCGGTGGGGGAACGCCGAGCCGCCCCGGGGCTGCTTGGTCTGAGCCCCGGTACCGAAGGCCTGAGCGAAGAAGTTGCTGTCATCCGACGGCGCGTCCTTTATGAACGACCGGACGATGCTGATCGCCTTCTTCGGGAACGGTTCGGAGCTGAACTGCGAGAAGAACTTCCAGAACGCGGGCTCGTCCGCGGTCGGGATCTGGAAGCTGGTATAGATGTCGCTCCAGTTGCCGGTCTGCGTCGTGATCTGCGGGTCCCCGATGGAGAGGACCGGGTCCAGCAGGTGCTTCGCCTCCGCCACCGAACCCTCGGCGAGCACCGCGAACAGCAGGATCTGGGTCTTGTGGATCTCCATTTGGGTGCCGAGGCGCTTGTCGGCGAACGGCGCGAAGCGCTGCCAGGTGTCGAAGATGCTCTCCAGGTCGTCGAGGCCGTCCCAGGTCACCTGCAGGTAGGCGACGCTGGTGAGCTGCGCAGCCTGGTAGGTCAGTGAGGTGACGATCCCGAAGTTGCCGTTCCCCGCTCCGCGCAGCGCCCAGAGCAGGTCCGAGTTGTTGTGCAGGTCCGCCTTGATCACCTTCGCGCCGGTGGTACCCGACGGGACGACCACCTCCGCCTCGATGAGGCTGTCGCAGGCCATGCCGAGGTAGCGGGTGAGGAAGCCGAAGCCGCCGCCGAGGGTCGCACCGGACAGGCCCACGCTTCCCTCCGTTCCCGTGGTTACCGCGAGATCCTGCTTGGCGAGCGTGGTCACCGCCTCCAGCTGATTGAGCCCCGCACCGACCTTCGCGAGCCGGGTGGTCGCGTCGATGTGCGTCGACTTCAGCTCGCTGACGTCGATGACGATCCCGTTGTCGACGTTCGACCACCCCTCCAGGTTGTGGCGGCCGCTGCGCACCCGCAGCGCGACGTTGTTCTGCCGCGCCCAGGTCAGGGCGTTGACCACGTCCTGGGTCTCCTGGGCGAAGACGATGACCAGCGGGTAGTGGACGAAAAGCTCGTCCCAGCCGAGGCTGGCCTCCGCGTAGTCGGGGTCCTGCGGGCGGACGACGCGGCCGGTGAGCTCGGCCGGCGAGCACTCCGCCTTGCAGGACGAATCCGCGCCGTAGGCCGCGGTGTCCGGCGCCCCCGCGGCCAGAACGCCCGGGAGAACGACCGCTCCGGCGCCAACGGCCGCCGTCGCCTTGAGTAGATCGCGACGAGAAAAGTCGCCCATGGTCCACAATCCCTTCGATCGAAGTACGCCGGTATCGCGCCGAGGGACGCCTTTTGCCCCGTCTGGCGCGAAACTGACGCTATGGCGGGAGACTTCCTCGGAGTCTGAAATCTGTTTCGGAAACCCGGTCCGGTGATGCCGGCCCTGCCTGGCAACGGGCGCGCCGGCACAGCGGCGCAGCCCGGGCCGGGCGCACCCGATCGGGGCAGCAGGGGCGATCCGTGGCACGGTAACGTGCGCTTCTCCACCCCGGATCGGAGACTCGATGACCTACCCGTTCCCGCCGGAGGACAGCCGGTGGGCAGCCGCCAACCCCCATCCCGGCCCACTGCCACCCGCGCCGCCCTACGGCTACCTCGTACCGGCCACCGGCTTCCCGCCCGGGCAGCCCGATCCGTTGGTGACCCCGCCCGGGGAGGGCCTCGGCGGCTGGTTCACCCGCCTGTTCGATACGGTGCGGCGCAGCTGGAAGTCGCTGCTGCTGATCGCCTGGACGACCCAGGCCCTTCCGCTCGCGCTGTACGGGGTGATCGGCGCCCGGTACACCCACCGCCTGGTGGTGATCCCGCCCGCCGGCAGCAGCGCCCGGCCGAGGTTGGACACCTCCGTGCTGTCGGCGATCATCCCGCTGGTGTTCGTCGCCGCGATCGTCGGGTCGTACCTGTCCAGCGTGGGGCAGGCCGCGACCGTCCGGGCGATCACCGGCCAGGCCGCCGGCCGGCAGGTGCCGCTGGGCGCCGCGCTCGGGTACGGCTTCCGTCACGGACTGCGGGTCTGGGGCTGGTCCCTGCTGTACGGGCTGATCGTGACGGTCGGGCTGTGCGCCTGTCTCCTGCCGGGGCTGTACCTGGCACTGGCCGGATGCCTGTACACCCCGGTCGCGCTCTACCGGCGCGGCATGAACCCGATCAGCACCTCCTTTTCGCTGATCAACAGGAACTTCGGCGCGGCGCTCGGCCGGATGATCCTGCTGGTACTGATGGTCTTCGGCGTGCGGACGGTGCTGGCGGTCCCGAGCGGGATCGTCAGCGGCGCCTCCACGACGGCGGGTTATCTGGCGAGCGCGGTGTCGGAGGTGGTGACCGCTCCGCTGGCGCTCCTGCTCACCGTCGGCACCGTGCTGCTGTTCGCCGAAGTGTGGGCCAGGCAGCAGCCGACTTCGACCGCCGAACTGGACGCCGCACTGGGCTGAGCTTCACGCCCACGCCCCCGGCGCCGGTGCCGGCCCGCGCCGGGGGCCACCGGCGGCCGCACCGGCCGACCGGGTGCCCGATCCGAACGAAGGGTACTGATCAGCCGTCGAAACGGACGAAGGCCCGGAGAGTGCCCTGGCCGAAGTCCCGGACCTCCGTGTAGCCGAGCGCCTCGTAGAACGCCCGCTGCCCCGGCTCGTCATCGGTCAGCAGGACCTTCTGCCGGACCGTCCGGTAACGGTTCAGCACGGCCTGCACCAGTGCGCGCCCCACTCCGCTGCGCTGTTCCTGCGGCAGGACGAGCACGTCCTGCAGATAGCAGATGGTCGCGTCGTCGGACACCGCACGCGCCACACCGACAAGGCGCTGTCCACGCCGGGCGGCGACCACGTAGGACGAGCCGGCGATGGCTGCCCGCAGCACCTGCGGAGCCCTGGTGTAGGCCGACCAGCCGACCGCGTCGTACAGCGCGACGAGCTGATCAAGCTCGATGTCGTTCACCGGTTCGATCAGCAGCTCGTCGTGGTTCACCGGACGATCGTAGGTGGTCTCCAGGACCTTCCCATCGGTACCCGAAAGCTGGGGTGGGCCGCGCGTGCGGGCGGGCCGGGCGGAGCCGGCCAGCCCGGAAGGGGGGATGAGCCGCACCGAGCCGCACCTAGGCTGGCCGCCGGTCCCAGGTCGGCAGCCAGACCTCGGTACCGGCCGCGCCGGTACGCCGGGAGTCGAGATAGTCGCGGAACTCGCCGAGCGCCGGGTGGGGGTTGTCGTCGCGCCAGATCAGTGACATCGGGTAGATCAGCGTCGGGTCGCGTACCGGTATGCGCCGCAGGTCGTAGCTGTCCGGCCACAGGTACCGCGAGCGTTCGCCGACGAGGGTCGCCAGGTCGGCGGAGTCGGCGATCTCGTCGAGCAGGGGCTCGTTTCCGAAGACGGGCCCAACCACGTCGATCCTGAGCCCGAACGCGGCGGCGAGTTCGTCGTAGTAGTCGGTCACCTCTCCCCGGGCGTCCAGACCGGGCATCCAGATCCGGTGCCCCGCGAGCTGAGCCGGCGTGACGGCGCGGGCATGGGCGAACGGGTGGCGGGGTCCGACGAGCAACTCGTGCGCCTCATCGACCACGTGCGCGGTCCGGATTCCGTCCGGCACGTGCTGGCGGGGCGGGACGGCGTGGAAGGTGGCGTCGATCGTGCCCACCCCGACGGCGGCGATCGCCGCGTCGACATCGGTACCGAGGCTCAGCGTCACGACGTCCAGCTCGATGTCGGGACGCGTGCGGTGGAAGTCCCGGAGGAGCACCGCCGGTGCGGTACGCCGGTTGACCACGTCGACGCGCAGCGCGCGCCTCCCGGGACGCACGGACGCGTCGGCGCGCTCTGCCACCCGGAGAAGTTCCCGGGCGTGCGGCAGGAACGCCTGACCGTCGATGGTCAGCCGGGCGCCGCGGGCGGTACGGCTGAACAGCCGCACCTTCAGGTCCTTCTCCAGCGCGGCGATGCGCTTGGAGACGGCCTGCTGGGTGACCGACAGTACCGCGGCGGCTTCCTGGAACTGGCCGGCGTCCGCGGCGGCGACGAAGGTACGCACGGCGTCGAGATCCACCCGGAAACCCTACCCGTACAACCGGTCGTTGTGGCTCGCCGCCGTTCTGGTTGTTTGATCCGCTTCCTCGGTCCTGATGTGATTCGGCGCGATCACCCAGAAGGTGTGCGGCGGGAAAGGTGGAGCCCGGTGGCGAGGCGATCCCTGGGACGGCACTTCGGCTGGCTGTGGGCGGCGTACGCGGTCAGCGCCTACGGTTCCGGGCTGGGCTTCGGGGCGTTCCCGCTGATCGCCGTGCTGGTGTTGGATGCCAGCCCGGCTCAGGTCTCCGCGCTGGCCGCGGTGGGGCCGGCAGTGGGCGCGCTGATCGCCGTGCCGCTCGCGCCGTGGGTGGAGTTCCGCCGCAAGCGGCCGGTCATGATCGGGATGGACCTGTTCCGCTTCGCGGCCATGGCGACGGTTCCGGTGGCGTACGCCTTCGGCCGGCTCGGTTTCGTCCAGCTGCTCGCGGTCTCGGCCGCGGTCGCCGCCGCCAGGATAGGATTCAACGCGTCCAGCGGCGCCTACCTCAAGAGCCTCGTCCGGCCGGCGGACCTGCTGGTGGCGAACGCGCGGTTCGAGTCGACGACCTGGAGCTCCATCGCGATCGGGCCGCCGCTGGGCGGGGCGGCGATCGGCCTGTTCGGGCCGGTCACCACCGTGGCCGCCGACGCGATCAGCTACCTGTTCTCGGCTGCCGGCATCACCGCCATCCGGGGCCGGGAGGACCGCCCGGCCCGAACCGTCAAGAGCCGGATCCGGGCCGGTGAGCTCCTCGACGGCTGGCGGCACATCCTGGCCGAACCCGGCCTGCGGGCGCTCTACCTGAACAACATGCTCGTCGCCGGGCTGATCATGGCCACCGAGCCGGTGCTGGCCGTGCTGCTGCTCGGCCAGCTCGGATTCCCGCCCTGGCAGTACGGCCTCGCCTTCGCGACCCCGTGCGTCGGCGGACTCGTCGGCTCCCGGCTGGCCCGCCGCGTGGTGGCCCGCTACGGCCAGCACCGGGTCTTCCGGATCGTCGGCACGCTGCGCGCCGTCTGGCTGATCGGCCTCGCCTTCGTCCGGCCCGGAGTCGCCGGGCTGGTCATCGTCATCGCCGTCGAGCTGGCGATCATCATCAGCATGAGCCTGTACAACCCCGTGCTCGCCACCTACCGGCTCGAACACACGCCCAGGCACCGTGTCGCGCGCACGCTGTCGGCGTGGTCGATCGGTCAGCAGGCGTCGATCGCGACCTTCACCGCGCTCGGCGGGCTGCTGGCCGGCATCACCAGCCCACGCGCGAGCCTCACCGTGATCGGACTGCTCATCCTCGCCAGCCCGCTGCTGCTGCCGCGCGGCGACGGTCCCGTGCCCGCCGGCGTTCCGGAGCGGGTCGGGGTCGGTTCGGCCGCGCGGAGACCGGTTTCGGGCGGTACGACGGCAGCGCCGTGACGGGTGTTCCGTGCTCGGGCCGGTCAGGCCCGGATCGCGTGCCTTTCGTGCGGAAGGTCGTGACGGGCGGCGAGCAGTTCCGCTCCGTCCAGCGAGGTTCCGGCGGGCCGGCGCACCGTCAGGCCGCGGCGGGCGAGTTCGTCGAGCAGCAGGTGCAGGAACGCCGGATCGTTGGTCAGCCCGCCGACCACGCTGACGGGCGAGTGGGCGCCCTGATCCGGCGAGCCGCCTCCCGGGCGGCGTCGGGGTTGGACTCGACCCCCGCCGCCCCGACGCCCAGCGCGACGATGTCCCGGTCGGCGTCGAGCACCGCCGCCACCAGTGGCCGGATGGCGTCGAGTGCGAGGTCCACGTCGCCGGCCGCGGCGAATCCGGGGAAGCCGGCCCCCCGTAGCTCGGTGGTTGCCGAGGCGTGGTGCAACTTGACCCGGCAGTGCGTCTTTCCGAGGTCGACCGCGATGTAGCCCGGTGTCGCTTCTGTGGTCACGATGTCTTCCGGTGGGTGGCGATGAAGGGAACCTACAACGGCGGCATGCCTGGCGAAAGTCGTTGACACGCGGCCGAGCGCGTCCATAGCATGGCACCGACCTTGGGGTTCCCATCGAACAGACAGGGCGTGGGCTAACCGTGTCAATGGGGTCTCACCCGTGAGCATCCAGAGCACCATTCAGGCGCGGGTCGGATCCCTTCCTCCGACGATCCGCCGCGTCGCCGACGCGATCATCGATCGCCCTCAACTCGTGGTGGAGAACTCCATCAGCGAGGTGGCCCGCGCGTGCGACACTTCCGAGGCGTCGATCGTGCGGTTCTGCCGGGCCATCGGCTTCACCGGCTTTTCCCAGCTCAAGTTGCAAATGGCCGCTGAGCTGGCGAAGGAGTCCGCCGAGTTCGGCATCGGTGAGTCGGGCAGCTACGGCGCCGACATCAGCCCGTCCGACACGCTCGTCGAGATGGTCGCCAAGATCGCGAGTAGCGAGATCCTCGGCATCCGGGAGACCGCGGACAGCATCGACTTCGACGTGCTGCGGCGGGTCGTGCGCAAGCTGGAACGCGCCAAACGGGTCGTGCTGTTCGGCGTCGGCGCGAGCAACGCCGGCGCCCAGGACCTCGCCCAGAAGCTCCTGCGGATCGGCCACGTCGCGCTCGCGTTCCACGACGCGCACGACGCCATGGTCTCGGCGGCCCTGCTCGGCACCGACGACGTCGCGATCGGTTTCTCGCACAGCGGCAGGACCAGGGAGACTCACGCGTTCCTGCGCGGCGCGAGCGACAGCGGCGCCTACACCGTCGCGGTCACGAACGTGCCGGACTCGCCGCTCGCCGGGGTTGCCGACGGCGTTCTGCACACCGCGGTCAGGGAGACGACGTTCCGGTCGGGTGCGATGGCGAGCCGGATCGCCCAGCTGACCATCGTGGACTACCTGTTCGTCGGCGTTGCCCGCAGCCGCTACGAGCACACCGTACAGGCGCTGAAGAGCACCTACGAGATCGTCAGCGAGCTGCGCGACGACCGGCGCTGAGCCGCTCCGCGATCTCTCACCTAGCATCGCTGCCTCGTGCGGGTGCACGCTCGCCGCCGGTGGTGCCGAGGTCGTGGCTCGCCGGCCACGCGGTCGTCAGTCGCCGGAGTGGGGGCCCCAGGCGTGCCACGAAATGATGTCCACCACAGCGGTCGTGCGCGGCCGCACCCGGTCGGGGTACGGCTGGTTGATGTAGTGCCGGGCGATCCGGTCGATGTCGACCAGTCCGGTGTCGTCGCGCAGCTCGGCGACCCTGCCGGTGACGCTGACGTGGGTGTGCCAGCCGGCCTCGTCGAGCACGGTGAACCCGTGCGCCCGAGGTACGGGCGCGGGTCAGGGGCGCGCCGGTGACGGTGACCGCACAGGGTGGTCCGGTGAGGGCACGGCGACGAACGCCCGGTCGTGATAGACCAGCCGCCCGCCGGCCGGACCGAGGTGCACCTCCGACACGGAGGCCACGACGACGGTTGACTCACCGACCGGGACCAGGTGCAGCGGCAGGCACCGGAGTGCGGCGCCGGCGCCGGACAGCACCGGCTCGCCGGTGGGCAGCCGGCTCCACCCCTGCTCCCGGGTGAACCGCACGCCGCCGGCGCGGGAGAAATCACGGGCCAGCTCGGTGTGGCGCGGCCCGAGCAGATGGACGACGAAGCTCGCCGCTGTCGCGATGGTCCGAGCCGACGGGGTACCGCCCAACGAGAACGACAGCGCGGGAGGCGCCACCGAGACCGACGCGACGCTGGACGCGGTCAACCCCACCGGCCCGTCCGGCCCGTTCGCGGTGATGACCGCCAGGCCCGCCGGATGGCGCCGAAACGCCGCCTTGAGCTGCTCACCGACGCCAGATTCAAGGCTGATGTCCACGCGCTACCTTCTCGCCGAGTGATCTACACCCATAAGCTAAAACCTCAACCCAACTTCATGTCAACGCCTCCGATCCGGTCCCCCTTCTCGGTCCCCGGCCGACCGCGTCGCCGGGCGGTGACCGCCTGTGGCGGCCGGCGACGGAGTGGCGTTCCCGAGCGGGAGACGCGTTTCACAGTTGCGTGCCGGCCAGGCGCCACCCACCGTACGGGTGCGGACCACACGACGTAGCATCGGCGGCGTGCACGAGGCTGACCAGACCCCGCCGGGGCCGCAACGGCAACGACGCCGCCGGTCACCCGCGGCGCCCGGCCCGGTCTGGGCGCGCACGGAACCACGGCGGGAGGCGTTGAACCGGGCGGCGATCGTGGCCGCGGCGTCGCGCGTCGCCGACGCCGAGGGGCTGGCCGCGGTCTCCATCCGGCGCGTCGCGAACGAACTCGGCGCCGGCACGATGAGCCTCTACACGCACGTCGCGAGCAAGGACGATCTGCTCGACCTGATGTTCGACGAGCTGATCGGCGAGGCCCGCCCCACCGGGCCGCCGCAGCCGAACTGGCGGGCGGCGCTGACCGAGATCGCGCGGCGGAAGCGGGAGTTGTGCCTGCGCCACCCCTGGGCCGTGCCGCTCTACGGGCGCCGCCCCCTGCTCGGGCCGAACGCGATGCGGCTGTTCGAGGAGACGCTGGCGGCGATGCACGACCTGCGTGCCGACCCGGCGACGGCGTGGCAGGTGATCTGCGCGGTGGACGACTACACGCTCGGGTTCGTCCAGCGGGAGACCGTGTTCGGCGAGGCCGCCCGCACGCAGGGCAGCGCGCTGGACGCCTGGGAGGCGACGATCGATCCGTACCTGCGGCAGGTCACCGAAAGCGGCGAGTTCCCGTTACTGCGAGCCCTGCGACCGGTCATCGGCCGGACCGACGAGCGGAGCTTCGAACAGGGTCTGGACTGGCTGCTGGACGGGATCGAGGCGCGCCTGGCGGTCCGGTGACCTGCCCGCCGCCGGAGCCGCCGACCGATCCGCCGCCAGCCGCGGGGCGCGGGGTGACCGGGGGTACCACCAGATCCATCGGCGGTAGCGGATAAGCACCCGGTGCCGGCACGGGCACAGGTGCCTCGGCGGCCGCGCGCACCGGTCGGGCGCGAGCCGGCCAGAAGCCCACCGCGACCAGCGCGAGCACCGCGGCGCCCACTCCGATCCCGGCCCGGGCCGGCAGGCCGCCGGGGCCGGCCGTCCGGACCGCGGCCACCACCACGATCCACACCAGATTCCCCGGTACCAGGATCTTCCAGCCCAACCGCATGAACTGGTCGTACCGCAGCCGGGGCAGCGTGGCGCGCAGCCAGACGAACACGAACAGCAGCAGAACGATCTTCGCGACCAGCCACAGCAGCGGCCACCAGCCCCGGTTCAGTACCCCGTGGCCCACCGCGGACAGCGGCCACGGTGCCCGCCAGCCTCCCAGGAACAGGGTCGTACACAGCGCCGAGACCGTGATCATGTTGATGTACTCGGCGAGGTAGAACAGCATGAACATGACCGAGGAGTACTCGGTGTGGAAGCCACCGACGAGTTCCGATTCGGCCTCGGGCAGGTCGAACGGCGCCCGGTTGGTCTCACCGACAGCCGCGATCAAGTAGCTCACCAGGCTCGGTGCCAGCACGATCCCGTACCACACCCGGCCCTGGCCCGCCACGATCTGCGAGGTCGACAGGCTGCCGCTGGCCAGCAGCACGGCGACCAGGGGTAGGCCCATGGCGACCTCGTACGAGACCAGTTGGGCGGCGGAGCGCACGGCGCCGTACAGCGGGTAGGGCGAGCCGGACGCCCAACCGGCCAGCACGACGCCGTACACGCCGGTCGCGGAGCAGGCGAACACCAGCAGTACGGCCACGGGTAGATCGGTCACCTGGAGTGGAGTGCGCCGCCCGGCGATGCTCACCTCGGGGCCGAACGGGATCACCGAGAAGGCGACGAAGGCGCAGACGGCGGAGATGGCCGGCGCGAGCACGTAGACGATCCGGCGGGCCTGCGCGGGCATGACGCTCTCCTTGAGGATCAGCTTCACCCCGTCCATCAGGGATTGCAGCCAACCCCGGGGGCCGACCTGGTTGAGCCCAATGCGCTGCTGCATGCGGGCCACGACCTTGCGTTCGAACACGATCGCGAAGATCGTCATCACGTTCAGGAACCCGAAGACCGCGATGATCTTCAGCACGATCAACCACCACGCGTCGTGCCCGAAGCCCGCCAGTGCCGGTGCGCTCGCCATGCTCGTCGCCCTCGCTGCCGTCGTCCGTACGATGTACGGGACACCATACGCCGTACGGCGACCGGCGCCGCGACCACCCCTGAACGCTGCGTGATCGTCGAGGCGGGCACGTCGCACCGCAACCACGCCGGTTGGCGCCCGGCGCGCCGAGCCGGACCGGTCGGACGACGCCCGTCGTTGGCCGCCAAGCTCATCGGCGGGCTGCTGATCGCCGCGGTGGTGGTCGAGCTGATCCGGCGCCCGTCCGTCCGACCCGGGCGGGGCCGGGCCGGACGGCGGCAACGGCGCCGGCCCTCGCCGGGGTTCCGGTCTGCGGCGTCAGCGGCCCGGAAGCTAGACCGCGCGGAGCCTGGTGGGTTGCGGGCGCTGACGCAGCCGATCGACCGCGGCGGCGGTCGCTTCGTCGGCGGGTAGCCAGACGACCAGTTGTTGGGCGTCCGGGGCGGGGAATTCGAGCGTTTCCCGATCCCAGCACAGCTGGCCGGCGCCGGTGTGTTCAGTCGTCAGCGGCATCCGGGGCGGGGGAAGGTGGCGGTGGAGCCGCCGGGTGAACTCCGCGCCGGCACCGGGTGCGAGGCCGGCCGTGAACCACTCGAAGCTCTCCGTGGAGGGCCCGAGCCACAGGTTGAAGACCTGCTCGTCCGCCACGTGGTCCCACTGCGGGAAGCTGGCCCTCGCCCGCGGGTGGGTGAAGAGGTACCGGGTGAGATTGGGTTGCTCGGCGTCCAGCAGTCCGCTGCCGCGCATGACTGCGGCGAAACCGTCGGTATGGGCGAGCACGTCGCCCAGCCGGTTGGTGACGAAGGCCACGCCGGGCTCAAGAAGCTCGAGTATCTGGCGGACGGCCGGCCGCACGGTCCGCTCCGGCGGTGCGGGCCGCGAGTGGCTGGCACAGAGACCGCTACTGATTTTGGCGAGGTAGCGCAGATGGGTGCGTTCGGCCGCGTCGAGGCTGAGCGCGTCGGCCAGGGCGTTGACCACGGCATTGGACGGATTGCGGTCGCGGCCCTGCTCGATCCTGGTGAGGTACTCGACGCTGACGCCGGCCCGCGTGGCCAACTCTGAACGCCGCAGTCCCGGGGCGCGGCGCCGGGTGTGCGCCCGCAGCCCCAGGTCCTCGGGGTGGACGCTGTCGCGCTTGGCCCGGATGAAGTCCCCCAACGGCGTACCCACGCACCGAGCCTACGGCCCGATCAACCCACCAGGGCAACCCCAGGGTGGCCCTGTGGCGGCCATCCTGCGCCCGGTCTGGCTTCCCGACCCGGGACCACGCACCGTGGACGGCATGAATAACAAGAGCAGGCTCGTGGTCCTCATCGGCAGCGTCCGTGAGGGCAGATTCGGGCCCGTCGTCGCCGCATGGATCGCGGACCGCGCCCGGGCACACGGCGGTTTCGAGGTCGACGTCGTCGACGTGGCCGGCGCGGAGATTCCCCTGTCCCTGCCGGCCGTGTCACCGAAGTACGCGGGCGACGACTACCCGCGACCGGAAGCGATGAGGGACATCACCGCGAAGCTGGCCGGGGCGGACGCGTTCATCATCGTCACACCGGAGTACAACCACAGCTATCCGGCCTCGTTGAAGGCACTCATCGACTGGCACTTCACCCAGTGGACCGCCAAGCCGGTGGCGTTCGTCAGCTACGGCGGTGCGGCGGGCGGCCGCCACGCGGTTCTTCACCTGGAAAACGTGTTCACCGAACTGCACGCGGTGACCATCCGCGACGGGCTGGCCTTCCCGAACTACTTCACCGCCTGGCAGGACGGTGATCCTCGGGACGCCGCCGTGGACGGCTACGCCAAAACTCTGCTGGAACAGCTGGCCTGGTGGGCGGAGGCTCTGCGGGCCGCTCGTGCCGTGGCGCCGTACCCGGGTTGATCGCGGCCCCGACGAGGGCCGGCACCGTCCATGGTGGACGGCACCGGCCCTCCCCGTA
>JBDZVD010000113.1:0-22401 GCA_040255525.1 Micromonosporaceae bacterium | reverse complement strand
CCTGGACCGGCCGGGCGCGGCCTGGTCGGGTAGGACCTGCGCCACCGGGAAGCTGGCAAGCCGAACCGAGCAGGCCGTACAGGTTAGGTCGTGGGCTATACCGTCGGGAGCATGACCTATGCCCAGCCAGTCGTTCAAGCTGCGCCTTGGTGGGGAGTCCCGGTGATCGCGGGGCTCTTCACGATTCTCGGTATCGCGGCGGTGCAGGTTGTGACCTGGATGCTCGACAAACGCAAGGTACGACGAGATGACCAGCGGCGCTGGCACACTGATCGGCGCACAGCGTATAGCGGGTTTACTACCGCGACACAGATCTTCTTTCGAGAGGTTTCTGCGGCCTGGGAAACCGACGAGCTCAACCAATCGTCCGCCCGGAGGCTCCTTAGCGACTCCATCTTTCGCCTGCAAGAAATCGAGCTGATTGCAAGTCCCGATGTGACGAACGCAGCCAGGAAGATAGTCGATCTCCTTTTCCAGGTAGCGAACGAGTTTGGCAATGCCGAGCGTTCTCAGGATGTCCGGCGAGGCTATTTCGGAACACTCAGCGAGCTTGGCGAGGGATTTGTTTCTGTTGCTCGACGCGACCTCGGCATGGATACCTAGGTGAGCAACCAGCAAGAGCAACGCCCTGACCACGGCGTTGGGAGAAATCTGGGAGACGATCTTGCGAAACGTGACCTTCCGGACCTCGCCATACCGACACCGACCAACGCCCTGACCAGGCCAGATAGCCAGACGCCCCTGTCGCGCGAGGGCCTTAACCTCATTCACACCGAAGAGGTCGGTCTTTCAATAGACCCCTGCCAGCTGCGGAGTACAGCAACGGTGGTCACCTGACCGACCGCAAGTGACCTCCGAGACCGGTCTCACCGCTCGAGACACCTTGACCGCACCGGCAGTAGTCGAAAGATTGCGGACGCCGAGTTGCCGCCGGCCGTTCTCCAGGGGCCGCGACTGCCGAATAGTTCTCTTCTGGATCAAGGCGCCGCGCGAGCGCGGCGCAGCGGCGCACTCGTCGGCGCGCTGCTGGCGGCGCTGAGGCGCCGGCATCGCGCGCCACGGCGCGCCGCACCAGGCGGCAGGTGATTCCCCTAGCCCGTATCGACGTGCGATCGTTGTCCGCATGAGCAGTCCGGCCAGGGACGACGTGTTGTCCGCGTACCTTCAGGGGTTCCGCACCTTGGCGCAACAGTTGCTTACTGCGGACGACCCCTACGAGGTCGGACTGCAGCTCTGGGGTGCCTCTGGCCGCGCCGACGAAGTGGGCGAGCTGTCAGGGAATCTGTGCGCGCGATGGGGTGCCCTCACCGATTGGGAGGAGCGCAAGCCACACGAGAGAGGCGTCGCCAGGGCGGAGATGGTCCGGGCCGCCCGCGAGTGGCTGGCGATCGACCCGCAGGACGGTAACGCAGTAGACGTGTACCTGGACTACTGGCTGCATGACGTATGCGGCTACGAGCGGCCGCAGCCCTAGCCCGCCGATGCCTCCGGCGGGGATCTCCGGCTTCGAGAGGGGAACCGCCTCCCTCCCGCCATCGGCCCCGCCGAAGCCAAGCAGGTCGTCACCGGGGCCGCCAACATCAGGACGTAGCCACGGTCCGCGTATCGTCTCGGGCAGCCTCAAACCGTGCCGTGACGATCGCTGAAGCCGGTCTACCTCCGTTGCTGGTTGCGGCGATCGCTGCCGCGCCGCTGCGCGGCTTGCCACCGGCGCCGCGCAGCGCACCAGGCCAGGGCGCGACGGCAAGGAGGGCCGGGCGGTAGTCGTCGTCGCCCGCCGCCGCGGCCAGCCAACTCGTCGCGGCGTCACACCACGCACCCATGATCGAACGTGCCATCCGCGTGCCAGTAACCCATGCCGCGACCGGTCACGAACGGGCACCAGCGGTCACCGACTCACCCGCCGCGACCAGGCGAACCGGGCGTACCACCCCGATGATCGCCGGTCTTCCAAACTGAAGCTCTGCGGACCCTGGGCCGACTTTGCCGCTTGTAGGCTGCGCCCGTGACCTATGACCTGATGTTCGTGCGCCGCCGTCCCGATCAGACCTGGGACGATGTGATGGAGGAGGTCGAGGAGCAGGACGACCTAGGCCAGAGCCCGAACCCCGATGTGTGGCAGCGAGTGGTGGAGCGCGCGAGGCAGCTGCTCGGTGAAATCTCGCTGTTCATGACGGAGAACTACGGCGAGATCGACCACGAGCCCACCCACATACAGGCCAGCCTGTCTGCGGACTGTGCCGAGATGCACGCGCCCTACGGCGCGACCGGTGTCGATGCCGCTGTAACACTGAAAGCGATGTACCTGCTGGGCACGGTCCTCCAGGAGGAGACCGGGCTCGAAGGCTATGACCCCCAAGTCGAGAAGCCTCTCACCGAAGCCGCCGCCGATCTCGACCTCGGACTTGCGTCGTTCGAAGCCGTCGCACAGATGCTGCGTCAGCAGCCGCCGCTGTGACCCAGGGGCCTGGCCGGGCCATTAGCGGGCCATTAGGCCAGGTCAACCGGGGTACCTCCAGGCCATTCGAGACCCGTCGCCCGCGCAGGCCAGGGCGGTCAGCGGACCGATCTTCGATGATTCCCAAGCTGACAGTCCGGAGTCCATGTTCAGAGCAACGGCCAGACATATGCCCTGCGCGTAGGTCAGGCCCCAGGCCAGGCACGGGTTACTCGTGACTCGCCGTCCGCGGCCGGCAACAAGCTCCCGTCGTCGGGTAGACGATATCGGTAGCGGGTTGGCTGGAGGTCTTCGCTGTGCGGTACCCAGGTAGTCCAGCGGCGTACCCGCCCGCCATGAGTCTTGATCTGGCCGTCCGGCAGCCTCGACCACTCGATCTGGTCAACCACGACAAGATGGGTGGCTGCCGTCGACGCGTGGTCTACCTCGTTGCTGGTCAGCTCGACGGCATCCGCGGTGCCGGAAGAGCCCTTCACCTCGACGTGGATCTCCTCGGTGTTCCAAGTGACGTCTAGATCGTAGGACCGTGTGGCGCCAACGTCGCGAACGTCGTAGCCCGGATAGAGTTCCGCGGCTCGGGCGACGGCGTGACGCTCCAGGGCAAGTTTGAGGACGGGGTCGGAGAGGTAGCCCGAGCCCCCGGGGCGACTCTTGCCACTCCGGCCCGCCGCAGTGGGCCTGTCGTTTGCGGTCGGCACGGGAGACTGGCGAGTACACGGGATGACGGACAGTTCCGGCACCGCGTCGAGGATGGCCGCGGGGAACTTCACCAGGTACGCCTGCATCGCTCGGAGCGGTCGACTCGCGAAGAACGCGAACGGGAAGTACAGCGGCCCCGGGTGGGTGGCTTCCAAATTGCGCTTGATCTCTTGGAGGGCTGCTTCGGCGCGTTGAAAGGCCGCCTGGTCGACCGGGGCCGGCAACGGGGTGTAACCAGTCAGGTCGTACCGCCAGGCTGGTTGCGGCTCGTCGATGGGGGCGCGACTTTGGCCGTAGGAACCGCGGGCGTTCCAAACGAGCGCATCATCGAACGGTCCCTCGGCGGCGCGAGAGTAGCCGACGATCCCGGGCGTACGGTCGCGCTCCTTGTGCCAGTGCAGGACGATGTCGCCTGGTCGTAGTGCCGTCACGAGGGTGTAGGACCAGTTCTCCCGGCCGCTGCCGTCGCGTTGCAGGGCACGCACGTTCGCGCCCAGGTCCTCGCGATTGGTGATCTCCATCCAGTAGCACTCGGCCGGGTCATCCCGCCACCACTCATTGATCCGGACCGTCCCGGCCCCGGCTGGCTGCCTCTGCGCTGGAGCCGCCTCCACGGCCTTCGCTGTCGAGGAAGCGGAGATTTCCGTAGCCAGCCGGGGGGCATCGGCCGGGCCGTAGCCGGGAACCGCGACCCGCAGCCGAAGGCGCTTGCTGTTGTTCCCCGCTTTCGGTGCGCCGGGTGCCTGGCCGATCCTGCCCTGGCCGGTGGTCAGCCGAAGTCGTAGCGCCACTAGGTCACCGACCGTGGCGAGGTCAACCGTATCGTCGATGAGCGCTCGGTCGCTCTCAGGGAGATCGGCAGTCTGCCGAGAGTCCACCAGCGCCGCGACGAGCAGGGCCCGACGTACCTTCAGCCGCTCCAAGATCAGATCGAGGGCCGGGCGATAGTCGGCGTTTCGAGACGGACCCGAACGGCTCCGACCACCGGCGCTCTCCAGCACTACGGCAAGCCGCCCGCCATCCGGCTCGACGGAAAACTCAGCGTTTAGAACAAGGCCATCGTCATCGGTGATCCTCACAACGACAGAGTGCCATCGAGGTGCGACACGACCGCGGGGCACGCCGATACGAGCCGATCTCCAGGTGCCGTCCGAGCTTCCCCCCGATACGCCCCCGAACAGCGAGCGACCGCAAGATCCGGTGAGACTCAGTGAGACGTTCGGCCAGAGACGCGACAACGCCCGCGGGGGCCGTTCGCGCTGGTCGGGAGGCCAATCGAGGAGGTCGGAGCGGAGGGCGTGGGATTCGAACCCACGATGAGTGTCACCACCCATAGCGGTTTTCAAGACCGCCGCCATCGGCCACTAGGCGAGCCCTCCTGAGCTGCGGAAACACCCCGATCATGCCGACTCTTCCGAGCCGGCGTCCCGTGACCGTCCCGCCGTGGACGGATCAGCGACCGAGACCGCCTCCGCGCCCGCCACTAGTGTGCCAGACGCCCTGCCGCTGGCGAGAGCGGCAGTGATGCGCTCGTTGGCCGCCTCGCCCTGACCGTCGATGCCGTGGGCGTAGACCTTCAACAGCACCGCCACCCCCGTGGCCAAGCCGAGCGACTTTCCGCGACCGCGACTCCGGCATTCAACCAGAGGGACGCGGCGGCATGGCGGAGGTCGTGAGGCCGCCCGGCGGGAGGCGGGGCTACCTCATCTGTGGCACCGCGGGTGGGTGGCGTCTATCGCGGCGGCAGTGCGCTCGCGCCCGGCCACGTCTGCGACCGGCCGGCCGTCAGCCAACTGCCTGGCGTAGGTGCGCAGCGCCTGTGGGTCAACCCGGAGACTCATGCGAGAGCGATCCTTTCGGCCATCACTGCGGTTGGGGTCGATCATGCATTCTCTCAAGAGCTTCGCGGCGCGGCCGAGGTCACCAACGATGGTCGAACAGACGGAGGGAGTTTGTCGGGCCGTTGCCAGGCCCGGGGGCGTAAGTGGCCTGACCGCCCGTTTCCGTCAGCGCCGAGTCCGCCGTACGCCGCCTCGCTGTCCACAGTGGACTATCAGCCGACCGGCAGCTCCCGCCAGTCCGCGAATTGCGATACGTTCATCAGATCCCGTACGCAGTCCAGCGCAAGGTCCTCATTCGGCAGTTCGAACCAGCGGCTGCGGCCCTCGGCCCCGCCGTCCCGGGCCTCCACCCACCAGGTGCCCGCGTCCTCCGACAGCAGGATGTCCTCCCGGGCCAGCCGCCCCCATTTGCCGTTCCACCAGTGCTTGCGCCGTTCCATGCCCCAGGACCGTAGTCGAACATACGTTCGATCATAAGGGTTCCGCCGAAACCCGCGGCCTTCCTGCCCGAGAATCACCGGTGCCCGTTTCACGGGAAGTGCGCGGACCGCAGGGCGGCGGTCAGCTGGGGGAAGGGCCACCGGGAAGAAAAGTCGCCACGAGGCCAGAATGGAACCCATGCACGCGATCATCATTCGAGAGCCCGGCGGCCCCGAGGTGCTGACCTGGACCGAGGTACCCGACCCCGAGGCGCGCCCCGGTGAGGTCATCGTCGACGTGGCCGCCAGTGCCGTCAACCGTGCCGATCTGCTGCAGCGGATGGGCCACTACGAGCCGCCGCCGGGCATCCCGCCGTACCCGGGGCTGGAGTGCTCCGGCACCATCAGCGCACTGGGCGAGGGGGTCACCGGCTGGCAGGTCGGCGACCGGGTGTGCGCCCTGCTGGGGGGTGGCGGGTACGCGGAGCGGGTCGCCGTACCCAGCGGTCAACTGCTGCCGGTACCGGGGGAGCTCACGGAGGCGGCCGGGTTCCCGGAGGTCGCCTGTACCGTCTGGTCGAACCTCATCCAGGTGGGCCACCTGAAGGCCGGCGAGACCGTGTTGATCCACGGCGGCGGCAGCGGCATCGGGACGTTCGCCATCCAGTTCGCCAAGGCGCTGGGTGCCCGGGTCGTCACGACCGCCCGCCGGGCGAAGCACGCCCGCCTGACGGAACTGGGCGCGGATCAGGTCATCGACTACACCGAAGAGGATTTCACGAAGGCGATGGCCGGCAAGGCGGACGTGATCCTGGACATCCAGGGGGCGTCGTACCTGAAACGCAACATCGACGCGCTGGCCACCAACGGTCGGCTTGTGGTCATCGGTCTGCAGGGCGGCCGGAGCGCGGAACTCAACCTGGGCGCGCTGATGGCCAAGCGGGCGAGCGTGTCGGTCACGGCACTGCGCGCGCGGCCGCCGGAGGAGAAGGCCGGGATCGTTTCGGGGGTACGCGAGCAGGTGTGGCCCCTGATCGAGTCGGGCGCGATCCGGCCGGTCATCGATCGCAGGGTACCGATGGCGGAGGCGGCCCGCGCGCACGAGATCGTGGCGCAGAACGTGCACATCGGGAAGGTGCTACTGGTCGTCGGTCAGTAGCCGGCGAGGCCCGGACCCGGTGGTGGCGAGCCGGTCGGCGGGGTTGAACATGCTGCAACTGGCCATCGACAGGCAACCGCAGCCGATGCAACCGGACAGCCGGTCCCGCAGCCGTTCCAGCAGGTGGATCTGCTCGTCGAGCCGGCCGCGCCACTGCCGGGACAGCCGAGCCCAGTCGGCCTTGGTGGGGGTGCGCGCGTCGGGCAGGCTGGCCAGCGCCGCCCCGATCTCCTCCAGTGGTACGCCGACCTGCGCGGCGACCCGGATGAACGCGACTCTGCGCAGTTCGGCCCGCTCGTACCGGCGCTGGTTGCCGCCGGTACGGGTGGACCGGATCAGGCCGAGCCGCTCGTAGTAGCGCAGGGCGGATTGGGCCACGCCGCTGCGGGCGGATAGTTCGCCGATCGTGAGCAGGTGCATCGGAAATCCTTGACCTGAAGTCAACTTCAGGTCAGAGACTAGCCGCATGGCAAGGACAGCGGCAACGACGAGAGACCTGTACCGGCTGATGAGCCGGATCACCGGTGACGAGAAACACGGACCGAGCGCGACGTCCACGCTGGACGTGCTGTGGGTGCTATACGACCGGGTCCTGCGGGTGCGGCCGGAGTCCGTGGACGATCCGGAGCGGGACCGGTTCCTGCTCTCCAAGGGACACGGGCCGGCGGCGTACTACGCGGTCCTGGCGGCGAAGGGGTTCATCCCGGAGGACTGGCTGGACGACATGGGCGGAACGGACAGCCGCCTGGGATTCCATCCGGACGGCACGCTCATTCCGGGCGTCGAGATCGGGTCCGGTTCGCTGGGCCACGGGCTGGGCCTGGGTGTCGGGATGGCGCTCGGCCTGCGGGCTTCGGGCCTGCTGCGGCCCAGGGTCTTCGTCCTGCTCGGCGACGCGGAGTTGGATGAGGGCTCGAACCATGAGGCGATGGCGTACGCCGGCGCGATCGGACTGGATTCGCTGACGGCGGTGGTGGTCGACAACCAGTCCGCGACGCACGGCTGGCCGGGCGGTATCGCGTCCCGATTCGCGGTGAGCGGATGGCACGCCTCCACAGTGGACGGCCGCGACCACGGCGCGCTGGAGCGGGCGTTCACCGCGGCGCCGGGCACCGGCAGGCCGAGCGCCGTCATCGCGACTGTGGAAAGGAAATGGTGAGCCCGATGCGTGAGGAGTTCATCCACACCGCCACCGCACTGCTCGACGAGGACCCGCGGGTCGCGGTCGTACTCGCGGACATCTCGGCCGCCGAGTTCGTCGGTGCCGCGCGCCACCATCCGGACCGGGTCGTCAACGTGGGCATCCGGGAGCAGTTGCTGGTCGGAGTGACCGGTGGCCTGGCCGCCACCGGCCTGCGACCGATCGCCCACACGTACGCGCCGTTTCTCGTGGAGCGGGCCTTCGAGCAGGTGAAGCTGGACCTGGACCACCAGGGGGTAGGCGCGATCCTGGTGACCGTGGGCGCTTCGTACGACGCGTCCCGGGTCGGCCGGACCCACCACGCGCCGGCCGACGTGGCGCTCATCGACACGCTGGGGAACTGGACGGTGCACGTCCCGGGGCACCCGGCCGAGGTGGAGCCGTTGCTGCGCGCGGCGGTGCCGCACGACGACCCGGTGTACCTGCGACTGTCGACGCAGGCGAACGGGCAGCCGCACGACGGGTACGGGCTGGTACCGGTGCGGCGGGGTGGGGCCGCCACGGTCGTCGCGGTCGGGCCGATGCTGGATCCGGTACTGGTGGCCACGCAGGGGCTGGATGTGACGGTGGCGTACACGCACACGCCCCGACCCTTCGACAGGGTGGGCCTGCGCGCTCTGGTGTCGGGTACGGGCGGCACCGGCGTCGTACTCGTGGAGCCGTACCTTGCCGGTACCTCCGCGGCGCAGGTCGCCGACGCCCTTGTCGCGGTACCGCATCGCCTGCTGGCGTTGGGCGTGACGCGCAGCGATCCGCGGCGGTACGGCGGTCCCGAGGACCACGCCCGGTACCACGGGCTGGCTCCGAAACAGCTGCGGGTCTCGATCCGCGACTTCCTGGCGGCATGAGCCGCCGCCGCCAGCCCGCCGGAGCCGCTATTCGGGCGGCTCCGGCACCCGGGCGACGGCGAACACCGACTGCCCGAACGGTGGCCGGACCAACCGTTCCGCGCTCTTGGTCAGGGGCAGGACGAAGCGGTCGTAGAACTTCACCATGGGACCCTCACTCGGAGTGAGGCGGAAGACACTGGTCGCCGCGAAGTATCCGATGAGCCCGAGCGCGTTTGCGTAGTGAAGGCGCTCGATGCGCAGCCCGGCGGCGTGCAGCGCCTCGGCCATGCTGCGCCTGGTGTAGCGGCGGACGTGCCCGGTGGCCACGTCGACCGGGCTCATCGCGAACGGGAACGCCGGCACGATCAGCACGATCGCGCCGCCCGGCCGGACCAGCCGCGCCATGCTGCGCAGGGCGCCGACGTGGTCCTCGATGTGCTCCAGCACGTTGTAGGACACGGCGCCGCTGTAGCTGTTCGTCTCCTCGGAGGGCAGCAGCATCTGCCGCACCTCGATGTTGGCGTGACCGGTCAGCCGCTCCTTGAGGGACACGAGTCGATCGGGGTCGGCCTCGGTCGCGGTGAACCGGGCGAAGCGCGGAGCCCATTCGAGCGCGTAGTCACCGAGTCCGCTGCCGATCTCGATCGGGTTGTCACCGAGGTAGTCCAGGGCGAGCTCGACGAACCAGCGCCGATGGTTGACCGCCGTGGCGAGTCCCTCCAGTACCTCCGCCTGGATCCGCTGGTCTCCGGTGATCTTAGGCATGGAGCGAACTCCTCCGACTGCTCGGCAGGTCACCTACCAAACACTCTACGGGATGAATACGTGCGCTCACGACAACACGGTGATTTGCCAGATATGAGGATGGGACAAAGGGAGGCCTCCTATTTCTGAAAACCACCGGATCAGCGACTATGACTGACTCGAGTCCGGACATGCCGAGGGGTGGAACGCTGGCCGATCGGTCCGAGTCACGGCTGCGTCGTGCCCGGGTGGGCCGGTCCGATGTCGTTGCCTGCGTTGTTCTCCTACTTGGTGCGCTCTGGACTACCGCGCACCTGTGGCGCCACGTTTCAGGCAGGTTACTCGCCAGCAACCACGGTGACCACACCCTCTTCGAATGGATGCTGGCGCGTGGTGCGCTTCTGGTGACGCACCCGGAGAACCCGTTCTTCACCCACCGGCTGAACGTGCCGGCCGGCGTGAACATGATGGCCAATACGTCTGCCCTGAGCATGACTATCCCGCTCGCGCCGGTGACGCTGCTCTGGGGCCCGGTGGTGGCATTCGCGGTCATGCTGACGCTCGCGCTGTGGTTGACCGGGCTGGCCTGGTACCACGTGTTCAGCCGGCACCTGGTCGAATCGAGGTTCGCCGCGTTCGTCGGCGGGGGACTGTGCGGGTTTGCGCCGGCGATGGTGGCGCACGCGAGCGGCCAGCCGAACCTGGTGGCCCAGTTCGCCATCCCGTACCTGGTGCTGGTCACGCTCCGGCTCGCCGGGCGACCGGTGCTGCGGGGGATCCTGCTCGGGTTGCTGGTCACTTATCAGGCATTCCTGAACGAGGAGGTTCTGTTCCTCACCGGATTGGCGATCGGTATGTTCGTGGTGGCGTACGCCCTTTTCGACCGGCGGCGGGCGCGCCGCGAGGTACGGCGCTTCCTGGCCGGTCTCGGCGTCGCCGCGCTCACCGGCGGCGTACTGCTCGCCTACCCCGTGTACTGGCAGTTCTTCGGTCCCCAGGCGTACCACGGGCTGCCCTTCCCACCCGGCTCCTACCAACTGGACGCCTGGGCCTACGTGACCTACGCGCGGGAGTCGATCGGCGGCCGGGTCGCGGCGCCCGCCCTCGGCCTGAGCCCGAACGAGGACAACGCGTCGTTCGGCTGGCCACTGCTCGCGCTGGCCGTCGTCGTCACGGTGTACCTGTGGCGGCGCAGCGTGGCGGTGCGGGCCGGGGCGGTGACCGGTGTGATCTTCGCGGCCCTGTCCCTGGGGCCGGCCATCCAGATCGGCAACCACCACACCGGAGTACCCGGGCCGTACCGGCTGCTGCTACACGTGCCGCTGGTCGACCTGTCGGTCCCGGGCCGGTACGCGTTCGCCGTCATCGTGGTGCTGGGCATGCTGCTGGCGCTCGGCATCCAGCGGGTACTGGACCTGACGTCCGGATCGCGGCGCGTCCGGCTGCACTGGGCGCCGCTGTGGCTGATCGTCCTGCTGGGCGCTCTGGTTCCGGTACTGCCGACGCCGATCCCGACGGTGGACCGGGCGCCGGTACCGGGGTTCATCGCCAGCGGCCAGTGGCGCGCGTACGTGCCGGCGGGGCGCACCGTCGTGTCGGTGCCGCTGCCCGCGTACCGGTTCCCGGACCCGATTCTCTGGCAGGCGAGTACCCGCCTGGCGTACCAGATCCCGCGCGGGTACTTCCTCGGCCCGACAAGCACCACCGACGGGGCGGCCCGGTTCGGCGCGCCGCCGCGGCCCACCGCCACGAAGCTGTACGCGGTGTACCTGCTGCCGTACGAGCCGCGCCCGTACGCCAGCGGGGACACTCCGCTGGGTACCGCCGTGAAGCCGCGCGACGAACCGGCGGCCCGCGCCCGGGCGACCACGGTGACCGCGACGGACCGCCGTAACGCCGTGGCGGACCTGCGTTACTGGCGGGCCGCGGTGGTGATCCTGGCGCCGGGGCGCAACGACGCGCTGCTGCGCCGGACCACGAGCGCGCTGCTCGGGTTCCAGCCCACCTGGGTCAACGGCGTCTGGCTGTGGGATGTCCGCGAACTCGCCGGCTGACCGGGTGCGGATAAGCTCGCGCTCGATGCCATCCGCGACCGAGCCGCCGACCGCGGCCCCCGTGAGTGACGGGGCCGGGTCCGCCCCGCCCGCCCAGACCGCGCCGCCTGCCCAGGCCGGGACGGCGCCGCGCTCCGGCGCCTGGGGCGGCCGGATCGTGGACGCCGCGGTCGTCCTGATCTACCTGGCCCTCGCGGTGATCGTGCTGGGCCGGCTCTGGCACCACTTCGGGCAGCTCAACCCGGCGGCGAACAGCTCCGACCCGCCGTTCTTCGAGTGGGCCCTGCGGCACTCCGTCCGGATCTTCACGCACGGGGAGAACCCGTTGTTCACTCCACGGCTGAACGCGCCGTACGGGGTGAACCTGATGGCCAACACCGGCCTGCTCGGGCTGACCGTGCCGTTGGTACCGGTCACGCTGCTGTTCGGACCGCCGGTGGCGTTCGTCCTGATGCTCACGCTCGGCATGGCGGCCACGGCCGCGGCGTGGTACCTGGTGCTGTCCCGGCACCTGGTGACCAACCGGCTCGCCGCCGCGGTGGGCGGGGCGTTCGCCGGGTTCGCTCCCGGCATCGTCAACCACGCCAACGCCCACCCGAACCTGGTGGCCCAGTTCCTCATCCCGGTCATCGTGTGGCGGGCGCTGTCCATGCGCACCGTCCGGCACGGCATCGCGCTCGGCCTGCTCGTCGCCTGGCAGGCGTTCATCAACGAGGAGCTGCTGTTCCTGGCCGCGCTGGCCACCGGGCTGTTCGTGGTGGCGTACGCGGCGTTCCGGCCGCGCGAGGTCCGGGCGGCGGTGCCGCCGTTCCTGCGCGGGGCGGCGGCCTGCGCCGGGGTCGCGGTCGTCGTGCTGGCGTACCCGCTCTGGTACCAGTTCTTCGGGCCGCAGCACTACCACGGGCTGCCCGACTTCGTCCTCGGGTACGGCGCCGACCTGGCCAGCTACCCGGCCTTCGCGAAGCTGTCACTGGTCGGCCAGCCGGTCGCGGACGGGCGGCTGGCACCGCAGCCGGAGGAGAACGCGTTCCTCGGTTGGCCGTTGCTGATCGCCCTGCTGCTCATCGTGGCCTGGTTGTGGCGGCGTACCGCGGTTCGCGCGCTGACCGTGGTCGGGCTGGTCTTCTTCGTCCTGTCGCTGGGTGCCAGCGTCACGTACCGGGGCCGCACGGTCGTCAAGCACGCGCCGTGGAGCTGGCTGAACCACCTGCCGCTGTTCGACAGCGTGGTGCCGACCCGGCTCGGGCTCGTCCTGGTGCCGGTGGTGGCCGTGCTGCTCGGGTACGCGGTCGAGGAGCTGTTCCGGCACCGGTACGGGTGGGTCGGCGGCCTGGCGCTCGCCCTCGCCCTGGTGCCGGTGATCCCCCGCCAGTTGCCGGTGGCACCCCGGCCCGGCGTACCGGTGTTCTTCACCGGCGGTGACTGGCGGACGTACCTGCGCGGCGACCGCTCGGTGCTGTCCGCCGACACCACCTGGGACGGCAACATCACGGCGATGAACTGGGACAACGCGACGGGGCAGGGGTACCGGGCGGTGGGCGGCTACTTCCTCGGCCCGGACTGGTCGGGCAAGGGCAGCTACGGACCGCAGACCCGGCCGACCGCGGGGTTGCTGGCAGGCATCGGGTACAACGGCGGGGTGCCGCGGATCGGCGGCGAACAGCGCGAGCAGCTGCGGCAGGACGTGCGGTTCTGGGACGCGGGGCTGATCGTGCTCGGACCGGGGGCGCCGCACGCCGGGGACCTGCGCACCGCGCTGGATCAGCTGGTGGGCCCGGGGCGGCGGGTCGACGACGTGACGATCTGGGACGTCAGCGCGCTGAGCGCCGGGTAGGCGCGCCGGTGGTGCGGGCCGGGAGGCAGCAACCCCGGCACACCTTCGGCTCGGGCAGGGTGAAGGCCAGGCAGCAGGTGCGCCGCCGCACCATCGGCTCGCCGGCCGACACCTCGACGAGGTCGTCGACGCCGAGCGCGGTCAGCAGTGTCTTCGCCGTCCGCGGTGCCGGCTCGGGCAGCGCGTGCTGCGCCCGGACCAGCGCGTACCCGACCCCGGAGGCGAGCGAGCCGAGCAGCGTACGGCGGCCGACGTGTACCCGGGCGGTCAGCGCGTCCAGTACCGGCGCGAGGTGCTGGTCCAGCACGGTCGTCTTCAGGAAGGCGACCAGATCCTCGACGACACGCACGCCGGACGGGCTGGCCGGCATCGGCTCGCCGGGTGGCACCGCGACCAGCGGGCGGCGCAGCCCGATTTCCAGGAACGGCGCGCTGACGTGCAGCCGGACCAGTGTGTTCTCGGCCGATACGTCCGGGACCCGGCGTGCGTACGCGTATCCGAGCACCGCCGGGAGGACCACCCAGTAGGTGTACGACTTCCAGGCCAGCGCCGCGGCGGCGTGGGGGCTGGCGTTCCACCGGGCGTGTGCCGCGTCGAGCAGTTCCGGCAGCGCGGTGCCGTCCGCGAACCGGGTGGCCGGCAGCCAGCCGGCGGGGTCAGGGACCACCAGGCCGGGCGTGAGCCCGTGTACCGGCGCCTCGCCGTGCCGGCGGCGTACGGCCTCCAGGCAGTCGAGGATCGGGCGCAGCGGGTCGGCGGGCCCGGCCGGTAACGCGGATGCCGGTAGAGGCCGCGTGGCGTGCGCGGGTGCGGACACGGCCCTCCTTCCCGGCTGCGGGTAACTCGGCCACCCTAGCCGACTAAGGCAAGGCTAACCACTCCTGGTGGCCGGTATCGCCGGTACCGGGAATCTCGTCGGAGGAGTTCATCTGTGAGTAACTGTCAGGTAGCTGACAGTACTGGACGATCGACGGATGCCCGACAGAGACTGTAAGCCCGGTCTATATCAGGAGCCCGGTCTCTATGAGGCGATCGAATGACCACCTCACCCCTTGACGGGGCGGCGGGAGCCTTCGCCGCTGAGCTTGCCCAATGGCGGGCCGAGCGAGGGATGTCCAAGAAGCAGCTGGCCGCCGACATGGGTTTCGACCCGTCCTACGTCAGTCACGTCGAGGGGCGCAGGCACCGTCCCACCGAGGACTTCGCCCGGCGCGCCGAGGCGGTGCTCCAGGCCGGCGGCGCGATCTGGGCCCGGTTCACCGAATACAACGAGCTGCGCCGGGCGCGTGCCGGTCCGAAGCAGTCCAGCGGCGGGTCCGGCCAGTGGTTGCTTCCCGGTGCCGGACTGGTTGTCGAGCACGAAATCGCCACACTGTCCTATGTGGACGGGATGTACCGCTGCATGATCCAGCGCCACCTGTACAACGCGGGTACCGATCCGGTCACCCGGTACCCGGTGCGGGTGGCGGTCGACCGGTTCCCCGGCGAGCCGGAACGATCCAACCGCTTCTACCGCGACAACCCGCTGACCTGGGAAGAGCTGAACCTGGCCGCGTTCCACGGCGAAGGGACGGACGGGCCGGGCGAGCCGATGGAGTGGCGCGCCTGCCACGACCGGGACTCGTTCAAAGAGGTCTGGGTACTGTTCGAAAACGACCAGTCCCGCTTCCCGCTGTACCGGGGGCAGCGCACCGTCATCCGGTACTCGTACCAGGTCGGCGAGGACAAGTGGGGGCGCTGGTTCCAGCGGGCGGTGCGGCTGCCCACCCGGCGGTTGACGATCCGGCTGCGGTTTCCGGCCGAGGCCGCTCCCGCGGTCTGGGGCGTGCAGACATCGCTGACCGCCGAATCGCCGCTGCGCACCCCGGTGCAGCAGACGATCGACGGGGACACCGCGGTCTTCGAGTGGTCGACGAACAACCCGCCGCTGTCCTCGCGGTACAAGCTGCAGTGGCGGTTTCGCGGCCGGGTGCCCGCGCCCCGCATCTCGGCGGAAAACCAGTCCAGCCGGCTGCGTGCCAGCGAGCGCATGCGCGCGGTCGGGATCGTGCAGCGCGGCAGCGACCAGCTGCGCCAGCCGGCCCGCCAGTTCGACCTCCCGGCCGAGGAGCCGATGGCCCGCGAGGTCGTCAACCGGCTGCTCACCGCGCTGAACCGGATCGGTGAACTGCACGTGTTCGGCAAGGGCATGGGGTTGGCCGCCCCGCAGCTCGGCCTGGACTGGGCGGCCGCGGTGGTGCGCCCGCCAGAGCCGGACGCCCCGCCGGTGGTGCTGCTCAACCCGGTCATCGTCGGAGCGTCGCCGGAGGCGGACGAGCAGTTCGAGGGCTGCCTGTCCTTCTTCGACGTACGCGGGCGGGTGCGCCGGCCGCTGTGGCTCGAGGTGCGGCACGAGTCGTTCCCCGGTGCCACCACCATCACCGTGTACGAGCAGGGCCTGGCCCGGCTGGTGGCACACGAGATCGACCACCTGGAGGGCAGGCTGTACGTGGACCGGATGGCACCGGACAACGCGCTGGTGCCGGTGGAGGAGTACCGGGGAACCGGCAACCCCTGGACTTACGGCTGACCCTGGACTTACGGCTGACCCTGGACTTACGGCTGAGTCACGTCGAGAACGAGTCGTACTTGACGCGTACCGACGGGACGCCCAGCTCGGTGAGCTTGCTCAGGGTCGCGCGGACCATGGCCGGCGGCCCGGCAACGAAGAAGTCGTGCTCGCGCCAGGGCCCGTACCGGCCCACCACGTCGCTGATGTCGCACTGCTCCCCGGCGTACCCCTCGTCCGCGCTGCACGCCGGCACGACCGACAGCCACGGGTGCGCGACCGCCAGCTCGCGCAGCTCGTCGAGGTCGTACAGGTCGTCGCGGGTGCGCCCGCCGAAGAACACATGTACCCAGCGGGTCCGGTTGAACTGGGCCAGCTCCTGCAGCAGCGCCTTGATGGGGGCGAGGCCGGTGCCGCCGGCGACGCAAACGATGTCCCTTGTGGACTTCCGGTCCAGCGTCATCGTGCCCATCGGCGCGCCGATCCTGATCATGTCGCCGGGCGCCAGGCGCCGCACCAGCGCACCGGAGACCCAGCCGGCACCCAGCGAGCGGACGTGGAACTCCAGTTCCCCGCTCTTGCTCGGCGCGTTCGCGATGGAAAACGGCCGCCAGACCCGGGGTTGGTACCCGCATTCGAGAGTGACGTACTGGCCGGCCCGGTACTTGATCGGCTCCATCGGCCGGCAGGTGAACACGGCGATGTCCAGCGCGCGCCGCTCGTGGGTGAGCACCTCGGCGTGCCAGAGCGGAGGATTGGTGTCGGCCTCCGCCGCGGCCGCCATGCGCTCGGTGATCGCGTCGTACGCGTCACGCCAGGCCTGGTCGTACTCGAGGGTCCAGTCATCGCCGCCGACGGTGTGCAGCGCCTCCAGCAGCGCCTTGCCCACCCCGGCGTAGTGCTCGGGAACCACCTGGAACTTGCGGTGGTCCCGGCCGAGCGCGCTCAGGTACTCGGCGAACCGCTCCGGATCCTCGATCATCTGGATCGACGTGACGATCGCATTGAGCAGCCGGCTGCGCTGGACGTCCAGTTGTACCGGGAAGAGATCGCGGAGTTGGGGGTCGGAGAGGAACATGCGAGCGTGGAAGTAGCTCGCCACCTTGTCCTGCTTGTCCTCGACAAGCGCCCAGCTTTCCTTCAGTAATCGTGATAAGTCGCTCATGACGCCCTCTACGCTCGGGGAATGTCGCGCTGCGTTGGCGTTCGGTGATGCTGAGTGGGGTGCTGCCGTACCAGAGTGGATACGAAGCGTCGATCTGTATCGCACAGACTGTGCGACCCGTGGGCCGGTGCGAGGCGTTCCTCTCGCGGTACCCGGCACCGTCCGTGATCTTGCTGGTCGTGCCGGGAAGCGACCGCCGCCGCCGGATAATCTGGCCGCGTGGAGACTGATCTGTCGGCCGGTGTGGCGCCGGCAGCGTCCGGCACGCCGGCGAACCGGGCACGCCTGCGCAACGAGGTCCTGCTCGTCCTCGGTGTCTCGCTCGGCTACAGCGCGGTATACGCGATGATCGACATTGTCGGCCGGCTGACCGCGACGCAGTCCCTGTCCAAGCAGACCGCCACCCTGAACGGCTCGGCCGCGCCCGGCCGGCCGTGGCTCGACCTCGCCTTCCAGCTCGCCCAGATCGGGTTCGCCGTGGTACCCGCCCTGCTCGCGGTGTACCTGCTCAACCGGGACGGCGGCCCGGCGATGCTGAACACTGTGGGGGGTGCTCGCCTCCGCCACACCCCGGCTCCGGCCGCGCTCCCCGATGTGCTGGGGCTCGAGCCCCGGCGTACCGGGTTCGATCTGGGGACCGGTGCCGGCCTGGCCGCCCTGATCGGCATTCCCGGCCTCGGCCTCTATCTCGCCGCGCACGCGGCGGGCATCAACGCGACCGTGGTGCCGGAGGCGCTGCCCAAGGTGTGGTGGGCGATCCCCGTGCTGGTGCTGTCCGCGGCCCAGAACGCGATGCTGGAAGAGCTGATCGTGGTCGGGTACCTGGTGACCCGGCTGCGCCAGTTCGGCTGGGCGCTACCGGCCGTCGTGGTGACCAGCGCGCTGCTCCGCGGTTCGTACCATCTCTATCAGGGTTTTGGCGGTTTCCTCGGTAATGCCGTGATGGGCGTTATTTTCGTGCTGTTCTTCATCCGGTTCCGCCGGGTGGTCCCCCTCATACTTGCGCACTTCCTCATTGATTCCGTGGCATTCGTCGGCTACGCCACGCTGCACAATCACTTGTCGTTCCTGAATTGACCCTTGACTTCACCCTCTACCGGCCGGTTCATTGCGCCATCCCGACCGTTTCGCCATTCCGCCGCGCTTCTCAGCAGCCGTAACAAGCCCTAGGCTGCGCACAAAACCGTGGGCTTTCCCCGGCGTCCACGCGAGATGGCACGGAGGTTCGTACCCAGTGTTGCTATCACGGCTGGCCGGACGGCGACGTTCGGCGACTATCGCTCTGTGCGGCGCGGCGACAATCGCGCTCACCCTCACCACAATCGGCACCGCCCAGGCGGCGCCCGCGAGTGCCGCGGGCCCGACCGTGCTCTACATCGTGGAAATGGCGGGCGCTCCGCTCGCGTCGTACGACGGCGGCGTCGCGGGCTACGCCGCGACGAGGCCCGCGGCAGGCCAGAAGCTCGACGCGCACAGCACCCGGGCGAAGGCGTACGGAAACCACCTCAAATCGAAGCAGACCGACATCCTGCGGGCCAACGGTGTGGACACCAAGAAAGCGGTGTACCAGTACAACACCACCTTCAACGGTGTCGCGGTCAGCCTGACCTCGGCCCAGGCGCAGAAGCTGCGCACCGCCCCGGGCGTGCTGGCGGTGTTCAAGAACTCGACGCTGGCTATCGACACCCCGATCACCCCGTCCTTCATCGGGTTGACCGGCAGGCACGGCGTGTGGGAGAAGCAGTTCGGCGGCGACCGTGACGCCGGTGACGGCGTGATCATCGCCGACATCGACACCGGCTTCTGGCCGGAGAGCCCGAGCTTCCGGCCGCTGCCGGAGCCCAGGCGGGACGACGCCATCATCGCCGCCAAGTGGCACGGCACCTGCCAGGCCGGCGCCGACCACCCGGTCACCTGCAACAACAAGGTGATCGGTGCCCGCTACTTCGACGCGGCCGGCAACTCCAACGCCAACCCGGACGAGTTCAAGTCGCCGCGGGACTTCGACGGCCACGGCTCGCACACCGCCAGCACGGCGGCCGGTGAGCACGTGAACAACGTGGAGATCACCGGTACCCCGGTCGACGACGTCGAGGGCGTGGCCCCCGGCGCCCGGCTGGCCATCTACAAGGTGCTGTACGAGTCGGCCGACGGCACGACCGCGCAGGGCAGCACTGTGGACATCGTCGCCGCCGTGGACGCGGCGGTGGCCGACGGCGCGGATGTCATCAACTTCTCCGTCGGCGACAACGTCGACGGGTTCGGCCCCGAGGAACTCGCGTTCCTCAACGCCGCAGCGGCCGGCGTGTTCGTCTCGGCGGCCGCCGGCAACGCAGGCCCCGGCCCGAGCACCGTCGACAACGCGATGCCGTGGGAGGCGACGGTCGCCGCCGGTACCCACGACGTCAACTACACGAAGACCGTGACGCTCGGCAACGGTGCCACCTATACCGGCGTCGGTGTGGGCGCGGCGGTGCCCAGTTCGCCGCTGATCGACTCGGCGACCGCGGCGCTGGCCGGGCACTCGGTCAGCGACGCCACGCTGTGCATCGTCGGCTCCCTCGACCCGGCCAAGGTGGCCGGCAAGATCGTGCTCTGCCAGCGCGGGGTCAACGCGCGCCTGGACAAGAGCAAGGCGGTTCAGCAGGCCGGCGGCGTCGGCATGATCCAGTGGAACCCGTCGCCGAACTCGCTGAACGCCGACTTCCACTTCGTACCGAGCATCCACGTCGACACCGCGGCCGGTACGGCGATCAAGGCGTACGCGGCGACACCCGGCGCGACCGCCTCACTGTCCGCCGGCACGAAGGTCAAGGTCGAGGCGCCGGCCGTGGCGTCCTTCTCCAGCCGGGGGCCCTCGGTCTCCAGCCGCGGCGACCTGCTCAAGCCGGATGTCATGGCGCCCGGCAACGACGTGGTGGCCGCGGTCTCGCCGGTCAACCACAACGGCAACCTGTACGACACCGAGTCCGGCACTTCGATGGCGACGCCGCACATCGCCGGCATGGCCGCGTTGATCCTGAGCAAGCACCCGAACTGGTCGCCGACCTGGGTCAAGTCGGCGATCATGACGACCGCGACCACGGTCGACAACAAGGGCAAGCCGATCCAGGGCCAGAGCGGCAACGGCAACCCGCTCGACTACGGCTCGGGTGAGGTCGTGCCGTCGGCCGCCTTCAACCCGGGCCTGGTGTACGACTCCACGCCTACCCAGTGGCTCCAGTACACCTGCGGCATCGGGGTACACCTGCAGCTGGTCGACGGCTCGGACGTGTGCGACCTGACCGGGTCGATCGCGCCGAACCAGTTGAACTACCCGTCGATCGCGTTCGGCAGCCTCGCCGGCAAGAGCACGGTCAGTCGCACGGTCACGAACGTGACCAACCGGTGGGGGCTGTACCTGGCCGACGTGAAGGCGCCGAGCGGGTACAAGGTCTCGGTGAACCCCCCGCTCCTGCTCGTCGGGCCGGGCAGGTCGGCCAGCTTCACGGTGAGCGTCACCCGGACCAGCGGAGCCTTCGGCTCGTACGCGTTCGGCTCGCTGACCTGGCGCGACCTCGAAGGCCACAAGGTCTACAGCCCGATCGCGGTGCAGTCGACCGCGCTGTCCGCACCCGACGAGGTGTCCGGGGCCGGCTCCAGCGGCTCGATGCCGCTTCCGGTACAGGCCGGCTACACCGGCACGCTGAAGGCGACGGCCTCCGGCCTGGTCGGTGACCAGGTCGACCACACGTCGCTGACGGTCGACCCGGGCGCCACGTTCAACCCGAACGACCCGCAGGTCACGGACCGGACGGGGCTGGTCGAGGTGACCGTACCGGCGGGGGCGAAGTTCGCCCGGTTCTCGACGTTCGCGTCGGACTACCCGGCCGGTACGGACATCGACCTGTACGCGTACTCCGAGGACGCGTCGGGCAACCTGGTCGCCCAGGTGGGCCAGAGCGCCGGCGGTACGGCCGAGGAGACGATCACGGTCAGCGACCCCGGCAGGTACGCGGTGTTCGTCGATCTGTTCGCCAGCCCGGCGACCGGTCCGGTCGACGTGCGACTGCACAGCTGGACGGTCACCGGGGCCAACGCGGGCAACTTCGCGGTGAGCCCGGCCAGCCAGTCGGTGACGCTCGGCAAGGCTGCCACGGTGACGGCGAGCTGGACCGGGCTGACGGCCGGTCGGCACTACCTGGGGCTCGTTGAGTACAGCGACGGGACCACGGGTCTGGGCGGCACGGTCGTGGCGGTCAACCCGTAGCCACACCACACCCCACGGGCCCCGGCCGCCGTTACGGCGGGCGGGGCCCCCCGCCGTCGGCCAGCTGCCCCCGCCTGCGGCGGATGCTCCGGATACGGTCGCGGAGGCGGTGCGGTAGAAGCTGATCGCGCGGCGGGTCAGGCGCTCCATCGAAGCGTCGTTCACGAGCAGGTCGACGAGCACCCCGGCGCCGGGAACGAGCCGGGCCGCCAGCCGCCGGGCCACCCCGCGGGACCCGAGCCAGGCCAACCGGTGTGCCGGCCGGCGCGGCGGCGCACCGGTGTCGCCGGCGGTCGCCAGGGCGCCGCGCGCACTGGCCAGATCGTCGTGTACCCGAAGGAGAACCAGCAGCTCGGCGGCGCGTTCCGGAGCGCGTGCGTCCCACCCGTACGCCGCGGCGACGTGCAGCACCAACCGGGCCTGGAGCCAGCCGAGCGCGACGACCTGCCCGATCTCGGGAGCGATCACGCCAGCGAGCGCCCCCGACCTGGCCTGCGCGGCGAATCGCCGGCCGACGGCCCGGGCGAGCCGGTCGCCGGTGGCGCCCGGATAGGTGGCCCGGACCCATCCCGCGTACCGCTCGGCCTCCGGGCCGAACCACTCGACAGCCGCCAGGACCAAGATCTCGGGCACGTGAGCGGGATCACTCCGGAGCCGCTCCCAGAGCGTGGCTTCCCGGGGGCCGGCCGGCCCCTGTGTGGCGGCGCGTGGCGGCTCGCCGTCCTGGTGGCGGGGCTCGCCGGCCTGTTTCGGTGTGCGGCCGGCCGGCTGGGGCGGCGCGTCCGGTACGGCGGTGGGGGTGCCAGGAGCGGTCTTCTTCGCCGGGGTCTTCTTCGCGGGGGTCTTCTTTTCCAGGGCCGACTTTGCCGGCGTGGTCTTCTTCGCCGGGGTCGCCGCCGTTATGGGGGCGGTGGTGGGCGGCGTGGCGGTGGTCGGCGGTGCGGCGCTTGCCGAAGCCGCCGTCGCTTTCGTCGGGGCCGCCTTCGCCTTCGCCTCCGCCTTTGCGGGAGTCGCTGCGCTCTTCGCCGCTGCGCTCTTCGCCGTCGCTTTCGTCGGGGCAGCTTTCGCCGTCCTGCGTGCCGCCGTCTTGGCCGGGACCGCCCGCCTGGCCGCAACGTCCGCCGAGGGTGCGCTCCCCTCTGCGCCGCCGCCTATGCCGGTCTCGCTGACGGGCTCAGCCCCGGCCCCGGCCCCGGCCCC
>JBDZVD010000243.1:0-4143 GCA_040255525.1 Micromonosporaceae bacterium | reverse complement strand
CGCATCCCACAACCCACCCGCGCCCCCTGAAACGGTTATTTACCAGGCTCTGAGATCGCCCCACTGATAATCGTTGACGAAACTCGACGACGTGATCCGCCCCCGCGTCGACACCGCCCGCAACTCGCCCTGTTGCGCGGGCGTCAACGGCCGGTCAACCGCCACGAACTCGTAGTACTGGTACTCACTCACCGTCGGCAGCCTCCACGACCTCGATCACGCATCCGCCCAGTACCGGTACGCCTCGATCCACTCGGCTCCATCCGGCGGCGGCTGCGGCAACGGAAGATCCAGAATCCCGATCGCCTGCCGCACCCGGCCACGATGACAGACGGCCACGATCCCGTCCCCTCGTAGGTCCACCCGGCGCACCGTCACTTCGACGCCGAGGACCTGCGTGGTGAACGGGACCGCCAGATTGTCCTGGATCATCGTGAACAGGCCAGTGCGCTGCTCGTCCTCGTCGTGACAGTCCACGACAGCGTCAGCGACCAACGCATCAAGCTCGGCACGGCGAAGCGAACCCATCCCGGCAGACTAGACCGAACAACCCGAAGCGCTCCTCGACGGTCCACCCGCAGACCGTTCCCCGGGTTCTGCTTCGCACGCTCGCCGCGCGCTGCTCAGGTGTGAGCCCTGCCTGTCGTTAGCTGGGCCAACCACGCAATGTCCTTGACACAGGCATTGAGGACCAGTCGATTCGCGAGCTGGTTCCGGTGTGGCCGCATCATCACAGTGAAGACGGGCCCGTCGCAGACGACAGGTTGCCGCGCCCGCGGCGGTGCGGCCCGCTGCGCCGCAAGGACCACACGGGAACAACGGATTCGGAGCCGCCGGGCTGGCGGGTCGAGGAGATCCATCGCTTCCTTGCCGGCCTAGCGTGAGTTTCACCGGTACGAAGAGGCCGGCGTTGCTGTGTGCGACCAGGATCGCCGGTTCGGTGATGGCGGCGGCGTTCTCCGCGATCAAACGCCAGGACGGTGGATGGCGGATGGCGGACGAGTCTTCGCGGCGTGCGTTGCAGCATTTGCGCAAAGCCAGAGGCGAATATTGTGATCGTACTCGGATGGACCACAATGGAGGCGGAAAACATCGAAGATCATCGTCGCTGTGACCGGGCTGGGAGTGCCGGGTGACCGAGCCGATCGTCGAGACGACCGCCGGACGGGTGCGTGGCGCGCGCGTGGGCGCGGTGTGTGTGTTCAAGGGCATCCCGTACGCGGGGCCGGCCGGGGGACGGCGCCGGTTCCGCCCACCGGTTCCGCCGTGGCCGTGGCCCGGGGTGCGGGACGCCACGGGCTACGGCCCGTCCTGTCCACAGCCGACCGGGCGCGACCTGAGTGCGTTCGGGCGGTGGCGCGGTGCGGCGGCGGTCGAGGTGGAGGTCGCCACCGACGAGGACTGCCTGTCGCTCAACGTGTGGACGGCCGGTACTGGTGCCCAGGATCGGCGGGCGGTCATGGTGTGGCTGCACGGCGGGGGTTTCGCCGCCGGGTCCGGATCGCGGCCGGTCTGTGACGGTACCTCGCTGGCCCGCGCCGGCGTCGTGATGGTCACTGTGAACCACAGGCTCGGCGTGCTCGGGTACCTGCGGTTTGGTGACCTTGCCGGGGAGGGCTACGCCGACTCGGGTAACGTCGGCATGCTCGACCTGGTGGCTGCCCTGCGGTGGGTACGGGACAACATCTCCGCCTTCGGCGGCGACCCGGCCCGCGTGATGGTCTTCGGGACATCCGGCGGTGGCGTGAAGGTCTGCACGCTGCTTGCCATGCCGGCCGCCCGTGGGCTGTTCCACCGGGCGGCGGTGCAGAGTGGTCCCGGGCTCCACCTGGAGTCCGTGGAACAGGCGGACCGGCGGGCCCGGGCGCTGCTCGCCGAGTTGGGCCTGCCACCGGCCCGGGCCGCCGAGCTGCTCCGGATGCCCGTGCAGCGGCTCATCGCGGCGCAGGCCGCGCTGCTGGACAGGGCCGGCGGGCGCATCGGTACGGGCGGGATCTCGGGGTTCAGCCCGCACATGGACGGCCGGATCCTGCCGGCCCAGCCGGGCGCCGCCATCGCGTCCGGTGCGGCGGCCGACGTACCGCTGCTGCTCGGCTCGACCCGCGACGAGTTCACCCGCCTGCTGCCCGCCCTGGATCCGATCGATGAGGCGGCCCTGCATGCCAAGCTCCGGCCGAGGCTCGGGTCGCGGACCGCCGAGATCATCGCTACCTACCGGCGGGCCGCGCCGGCCGCGGCGGCGCTGGACATCCTGGTGTGGATCGTCAGCGACCGGACGTACCGCGCCCCGACCGTCGCGCTGGCGGAGCGAAAACTGTGCGGCGCAACCGCGCCCGTCTACCTCTACCAGCTCGACTGGCCCAGCCCCGCGATGGACGGCCGGGCCAAGGCAGCCCACACGCTGTGTCTGCCGCTGGCGCTCAACAACACCGACCACGACCCACTGACCGCCGGGTATCCGGAGAGCGGGCCAATCGCGGCGCGGATGAGCGCGGCGTGGACCGCGTTCGCCCGGACCGGTGACCCCAACCACCCCGGCCTGCCCAGCTGGCCCCGGTACACGCTCACCGACCGCGCCACGATGATTTTCGATGCGGAGTGCCGGGTCCTGCTCGACCCGGCCCGCGCGCAGCGGCTGGTGTGGAGGTGGTCCCGGCCGGCTGTGGCGGCGCACTGGCCGGGGCCCGGGCAGGCGCTCGGGTAAATAGCAGAAACAAGACTCCTATCTTGCTTCGCGTCATCGATGCCGTATGTTAGGAGAGCCCGCGGCTGTGGCGCGGCGCGGCGTTTGGGGGCTTCTCTTGGTAGATGTCGTTGTCACCGGTGGCGCCGGATTCGTCGGCTCGCACCTGATCAACGCCCTTGTCGCGGCCGGTCGGGAGGTCGCCTCGATCGATACCCGGCATAGCGGGGACGACGGGTACCGGGTGGACATCCGCGATCGAGACGCGGTGTGCGCGGTCCTGGAGCGGCTCCAGCCGAAGGCGGTGGCGCACCTGGCCGGAATCGCAGATGCCAGAATCGCCAGAGAGGTCCCGGCGGACACCGTCGAGATCGGGGTCTCCGGCACCGTCAACCTGCTGGAGGCGGCTCGCCGGGCCGGCTGCCGCCGGTTCCTGGTGATCAGCAGTGTGTGGGTGCACGACTCGATCCGGGCGTGCCCGGGCCATGGCGAGGCGTTCGAGGCGGACGCCTTCGACCACGTCTACACGATGACCATGGCGATGAAGGAGATAGCGGCCTCCTGCTGGTCCCGGCTGTACGGGATGGACTGCGCGGTGGTCCGGCCGGCGCCGATCTACGGCCCGGGTATGTGGCCGGGGCTGGTGCTGGCGAACTTCGTCCGGGCAGCGCTGGCGGGGGAGCCGCTGTCGATCAACGGTACCGGCGCCGCGGCCCGCCGGTTCGTGCACGTGACGGACCTGGCCGACGCGATCCTGCGGATCCTCGACGCGCCCGAGGCCACCGGGGCGTACGACGTGGCCGGGCCGGACCTGGTGAGCGTGCGGCAGCTTGCGGATCTGGTGTGTGCCGAGATCCCGGGCACCACCATCACGCACCTGACGGACGAGCGGCGGACCGGCGAGTTCACCGGCGACAACCTGCCGGACAGCGGGCGGCTCGGCCGGGAACTGGGCTGGGCGCCACGGGTGTCCATCGGGGACGGTGTGCGGCAGTACGTCTCCTGGGCGTCGGCGTGCCGCGGCTGACGGGGCTGGGCCTGCCGGCGGCCCGGCCCGCCCTGGCGTTCGCGGACCGCACCGGCGAGCCGGTCGAGGCCTGGGCCCGGCGGGTACGCGCGGTGGTCCGCCGCCTGCCTTTCTGCCGGCCGTAGCACGCGTCGACGACGGGACCGGCCCGCCGATTCGCTCTGCCACTCGAGACCCCACGGAGATGTGCCATGGAGAATGTTCACGAGCAGTACATCGAACAACGCGTGCAGCGCGACCGGATGGTCCTCGATCGTGCACTCACCGATCCGGACTTCCGCACGGAGCTCGTCGCGAAGCCGCACCAGTCGCTGTCCGATCTCTACGGAGTCGCGATCCACGAGAGCGCCGATATCCAGGTGCTCGAGGAGACGGATGACAGCCACTTCGTGGTACTCCCGCCGGACATGTCGGCGCTCTCCGAAGAGCTCAC
>JBDZVD010000242.1:0-4173 GCA_040255525.1 Micromonosporaceae bacterium | reverse complement strand
ACCGCGGTAACCGGCGGAGGCGGCTGGGCCAACGCCGGCCGGGGCGCGGCCGCCGGACCCGGTGCGCCGAGTGTGGTCGATCCGGCCGCTCCGGTCGGGTACCCGGTGACGGGCATCGACGTCTCCAGCAACGACCACACCGGCGGCCGGGCCATCGACTGGGCCGGGCAGGCGAGAGCCGGCGTGAAGTTCGCGTACGTCAAGGCGACGGAGGGCACCGGGTACGTCAACCCGTACTTCAACTCCGACTACCACGCGGCGAAGAACCAGGGCATCTTCGTCGGGGCGTACCACTTCGCCCGGCCCGATCTCGGCAACCCGGTCGGCCAGGCGGACGCCCTGGTCAACGCGGCGCAGTACGCCAACGACGGGCTGACCCTGGTGCCGTTTCTGGACATCGAGTGGCCGTACGCGACCCTCGGGCTGCCCGCCTGCTGGGGGCTCAGCACGGCGCAGATGTCGGCCTGGATCGGCGCGTTCGTGAACGAGGTACAGGCGCGTATCGGCAAGCCGCCGATGATCTACACCAACAGCAACTGGTGGAACCCGTGCACCGGCAACAACGCGACCTTCGGGTACCTGCCGCTGGACGTGGCCGCGTACACGACCTCCCCGCCGGTGCTGCCCGCCGGGTGGAACCGGTTCACCATCTGGCAGTACTCGGCCGGCCCGTGGCCCGGCGACAAGGACGTGTTCAACGGCTCGCTGGCCGAACTCGCGGCGTTCGCCGGCGTGAGTACCGTGCCGCTGACGCCGCACTACGACTCGATAGTGGCCCGCACGCCGCAGGGCAATCTCGTGGTGTACCCGAACGTGCACGGTCGCGGGGTGAACACGTTCGGCCCCCCGGCCCTGGTGGGGCTCGGCTGGAACGGTATGGAGCCGATTGACGCCGCCGATGTCAACGGCGACGGGTTCGACGACATCCTGGCCCGGGACGGCCTCGGCCGGCTGTGGGTGTACTACGACCGGCGCGGCACCGGTACCACGCTGTTCGCGCCGCCGGTCCTGGTCGGGCTCGGCTGGGGCGGCATGAACAGCATCCAGCTCGGCGACGTGACCGGCGACCACCGGGCCGACATCGTCGCGCGGGACGGCCTCGGACGCCTGTGGCTCTACCCGAGCGCGGGCGGTACCGGCACCACGACGTTCGGCGGCCCGGCACTCGTCGGGATCGGCTGGCAGGTGATGAACATCATCCGGCTCGGCGACCTGAACTCCGACGGGAAGGCCGACCTGGTCGCCCGGGACTCCTCCGGCAACCTGTGGATGTACCCGAGGACGGGCGGCGTGAACGCCGGGACGTTCAGCAGCCCGATCGAGCTGGGCGTCGGTTGGAACGTCGTGAACTCGATCTCCCTCGGGGACGTGAACGGCGACGGGCGCACCGACCTGGTGGCGCGCGACAATCGCGGGGTGCTGTGGCTGTACCCGAACTCCGGCGGTGCCGGCGTCTACACCCTGGCGGAGCCGAGCGAACTGGGCATCGGCTGGGGCGCGATGACCGCACTGGACCTCGGCTCGTTCTGATCCGGAGGTCCGTAAGCTGGGCGGATGCCGTACCGCCCGCGGGTTGACCTGGATCGCCCGATCAAGGATCAGCTGATCCTGCGGACCGTACCGGGTGCCGTCGACTACCTGGCCGAGGACGTACGGGCGCTGGGGGCGCGGATCGTGCGCCGGCACCCCGACGGGCTGCTCGTCGAGTACGCCGGGCCGCTGCGCCCGCTGGCCGCGAGCCGGTACTTCGACGTGCTGGCGGTCGACCCGGCCGCGCTGGACGAGTCGCTGGACGGCGGGGTGCTCGGTGCGCTGAACCCGGACGAGGCCGGTCGGGTCCGGTTCCGGGTCGGCGACCTGGGCGAGGACCGGTGGGCGATGCGCGACCGGTTGGAGTCCGGGTACGGCTGGTCGAACAGCCCGAACGCCTGGGACGTCAACGTCGAGCCCGCCGGGGCCGAGATCGGCGCGCTGTACCTGACCCGGCGATTCGGCGAGCTTCAGCGCACTCCCGCGTCGACCAATCCGGTCGTGGCCGCCGTGCTGACCCGCCTGGCCAAGATCGAGCCGGGCCAGACCGTGCTCGATCCGTTCTGCGGCGCCGGCACCCTGCTCGTCCACGCGGCCGAGATGGCCCGGCCCGGCCGGCTGCTCGGCTTCGACGCGCAGACCCGGTGGCTGCGCATGTCCACGGAGAACCTGCGCAGTCGCGGGGTCACCGCGCTGCTGGCCCGGGCGGACGCGGCCGCCCTGCCGGTGGCGACCGGCGCCGTGGACCGGGTACTGGCGAACCTCCCGTTCGGTAAGCGGGTGGGGTCGCACCGCGTGAACGCGCGGCTGTACCCGGCGGCGCTCGCCGAGATCGCCCGGGTGCTCCCGGGCAACGGCCGGGCGGTGCTGCTGACCGACGACAAGCGGCTGTTCCGCGAGACCGTGCAACGCACCCGCCTGATCCGTGTGATCAAGGAGATAGTGCTCGCCAGGGGCGGTTTGCACCCATCTGCCTATGTCGTGGCGAAACGCGGCCGGTAGCGGATTGTGAAGGACATCATTGCTCCCTGTACTGTGTTTGTCACAAGCACTTAACGTTCCGTCGGTACAACAAAGCGGGAACAGGTCATACCTCGCAGAAGGAATGATCTTCGCAGCTCCCTCCCCCAGGAGGTCCACCGGTCATGCCGCAGAGTGCTCTTGTCGTCGTCGCCAACCGCCTGCCTATCGATGAGGCGGTGTCGGGATGCGGCGCGCGGGAGTGGCGGCGCAGCCCCGGAGGGCTGGTCAGCGCCTTACGGCCGATCCTGCGGGGCGAAGGCACGACGTGGATCGGCTGGGCGGGCAGCACCGGGCCAGCGCCGGACCTGCCGGACATCGACGGCGTCGCGCTGCGCGCGGTGGCGCAGTCACGGGAGGAGTTCGAGAACTACTACGAGGGGTTCGCCAACTCCACCATTTGGCCGCTGTACCACGACGCCGTCGAGCAGCCCATCTTCCACCGCCGGTGGTGGGAGGCGTACCAGCGGATCAACCGCCGGTTCGCGGCGGCCGCCGCCGATGCCGCCCCGCCGGGCGCCCTGGTCTGGGTGCAGGACTACCACCTGCAACTGGTACCGGCGATGCTCCGCGAACTGCGTCCCGACCTGCGTATCGGGTTCTTCATGCACATCCCGTTCCCGCCGCCGGAGCTGTTCAACCAGATCCCGCGCCGGGCCGACCTGCTGCGCGGCCTGCTCGGCGCCGACCTGGTCGGCTTCCAGGTCCCGGGAGGTGCCCGCAACTTCGTCCGGCTCATCGAGCGGGTGCTGGGCCTGCGTACCCGGCACAACGAGATCGAGGTCGATGGCCGGGTGGTGCACGTCGGCGCGTTCCCGATCTCCGTCGACGTCGCGGAGCTGGAGGAGCTGGCCAGCTCCGAGGAGGTGCACGCGCAGGCGGCGCAGATCCGGGCCGACCTCGGGAATCCGGACCGGATCATGCTCGGCGTCGACCGGCTGGACTACACGAAGGGCATCGAGCACCGGCTCAAGGCGTACCGGGAACTGCTGGCCGACGGCCGGGTCAAGGTGCCGAACACGGTGCTGGTGCAGGTCGCCGTGCCGAGCCGGGAGCGCGTCGAGCACTACAAGGTGCTGCGCGACAAGGTGGAGCGCGAGGTCGGCGGAATCAACGGCGAGTACGGCCGGCTCGGGGTGCCGGCGGTGCACTACCTCAACTGCTCGTACAACCGGGCCGAACTGGCCGCGCTGTACCTGGCCGCCGACGTCATGGTGGTCACCCCGCTGCGCGACGGGATGAACCTGGTCGCCAAGGAGTACGTCGCCTGCCGGCACGACAACGGAGGAGCCCTGGTGCTGTCCGAGTTCGCCGGCGCGGCCCACGAACTCAAGCAGGCGTACCTGGTCAACCCGCACGACCTCGACGAGCTGAAGGACACGCTGGTGGGTGCGCTGGAGGCGGACCCGTCCGATACCGCCCGCCGCATGCGCGCCATGCGCCGGTACCTGCGTACCCACGACGTGACGGCGTGGGCCCGCGCGTACCTGACCGCGCTGGAGTTCCCGGTCGGCCTGGGGTGAAAGCGCCGGTGGCCGGACGCTCCACGCGCCCGGCCACCAACTTCCGCGGGGTCAGCAGGGGCCGTTGTCGGTCCAGACGGCCTGGCTGTTGTTGCCGGGG
>JBDZVD010000241.1:0-4203 GCA_040255525.1 Micromonosporaceae bacterium | reverse complement strand
TTGTCGACCTGCGGATCGTCGACGATATTGGGGTAGCGCAGCCGGATGTTCTTTTGGATGTCGCCATATTCGATCGTGCCGACCTGCCCGTGTGAGTTGGGCACAGGGCCCTTGGCCCAGTCGTGGTCGGCCGGGCCGTTGAGGGAGTAGGACCATGCTCCCCTGTTGTGGTCGCTGTCGTTCTTCCAACCGGCGAACAGTTCGATGTGTCCCGGGAACAGCACCGCGTCGCCCGGCTTGAGGTCGTCTGCGTTGGCCAGATGTGTTGAGCTTGGCCAGTCCTGGAAGTCCGAGGTGGTGGGGCTGTTGCTGAGGTGCCACGCCATCGATACCAGGCCGGAGCAGTCCGTGCGATACGCCTTGCCGTCGCGATCAGGGGCGGAGCGGGTGCTCACCACGTGGTCGTTGCCGTCGAAGACGGTGCCGTAGACCACGTTCTGATCGACCCAGTACTGGGCGCGAGCGAGAACCTCGCTGCGTAGAATGCTGCCGCCCACCGTGCTGCTCGCGTGCGCCGCGGTCGGGTCGCTCATCGCGGTGACCGCCGCGGCCGTTACGCCGCCGGTGGTCACCGCCAGCGACAGGCCCACCATCAACCGGATGAGCCGCTGCCTGATTGATGCCACAGAAATTCCTCCTTCTGCCCGGTCGGCATACGGTTGCGACCAGGCGGCCGGAGCGGAGCCAGGCGAGGTCAACGGACCGGACGGCCGTGGGCCGGTGGATCGGTCCGTAAACTGATGACTGGGAGTCCACTCAGTAATTTGAACTGAGATTTACGACGATGAGCATGGTCGATCGACGAACCTGCGGTCAACGGACGAGCGCTGTCGCGAAGCCGGCACTAGGGGAGTACCGCAAGACATAGACCGTGGGCGAGGGCTGGTGGTAGCCGGGCCGGCAGTATGGCAAGATCTTCCCTCGCAAGAGGAGGCACGCCGGGGCTGTGGGAGGACCTTTGAGCCGCCTTACCCGCTTGCGCAGCGAGTGCCGCAGGCGGCTGCGGGACGTCACCGTCCCCGATCCCTTCGATCTCACCGCTTTCTGTGCCGGCATCGCCCGCCGCCGTGGGCGTCCCCTGTACCTGCACCCGCTGCCTACACCGGCCGCGACGCCTGCCTGTGGACTGTGGCTCGCCACCGGGGCCGCGGACCACATTTTCCACGCGAACGGGGTCACCCCGCTGCACCGCCAGCACATCGTGCTCCACGAGATCGGGCACATGCTCTGCGAGCACACCGACGGCAACGCCGACGCTGTGGGCATCACCAACGTCCTGCTGCCCGATCTGGACCCGGCAATGGTGGCCAGGGTGCTGCGCCGCAACGGCTACCACGCCAGGGAGGAGAAGATGGCCGAGATGATGGCCTCGCTCATCGGCGGACCGTACGACGGGGCAGACAATGCCGGGCGCGTCGATCCAGCCTTCACCGACCTCGCCGACCTCGTCGGGATCCCGCACGGCGGCGAGCATCGTGGGTAGCGTCCTCGAAGTCACCGGGGTCACGGTGCTCGCGGTCGTCGCAGGCTGGCGCCTGTGCCTCCCACGGTCCTCGCCGCGTCAGCGGATGCCGGCGGCGGTCCTGCTGGTGCTGGCTGTCGCGACACTCGCGAACCTGTCGGGACCGGCCGACGTGATCGACCGGTTGACCGGTATCGCCGACGCCGCGGTACTGGCGAAGAACACGCTGGTACTCGTCGCCCTCGCGGGCGCCATCGCGTTCGTGCCGGCCCCGGCTCCGGACTCCGCTTCCACGCGCGGCAGGCTGATTGGATACGCCGCCACAGTCGTGGCGATCGCCAGCATGGTCGCGCTGTTCGCTACGATTCCCAGGGATTTCGGCGGCGCGGACTTCGTTGACGAGCACGCCGGATCCGCCGCGGTCGCCGGATACGGCCTGCTTTACCAGCTCTGCTTCGCCACCGACCTCGCCATCGTGGGACTGCGCCTGTACGGCAACTGGCGGCGGACCCCGAAGAGCGTCCTGCGAATCGGCTTGCTGCTGTTGTGTGCCGGGGTGGCCGCCGCCATGGTGTACATCGGCAACCGAGTTGTCTTCCTCACCACTCACGTTGTGGGCATCCACGCCGTGCAAGGCCCGGTGTACGTGACCGTATCGCAGACCTTGCTGGCCATCACGCTGCTGCCGCTGGCCGTGGGCTGCGGACTCGGAGCGGGAGGCGTCGCGGCGCGGTGGGTGCGTGACTATCGCTCGCTACAGCAGCTGTACGGTCTGTGGCGTGATCTGGTTCGGGCTGTACCCGACATCGCGTTGTACGGTCCACCCAACCGCCTGGTCGATTCCTGCATGCTGCGGGCCGTGCGGTTCCGCTTGTACCGCAGGATTATCGAAATCCGCGACGCGCAATGGGCCCTGCAGCGGCGCCTGCCGACCTCGCTACGAGAGGACGCGGTGCAACAGGCGCGGCGGCAGGGGCTGCCGCCGGCGGCACTCAATGCGGCGGCCGACGCTTGCGTCGTGGAGATTGCCCGGCGGGTCGCCATCAGCGCTCAGGACCCGCCTGTCCAGAACGCGACCGCCCGGACCGAGGGCGGCACCGACCTCGACGGCGAAGTCGATGCCCTGCTCAGACTCGCTGCGGCGCGGCGCACGGCGTTCGTCCGGCAATTCGTGGCCACCTGCCTGAGCGACGGCGGCGCCGGATTGCCGGATCGGATCCGGGAGCCGAGCGGACGGCGTGACGGCTGAACCGCCGGTAGGTCAGGGCGCGTCGTCCGCTTTGTCCTCGTCGTCGGGCAGCCCCTCGATGCGGCGCGCCTGCTCGATCATCATCTGGATGGCCTGAAGGCTCGGCTCGGAGAGGCCGAAGGCGCGTAGCGCCACCGATCTGACCCCGCCGTCGTTCAACGCCGCGAGCATATGCAGTTGATGATGAATGGCCTCGGCGGCCTCGTCGTCAAGGAAGTACGCCGGGCTGACGCCGAAAAACTTCGCCAGTCCCTCCAGGTGACGCTTGGTTGGGTTGTCCCGCACGCCCTTACGTAGCTGCCAGATATACGTATGGGAAATCATGATACCGGTCGCGCGGATGGCGGCCGCGACCTCTTCGTACGTGTACTCCGCGCGTCGGTGCGGCCGTACGGTCCGGAACAAGTGGTCGAGCTTTTCGGCGAGACTGTGACCGCTCGTCGGAGGGTTCACGGCGGCGGCTCCTTGAATCCGTGTTGACGGCATGGTCAGCGTCGTTTATGCGACACTACCGCCCCGCGGCGAGGATCCACGACATCCAGGCGGGTGTTGGCGGTCGCCGGTCGGTCGCGTCCGTGGTCCGAGTCGGTGGCCCCGCCGGTGCTGTCCACACACTCGAGGCGTTGCCGTGGCCAGTCGCGCCCATCCAACACTCCATCAACACCAGCTTACGTATCCGTGACTGCGTGACAACATCTCGACACTTATGCGGGCAATCGGCGCCTCATTCATAAACTTCAGTTGATAGCGGCGACTCGTCCGCCCTCGACGTCCCAGCGGATCGCACGGTGAGTGCCGGCCGCGCCAAGGATTGGGAGACAGCAATGCGATACGTCAGCAGCATCGGCGCCACGCTCGGCGCCGCCCTTACGATCGGAGTGCTCGCCTTCGCGGCCTCACCGGCCCTAGCCGCCACGGCGTCGGTTCAGGTGAACGCGAGTCCCGGGGCGGCCGGGGCCGGCGTACCGGCCGCCATGCAACCGTTGCTGGCCAGCCGGGACTGCGCATCCGGCGGCCCCACTGCGGCGGACGCGGCACTGGCGAGTCAACTGAGCTCGCGGGTCCACAGCGACCGGATGGACGGCGTCAATGCCGGACAGATCAGCTGTGCGCGGGTGATCACTGAGACGGTCAGCGGCGACGGGTTACCGTCACGCGCAGCCTTGCTGGCGGTCATGACCGCCATGGCGGAGAGCACGCTGCACGACTACACGGAGTCCGGCGACCACGACAGCCTCGGGCTGTACCAGCAGCGCCCCTCATCGGGTTGGGGCACGCCTTCGCAGATCGAAGACCCTGTATACGCTACCAACGCCTTCCTCAGCGCGATGAAGCGCAAATTCCCCGACAATACCTGGATGACAGGCGACCCCGGCGCGATCTGCCAGAAGGTGCAGGTCTCCGCGGCGCCCGACGAATACGACCGGCAGGAGGCTGCGGCTGAAGTCGTCGTGGACGCTCTATGGAACAACTCGGGCGACGGTTCCGAGAT
>JBDZVD010000014.1:0-93100 GCA_040255525.1 Micromonosporaceae bacterium | reverse complement strand
GCCACCCGGGCGCCTTGATGAACGTGCCCACAGTCGCATCGATCTGCCTACCGGATTCCACCACTTAAACGGTCAAGTGTCAAAGGGCCGCCGGGCTCTGCTCGGGCGCCCCGGCCGAGGCGCGGCGGGCCTGGACGCCCGAGCGGAGCCCGGCCGCCGAACCGCTGCTCCCGCCGCGCCGTGGCGGTGGCTGCGCCCGGGTGCCGCCGGGCGGATCGCCGGTGGACAGGCGCGGGCGTTGCTCGACCGCGGGGGCCGGACGCAGGTCTCCGAGCCGGCCGCGGCCCAGCGTGCCGCGATCCTGCCGGGCGCGGTCAGCGCTTTCGGGCTCTTCCGGTTCGTTGCCTTCCCGGCCCGGCCTCGGTCAGGTCCAGGGTGCGCCCGCCGTGCCGGGGACGCCGGTCGCCCTGGTCGTCGGGTTGACGCTGACCGCACCGCCGCACGGCGTAGCCGGGGTGAGCGGCTTCTCGACGTGACCGCCCGCGTGCCGGTCACGGGACGGGTCGACGGTGGTGGGTCCGCCGGTGGCTCCGGCCCGGTCGGGGCGCGGCGAACGCCAGCATCGCCGGGCGCGGGGGCCGTCGGGACGGGTCCGCTCAGCGCCGTGGCCCAGCAGGACAACCGCGCCGAGAATTAACCGATTAAGCTTCCGGCACCTGGGGTCGAGGAGTGCCGGGCAGTCCCCCACTGGCGTCGCACGTGGGCCACGACCAGGCGTGCCGAGATCGCGGTCCACCGCGTCGCGATCCAGTCCGCCCAGTAACGCCTGATCGTGAAGAACCCCGCCAGTGCGGCGGGCAGTTGCCAGGCGATCGTCAGTTCGCCCAGCCGGTACGCGTCCCGGGTCGCCGCGACCAGGTTGGCCCGCTCCTGCTCGCACCAGGCGAGGGCGTCGTCGTATCCGGCGAACCTCAGCGGTTCCACCCGGTCGGCGGCCGGCTCCAGGGCGATCGTGCGGCGCTTCGGTACCAGGTGCTCCCCGGCCGCCGCCGCGCTGTGCAGGTACCAGTGCAGAACGCGGCGTACCGGCTCGCGCCGCTGCGGCTGCGCGTCTTCGGCGTCGACCCGCTCGGCCGCGTACAGCCGCAACAGGTCATGCAGGCGGTAGCGGCCGGCACCGACCTGCTCCACCAGGTGGGCGTGGACCAACTCGGGCACACGGCGGCAAGCTGATCATGCATCACGGGTGGGCGGACCCGTTCATTCCACCATTCTCCACAGTGGACTACTACCGGGCGGTACAGGAGCGGGGTGGTGCCGGCGCCTACACCCGGCTGTACATGATTCCGGCCGGCTACCACTGCTTGTTCGGGCCGCAGGCGGGTGGCAGTCCGTCGGAGATCGGCGTACCCGAGTTCCTCCAGCCACTCATGGACTGGGTGGAGAGGGGCATCGCCCCGGACATCGTCAACGTGCCGACGGTGAGCGGCGAGCTCACGGAGGTGATCCGTGACCTGGACGTGGCGCCGTTCGACGCTCTCGCCCCGGTCGAGGCCGCACCCGGCAGCCTGAACGCGAACTACCACTACGTCGGCCGCTACTGAGGCGTGGAGCAGGGTCGCTCACGGACTTCCTCGGCGACGGGTCGTCTGGAGGTCCCACGCTGGCGACCGGTCAATGCCGGCCCGTGGCGAGCCCCGAGTACGATGCCTCCCGGTAAGGGATGGTCCCGGGACGGCCCGGCGGTTCTCGCCGGGTGAGCGCTACCTGCCGAGTGTGCCGGGGGTACCGATCCGAGTTGGGTGGACGACGTTCGGGCTGATAGTGTCTGGTGAACCGTGACATCACGCGAGGAGGTGAGACCCATGAAGGCTGTACGCACGTGGGTGCTCTCCCTCGTCGTCACGGTCGGCGATTGACGTAGGAGTCGCCGGGAGCGCCTCGACAACAAGGTGATCTCGGAAGGCGACAACCTATGAATTCTGTGCGTTTCACTTCGCGCCTGGGCGACCATCCGGTGGTGGTCACGCAGGTCGCGGAAAGGCAGTGGCACGCCCTGGAGGACGACCGGGTGGTCGGCCGCGGCGATGCGTCACGCAGGCCCGACGGGCGGACGTTCCTCAGCATCGACTCGTGGCACGGCGCGGTCTTCGACCGACTCGCCGATGTCATGCTGGCGGACCTACCGAGGCCGCTGTACACGGTGGTCGACGAGACTGACCGCGACGTGAGGTCCGGCTGGCAGCGGGCCGGCTTCACGACCGGCCGCCGCGAGTGGGAGTACCAGATATCCACCGACCCTCAGATCACGAGGCTCGACTCGGTGCTTCCACCGCAGGGCGTGCGCATCATACCCACCGGCGCGGCGCAGCACGTTCCACTGGCCGAGTTGTACCACGCGATCCGCGCCGAGGTGCAGGCCACCATCGGTTGGGAGTCGATGCCGGCCGAGGTACTGGCCCGACCGGACGGCAGCGCCCTACTCGCCCCGTCGAAGTACGCGGTAGCAGCCGAGTCCGATCGGTACGTCGGGCTGGTCCGGGTGGTGCCGCGGCGCCGGCAGGCGCGCACCGGGCTGGTCGCGGTCCGGGCCGGCTCGTGCCGCCGTGGTATCGCGCGGGCGCTGCTGGCCCACGTGCTGGGTGCGCTGCACCGCTGCGGCATCGAGACGGCATGGGCCGAGGTAGATGAGTCCAACGGAGCGGCCGTGGCGCTGTTCGAGGGCGCCGGCGCCCGGCGCGCGAGCAGCAACCTGGAGTTGGTGCTCCGTTGAGGTCTCAGCACACGGCTGCGCGAGCGGCTCGAAGTACACGAGGCACGGGCCGACCTGATCAGCGGGCGCCGGGTTCCGGCAACGTACGGGATGGCCGCGCCACCGACCGGAAAGGTGTGAGAAGGTGACCGGAACAGCACGCGGCATCGAAGTCGAAGGTACCGTCGTCGAGTGCCTGCGCAACGCCACGTTCAGGGTGGAGCTCCAGAACGGGCACAAGGTCCTCGCGCACATCAGCGGGAAGATCCGGAAGAACTACATCAAGATCTTGCCGTATGACCGGGTGCTCGTGGAACTCAGCCCGTACGACCTCACCCGTGGCCGGATCCGCTTCCGGTACCGGACGTAACGCGGGCGAGGCGTGCCGGGACAGGGAAAGCAGGCTCCAATGTGGACCGGGGCGCCTGCTCGATGTCGGCGTCATGCCCGCATAGACGGGCCAGCGGCCTGACTGACAGGCACCGGCGTGCGGCTTCGAGCCCCTCGCCGGTGCCTGTCCCGTCTCGCGTTCCACGTCAACCGCGTGCCGGTCAGCCTGGTCATCGCGGCAGTGGCGATCCACCGGTCCTTCGTGAGCCCGATCCGCGGTCGCTGGACGTCGAGCGTGATAGCGCACGACGAAAGCCCTCGGCAATTGACTCATTCATTGACGACGAGCAATGTCGCCTCCTACCATTGGCCTGCTCAAGAAGCAGGGGACCGCCATCGCTGAAGGTAGGGATCGCGCGATTACTGTTCGTGCGGAGAGGGGTCGGGTTGCCCAAATCGCAGAGAAGGCTCATCCGCTCGGTCACAGCGGCGTTTGCTGTCCTTTCCGTGGCGCTTGTTCCGGGCGGGTCCAGGGCGGCGGCCGCCGGTACTGGCGACCATCCCCTGAAGAGCCTCCCCGTGTTCGCCAACACCAGATATGACGAGTGGGCCGGCGCGGGCTCCCCACTCAGTATCGAAACCGTTCCCTACAACGGCAATCCCGCGCTTCCCGTCGATGCCACACAGACCCACGACGGCCTTCCGTCGCTGCGGGTCAACGTCACCTCGGATGGCTCAAGCGGCTATGGCTGGTGGTCGGTGAGCCAGGCCGACAACAACTGGGAGACTTACTCATTGGCTGCCTATTACGCCAATGGCGCACTGGAGTTCAACGTCAAGGGTGCGGCTGGTGGCGAAGCCTTCACCATCGGCCTGGGCGACCGCAACCTCCGGCGCGATCCGGTCCAGTACAACACGCCCTCGGTGCGCAGCGGCAACTACGTCACAGTCAGCACCGATTGGCAGCACGTACGCATACCCCTCGCCGACCTCATTCCGGCGGGCAGCGTCTTCGACCTGACCCAGGCGTACCTGCTGTACCTCGGCAGCGCCAACGACAATGCCGAGGAGTTCTGGCTCAACGACATCGAGTTCACCTCACCGGACCACGAGCACAGCGCGCCCTTCATCAAGGTCAACCAGCTCGGCTACAACCTCCTCGCGGACAAGTACGCCCTGGTCAGTGGTTATGCCGACGAACTCGAAGCCGTCGACGGAACGCCGTTTGAGGTCAAACGCGCCGGCACCGGTTCCGTCGTCTACCGCGGCAAGCTGAGACTGGCCGTCGACGACGACACGCAGTCGGGCGAGCGGATCTTCAAGGCCGACTTCTCCCCGCTGATCAGGCCCGGCGCCTACTACCTTTCGGTCGAGGCCCCGGGCGTGGCGGACTCGCTGTCGTTCCGGATCGGCAGCGCTGTCTACCAGCCGCTGGTCGTCGAAGCGGCGCGCTACTTCTACTACCAGCGTCAGGGAATTGCCCTCGACGCCGCGCACGCGGGCGCGTACACCCGCGCGGTCGGGCATCCGCAGGATGCGAGCGCGCCCTTCGCATCCGGAGTGAATCCGCCCCGAGACGTTTCGCAGGGCTGGTACGACGCTGGCGACTACGGGAAGTACGTCAATTCTGGCGCGGTCGCCGTTTCCGACCTGGCATGGGCCTATCAGCTCGTCCCGAACGAGTTCGAGGACGGCCAACTGAACATACCGGAGAGCGGCAACCGCGTTCCGGACATCCTGGACGAGGCGAAATGGGAGCTTGACTTCATCCTGAAGATGCAGGATCGGGCAAGCGGTGGCTTCTACCACATGGTGCAGCCCACGACCAACGCCGCGCCCGACAAGGACACCACACAGCGCATGATCGAGGATGTCGATGGCTCGTCGACCAATGTGCGCCCGACCGATGACGCGGCCAGCGCCGCCGCGGCCCTGGGCGAGGCTTCGATCTCCTTCGAGAAGTTCGACCCGGCCTACGCCGGCACCCTGCTGACGGCGGCCCGTCGTGGCTGGGACTACCTGGTCGCGAACCCCAACGGTGTCGCCCCGGTCCCCGGTCCCTACGGCATCAGCGATGACCACGCGGATCGCCTGTGGGCCGCCGCGGCGCTGTACCGGGCCACCGGCGAGACGCAGTACAACCGGTACTTCCTCGACAATTACCAGAACTTCGCCAGCGCCTGGGACGGATCCAGGGACAATCCCGGGGGCGTGGGCAACATGGCACAGACCGCATTTCTGGACTACCTGCGGGCCTCGCATCCCGATCGTGCGGCCAGAGCCTGGTTCGCGGCGAAGTTCGAGGCCTGGCGCGAGCCCGTACTGACGCGCTCGGAGCAGGGCCCGTGGCACAACACGCTCCAGGACAACGACTACTACTGGGGCAGCAACGGTGTGGCGCTCAATGTCGTGCATGTGCTGGCGGTCGGCAGCATCGTGCTGGGTGATTACCACCTGAGCAGCGGTGTGCGTGTCGTCCGGGCCGTGCAGTCCGCGTTGAACTACATCCTGGGGATCAATCCGCTGCGTGTCAGCTTTGTCACCGGGGAGGGTGCGGACAGCGCCACGACGATCTACTCGACGGCCTGGAGCAATGAGGGCCACCCCGGGGTGCCGAGGGGTTACCTGCCCGACGGCCCGAACGTCTACAACAACCCGCTGTTGTCCTGCACCGCTCCGGCCAAGTGCTACCTGGACAACGACTCGAACTGGACGACGAACGAGAACGCCATCTACTGGAACGCGGATCTGGTCCTGGACACCGCGCTCATAGCCCAACTTCCGTAGCGCGGAGGCTGTTCGTTCCCGGGAGGCGGGGATCGGGAGGGGCTCCCGATCCCCGCCTCCACCACCCGGGTGGCCGGTCAGCTCACTGCACGACGGACCAGACGAACGCCGCCGTACCGGTGACCCCCTGCGGGTCTTTCGCTGTCACCGTCACCGTGTAGGTGCCGAGCGTGGTGCCGGTACCCGAGATCGTGCCGTTCGGCGCGATCGTGATGCCGGGCGGCAGCCCGGTCGCGGTGAACGTGAGGGCCTGGGACGGGTCGGAGTCCACCGCCTGCATGGCGAACGAGACCGCAGCACCCTTCGGGCTGCTGTAGCCGAAGGGGTTGACCACGCCGACCGTCTCCGAGCCCGGCGCACCCGAGTTCGGGGTGACGTTCGCGCTGACCGCGGTGTTGGCCGGCGAGACGCCGGCGCCGGAACTGCCCGCCGCGACCTGGCCGGTGAGTCGGTGCGCCAGGGTGGTGGTGGCCGACAGCGGCCGGTTCGCCGAGGAGTCGCCGACCGAGATGCCGTAGGTGCCGGCCTGGGCCTCCCACTGGTTGTCGGTGACAGACCAGTCGGCCAGGTCGTGGATGGTCAGGGTGAAGCTCACCGTCGCGCTCTGGCCGGGGTCGAGGCTGACCCGATGGAAACCGGCGAGCTGCTGCGGCGGGTCGTTGCTGGCCGCCGGGGCGTTGACATACAGCTGCGCGACGTCCGCCCCGGCCCGGGAACCGGTGTTGGTGACCGTGGCCGTCACCGTGGCGGTGCCGTTGGCGGTGAACGCGCCGACGTTGAGGTTGGAGAAGGAGAAGTTGGTGTACGACAGGCCAAAGCCGAACGGGAAGGCGGGCGTGATGTTCTTTGCCTGGTACCAGCGGTACCCGATGTTCACGCCCTCGCTGTAGGTCACCCCGGTCGAGGTGCCCGGCCACTGCGCCTGCGTCTGCGCCGGCACCTGGCTCAGGCTGCTCGGGAAGGTGACCGGCAGCTTGCCGGACGGGTTCACCGTGCCGAAGATCAGCGCGGCCATGGCGTTGCCGACCTCCTGCCCGGGGTACCAGTTCGCGAACACGCCGGCGACCGAGTTCAGCCACGGCATGACCACCGGACCGCCGCTGTTGAGCACCACGATGGTGTTCGGGTTCGCCGCCGCCACCTGCTGGATCATCGACTCGTCCGTGCTGGACAGGTTCAGGGTGGTCAGGTCGCTCTCCTCACCCTCCGGGAGGTTGACGAAGATGATCGCGTCGGTCGCCGCCCTGGCCGCGGCGACCGCCTGCGGGAGGTTGGCGGTGCCGTTGTCGTTGCCGGCGGTGTAGGTGACCTTGACTCCCGGTCCGACCGCGTTCTGGATCCCGGTGATCGGCCAGATCGTGTGGGAACTGGTCACCGTGCCGCTGCCTCCGCCGGCCAGCTCCACGCCGGCGCCGGCGTCGGTACCGATCACGGCGATCGACTCGGTGCCGTTCGGGTTCAGCGGCAGGATCCCGTTGTTCTTCAGCAGGACCGAGCCCTCCTCGCTGAGCTGCCGCGCGGTCTGCTGGTGCGCCGCCGAGGTCACCGAGTTGGACAGCGAGCCGGTGGCCGGGTTGTCGAACATGCCGAAGGCGAACATCTGGGTCAGGATCCGGGCGACGGCCGCGTTCACCGCGTACTGGCTCAGCGTGCCGTCCGCGATCGCGTTGGCCAGGTCCGTCGCGATCGAACCGGGGAAGGGCATCCCGATCTCCATGCCGCCCACGACCGAGGCGACGTTGTTGTAGTCGGCCCCCCAGTCGGAGGCGATGTAGCCGCCGAAGTTCGCCTCGTTGTTCAGGCCCTTGATCTGCATGTCCGCGTTCTGGCAGGAGGCGGCGCCGTTGACCACGGCGTAGGAGCACATGAACGACGCCGGTGCGGACTGCTCGGCGGCCGACTGGAACGGAGCCAGGTACAGCTCGTGCAGCGCCTGCTCGCTGACCGTCTCGTTGTTGTCGCCGTTGGGGTACTGCTCCTGATCGTAGGCCGCGACGTGCTTGACCATCGCCTGGACGCCCTGGCTCTGCAGGCCCCTCACCTCGGCCGCGGTGATCTGGCCGGCCAGGTACGGATCCTCGCCGTAGGTCTCATAGGTGCGCCCCCAGCGCGGGTCGCGCACCAGGTTCGTCGTCGGGCCGAGCGAGACGTTGACGCCTTTGCCCGCGAACTCGGCGCCCATCGCGGCGCCTTCCTGCGCGATCAGCGCCGGATCCCAGGTGGCCGCGGCGTTCTCGCCGTCCGGGTAGGCGGTGACCCCGCCCGTCCCGTCGCCGACTCCGTTCGGCCCGTCCTGCAGGTTCATCGCCTTGATGCACAGGCTGGGGATGGCGGCGACCTGGCCGATGTACGCCGAACCGCCGTCGCCGGAGAGCAGCGTGAACTCCTCGGACTGGTTCATCGTGTTCAGCACCTGCTGCACCCGCTGGGCAACCGGCGCGGTGGAGTTGACCCACGGGCAGACCCCGTTGCCGCCGTTGCCGTTACCGCCGCTGATCGGGGCGACGGTGGTCAGCCCGTAGACGCGGAACTCGAAGATCGAATCGCCCCACTGGGTCGCGCGCGCCGTGGCGTACACCCGGATGTAGCGGCCGGTCGTCGAGAGCGTCAGCGACTCGCTCCCGCCGGTGCCGGTCGTGGTCGAGTACACCGTGCTCCAGGTCGCGTTGTCCAGCGACACCTGGATCTGGAACGCCGAGGCGTAGGCGGCCTCCCAGAGCAGGCTGGCGCCGCAGATCTCGGTCTGCGCGCCGAGGTCGACCACGAGCCACTGCGGGTCGCTGTACGCGCTTTCCCAGCGGCTGCCGGGATTGCCGTCGGTGGCCGCGGAGGGCGGGTTGGCAGTGGCGGAGTAGGTCGAGGACGCCGTGGTCGGCTGACCCAGGGCGAGATCCTGGTAGCCGCAGTACGTGGTCGGGCCGCCTCCCCCGCCACTGCCGGTCGGACTCGGGGTCGGGCTCGCGGTCGGGCTCGACGTCGTCCCACCGCCGGTCGTGTCGACGGTGAACTCCCAGATCGAGTAGCCGTACCCGGTGGCGCGTGCGGTTCCGTACATCCGGATGTACCGGCCGGTGCCGGAGACGTTGAGCGTCTGCGTGCCGCCGGTACCGGTCGTGGTCGAGTAGATCGTGCTCCACGTCGCCGCGTCGGCCGACACCTGGATCTGGAACGCGGTCGCGTACGCGGCCTCCCACTGGATCCCGATTTGGCACACGGTGACCGTGGCGCCGAAATCGACGCGCAGCCATTGCGGGTCGCTGGACGCGCTCGACCACCGGGTCCCGGGGTTGCCGTCCACCGCCGCGCTGGCCGGGGTACCGGCGTTCTCGGTCGAGGACGCGGTCGCCGGCTTGTTCAGCGCAGCGTTGGCGGTACCGCAGCCGCCGCCGCTGGCGAGCGCGCCGTAGACCTGGAACTCCCACAACGAGTACCCGTACCCGGTGGCGCGCGCGGTCCCGTACATGCGGACGTACCGGCCGGTGCCGGAGACGTTGAGCGTCTGCGTGCCGCCGGTACCGGTCGCGGTCGAGTAGATCGTGCTCCACGTCGACGCGTCGGCCGACACCTGGATCTGGAACGCCGTGGCGTAGGCCGCCTCCCACCGCAGCACGACCTGGCTGATCGTGGCCGCCGACCCGAGGTCGACCTGGAGCCACTGGGGATCGCTGAAACCGCTCGACCACCGGGTACCGGTATTGCCGTCGACCGCGGCACTCGCCGGGGTACCGGCGTTCTCCACCGACGACGCTGTGGCGGGCCTGCCCTGCGACAGCAGGGTCGCCGCGGCCCGGGCGGTGCCCACGGCGACCGCGAGCCAGGCCAGCATGACCAGGACGAGCACGCCGGCCAGGATCAGCCGGCGCGGTTTTCGGGCACGCCGAAGCGGCACCAGGACAACAGAAACCATGACTCTTCCCCACGGGACGGTATGGGACGGAAGGAAGAGCGCTCTCAGGTTAGAGGTTCGCGGTGCCGTCGCAGCCTGTCAAGATTGCCGGCCCGCCCCCGTCGCCGCGAAAAATGCGCCGAGTGCTCGATGGCCATCGGCCGGACGGACGGGAACCGCGCCGACCAGGGCTTTATTCGAGGCTAAAGTTAAATGGCGGACCATGGCCCGCCGGAAAAGTTGGCACACGGTCCACCCGCACCGGATCCGGCAACCGCCGCGGTCCGGACGCGCGGCGGTGCACACGCGCTCAGAGGTCCAACGCCTCGACGGTGGCAGGCACGTGCGCGTGGGCCCGGCAGCGGCCACCGCCGGTGGCGACGCCGCACGGTGTACCGCGTGTCGTCGGCGCGCCGCAGAGCACGGCCGGGTCGTGCACGTGGCAGAAGCCGGACGGCCGGGCGGTGATCGGGCAGGGCTTGCCGGCCTTCGTCTGGGCCCGGCACCGAGCCCCCTCGCCGCTGACCGGCACCCGCGCTGCGGCCAGACGGCGCGGCTGCGGCAGCGGCGACACCGCGACGCCCGCGGCCTCCAGAGCCTCCCGCTGGCCGCGGGCCGCGAGCCGATCGGCGCGTTCGTTGTCCACGTGGCCGGCATGGCCCTTCACCCAGTGCCAGACAACCTCGTCGTGGCGGGCGACGGCGGCGTCGAGCTCCCGCCACAGGTCCGCGTTCTTGACCGGCTGGCCCTGTCTGGTACGCCAACCGTTGCGCTTCCAGTTCGCCATCCACGACATGATGCCATTGCGGACGTAGGTGCTGTCGGTGTGCAGGTCGACGACCGACGCACGGGTCAGCGCCGTCAGCGCCCGGATGGGGGCGGTCAGCTCCATCCGGTTGTTCGTCGTCGGGGTGGACTCACCGCCGCAGAGCTCCTTCTCGACCTCGCCGTAGCGCAGCAGCGCGCCCCAACCGCCGGGCCCCGGGTTGCCGCTGCACGCACCGTCGGTCCAGATCTGCACCCGCGCCGTATCCAGCTCCGCCACCCGGCAACCCTACCCTGACCGTCCGGCCACGGTCTGCCGCTCGATCCGTGCCGGCGAGGAGCAGCGGCGCGATCCGGACCTGCGCGCACTGCGGGACGACCAGGTCGGCCGCGATAATCAGCGCATGACACGCAGCCTCACGCAGGGCAGCACGGTACTGCTCATCGGCAACGGCATCGCCGGCGGCAACCGGACTTCGGCCGGTCGGGCGCGGCTGGCGCAGGCACGGCTGGCGCAGGTCTGGCTCACCGCTGCCGGAACGGCCGACTGATGCCGGCGCCGACCCCGGCATGGTTTTCCGAAGCACGCTTCGGGCTCTTCCTGCACTGGGGCATCTACGCGGGCGCCGCCCGGCACGAGTGGGTCAAGTCCCGCGAACAGCTGACCGACGCCCAGTACCAGCCGTACTTCGATCATTTCGATCCGGACCTCTACGATCCCGGGCAGTGGGCCGACGACGCGTGGCGCGCCGGGATGCGGTACGCCGTCGTCACCACCAAACACCACGACGGCTTCTGCCTGTGGGACTCGTCGCTGACCGACTACACGGCCGCGCACACGCCGCACGGGCGCGACCTGCTGCGCCCGCTGCTCGACGCGTTCCGCGCCCGCGGCCTGCGCGTCGGCCTGTACCACTCGCTGCTGGACTGGCACCACCCGCAGTACCCGATCGACCTGCATCACCCGCAGCGCAACGACCCGGCCGCCCGCGCCCGGCCCCGCGACATCTCCCGCTATGCCGACTACCTGCACGGCCAGGTCCGCGAGCTGCTCACCGGGTACGGGTCGATCGACCTGATGTGGTTCGACTTCTCCTTTCCCGGACAGGGTGAAAACAGCAAGGGCGCGACCGAATGGCGTTCCGAGCAACTGCTGGCCATGGTCCGCGAACTCCAACCCGGCATCATGGTGAACAACCGGCTCGACCTCGGTGCCGGAGACTTCCTCACGCCCGAGCAGATTCAACCCACCGCGGCCGAGGTGGCCCGCTACCCCGCCGGTATCCCCTGGGAGGCGTGCCAGACGCTGAACGGGTCCTGGGGGTACGACCGAGACAACCTCGACTGGAAGTCGCCGGAGCTGCTCATCCGGATGCTCGTCGAGACCGTCGCCGGGGGCGGCAGCCTCCTGCTGAATGTGGGGCCGAACGCCCGCGGCGAATGGGAACCCCGGGCGCGCGCACGCCTGGCGGCCATGGGCGACTGGATGCGGCTGCACGAACCGGCGATCCGGGGTGCCGGCGCGAGCACGTTCACCCCGCCGCCGGACGCGCGCTACACCCAGGCCGGCAACCGCCTGTACCTGCACCTGTTCGCCTGGCCGATGGGGCACGTGCACCTGCCCGGTCTGGCCGGGCGGGTGGCGTACGCGCGGATGCTGCACGACCACTCGGAGGTGCGCACGCTCACACCCGAGCACACCGAGCTGATCCAGCACCAGGCGTCCGGGCAGCCGGAAGGCACGTTGACGCTGCTGCTGCCCATCCAGCGTCCCGGCGTGGCGGTGCCGGTGGTCGAGCTGATCCTGGCCTGAACCATCCGGCCATCCCCGCGGCCGAGGGGGATCTCCGGCCTGCTCACCACGGTCATCGCCGCGCTGCCCCGCACTGGTAGCCGCACGGGGGCTCCCGCCGGGTCGGCCGTCCATAGAGGACGACCGACCCGGCGGTGCGGCCCGGCGAGCGCCTTGGACGACGCGGTCTTCGGCTCCGAAGCCGTGTCGCTCACCGTCGGCGCGCGCCGCCGGATCAGCGGTACCGGTCGAACTCCCAGGGATCGTGGGCGCTGAAGACCGAAACCTCGTCGCCGTGGTCACGCACCAGTTCGCGCAGCCTTGCCTGGGTCCCGACGCGCAGGTCGTGGTGGACTTCCGAGCGGGTCTGCACGATATCGAGCAGTGGATGCGGCTGCGGCTCGCTGTCCAGTTCCCGGTGGTAGTAGTACGCGTCGCCGCAGTGCAGCAGCCACCGGTCACCGTCGCGGACGGCGACACCGGTGTGGCCACTGGTGTGGCCGCCGAGCGGGATCAGCCGGATGTCCGGATTCCGGTCCAGCGGCTGGATCGAAGCGAATCCGTACCACGGCTTGTCATCGCCTGTGGCGTGGCCGACCCAGTTCGGGCCGTGTGCCCAGTGGGACGGACGGTACCGGAAGCTGGGCGCCTCGGCCTTCGCGGCGTCGAGTTCGGCGGCGAGGACGTGGACCTGCGCATCGGGAAAGTCGGGCAGACCGCCGCAGTGGTCGACGTCGAGGTGGGTCACGATGATGTGCCGTACGTCCGCTGGCGAGTACCCCAGCGCGGCGACCTGCCGGACGGCGGTCTCCTCCTCGGCCAGTACGGCCTGGGTCATGGCGACCCATTCGGCGCCCAGGGTCTGCGCCGGATCGCGCACATCGTCAAGGCCGAGTCCCGTGTCGACGAGCACCAGACCGTGCGCGCCGGTCTCGACCAGCAGGCAGTGGTTGACCGCGCGTCGGGGCGGTGGCCCGTCGTAGGTGGCTTCGATCTGGCGTACCGATCCGCAGTTGAGGTGAAGGATGTTCATGCAGGCTAGTGTTTGACTTGAACCGCAATTCAAGTCAAGGGGAGATGTCATGACCGAAGCCCTACTGGACATCGCCGATGTCGCCGAGCGCAGCGGGCTGGCGCCTTCGGCGCTGCGCTTCTACGAGCGCAGGGGGCTCATCGCTCCCGCCGGTCGCAACGGCCTGCGGCGCGCCTACCGCCCGGACGTTCTCGGGCGCCTGGCGCTGATCGCGTGCGCCCGCGGTGCCGGGTTCAGCATCGCCGAGATCGCCCGGTTCCTGGTGGCCACGCCAAACGACACCGTGTTGCGCGCGCGGATGGCAGACAAGGCCCGGGAGCTGGAGGACGACATCGTTCGCCTGACCAGGATGCGGGACAGCCTGCGGCACGCGGCCACGTGCACGCACGAGCCGCTGGTCGAGTGCCCCGAGTTCAAACGCAGCTTCGACGGATCGGCACCGGGCACCGGCCGCCCGCGCCGCCCGCCGAGGGGATCGGTCAGGTAACGTCGCGTCGACCCGGCGCGCGTCATCGACGGGGTGCGGCGGTCAGCGGGGACTGGGCGGCACGGGTGATGTCGGTGGGGGTCACGATCCCCACCAGCCGCTGGTCGGCGACCACCAGAGCCCTCCCGTTCGCGCACTGCCGCAGTCGGGGCAGCAGTTGGCTGAGCGGCTCGTGTGGGGACGCGAGGGCCACCTCACCGGATGGGCACGCCACGTCGCGCAGCAGCGTGGAGTCCCGCTGTTCCAGGGGAACCTGTCGGGCCTGCTCGAGGGTGACCAGTCCGACGGGTCGCTGATCGACGGTCAGCGGGAACGTCGAGTGACGATGGCTGGGAAGGTACCGGTCGATGAACTCGCGTACGCTCAGGTCGGCGGCGACAGTCTCGGGATCGCGTGACATGACCGCCTCGACGCGCAGCGCCCCGAGCCGGGCCTGCCGTTCCTCCGCCGCCGCCGCGCCGAACAGGAACCAGCCGATCAGAGCCAGCCACAGCTGCCCGAACGCGCGGGTACGGATGAACAGCACCACGCTCAGCGCAATCAGTACCAGGCCGAGAACGCGGCCGGCGCGCGCGGAGGCGACCGCAGCCCAGAGGCGGTCGCCGCGGCGTTTCCACAACGCGGCCCGCAGGAGTCGACCGCCATCGAGAGGGGCCGCCGGCAGGAGGTTGAACACCGCCAGCGCGACATTGATGGCACCGAGCCAGAGGAACACCCCGCCAACCAGGCCGGACTGGCCGGTAACACGCAGCACCGCGGCGATACCGCCGAAGAACAGCCCGATGATCAGACTGACCAGTGGCCCGACTCCGGCGATGCGCAGCTCCGCCCCCGGCTTGGCGGCCTCACCGCGCAGCTGGGCGACGCCACCGAACAGCCACAGCGTGATGCCCTCCACCGCGATGCCGTTGCGCTGGGCGACGATCGCGTGGGAGATCTCGTGTGCGAGCAGGCCGGCGAAGAACACGAGCGCGGCACCCACGCCGGCCGCCGCGTAGGCCCATCCTGGGTTTCCTGGGTAGCTCGCCGGGAGTCGCGCGCCGGCCAGGGTCGACGCGATCAGCGCGAAGATGAGCAGCACGCTCCAATTGACGCCGACCTTCACCCCGGCGATGCGGCCCAGCGGAATGCTCGCTCTCATCGCTGGGTGTTACCCCGATTGTCCGTCCACCAACGGACCGCACGCGGCACCCGCAATCGAAACGTCCGGTCATCGGGCGTGATCTGCTTTACCTGTCGAAAACGGCTGATCGCCGTGTTGGGGAACCGCCGCGTGCTTTCGCGTTCCTCGTCACCCGTGCGAACCCGTCCCGGCCGGAAACCCGCGCCCTCCGTGCCGTGACTGTTCCGCAGTGGCGGCCACGAGCACCCGGCGGAGACCGTGGAGCCGCCCGTGCTCGGCAAGCCCGACGGCCCCATGCCCGGCCCTTACTTGACGGCGCCGCCGGTGATGCCCGAGATGATGCGGCGCTGCGCGACGGTGAAAACGACCAGCAGCGGGATGGTCATGAGCACCACGTAGGCGAAGATGAGATGCCAGTTGTTCAGGTACAGGCCGGCGCTGGCGACCTGGAACAGGTTCAACGGCAGGGTGTCCTTGCGCCCGCCGATGACGAAGAACGCGTAGAACACGTCGTTCCAGATGTACAGGCAGATCAGGATGGTCGCCGTGGCCAGCACGGGGCGCAGCAGCGGCACGATGACGGTGAGGAAGATGCGCACCGGCCCGGCGCCATCGACCCGGGCCGCCTCCTCCAGTTCCCGGGGGATGGTGCGGACGAAGCCGGTGATGAAGAAGATCGCGGTCGACATGTAGATGCCGGCGTAGACCAGCACCATGCCCGGCACCGTACCCGCGAGCGAGAGCTGCCGCAGCAACAGCACCAGGGTGATCACCGCCGGGGGCAGCACGATCCCGCTGATCGCGACGGAGTACAGCAGTGAGATGAGCAGGCCGCTGCGGCGTGCCAGCACCCAGGCCGCCATCGAGCCGAACAGCAGCAGCACCACCACCGACGGCACGACCATCGACACGCTGCCGAGAAACGCCTGCCAGGCGCGGCCGTCGGTGAATGCCTTGGCGTAGTTGCCGCCGAAGTGCCACCCGTGCTCGGGCAGCGACAGGCTCGGGTTGAGCGCGTCGCCCTGGGTCTTGGCCGAGGTGACAACCACCAACCACATCGGCACTCCGATGAACACGACCAGCAGAGCGACGACGACGGCGGGACGGATGAGGCGCCGAACCTGGCGGCGAACGTGGACCCGGGTCACTGCAGCACTCGCTCTCTTCGCCGGAGTAGCCAGATCGTGGGGAAGGCGATGAGCGCGATGACCAGCAGCAGCACCAGACTCATCGTGGTGGCCTGTGCGAACAGACCTTGCCCGAAGGTTCGGTAGATGAAGATGTTGAGGATCTCGGTGGTCTGCGCCGGTCCCCCTCCTGTGGTGGCCTGGACGATGTCGAAGCTGTTCATCGAGCCGAGCAGCGCGGTCGCGACGTTGAACGTCATCGCGGGAGCCAGCAACGGAAACCGTACCCGCCAGAACCGCTGCCACGGCGTGGCCCCGTCGATGCGCGCGGCCTCCAGCACGTCGAGGTCGATGGTCTTGAGACCGGCCAGGTAGATCAGCATCGCCAGGCCCATCCACTTCCAGGAGTGGATGAGCGCGACGTACAGCAGTGTCCACCGGGTGTCGGCCAGCCACGCGTAGTCGACGTGCCGGCCGCTCAGCGCGCTCAGGAGGGTGTCGACGGCCCCGGTCGGCTTCAGCAGCGCCCGGAAGATGTACCCGACGGCCAGCGCGGACATGATGACCGGGATGAAGAACATCACCCGGCCGAACCTGTTGAGCCGGGTGTCGGCCTCCAGCAGCAGCGCGAGGAGAAGACCGAACAGATTCTGGAACAACGCCACGAGCACGGCGTAGATGAGCGTGGTGCGCAGGTCCGTGAGCAGGATGCCGTTGTCCAGCAGCGAGCGGAAATTGTCCAGCCCCACTGGCCTGATCGCCGCCTTGAAACTCGACCAGTCGGTGAACGCGTAGATCAGGTTGTACAGCGTCGGGATCAGGAAGAACGTGACAAGCACGGCGAAGGCCGGCACCAGGAACCACCACGGTTGGACCGGGCGGAGAGTGTTGCGCCGCCGGGCGGTGCGCCCGGTGGCACCGGGCACACCGCCTTCGGCATCAGCGGCGGCTGCCATTGCGGTCAGACTCATGCTGCGTCGCTCCCGCTGTGGTTTGGTCGTGGTCACTTGCCTGGTGCGCGTCAGAACCCTGTCGCGCCGATGGCCTTGGCCAGCTGCGCGAACTGGGCCTGCGTGGTCGCGGCCACCTGTTCGGGCGTCATCTTGCCGCTGAGCATGTTGGCCAGGTTGATGTACAGGTCCGGATTGGCGACCGCCAGTGCCTGCATGGAACCGACCGAGCCTGCCAGCGCGTCGCTGACCGCGGTAAGCGCGTCCGGCACGGTCTGCGGCGACGGGATCCCGGTCTCCAGCGACACGGTGTTCTGGTCGGCGAGAAACTTCGGGTACTCCGACCCCAGCCAGAACTCCAGGAACTGCCGTGCGGCCGACTCCCGCTTGGCGTCACCGGTCTTGAAGGCGACCAGGGAGTTGGACTGGTCGGGGATGAACGTCCCGACGTTGCCCGACGGCGAGATCGGGAAGAAACCGATCTTCTGGTTCAGTTCGTCGCTGCTGGCCGACGCCTGTAGTTCGCCGAAGAACGAGTTGACCTGGACGACCATCGCCGCGTCCCCGGCCAGGAGAGCCTTTCCCTGGTCGACGAAGGTCGCCGAGGTGATGTTCGAATTGAACAGTCCCTCGTCGACAAGGGTCTTGTAGGTCTTTATGGCGTTGAGAATGGTCGGGTCGGTGAACTTCTCCTGGTTCTTGTTCACCCGGTCCCACAGGCCCGCCTTGGCGGCGTCGGCCAACTGGACCTGCACCCACCACTGGGTGGCCCACCGGTCGGCACCCATTCCGTAGAAGGCGGTCCCGCCCTTCGACTTGATCGTTCGGGCGTCGGCGACCATCTCGCCGAAGTTCTTCGGCAGGCTCACGATGCCGTACTTCGCGAAGACCTGCTTGTTGTAGTACACGCCTTCCACGGCGGGGCTGGAGATCAGGGCCGCGTAGCGCTTGCCGTTGAGCATGCCGGTGATGTCCTGCAAGGCCGGCTTGAACTTGCTCACCCACGGCGCCCCGTCCAGGGGCTGCAGGTTGTTGGTCGCGTTGAGGCTGGTCAGCTCGGAGGCGGTGGGCTGCCAGAAGGCGAGGTCGGGCTTGTCCCCGGAGGCGACCTTGGTCTGCAGATCCTGCTCGTAGGGGTCCGGCACGGTCACGACGTTGACCTTGGCGCCGGTCGCGGACTCGAAGTCGGAGATGACTTTCTTCGCGACGGTGTTGCTATTCTGCGCGGCCCAGATGGTCAGGGTCACGCCGTCGAGCTTGGCCGTCTCCGCGGGCCACGTCGCGGGTGCCGAACCGTTGACGTCGCCTGATCCGGGGTCGGTGCAGGCGGCCACGGCTAGTGACACCAGCACGGCGACTGCCGCGCCGAGCGCTCTTCGCATCTCTCCTCCTTTGCTTCGGTCCTCAAAACACCGGTCGTACGGGTGATGGATGTCAGTGGTGCGGTACCGCCTCGAGGGCGACCACCCTGGCGGTGTGTAGCCCCGACTCGTCGCGGACCTCGACCGAGCCGGCCCGGGCGTCCAACGCCACCGACAGCGGCGAGTGGGCGGGGAACACGGCGGTGGGCGCGTCCCAGCGCCGCCCCGGCGGAGCGGGCGGCAGGGGGACGCTGACCATGCCGGGCCGGGCGCCGCGCCGCCAGACCGTCAAGAACAGCGCGTCGTCGCCGTCGCGCAATCCCAGCGCGATCCACGGATCGTCCCAGGCGGGCAGGCCGAGGGGCCAGAACGGGCTGGAGACCGCGATGCGGTGGCGCAACCTCTTGTGGGCCTGGACGGCCGACGCGACGATGCCGTGCTGGGCCGCGTCCAGGCGGTTGAGCCAGCCGGACAGGTACAGCCGACCGAGGATGCCCGTACAGAGGCTGTACGTGATGTCCTGGTCGGACATTCCCGGTTGCGGGTAGGCCCAGTTTCCGGCCTGCTCCGGCAGGACGAGCATCGTCGCGGCCGCGGCGATCGGGGCGTAGGCGTGGGCGTCCTCCTGGTCGGAGGTCGACTGCACGTCGAACCGCGAGACAGTGGCGAAATCCTGCCGCATCCCGCCGGACGCGCAGTTTTCCAGTAACAGCCCCGGATGGCGCTTCCGCAGCGCGTCGATCCATGCCAGGTACGCACGGTTGTGCAGCAGCAGGCCGTGTCCGGCGCTGTCCGTGCGCGCGTCCGAGCCGGCGCCGGCGCGGATGTTGTAGTCGAACTTGAAGTACCCGACGCCGTGCTCGTTGACCAGCCGGGCAACGACCGCGTCGAGGAACGCGACCGCCTCCTCCGACGTGAAGTCGAGATGGTAGCGGCCGTGTTCGCTGACCCGCACCCCGCCACGGCACAGGAACGCGGAGTCGGAAAGCTTGAGCGCCATGGGGCTGTTGACGCCGACGACCTCGGGTTCGAGCCACAGCCCGGCAACCATGCCACGGCGACGGATGTGATCCAACACCTCGTCGATGCCCTGGGGGAACCGGTGCGGGGAGGGCTGCCATTCCCCGACGCTGTCCCACCAGTCGCCGTCGTTGGCGTACCAACCCGCGTCGATGACGAAGCACTCCGCGCCCGCGTCGGCCGCGGCGTCGATCAGCGGATGCAACACCTCGGCGCTCGGGTCGCCGCGCACCGTGTTCATGTAGTCGTTGAACACCACGGGCAGGTTTCCGGCGCGTGCGGCGCCGACGGAGGCTCGACGGAAGGCGGTCAGAGCCCCGATGGGTCCGTGACCATCGCTGTCTTCCAGGGCCAGGGTGGCCGGAACCGTCTCGAACGACTCCCCCGGCGCCAGCCGCAGCCGCCACTGGTGATGCTCGTCGGTCGGTCCCGACAGGGTTAGGTACAGCCCGTCGGCCAGTTCACCGACCTGCCACAGCCAGCCGCCGTTGTGCTCGATCTGGAAGGACCACCCGCGGCCGGTGCGGCTGTCGCGAATGACCGCCGTCGGCAACTCGTACGCGGTCGACCAGCTACTGACGCTGCTCGCCTCGATACACCCCCGGGTCCGCAGCGGCAGCCGGCCGAACGCCAGGTCGGGCAGGCCGCACTCCCGCAGGCCCCGCTCGACCCACCGGCCCTCGGCCAGCCAGTCGCTGTGACCACGCAGCAGCGTCATCGTGTCGAGGCTCCCGGCGTCCTGCCACGAAAAGTCGGCGAACACCAGGGAGCTGACCGCAAGCAGCGTGACCGTGCCGGTGCCCCGGTTGTGCACCCGAGTCATGCCCCGTACCGCCCGGTGGTCGTCGTGAACCGACAGCACGGACACGAACTCCAGTCCGGTGGCCTCGTCGAACTGGGTCAGCGACAGGGTCTGCCACGCACCCCGGCGTTCGACCCGGTGACCGCGGTAGCGCAGCCGCTGCCCGATCGCCGTGGTGACGAAGCGCCGGCCGGACCAGTTGCGCCCATGGTCCGTGCTGAGAGCCTCCACCAGCGGCTGCGATGACGCGTCCCCCACCGGCTGACCGGGAAGGCGCAGCCCGATCCGCGCCGGGGACAGTTCGTCCCAGGTCACGGTCAACGTCAGGCCACCGCCGGTGCTTACGCCGATCGAACTCAAGTCGCGCTCCTGCTCCTCGTACGTGCCGACCATGAAAACGTTGATCAGACGAGAGCGCAAGAGTTTCCCGGAGATTTCTGAAAGCGTTATCATTCTGTCACGCCTGTTGCCGGCACGTCCGCGTCCGCTGCGGCGCGGGTACGCCGCCGGGTCAGACCCCAGACCGCGGGCGGCACAGGCGGTCGCCGCCGGGCTCACCGCGCGCGGCGCGCGGTGCTTTCCCTGATGACCAGGCGCGCGGGGACACTGACCGTCCTGGCGCCGCCCGATCGGTTGACTGCCCGGTCGAGGAGGGCGAAACTCTGCCGGCCGAGTTCGGCGAAATCCTGCGCGACGGTCGTGAGCGCCGGCGTGACGAGTGAGGCAATCGGCTGGTCGTCGAAGCCGACGACGCTGACCTCCTCTGGAACACGTCGGCCCTGCTCGGCAAGCGCACGGAGCACCGCGAGCGCCACCTCGTCGTTGCCCGCGAGCACCGCGGTGACCGCGGGGTCGGCGGCGAGGGCCTTGGCTGCCGCGTAGGCGTCCGGAAGGTCCCACGACGTGGACAACGCGGGCGGTGGCTCGATACCGCGGGCCTTGAGCGCGGCACGCCAGCCGGCGGTGCGCCCGCCCTTGCGCCCGGAACTCGGCAACGCGATGTGATGGACGCAGGAGTGCCCCAACGACAGCAGGTACTCGGTGGCCTGCCTGGCGCCGTGCTGGTCGGCGAGGTACGCCCGGGGCAGCGTGATCGAGCGTGACGGCGACGCGGCGGCCACGGCCACCGGTAGGGTCGGGGGCAGCGCGGTGAGCGCGGCGTGACCCGGCTCATCGAAGTCGAGCACGATCACCCCGGCCACCGAGTGGCTGAGCACCATGTCGACCGCGGTGTTCACGTCATCGGCCTCGGCCGTCTCGACCACCGTGATAACGACCATGTAGCCGGCGGCCCGCGCCGCTTCCTCGATGCCCTCGACCGTGCGGGCGTACCCGTACCGGGAGGTGTTGGCGGCCAGCACGGCAATCAGCGAACGCCGACCGCTGACCAGCGCCCGCGCCGCCGCGTTCGGACGGTAACCCAACTCGTCGATGGCCCGCTCGACCAGCTCCCGCCGCTTCTGCCCGACCGGAACCGAGCCGGTCAGCACGCGCGAGACCGTCGGCACCGACACCCCCGCGGCCCGGGCCACATCGGCGATCGTGGGCGGTTTGCCGGTCATGTCGTCTTCACCTGCTCTTCGCTGGTCGGTGCCGCAACAGTACCGAATGAGCGACGTTTTCAGACACGCCTCGCGCCCACGCTGGGCCGCCAGCCGAACCGGCCTCGGCCCTCGACGCCGGCCCTCGACGCCGGAATCCGCACCGCCGCCGGTTCAGGAGCCGGCCGTGGTCACCCGCAGCGAGACCGGCAGCGGAGCGAGTGTGTACGGGGTGTCCGTGCTCTGCTCCGGTGTCGCGGTGTACGAGCCGGGCTCGGTGAGCCCGGAGGCGTCCAGCGTGACGCTTATCGTGGCCTTCTGGCCCGGTTTCAGCGTCAGCTGCCGCGCGCTCTCCGACAGCCAGCTCACGTCCCACTCGATCTGGTCGTATCCCTGCGGGACCTGCGCGGTGGACACCACGTTGGGCAGGTGCGTGGTCCCGCCGACCCGGTACATCCCGCAGCTTCCACCACCGCGCGTGGTGGCGGTCGGGGCGTCGGGCAAGGTACTCCAGGTATCGGTCTGCCCGTGCCGCATCGGCACAGGCATCCACCTCGCGCTGGAACACCGCCTTGATCAGGTCCGAGCGCTGCGGAAAGTGCCGATACAGCGTTTCGACGCCGACGCCGGCCAGGCCGGCGATGGTCGGAGTTCGGGTTCCTCGCGGTGCGCTCATCCGATCCGTGGAGGATGCTCGGTATGATGCTTGGCCAGGCGTGCGATGAGCTGTTGCCTCCGCTCCGGCCACTCCTGTGCGAGGATCGAGTACATCGCGGAGTCCCGAAGTTGACCCTCCTCACCCGGGGCCCAGGATCGAGACCAGCGGCGGAGCACGCCTTCGAATTTGCCTCCGACGCTTTCGATGGCCGCTCGCGATCGCTGGTTGCGGGCATCGGTCTTCAGGTCCACCCGGGCGACCCCGAAGCTGGTGAAAGCGTGCTCGAACAGCAGCAGCTTGGCCTCGGTGTTGATACCACGACCCTGTGCCGATGCAGCGAGCCAGCTGAAGCCGACCTCGATCGCGCACAGGCCGGTGCCGTCGGGCCAGGGTCGCGGGTCCCAGTACGCGGTCGCGCCGACCGTGCGGCCTGAGGCCCTGTTGACGATGGCGAACGGCGCGAGTTTGCCGGTGGCCGCTCGCGCGAGTTGGGCTTCGATGTAGGAGCCGACCTCGGCCGCGGTGGGTACCCAGGTGAAGGCGTATGACGCCCGGTCTTCCTCGCATGCCGTGGCGAGGCCGGCCGCATGCTGGTATCCCAGCGGTTCGAGCCGCACGAGGTCGCCTTCCAGCGTCCGATCGACCATCGCGGCAAGCGAGTGGGCGCCGGTCATGTCCGGGGCCTCTGGGCGGTGATGGTGGCCGCGCGATCCTTGAGAATCTGACGTTGCTCCGCGACCAGCTCGTCGCAGTCGCCCGACCTCCACGCGTCCGCGATGCGGCGGAGCGGGTGGGCGGTCGGCTGCCTCGGGAAGCGTGGCACCCGCTCACCTTAAGTGGGCGGATGCCCACTCGTCAAAGGCAATTGAGGGATCGGCTCGCCCGCCCCCGGTACGAGGGGGCGGCGCGGACGTCCGCGACCGGGCTGTCGACCAACTGGACTATCGTGCCCAGAGAGGGGTTGATGTGGATTCGTCCGGCGACCCCACCCGCCGCCAGCGGCCTGGACCGGCAGCGCTGTCGACGGTCGTCAGGGCAGGCACTCGTCAGGCCGGGCCGCCGGTCTCGCACCTACACTGGACGATATAGTCCAATGCAGGGATCCCCACCAGGTATGGCGGCGAGGATTGACATCAGGGAGGTACGGATGAAAGCGATCGTGGTCACGGACCAGGCTGCGGGAATGGCCGGGATGACGCTGGTCGAGCGGCCCGAGCCGCGGGCGGCGATAAACGACGTCGTCGTCGAGGTTCATGCGTCGGGATTCGTCCCGACCGAACTGGCGTGGCCCTCGACCTGGACCGATCGCCTCGACCGCGACCGCACGCCGTCGATCCCCGGGCACGAGCTGGCCGGTGTGGTCAGCGCCCTCGGCTATGGGACGGCGGGACTGTCTGTGGGGCAGCGGGTGTTCGGCCTCACGGACTGGACCCGCGACGGCACCCTGGCGGAGTATGTGGCCGTCGAGGCGCGCAACCTCGCGCCGCTGCCGGGTGACGTCGACTTCACGGTGGGCGCCAGCCTGCCGATCTCGGGCCTGACCGCTTGGCAGGGCCTGTTCGAGCACGGCCGCCTTCAGGCGGGGCAGAGCGTTCTCGTGCACGGCGCGGCCGGCGCCGTCGGGGCGCTGGTGACTCAACTCGCACGTGAGTTCGGCGCGTACGTCATCGGCAGCGGACGGGCCGCCGACCGCCAGAAGGCGCTCGACTTCGGCGCCATGGAATTCGTCGACCTCGAAAACGATGCCCTGGAAGACATCGGCGGCGTCGACCTGGTCTTCGATGTCATCGGCGGCGACATCCAGCGGCGGTCGGCGGGCCTGATTCGAGCCGGAGGCACACTGGTGACCATCGTCGGCCCGCCCGAGGCGCGGCCCGCTGACGGCTTGGCGGTCGACTTCGTTGTCGAGTCCGACCGTGCCCAACTGGGCGAGATCGTGCGGCGCGCGCGTGACGGGCGACTGCGGACGAACATCGGCAACGTCGCGACGCTCGACGATGCAGTCGCCGCTCTCAACCCGACCGAGCGACGCACGGGGAAGACGATCATCAGTGTTCGCCCCTGACTCGGTGGCGCGGGCCGACCCGGCGCATGACCACCTACCCGTCCGCCGGTGACTCCTGCCGGCACGACCGGCACCTGGCGTCGCGGCTGCTGGGGTCCTCGCATCTGCTGACGACCAATGCAGGCGGCGACCGGTGGGGACCTCATGACATCGATGGCTACGCCGTCCAGTCGGGACGAAATCGTCCAGGTGTACCGAGATTGGCTGGGCTGCGTCAGGCAACTCACACCCGCGCGGTGAACCCGGGACGGTCGGGGCAGCGCCAGCGGACCCTGTCGAGCGCGTTGGTCAGCGGGTTGCTGCGCCGGGTTCCACCAGGAACGACCTGATGTGTTCCAACGCCATGTCCAGAGCCACCTCCATCGGCGCCACGTCATGCGCGGCGTTCGCGAGCAGGTAACCCCCCTGAAGAGCTGCCATCAGGCCAGTAGCCAGCTTGTCGGGATCGGCGTCCTCGGCCAACGTACCGCCCTGCCGCATCCGGTGCAGGCCGTCGCTGATCAGCTTCTCCCACGCCGCGAACGTCTCCAGCAGCATCGAGCGAGCCTGCTCATCCTGATCGGACAACTCGACAGCCATCGACCCGAGTCCGCACCCGTAGGCTCCGTTCTGCAGCGAATTGGCCTGCACCAGCGCGTTACGCCACCGGACCAGGCCGGAGAACGACTTGAGCCGTTCGAGCCGCCCGTGCTCACGCTCCAGCACCAGAGCGCCGCGGTACTTGACCACCGCTCGCACGAGTTCCTGCTTGTCGTCGAAGTGGTGGTAGAGCTGGGACTTACTCGTCTGGCTCGCCTCTCGCACGTCGTCGAGAGTCGTGGCGTTGACTCCGCGTACGAACATCAGCCGGTTCGCCGCCTCGACGATCCGCTCGCGGGTGGCGATGCCCCGCTGGCTGATCCTCCGCGGCTTCGCCGGCGGAGCTTTGTGTTCGTCGCCCATGAGCCAATCGTATTTCAGCGACGCACGGATCCTCCAGGCGTGAAGGACTTCCGAGTCCCTTCAACGGACGGCCCGCTCCCCCGTCAGGACCGGTCGAGCGGGTGCGCGTACCGGGGATTGCGCTCGATGAAGGCGCGGACGACAGGGCACCCGATTATAGGACCAAATAGCCCAGACAACAAACCTGGTAGGCGCGTCACACCGGCGCTCGCGGTGCGGGCACCGCATCGGGTACGCGACGGGTCAGCCGCTCTGCACGAATCTGTCCCAGCGCTCCTGGACATCCAGGCAGATCGTGACGCCGGCGTGGTCCCGCTCGTCCGCCCCTGGCACGTCGGCGAGCACAAGCAGGTTCCGCGCGAGGTCGATGCGGCCCAGGCTCTCCCGGTGCCGCCGGGCCTGGCCGAACATGCGCGCCGGATCGGTGGTCGTCATGGCGAAGTGGGCCAACCAGGGGTACACGGCCCAGTCTGCACCAACCCCGAAGGAGCCCGCCCGCGGCCCGCCGCGACTTCGGCTGCTGACCTGGAACCGGCACGCCGTCCGCCGAGCGCGCCGGCGGACCGCCCGTTCACCGTCGCCACCGGTCTGTTCTGCGGCCCGACCACCGGGCGGGCGACCACGCGCGGGCGCTCGGCCGGCAACCCCGGCCGAGCGCCCGCCCGAACCGCTCAGGACCTGATCAAATCAACCCGGTGCGGCGATGATCCGCCCATTGCGGGCGGACCGCTCTGGATGCTGTCGCGGTCAGAAGCGCTTGGCGAGGTCGCGCACTTCGGCGGACGCGACAGACCGGGCTGCGTCCCAGTCCCCGGTCAGCGTCGGATGGAACCGGACCGAGGCGATGTCGGTGATGCCGGCCCACCGCAGCCAGTCCTCGAAGAACGACGACTGGTGGTCGGCGCCGAACGCGTGCGGTAGCCCCGGCGCCCAGACCGCGCTCGTGTAGATCACGGCGACCGGGCGGGGCGCGTACAGGCCCCGGTAGCCGGTCTCGGCGTCGACGTCGAACACCCAGCCGGGCTGGCTCACGATGTCGATGAACTGCTTGAGGACATAGGGCACCGAGGAGTTCCACATCGGCACGCTGAACAGCAGCTTGTCCGCCGCGTCGAACCGGTCGAACACGTCGCGGACAGCCTTCCAGGCGGCGGCTTCCGGGCCGGTGAGCGTACCCCCGGTGAGGACCGTCATCTTCGCCAGGGCGCCGACGCGGAAGTCGGGCAGCGAACCGTCCCACAGGTCCCAGCGCTCGACCTCATCCTCGGGATGAGCGGCGGAATACGCGGAGATGAACTCCTCCGCGATCCGCAGGGATTCGGATGACGACGAGGAACCGGCGCCACGTGGAGACGACGAGATGCTCAACAACTTGGGCATGACAACCTCCGATAGAGCTAACAGGACTTCAGTCCGGTTACATCCAGCAGCAACGCCGAGCTACATGGACTAAAGTCCGTTTCATGGTGAGACCTGTGCCACAGATCGACAGCCGGTCGCCCGGCCCTAAGAAGGAGCGGGCGGACGCGGCTCGCAACCGGGCGAAGGTGCTCCAGGCCGCGGAGCGACTGTTCGCCGAGAAAGGCATGGCCGCCGTGACGATGGACGACGTGGCGGCGCGGGCCCAGGTCGGCAAGGGAACGCTCTACCGCCGCTTCGGCGACAAGTCCGGGCTTGCGGCCGCGCTACTCGACCAGCGGGAAGCCGAACTCCAGCAACGGCTTCTGACCGGTCCGCCACCGCTCGGTCCCGGCGCGCCGCCGCAGCAGCGGCTGGTCGCCTTCATCGACAAGTACCTGGATTACCTGACAAGGCATCTCGATCTGGTGAAGATGTCGCAGATGGCAAGCCCCGGCGCCCGGCTGCGGACCGGATCGCATCAGTTGTGGCAGCACCACTGCCGCATCCTGCTCGCGGAAGCGAACGCGGCCGATCCCGAGATCCGTGCCGACGCTCTCATGGCCGCCCTGACAGCGGAGCAGGTGGAGCACTGGCTCGCGAGGGGTAAGCCACTGGAGGAGATCAAGAACGCCCTCACCCGGATGGCCGCCGACCTGGCCGACGAGCAGCGGGGTCGCTGATCCGGCCGATCGGTCAGCGCACGCCGACCGATGCCTCGGGAGGGCCGGTAACCGCCCCGATCCCGGCCGCGGCCGCCCTGACAGGGCCGGACCGTCGCGGGCGGCCCAAGACCCTGCTCAGCGGGGTCTGAGGTAGCCGCGCGCCAGGGACGAGGAAGCTGCCCGATGCGAGCGGCGGTACCTTATCGAGACGCTGACGGCATGGACGAAACAGCCAACGCTCGGCGGAGCATGCTGATCGCACTCCGCCGCAATCCGCCGCTACGGCGGCTGCTTGCCGCGCTCGCCATCTCCCAGTTGGGTGACTGGCTCTACAACCTCGCACTGCTTGCCCTGGTGTTCAGCCGGACCCACTCGGTGGCCTGGACGGCGGCGGCGACCTGCGCCCGTGTGCTGCCGATGGTGGTGTTCGGTCCACTGGGTGGGGTGCTGGCCGACCGCTATGACCGGCGCCGGTTGATGATCGCCTCCGATCTGATCCGGGCCGCGATGATGATTCTCCTGGCCGCGGTGGCGATGGCCGGTCTGCCGGTGTTCCTCGCGCCGGTGCTCGCAGCGGCCTCCACCGTCGCCTCGGTGGTGTACCCACCGTGTGTCGCGGCGACCACGTCCGGGATCGTCAGCGAAGCCGACCTGCCGGCGGCCACTGCCACGCGGTCGGCCATCGGGGCCGCATCGGTGGTCGCCGGTCCGGCCGGCGGCGCCTTGCTGTTGCTCCTGCACTCCCCGGCCTGGGCGTTTGTGATCAACGCCGGTACGTTCGCGGTATCGGCGCTGTTCCTGGTCGGCCTCGGCACCCGGCTCGCGCCGCCGGCGCGGGATCCGCGATCCACCAGCGACTCGGGTCGGCGGCCCGCACTCCGCGAGGGAATCGCGGCATTGCGGAGCGACGCGATTGCGTTGCGCATCATCGGCGCCGACATCGTGTGTAGCCTTGTCTACGGCGCTCACACGGTGCTGTTGCTGATGCTCAGCCGGCGGCTGGGCAGCGGCGACAGCGGCTACGGCTACCTGCTGGCCGGCATCGGCGTCGGCGGGTTGATCGGCGCGGCGGTAGCGGCGCGGTTGCGGGTTCAGGACCCGCTCCGGCTGGTCGGTGTCACCCTGCTGGTGGCCGCCGCGCCCGCGGCATTGCTGGCCGTGGTGCCGTCCATGCCCGTGGCCGTGATGCTGGCCGCCGCGCTCGGGGCCGGTTCCGTGACGGTCGAGGTCGTGGTGGACACATCCCTCGCTCGGCGCCTGGACGAGAGCGTCCTGGCCCGCGCGTACGGCCTGGCGTTCCCGGCCGCGATCGCCGGGATCGCGGCCGGCTCGCTGATCACGGCGCCGCTGGTCGGGTGGCTCGGATTGGCCGGCGCGCTCGTCGTGGTGGGAGCCCTGCTCGGGGCCTACGCCCTCTGGATCCTGCTCCCGGCGGTGCCGTGGCGGCCGGTACGCCCGATCCGGTTCGTCGCGCCGGCACCGGCCGGGGAGGAATGACTTCAAAGTGGCCGATGGTCGGATGGTCTGATGCCCTCTCCATAACGTACCGTTTCGGCGTGAATCGCGAGCTGGTCAGCCCCGTCCTGGTCGGCCGTCGTACGGAACTGGACCGGCTACGCTCCCTGCTGGACCAGGCCGTCGCCGGGGAACCGCACGTCGCACTGGTCGCCGGTGAGGCGGGCGTGGGAAAGAGCCGCCTGGTCCAGGAGATCGCCCGCATCGCGCGTGAATCGGGCGCGCGCGTGCTCACCGGCGGATGCGTGGAACTGGGCGGCGAGGGGCTGCCGCTGGCACCCCTGACGGACATGCTGCGTACGGTGGTCCGGTCCACCCCGAGCGAGGAACTGGACCTGTGCCTGGGCGCGGCGCGGCTGCCGTTGGCGCGGCTGCTGCCCGAACTCAGCCCGGGTAGCATCGGCCCCGCGCAGGAGGGTTCACCGACTCAGCTGTTGGAGCACGTGCTTGGCCTGATCACCCGGCTGGCCGCGGCCCGACCCCTGCTGGTCGTCGTCGAGGACCTGCACTGGGCAGACCGCTCGACGCTGGACCTGCTGGCGTTCCTGGTGCAGACCCTGCGCGAACTCGGCGTGCTGATGGTGCTCACGTACCGGTCGGATGAGATGCACCGGCGGCACCCGCTGCGCCCACTCGTCACCGCCTGGGAACGGGTGCGCAACCTGGAACGCCTGGAGCTGGAACGGTTCACCCGGGCCGAGGTGGCCGAGCAGCTGAACGCGATCTGCGAGACGACTCCCAGCATCGAGTTCATGGACGTGGTCTTCGAGCGCTCGCAGGGCAACGCGTTCCTGGTTGAGGAGATCCTGGCCGCGACCGACAGCGGCGCCGACCCGTACGAGCTGCCGCCGTCCCTGCGCGACGTGCTGCTCGCGCGCACCGAAACCGCGTCCGAGGTCGCGCAGCGCATCCTGCGCACCGCGGCCGTGGCCGGCCCATCCGTGGGAGAACGCCTGCTGGAGGTCGTCGCCGGGATCCCGGAGGCGCAGCTGTACCCGGCGCTGCGCGAGTCCGTCGAGCACCACCTGCTGGTGGTCGACGAGGCGGGTCACGGATACGCGTTCCGGCATGCCCTGACCCGCGACGCGCTCTACGACGACATGCTGCCCGGTGAGCGGGCGCGACTGCACGCCGCGTACGGAGCCGCATTGTCCGCCGACCCGACGCTGCTGGGCGAGGACGGCAACGTCGCGGCGACACTGGCGCATCACTGGTACGCCGCGCTGGACCTACCCCGTGCGCTGTCCGCATCGGTGCAGGCGGGAAGGCAGGCATCCACCGCGTTCGCACCTGCCGAGGCGGCGCGCCACCTGGAACGGGCGTTGCAGATCTGGCCCCGGGTTCCCGACGCCAGCGAGGTCGCCGGCGTGGATTGGCCCGCACTCAACATCATGGCCGCGGATGCGGTGGTCGGTGCCGGCGAGCCCAACCGCGGCTTGTCCATTCTGGACCAGGTGCTCGCCGAGACAGATCTCGACCTCGACGTCACCCGGCGCGCCGAGCTGGTGGAGCGCCGCGCGTTCATGCTGCGCGCCTTGAGCCGTGACCGGGAAGCGGTCCGGCAACTCCAGGACGCGCTGACACTGCTGCCCGCCGGGGAGGCCACCCCCACCCGCGCGGTCGTGCTGGCGTCGCTGGCCAACTCCCGGATGCGTACCGACGACATGGAAGGCGCCGCCAGCACGGCGCGGGAGGCGGTGGCCGTAGCCGCGAAGGTCGGTGCGGTCGCCCAGCAGGCCGACGCGCTCATCACGCTTGGCAGCGTGGTCGCGTACCTGGACGATGGCCGAGGCGACCTGGCCGCACTGCGCGAGGGGGTGGAACTGGCCGAACGGCACGGGCTGCACACCGTGTCGGTGCGCGGGTACACCAACCTGTCCGACGTCCTGGCGATGCTCGGTCGGTTCGCCGAGGCAGCCGAGGTCGCCCGCGCCGGAGTGGCGCTAGCCGGCCGCGTCGGGCTGGCCAGTTCCTGGGGCGCGATGATCACGGGGAACCTCGCCGAGCCGCTCGTTCGTCTGGGACGCTGGCGCGAGGCGCTCGATCTCATCACCGAATCACTTGCCGACGAGCCGAGCGGTGCGTTCGCGAGCACCCTCCTGCTGATGCGCGCCGAAATCTGTGTGTGGCAGGGGGACGAGGAGGGCGCCAAACGGGACCTCCGCGAGGCGCGCCGGCACTTCGGCGACGGCTCCGAGCTCCAGTTCGTCGCGCCGATGCGCTACCTGGAGGCAGAGTTGGCCCGCAGCCGTGGTCGACTGACCGAGGCGCGGTATCCCCTGCGAGGCCTGGGCGGCCCGATCGCCGGCGTGTACGCCCGGTACGTGTGGCCGCTGCTGTGGCTCGGCATGCGTGTCGAGGCCGATATCGCCGACTCCTCACCGTCAGGCGACTCCGACACCGCCCGGGAGCGCGATCGGCTGTTCGCCCTGGTGCGCGAAGTGCCGAACACCACACCGTCGACACACGGGTATGCGGCCATGGTCGAGGCCGAGGCGGCCCGGCTGGCCCGCCGTGACGAGGTGGCAGCCTGGCAACGGGCAGTCGACGCGACGCGAGTCGCCGCCGAGGCGTACCCGCTGTGTTACAGCCTCTTCCGGCTCGCCGAGGCACAGGCAACGGATCCGGCCGTCAGTGCGGACCACACCTCCGCCACCGCGGCCGAGTGCATGCTGCTGGCCGAACGGCTCGCCGCCGCGACCGCCGATGACATTCGCACGCTGGCCCGGCGCGCCCGGCTACGGATCGCGCCCGCACCGGCCGAATCCGCCGCCACGCATCCGAGCCTACGGATCCGGCTCACCGACCGCGAGCTCGAAGTCCTTGATCTGGTCGCCGATGGCCACTCCAACGGGCAGATCGCCGCGGCGCTCTACATCAGCCCAAAGACCGCGAGCGTGCACGTGTCGAACATCCTGGCGAAGCTCAATGTGTCCAGCCGTACCGAGGCGGCCGTGCAGGCGCACCGGCTCGGTCTACTGACCGCCCATGGTTCGTGATTCCGGTCCCGGCGAGCTTGCGCGCAGTTGATCATGGTGGATCGGCGATCGGCCGCTTGGCCGATCGCGTGGCGCACGCGGTGCGCGGAAGAAACCGGAGTGACCCGGCCGGGCAGGTGGCCCGCCGCCGGTGCGGAACCTGCCCCACCCGGCGTAGTTTCGACCCGGCCGCCTGAGCTGCGGCGCGTAGGGCATCAGCCTTAGCGAGGTGGTGCGGGCGGCGGCAGTGCCTTATCTGGTCTGTCCGGCAGGCGACTGCAGATCTGGTCATCCTCCAGATGCGTTCGGGCGCCCAGATCGAGGATCGTCGTCGGGGCAGGGTGCCGATGGTTGAGCGCCGGCCGGCGACGGCCGGCCTCAGGGTAGGAGGAGGCAGGAATGAAGACCGACGATGGCATGCGGGTCCGCTCCCGGCGGGTCAGCGGGTTGACCCGTGTGGCGGCGGTCGCCGTGTTGGCGGGCATGACCGCCGCAGTGGGCCCGGCGGGTTGGGCGTCGGCGGCGACCCCGGCCGCGGTCAGGTCCGCGGCGGGCTGGGCGTGGGGCGACAACGGGTACGGGCAGCTGTGCGACGGAGACTCCGTGCGTCAGGCCAGCCCCGTGGCCATGAGCGAAACGGCGGGAGTGACCCAGGTCGCGGCCGGGTTCGGCCTCACCGTGCTGCTGCGTTCCGACGGTACGGTCTGGGACTGCGGTATCGAGGTCGACGGCGGCTTGGGCGACGGAACTCCCGTCGCGGACAGCTCCGTTCCCGTACAGGTGGCCGGGCTGAGCGACGTGGTGCAGGTCGCCGCGGGCGGGAGCTTCGGGTTGGCTCTGCGGGCCGACGGGACAGTGGCCGCCTGGGGCAACCCCATCGGCTCCTTCGGCGACGGGACCTACCAGTCCCGGAACATTCCGGTGACGGTGACCGGGTTGACCGACGTGATCCAGATCGGTGCCAGTGTGTCCCACGCGATCGCGCTGCGATCGAACGGCACGGTGATGGCCTGGGGTACCAATATCGCCGGCGAGTTGGGAAACAACAACGGGATCCTGTCGGATACGCCGACGCCCGTTGACGGGTTGACCGGGGTCATGCAGATCTCCACCCACGGACTGCACAACCTGGCGCTGCGTACGGATGGAACCGTCATGGCCTGGGGCAACAACATCGCCGGGGAGGTCGGTCCCGGAAGCACCGCCAGATCCCAGTACACGCCGGTGGTGGTGGACGGGCTGAGCGGTGTCACCCAGGTCGCCGCGGGGCTGGACCACTCCCTTGCCCTGCTGTCCGACGGCACCGTGGCGGCCTGGGGTCTCAATGCCCAGGGCGCGCTCGGCGACGGTACGACCACGAGCCGCAGCACGCCGGCGGTGATCGACGGTCTGACCGATGTCAAGCAGATCAGCGCCGGCAGCATGGACAGTCTCGCGCTCCGCGCGGACGGCACCATCGCGGCCTGGGGCGGCAACGCCTACGGCCAGATCGGTGACGGCACCACGACCAACCGACTCACTCCGGTCACCGTTCCCGGGCTCAGCAACGTGACGCAGGTGTCCGGCGGCATGTACCAGACCGCGGCGATCACCGGGGGACGGGGGCCCGCCCTGACACCGCTGGCCCACCCGGCCGTCCTCGGTTCCGCCCGCGCCGGCCGCACGGTGGTCGCCACCCATGGCGTTTTCTGGCCGCTGACCACCACGTACCGGTACCAGTGGCTGCGCGACGGTTCACCCATCGAGGGTGCCAACACGGCCCGGTACCCGCTGACCGCGGCGGACCGCGGGCACAGCCTCAGCGTCTGGGTCGTGGCCGTCCGGGTCGGGTACAACAACGGCATGGCCTTCAGCCGGCCGGTGGCGGTGGCGGCGTGATCGGCTCCTGTCACTTGTTCTGACCCAAGCGGGGTGCAGGTTCAGCGGAGTGGACTCGCCCCGGCTGAACACCGACCCCACCGGATGCACCGGTGGGGTCGGTGTTGAGGTTGCCACTCACGTCCGATTGCGCACCTGGCTGATGTGTCAGCCGGTCCCCTGAGTCGCGTTCACCAACTGGTACACAGCGTGGTCCTGCCACCGGCCGGCGATCTTGAGGTACTCCGGCGCCACACCGAACTGCACGAACCCGTTGCGTTCCAGTACCCGCCGTGACCTGACGTTATGTAACAAGCTCTCCGCCTGCACCCGATGCAGTCCCAACTCCTCGAAAGCGACCCGCACGATCTCAGCCACTGCCCTGGTCGCCAGCCCTCGGCCATTGCGGCCAGCGTCCAACCAGTAGCCCACGGAGCATGACTGGAAAGCGCCGCGCACGATGCCGTTGAGCGTAATGCGGCCGCTGAGCCGCCCGTCGTCGTCAACGATGACGTACGGCAGCTTCGATCCCTGCGTGTACAGCCGGAGATCCTCCCGAATGATGGCCTGTTGCCTGTCTGTCGTGAAGAAGTCCTCGCTGCGAACCGGGTCCCACGGCGCGAGGAACTCACGGTTGACGCGGAGCAACTCGGTTAGCGCCGGCACATCGTCGGAGGTAATCAGGCGGGTAACGTTCACCTGGCCATGATCGCATGCGGGTCGCCTCCCGCGCGAACGGGTGCGGGAGGCGGGATCTGGCTCAACGGCCACTTGTCCGGTGGTCGTGCTCGAAGGTGTTGCCGCCACCGCGAAGCTTCTTCCGCCGCACCCGTCATCCGACGGTCGGCGGGACGGTTCCGCTGAAACGCTGCGGGTCGAGCCAGTCGGTACCACTCGTGTCGATCGGATAGCCCACGAGCCGCAGCCGCTGCGCGATTCGATGCTGGAAAACAATCCGCGCGTCGACCGTGTCGTCGGTAAGTCGGACGGTGGCTCGGCCGTTCAGGTCCGCGATCGGACCGACGCCGCCGATCTCAAGGAGGATCGTGTGGTCCGGCCGGAGAGCCAGCGCGCGGCCTGCCCGCATCAGCACGTCGGAACGGTCGCCATACTCGTCCATGGGGGTCATGACGACAAGCACCCCCGGTCCCGCTTTCAAGGCCGCCGCGAACACCTCCTCCCGATCCGGTGCCGGCTTACCCGTCCGCGTCACCATGTCGTCCCAGCCAAGCGGGCGCAGGCCGAGCGCACGCAGGAGCTCGAACGTGTCCGCCCGTGGTTGCCGATGAGGGCCGTGGATGACGAACACGTCGCGACTTCCGTATACCACGCCGCCGGCCCCCGGCCGTGGTGCGGCGGGCGACCGCGAAAGCTCGCCACCGGTCCACAGCCAGGCACGACCGAAGTACGTCTTGACGCTCACCTCGACGGATTGGAAATCCTCGACGTCCAATCCCGGATACCGCTCCCCCACCACATCCTGATAGATCCGGTCGCTGACCAGAGCGACGAGGTCAGCGTCCGGATGCTCGGTCACTGCGCGCCGCAACGGCTCGCTGTCGAGCAGCCGACCGATCCCGATAATGGTCTGACCACTGAACCCCACGGCGGCCGGGGTGAAGGGTCCTGCCGCAATGGCAAGGCGCAGACGGATCCGGTCGGACGGATGCGCGGCGCTGTCCGTCGCGATCCGCGCCCGCCAACCGTGCAGCAACCTCGGCAGCGCGATGTGAGCCGGTACCCGGGCGGGCAGAACGAGCATCATGCCATCACCGGCGGGCTGCTGGTCGGTGTCCTGCACGGGGACGCCGAGATCCGCGAGCACCTGCTCCACCATTTCGGCGAGCCGGCCCTGTACCTGCTTCTGCTGTGGAGTGGAGCGGGAACTGTAGCTGACGACATCGACACCGAAGCCGACACGATGCTCGACTTTCCCCTCCGGCCGCCGGCCGGATGTCGCCTGCCACGAGTCCGGTCCCGTCCGCGACGGCGCCGGTATCCGCTGCCGCGGCTCCGATGTCCCGGGACGGGGCTCCGGTGCCACACCGTGCACGCCCAACTTTTCGACGATCCCCCGCAGCCGCTCGACCTGCTCGCGGGTTGCCTCCAGATACTCGGTGTCGTCGGCGAGCTGGTCCGAGAGCCACGCCGCGAGTCCAGCGTCGGCCGGCAGCGGCTCGCCGAGCGCCGTGACCATATTGAACCGTGCGATGTCGACGCTGCGTCGCATGAGTCGCATCGCCGCCAGCGACTCGACCAGCGCCGCCTCGTCCGCGAACAGGTCGGCCGCCCGGCCGGCGATCTGACTGCGGCCATCGGGGACGCCCAGCAAGTCGGTCAGATCCTTGAGCTTGCCGGCCGCCCGTTCCCGTAACCGGTTCAGATCCCGACCGTCACCGCGCACCCGCGCGAGGTAGCGCAGCTTCGCGGCATGCATGAGGTAGCGGCACAGTGGTGGCATCGCCGTGCCGCCGTCGCTCCACGCGAACCCGCTCAACTCGCAGTCCCGGTCCAGCGCGGCGATCAGCACGAGCCGCCGGGATGCGTGCCTACCGGCAGGTGTCACCTCCCATGCGGCGAAGTCGCGCAGCGTAAAACCGCTCTCCCACCATCTGTCCGCGTCGTCCTCCCGCCCCGGCACCTCCTTCCGCAGATCGATCGTCGACACATCACCGGACTTGGCGAGGTAGACGGCCACGCTGCCCAGCCACGTCGTGGTCTCACTCAGCCTGCACCACCAACGGGTGAACTCGTACCAACCGGGAGGGATTGAGGCGGCGAGCCACGGCCGGGACCGCGGCACGGCGTCGAGCGCGGCGATACCGAAGGAGAGGTTCAGCACGTCGTGCTCGCGCCGGACGATCGCCTGGAACTGGTTGGCCGGATCTTGCAGGCCCGAAACGGCACCATCGGGCGCATTCACCAGATCGGCCGGCAGGTCAGCCGGCAGATCCGCCTCCACGATCGGCTGGGTCATGCCGAGCCGGGACCGGCATCCCTCCCACAGCGTACGGACGTTCCGAAGCGCTTCGGCCGCGTCCGGCCCCTCCACCGGTGCGAAGAGGTGGGCGACGAACTCCGGCTCAACGAGACTGCTGGCGGCCATGGTCATTCTCTGGGGCGTTCCGACCTTGCGAGGTGAGCGCGTGTACCAGCGTGTTGCGACGCTCGAGCACCGGCTGTGGAATGCCGGTGACCGTCTTGCTGCCGATGCGGTTGATCCGGACCGGCCCGGACAACTCCAGCTCGAGCACGGCCTCGCGCAGCGCGCCGGCGTCGAGGGTCACGCTTGCCACGGCGATCCGCTCCAGGATCTCCGCGACACGGTCCCACCGCTGCGGGGCCATCTCCCACAGCACCAGATCCTGCAGGACATCGACGGCATCCTGGACGGCCTCGTCTTCCCAGCTCTCCGGAAGGTCCATGTTCAGCACCGTAGCCATCGTCAGCCTCACGCGCCCTCAGCCGATCCCACGATGCGTTCCGGATACCGTCCGAAATACCATTGCCACGTGCCCGATCCCCGCGAAGTCTTCGTCATTCACGGGCGCGATGAGCAGGCCCGCCGAGCGCTCTGGCGATTCCTCCAGGCGATCGATCTGCACCCACTCGACTGGGAGGAGATTGTGCGCCGGACCGGGCACCCGATCCCGTACATGGGTGAGGTGCTGGCCCGAGCCTTCGAAGAGAACCAGGCAGCGATCGTGCTCTGCACTCCCGATGATGGCGCCCTGCTGCACGAGGATCTGCGCGGCGAGCGGGAGCCGGCGTATGAAACCGAGCTCACCGGCCAGGTGCGCCCCAACGTTCTGATCGAGATGGGCATGGCGCTGGGGATACAGCCCGAACGCACGGTGATCATCGAGGTCGGGCGCCTACGCCCGGCGTCAGACGTCGCCGGGCGCAACGTCGTCCGGTTCAACGGCACGGTCGAAAGCCTGCTGCAGATCGCTCAGCGACTCGAGGTCGCCGGTTGCGCCGTCAACCGCGACGGGACGGACTGGATGGACACGACCGCGTTCGAGAATCTCGATGCGTATCAGCGGACGTTTCATGTACCCGTGAGGGTGAAGGCGCCCCAGAAAAAGGGATGAGCGAACGAGGTCGACCGATCGCCTACGAGCTGCGGGTACGCGGCTCGCAACTCCGCCGCCGTCGCGCCGCGTAGCCACCGCTGGGCCCCGTTGAGCGCCCGGGCCGGAGACCAGCCCTGTCCGGCGAGCAGATCGTGGAACCGGGCCATGAGCACAGCGGCCGCCCGGTCGTTGACTTCCCAGTGCGCGGCGACCACGCCGGCCACGCCGAGTTGAAGCATGCCGCCGGGCAGCCCGATCACCTCATCCGGCAACTCGTAGCCGATCCGGTGGCTTTCGCACGAGGACAGCACGGCCAGCCGTCGCACCCCGGTCGGCAGCCGGAGCAGTTCGCGCAGGGTGAGCGGCCCATCGGTGAGCTGCACGTGACTGTCCAGGACGCGATCCGGTGCCGCCCGCCCGTGGCAGGCGAGGTGCCACACGCTGTGCCGGGGTAGTTGATCGAGCACGCTCGCCCGGGTGGCGCGCGGCAGGAGGGTGCACATCCTCGCACGATCGCGCCAGATGGCATCCACGGCGGTCACCTCCGGGACGGCGTACGCCAACTCGGCCTCGCCGGCGCTTCCCGGAGCCGCGACCGCGACGACCGACGGCGGGACGCCGCGAAGCTTGGCGGCACGCGCCTGAGTGGTACGGAGAATGCTGGCGCTGGGCGCGTACCGGAAGTCGTTGCGGTCGGCCAGGCCGCGCCAGCGCAAGGCGCCGGCAGGATCGCGTACCGCCGCGATGTGCACCGGTACCAGTCCCAGCAGACCGACCGCCACGATCGTCACCAGTTCGCCCACGCCCAGATGCCGATCGACCTCTGCCATGCCGGCCCGCCAGAGCCACGCGGCGAATCGTTCGATGCGGCCGGCGTCGTCCTGGCTTTCCAGGTCGTCGACGGCTGCCTGAACAGCGCCGCGCGACAGCTCCGGCAGGGCCACCGACGACGGGGCACCCCAGCCGCGCACGACCACCGCGTACCCACCGGAGTCGGCGGCGGCCAGGTAGAGCAGCGGTCCCTCCTCCGTGGCGCGCCGGATGTGTTCGAGATCGGTGCCGCCGCTCAACCCGAGCGCGTCGATGTCCCGGCGTAGCCGGTCGAAGTCCACGGCGGCCCGCTGCAGCGGGGAGGTGAAACCGTCGGACCGCACTGCGCCGCGTTCCGCGAGGTCGAGAGCGTTCGCGGCTTCGCGGTACCGCTCGGCGAGCTCGATGTGCCCGGCATCGAGGAGGGCGCCCTCAACCGCGGGGTCGTTGCGTCCGGTGATCTCGCGCATGGCCACCGCGCGGCCGTGTTCCAGGGCAATGATCGCACCGACCGGGTCGCCAGCGCGCAGCATCCACCAGCCGGCTTCCTCAGCGCGGGCCTGCACCCGCGCCAACAGGCGGTTTTTCGGCCCACGCCCGTAGCGCGGTCCGGCGGCCAGCGGAATGGCGGCCATCAGCGCCCGGTACGCCTGCGCGCAGAGCCGGGGATCCCCGATCGCCTCCGCCCAGTCCACCCAGTCGTTGCCGACCTCGATGACCCCGGTCGACGTGCCAGTGAGGTTTTCCCGGTAAGCACGCTGCCAGATGCGCGCGATCCGGTCGGGCGGGCGGTGGCGTACCCCGAGCGCATCGGCATGCGCCACCGCCTTCGCCAGCCCGGCCCGCGCCTCCAACCGTGTGCCGGGCAGGCCACGACGCGCCGCCCTGCGAAACAGCCGGACGGCACGGACCACGTCCGCGCGCGCGGTCGGCGCGTCCATTTCGACCCGCTCCACCAGTACTGACGCCAATGCCACGTCTGAGAAGGCACGACGTCGCGCAGACCATCCCGCCAACCGCTGTCCCTGCCGGCACAGCGCGATGGCGTCCTCGTCGGTCATGTCGCCCGCGCGCCACCCCACGAGGGCCAGCATCCCGTGCAGGGCGGCCATCTCTTTCAGCAGTGCCGCATCCGCCGCCTGACGGGCCGCCTGCAGTTGTCGGACCGCATCCGACAGCAGCATCCTCTCGGCGACCACGTCGGCCACGGAAGCCTGCGCCAGCAGGAACTGGGCGCTGTGATAGGCGACTATGGCGTCTATCTCTCGTTGTTGCGGCAGCCGGGCCACGGCGGCGTGCAGCAGGTCGATCGCCTCGGCGTAACCGGTGAGGTCGCCGCTGCGGCTGTACTTGGCATCCATCGCCTCCACCAGAACGGATGCCGCTCCGAACAGCTGCAGCAAATCGCTGGCAGGCAGTTCCTCCGCAGCCTGCCGGAGCAGATCGCTCGCCCGGGCGAGATCGTCTGGGCGGCTGAGGTCTGTCGACCGCTCGATCAGGCCGCGAGCTATTGTAATCTTGTTGCCCTCGCGCTCGGCCTCCTCGATGAACCGGTCGAGTCGGCCGCCCACGCCCATCCGCTTGGGGATCCGCAGTTGCTCGCGTTTGCCCTTGCCGACCCACAGCCGCAGCCAGATGACAAACACCGCGGCTATCACCCCGGTCACGGCCATGGACGGCCGCGCCGACAGACCGAACGATTCCCGTAGGCCGCGGTACGTCAACGGTGCCTCGCCGACCCCTGCGACCAGCGCGATTGCCCACGTGCTGACCCGCTCGGTGTGGTAGTCGGCGGCCAGCAGCGCCATGAAAGCCACGCTGGCGGCGACGGTTGACACCGGCGGCGTGAAGCGCAGCCATATCCCGTGCGGCTGGCCGGCGTGTGCCGATCGTCCCAGCCACCACACCCAGAAACCACAGCCCAGCGATATCGCCGTAAGCACCGCCAGAAACACACGGCGACCGCGCCTCTGACCCCGAAGCGTCTTCGGGTGAAAGGTCACAAGCGGCATGTCCCCAGTCCCTCAGCTTGGCATCCGATACGGCTCGACGCCGCGATGAGAGTCTGGTCGCCGGCACCCCGGGCCGCATCAGCGAGTGCCTGATACGCACCGACTGTCCGGCCGATGCGTTCCGCTTCTATGCGAGGGCAGAGCCTCATGGCTTTCCTCAGCCACCCTGTCGGACCTGGGCCGCAAGGCGCTGCTGGAGGCCGGCGTCCCCGCGCGGAAGGTGCCGCGCGGATGACGCGGAAAGGCTACGGACGGTGGGGTGACGAGCATTCATGTGCCGCGGAGTTGATGGTCGACCTTCGCCACCGCCTTCCGGACAATGGCCTCGATGGTCTTTTCCTCCGGTGAGGTCTCCATCGTCACGAGCGTGGTCGAGACGACATACGGTCCACTCTGGACGAACACGGAGTGCGCGTAGACCATGGCGCCCGCGCCCGGCACGTCGGCCGTGAGCCGGAACGCCACGACCCGGTCGTCGATCACCGGGAAGGTCAGCCTGCTGATCGTGATCGCGAGCGTCATCCCGCCGGGCAATTGGCCACCGAAGTGGCCGCATTCCTCTTCCACCTGCTCCAGCGCCCGCATCTGCATGGTCGCCGCGGCCTGGTCGCTCGCGATGATCTTCTCAGCGACGAACGGTCCGGCCATCCCAGCCTGGTACACGGCCGTCGCGGTGGTCGTACGGCCAGGCGCAGCGCTGGGGGCGGTACAGCCGGAGAAGCCGTCGCCCAGCTGGGCCGCCGGCGAGTTCGGTGTGGGCGCGGCCGTGTAGGACCCGGGCAGTTCCGATGGTGCCAGCAGGGCGGCCCGCAGGTCTGTTCGCCCCGCCGCGGTCGGTTCGGGAGTCATGGTGGCCGGGCTGATGCTCGCCGGTGTGTCTCGTGTGGACGCTCCGACTATCGCGGGTGGGCCGCCGCAAGCGGCCGAGAGGACGAGGACGGCGATGGACGCGGGTGCTACGAGTTTCCTTCCGATCCGCAACGCAACCTCCTGGTGATGACCGAATCGAGCGTCTCAACGCCGGTCCCGGACAGCAACGGCCGCTCGGCCGGGCCATTCCGGCTGCCGCCCGTCTGCTCAGCGTGCCCGCAGAGAGTCGCCGCAGTAGTGCAGGGCGGCAGCGGTACCCGCGCTCGCCTCGTCGATTTCGGATTGGCGCAGGTAGTCGACGGTGCCCTCGCCCATCCTCTGCAGAACCTGGTCACCGGACGACTCCGCCTGCGCGGCCAATGTCGTGATGGTGACGGCCAGTGTCGTGACACCGGAGGAGCCGGCGGCAGTGACCAGCGCGACCCTCACCATGTTTTCGCAGGCGGTTGTCAACGGCACGTTGGTGGGCCGCGGCTGGCTCAGGATGTTTTCCACCTGCCTCTGATCGACCGCCTGTGTGACGACGATCGAGCGGGGCGCACGCCACTCGATCCAGCTCAGGTAGCCGAGCCCGGCACCGACAGCCAGTAGCGGTGCCACCAGCACCGAGGTGAGCCACACCGGCCGGCCCGGTTGCCGTCGGCCCTCCGGCAGCACCGGCGCGCGCCGGGTCAGGACGACCCGGACCGCGCTGCCCAGGCCGGCCGCCGGAAGCGCCGCGGCGCACATCATGATGAGCACCGCCAGTGTCATCACACCGATCGCGGCGTTGCGCGGACGCCCGTCGCCCGGCGAGCCACCGATCCCCGACAGTCCGGACAGCAGGGTCAGCATCGACCGGACGATCGGCGAGGCGTGGGTCAGGTGGAACAGCATGAGCCCCAGCACGCCGACCGAGGCGGGCAACATCGCGGCCCCCGCGCCGGCGACGGCGCGGCTCGTCCGATCGCGGCCGCCGACAGCCACGCCGAGCGCGAACCCGCACACGGCCGCGGCGATCACCGCCGGAAGCCCGAGCAGGACAGGGATCCGCTCGTACGCGTGCGCAGTCGGGGCGATCTGCGCGGCCACCTGCGCCACCGCCTGGCGGATGGCCGGATACAGCGGGACCTCCCCGACGCCGTAGAGCAGCAGGACAGTCGCCGCGGTCAGGTTGACCGCCATGAGCGGTGTCCGGAATCCGTGCAGCCCCGCCCGTCCGACGGCCCCGTCACGCCACCAGCGGTACCCGCTCGCGTGACGGGCCATGGCCGTGGTCTGCCAGGTAGCCAGCGGATAGAGGCACATCCAGGGGATGGACAACACTACCAGGGGATCAAAACCCATCGCGGCAAGTGACAGCCCGAACACTTGCCAACTCGTCGGCAGTGAGCCCGTCGTGACCACCACGAGATACCACGCGGACAGCCAAATTCCAATCACCACCGCGGACTGGGCCACACCGAAACGGTATGCGAGCCGGGGACGACCGGCGACCGCGAGCCAGCTTCGAGCGCAGAGCAACGACCAGCGCAGGTAAAGTTGCACCCCGCCGAGGAGCAGGATCGCCATCGCCGCGGCGCGCGCGGGTTGCAGGCGGACCATGTCCAACCAGTTGTTGTCGTCTGACAGCCTGGGCGTCACCATCATTCCGCCGAGCAGGGCGACGGTGAACGCGGCAGCCGACGGAAGGGTCGACACCGATCGACTCTTCGCGGCAGCCGCCCAGGCCGCCGCGCGCCATACCGCACCGGTCAGCACGGCCGCGGTCAGAACTCCGAAGACGAAACCGCACGCCCAGCCCTTCTCGTACACATCGTCCGGAAGGATCAGCTCGGCCAGGTGGTATGCGGGCGGGAATGCGAGCCCCACCAACGCTCCGGCGGCGGCGGCCACTCCTGGGCTCAACCGGAACAGCCGCTCTCCCGTGTGAATCACATCCACCCGTGAGCGAGCCGTCGGATGGTAGGCGAGATAGCCCAGCCGCCGCCGTCGCGGTGACGTCGCACCCCCGAGCGCGCGCAACAGTCCCGTCTCCTGCTCGACCGTACGCACCGATCGGACGTCGGCGTAGTACTCCCGTGACCGCAGCACCGCCGCCCGCACACCCCACACCAGAAGCAGCACGATGCCGATCCGCCAGGTGAAGTCGGCCAGCGAGGCAGGCGCCCGGACTGCCACGAGCGTGAAGGGCAGCGCTACCGCGGCCAGGAAACCCCACCAGACCGCGATCGTCAGGTACGTCAGGTCGATGTCTCTGTTACGCAGGTGAGCCAGCTCATGCCGAAGTACGCTTTCCAGACGCGGATCGTCCGGCCGCGCCGCGGCATCGCGCAGCAGGGCCAGATCGAGTGCGATCGCGTATCGACCGGCTCGGCCGAACGCGCGATTCGTTCCCGGTCCGGAGGCGAAGTCCGCGTACAGCATCGGATCACGGCGGAAGCGATGCTCCTCGACGATGTGGATGACACGCTTCGCCGTTTCCCCGAGGCACTCGTCGTCCTGCAACTCGGTCAACGGGGTCATGCCTCGCGCGATCCAGCGCGGTGTCGCTAGCCAGATCGCGCCCGTCACGACCGCGAAGACCAGCATCATCGCGCCGATGATCTGAGCCTCCCGCAGGCTCGCCCACACCTCGCACCGGGAGTACCAGTCGATCAGTGCATCCGGCATCAGGGTGGCGCCCGGCCCCCGGGCGCCCCCGACGCATCGTTGCGGCGCGTCGCTGACCACGCCGAGACGGCCGATCAGCCAGCCGTAGACCTGCACGGAGCCGGCGAGCGCGGTCGCGATCAGCAACAGGAAACGGCCCGCGGTCGCCGGTGGCAGGGCGTGCGGATCGAGCCGCGGCTGCGCGGGCCGGGTGACGGCGATGCGGGTCATGCCTGCTCCACCTCGGAGGAGTCGACCTGAGACGACGGCTTCCTTGAGGCTAGTCATTCCGGGTGGGATGACCCGGTTGAGAGATGCCGGAACGGCATCGTCTCTTCGGATCGAGTTGGTCGTGCGGCAATCGGGGCGAGCGCGCGCCTGCGAGGATGACCGGAATGGCAGAGGATCGACCGCTGCGATTCATCGGTTACGGGGTGAGCGCGTACGACCGGCACCCGTTCCTTCCCGCGGCTGCCCGTGAGATCGGTCGGCTGGCCGACCTCCTGAGCGACTACGCCGAATGCGGGCCGCTGTCCGACCCCACCGAGCGTGAGGTGCTCGAATCGATCCAGGCGCTGGAAGCCGATAAGCGCGGGGGGCCGCTGATCGTCGCCTGGTACGGGCACGCGATCCCGAACAACGGTGATCTGCGGCTGATCGCGGCCGACTCCGGTACGTCGGCGACCTCAGGACTTTCGCTGCGGGATCTAGCCCTGCGGGTGGCGGGCTCCGGCACCAGCCAGTTGCTGATCATTGTCGACGCGTGCTTCGCCGGTGATGCCGTCGCGGCTGCGCTGCGTGGCGCCCTGGACGGGTTTGCCGGGGATCTCGCCGGGGCAGGTACATGGGCAGGCGTCATCATGTCCTGCCAGCCCGGCACGGTGTCCCACGATCTGGTTTTCGGCCGGCGTCTGCGCAAGCTGCTCACCGACGGGCCGGTGGACGCGGCCTCCCGGCTGTACTGGGCCGAATCGAGCCCGCTGATCACCGGTCATGCGCTGCGCCTGGCCGTCGAAAACGGCTGGGACACGCGCCTGCCCCAGCGGCCGATCTGCGCGGATGCCGGTGAAGGCATGCCGCTGCTGCGCAATCCGCTGTACAGGCCCGACGCGCGCAGCGGCCAGGTGGTGGAGCACCTCCTCCACGCCGACGACGGTGGATTCGTCGGCCGCGCGACAGAACTCGCGACCGTCGCCGACTGGGTCCGCTCGGCCGGACCGGGGGTCCTGGCCATCACCGGTCCACCGGGTACCGGCAAGTCGGCGCTGATCGCTCGGGCCGCGACCGAGCTGGGCGCGCGGATCAGCAACGCCCGTGGCAGTACAACGGACCAGTTGGCCCAACTGATCGGCCGCACGCTGCCGGGGCAGCCCGGCGGTGTCCGGGCTCTGCTCGCCGCACCGCTGGAGGACTGTCTGCTGATCATTGACGGACTGGATGAGGCGGCAGACAAGGTGGACACCGTGTCCCGCCTGCTCATGCCACTCGCCGCCCGGACACGCCTCGTGGTCGCCGTCCGTCCGGCGCTCGTTCCGGCTCTCGGCGCGTCCATGACCATCGACCTGGGCGCTGGCGAGGCTGTCCGGTCTGGCCTCGACGATCTGCGCGAGTACCTACGGAGCCGGCTGACCGGCGTCGATCCGGCGATGGACCCCGACGCGGTCGCTCGGTACGTGGTGGACGCCTCGCAGATCTCGGCCCAGCCGTTCCTGCTCGCCCGCCTCGTCGCCGACCGGCTGCGGGCCGCGCCCGTGGCCACCGGTACTGCCGGGTGGCGAAACCGAATCCAGCGCACCGTCGGCGCCGTGGTCGCCGCCGACCTGAACGCGGTGCCGGAGCCGGACCACCGCGAACTTCCTCCCGGACTGTCCGCGCCAGCTCTGGCACGACATCTGCTCGGCGCGCTCGCCTGGGGCTACGGCACGGGGCTGCCCGAGGAAGAGTGGGCCGCGGTCGCCGACGCCCTCCGGCCGCCCGGTGTCCGGCTGGACCAGCGGGACGTGGGTTGGGGATTGCGAACGCTCGCCCGCTACATCGTGCAGGACGACGAGGACGGCACCGCCACCTACCGGCTGGCGCACGAAAGTCTCGTCGAGGTGATCGGGCTGGATCCGGAGCGCGTCGTTGGCGGCCCGCGCGAACGCGCCGTCGCTGCCTCGCTGATCGCCCGTTACCGTGGGTTGTGCGGCTCGGGCATCCCCGCCGATCTGCCCCGCTACCTGTATCGGTACGCGTGGCGGCACGCCGTCGACGCCGGGGCCGACGGGTTGCGGCTGTTTCACGACTTGGTCACCGTCGCTCCGGAACTGGCCGCCCAGCAACCGCCGACCGTGCTCGATCTCGCCACCATTCTTGGCGCCGAGGGCCGGCGCACCGAGGCTGTTGCGCACGCCGAGCGTGCAGTGGCCCTCTATCGTCAGGCCGGCGACCCGCTCGACCTGGCCGTCGCGCTGGGCAATCTCGGCACTCGCTACCGTGACGTGTACCGGCCGCGCGAAGCCGCCGGTGTCACCGCAGAGGCGGTCGCGCTGTTGCGCGGGGCATCGGCGGACCGCCGGGATCTGGCCGCGCTCCTGGTCAATCTGGCGTGGTACCGGCTGGACCTTGACCAGGTCCCGGAGGCAGTGCGGTCCGCGGAGGAAGCGGTCGACCTGCTGACCGACGACGGCACGCTCGACGACGAGCGGGCCATGGCTCTCACCTGTCTCGCCGCGAGCCTGCGCGCCACGGGCCGGATTCAGGACGCGGTTCGCGTGGCCGGGGACGCGGTTGCCCGGTACCGGCGCAGCGGAGCGCGGCCGGCGCTGGCCTCCGCGCTGATCGCCTTGAGCGGAAGCCTGCGGGACGCCGGACGGTACCCGGAGGCGCGCGAAGCCGCGGAGGAGGCGGTGCGGCTGCAGCGTACCGGGACGGACGGCCCGGCCTGCGGTCGGGCGTTGGTGGCGCTGGCTGGGTGCCGCTGGCTCGTCGGTGACGCAGACGGCGCCCGCGACGACAGTCGCCAGGCAGTTGCTTTGTTCCGGCAGGCGGCCTTGGCCGATCCGGCTTTTCGTCCGCTGCTCGGCCGCGCGCTCACCGCAGCCAGTCTCTACACAGCCGGTCTGGACGCGGCCGAGGAGGCGGTGGCACTGCTGCGTTCCGGCGGGCATTCGCTGCCGGGATACACTGCGGCGGCGCTCGACCAGCTCGCCGCCCGACGGTTCGAGCGGCATGACCACCGGGCCGCGGTGCAGGCAGCCGAGGAGGCGGTTGCTCTGCACACGGACTCCGTCCACGGTGCTCAGGCGTTGAGCAATCTGAGTGTGTTCCGGCGGCACGCCGCAGACCCGATCGGCGCACTAGCGGCGTCTGGAGAGGCGGTCCTCACGTACCGCCGGGCCGCCGCCTCCCGCCCGGCGTTGCGGGCCGCGCTCGCCGGCGCGCTGCGGCACCTCGCCGACGCCCAGAGCGCGGCCGGACTGGCCCTGGACGCGGCGCGCACCGCCGGTGAGTTCGTACGACTACGTCGTGAACTCGCGCGCAACCGCTCCAGTCTGCGCCGGCTGGCCGACGCCCTGGATTACCTCGGCGTGCGGTGCGCGCAGGCGGACCTGCCCGCCGAGGCGGTGGCGGCGGCCGAGGAGGCCGTCGACCGGTACCGCGAGCTGGAGGTCCAGCGGCAGCTGGCCGAGGCGCTGGACCATCTGGGCGTGGCCCTGCGTCTGAGCGGCAGGCCCATCGAAGCGGCCATCGCGGCCGAGGAGGCGGTGACCCGCACCGATGGCTCTGACGGCCACATCCAGCACAATGCGGCGATCGCCTACGCCGCGGCCGGACGGATGGGCGACGCCGCGGTCGCGGTGTGCCGGGCGGCCGACATCCTGCTGGCGGCCACGCCACGCGATACCGACGAGGCAGCCCAGGTGCTGGCCAGTGTGGAGCGCGTGTGTGGTCCAGCCGCGGCGGAGCAGCTGTGGGGTTCGCTGCCCGCCGACGACCCGGACCTGCTGCTCGCGCGAGCGGCGCACGCGGTACCGGGCGATCCACGAGCCGTTCGGTGGCTCATCGCTGCGGGCGGCGACGGGCGGACGCTGCGCGATCAGCTGCGCCGGCACCGCCGGGCCGACCCAGACGGCTTCGACCGCGAGTGGCGTCACCGGACCGGCGGGTCCCCGCCGGCCGCCGCGATGCTCGACGCGCCGAGCATCGCGGCGGCGCGATCCTGGGCCGTGGGTGAGAACGACGATCAGCTCGCCGCACTCCTCGATCCCAGCGCGGATGACGCGGTGGCCGAGGCGCTGCGCGATCTGCTTCCCGCCCAGGCCGACCGGCTGCGCCGGTGGCGGGCCGACGCCCTCGACGCCGGTCTGGAAGCGGCCCGCCGCCGGTTGGCGTACCGCGATCTGGCGGCGCGGTTTGCCGGGGCATCGGCACGCCGACAACGCGCCATGCTGACCACCGATCGCGACGCGTTGCGAACCACCGAGGTCCGTACGTTCCTGGCGCAGTCCGGTCACCCGGAGGCCCTGGCGCTTCTGCGGCTGGACGACCTGGGTCATGGGGCGGCCGCATTGGACGCCCGGGAGGATCCCGGATCGCTGGCGACGCTCCTGTTCACCGCCGCCACGGCGGTGGATCCGGCGGCGCTGGAGCAGGCCGTCGTCCTCGCAGGCGATGTGCCGATCGCAGGCTTCTACCGGGCGGTGCAACGAGCGATCGACGGCGACACGGAAGAAGCGTGCGCGCTCGCGCGCGGGCTCGCCGGTGCCGACCGGTGCCCTCGACTGGTCGGCACCGGCGTACTCATCGCCCAGCGGCATCCGGCGGTGCTTCCGCTGCTGGCGTGTCTGGTCCAGCCACCGCCGGACCGGTGAGCGCCCTCGCCACACCCGCCGTGAACGCAGCCGCGCCCTCGGCCGACAGGCCGGCCCGGGTCGCCAGATGACGGGTGGTCTCGGCAAGCGAGACCGCCCGGTCCTGGGCCAGCACCGGAACCCTGGTGTTTGCCCCGGCCGGCGCCCGGCGGCGCAACCGCCGCGCCAGCCGCCAGTCGCGCCACCACCGCGGTCCGCGCTGGCGTGCGAGGTCCTCGAAAGCCCCGGTGGCGATCCCGTTGAGCACCACGAGAGTCAGCTGAAGGGCCAGCGAGCCCAACCGGTCATCGAAGGCCGTGGCCCTCTGCCGACGGGACCAGAGCGCGACCGATGCGACCATCCGGCCCTGGGTCGCTGATGACGCATAGAACTGGCGCATGGCCACCGACAGCACCGGCAGGTCGTCTGGTGACAGGTCGCTCAGCAACTCCTCGGCCAGCCGATACATGGCGCGTGGTTCTCTGTCAACCACAGAAGATCGCCACCAGAACGCGGCGGTTCAGCTGGTCGTAGTCCGTCGAGGGAGGCGCGCTGGAACTCGGGTAGGGACCCCAGCCGTCGCCGTGCACGGTCATCCGGGACCGGCTCACGCCGAGGCCGGCCAGTACGTCGGCGACCGTCTGCGCCCGCTTCTGCGACAACCCCTCCGGACCGTTGGAGTAGTGCGCGACCGAGCCGTCGAGTCTCACCGTCGCCGACGAGTTGGCGTCCAGCCACGTGGCGGCCTTGCTCAGAAGGACCTTGGCCGCGGCCGGATCCCGCAGCCGCGCGGTGTTGGGCACGAACCCGACCGCGCCGTTGTCCGGAAGGACGATCGTGGTACCGCAGCCGACAGCGACGGTGTTCACCTGCGGGGGCGGCACGGGGCTCACCTTCGGGTCGTCGATGAGTGCGCGTCGGGTGTTCGGGGTGGTCACCGCGTTCACGGTGCTCGCCCCACCCCGCTTCGCGATGAGCGTCCACAAGGTGACGAGCCTGGTGCGGGTGGCCGGATCGAGCTGTTGCTGCGGCGGGGCGGTGTACCCGATGCCGGCGAGCAGTACCGTGCGGCCGGACAGATCCGGCAGCAGGTGTCGCTTGGCCAGGTCGTCGACCACCAACTGCGGGTCGCGCGTCAGCAGGTTGTGCTGGCGGAAATCCAGCGGTGCGACCGTCTGCAGGCCCGAGTCGACCAGGACGACAGTTCCGTTCCGGCCCGCCGCGGCGGCGGCGTAGCTCAGTGCGGTGAGCGGATCGGCCTCGGGCGCCACCGCACGCGCCGACCGCAACTCGGCGCCGACCGACGAGACGAAGTTTCGTTCGTACGTCTTCAGGGCGTCCTTGTTGTGCGGATTGATGCCCTGCTGATCGGGGTTGAATGCCATGCCGCAGAACACGGCCGGCTTGCCATCCACTGTGATGATGGTGACGCCGCTCTTCTGTCGCATCACGGCGTTCACCATGCTGGTCAGTTGATCGGGCAGGTTCGGCGCGGGACTGTTCGCCCGGTCCCCGACCGCGACCGCCAGGCCGGCGACCGGGCGCTGCGGGCACGGTACGGGCGGCGGCTTCGGACCGCATGCGGCCAGCAGTGGCGCCGCGAGCGCCGCGGCGGCCAGTGCCGCCAGGGCGGCGGCGGTACGGCGAAGAAGCGTCTGCATGGTCAGCCCCCATTCGGGTAGGTCTGGTCGCGTGATTGAGGCGGGTCGGCAAGCCGATGGCCGTTGACCGGCTGTTGTGGGATGGTGCGGCCGAACGGGTCCGGTCCGCCAGCGGGACCCGTTGGCCGCGGTGGTCGTGGCTCGCCCGGGCCGGGCGAGCCCTCGTCGTCCGACCGGCGTGGCCGCCAGTCCTTGACGGTCATGCCGTCGGTCGCTGAGGGATCGCCCAGGTGTTCGGCGATCCGGACGGCGGAGTGCTCCTTGAGGTAGTCACCGTGCGCGATCCACTCGTTGCGGGCGGCCGCGTACATCGGATCGTTCTCTTCGGCGAGCGCCGAGCGGTGCAGTTCGTACACGTGCAGCGCCCGCTCGTAGGCGGGCATCGACTTGCGCAGCTTGCGCTGCGCGCGCTGGTAGCCCCGCAACGCGCGACGGTAGCCGCTGCGCAGCGGGTTGCGGACGACGAACTCGCCGAGCGCGGCCACCATGCCGGAACCGAGGTACAGCGCCAGGAACAACACAGCCTTGGGGGACGTGAGGGAGTCTGTCGGTTGCGGCCCGTTCAGCCCTCCGCCGACAGGCGATGGGGCGATCATGCGCGCCCAGAAGGCGGCCAGACCCATGAGCAGCCAGAGCGATGCCGGGATCAGGACCGCCCTCCAGCCGAACCCGCCGTGGCCGGCCGTCACGTCGCGGGCGAAGCGACCGGCGTAGTGTGCGAGCACCAGCGACGAGGCGGTCAGCCCGACGACGAGCACCATGTTCATCCAGGGCGACTCACTGACGGCCAGGTTGTCGACGATCTGGTGGAACGCCGCAAGGTCCGCGGCGGCCGCGAGGAGCAGCGCGACCACGTATGCCTGTTCGATCACGGAGAGCCGGGACACCTCCGCGGCGCTGCGGTACGGGTAGCGCCCCGGTTTCCCGCCTTCCGTGGCCGTCAGATCGGAACTGGTCATCGAGTTCCCCCGTCTGTCCCGTTCGGTCCGGTGGGGCTCGGGGGCGAACCGTCCCTGGTGATGGTGGTCCGAAGCGTGCCGTCACCGGTGGAGTACTGATCGGTCCCGTCGTCCAAACCCAGATCGACGCGGCCGACGGTGGACCGCAGCTGCGCCCCGCGCATCGCGTTGGACGCGGCCAGCTCGTAGTCCGTCGGTGCCCGTCCCGTGAGCTCGGCGAAGGCCAGGGCCAAAGCGGTGCGCGCCTGGTCGGCACGCGCCCAGTCGGCGTCCAGCCGGGTCTTGCGCCGTACCAGTTCCTCCGCGGCCATGCCGAGCAAGACACGGGAGATGGCTCGGCGTTCGGCCCGACCCGCGTCCAGCCGAGCCAACCGGCGGTCGATCCTCCCATTCACCAGATTGAACAACGCTTCGCGGGAGCCGGCGTCGACGGCATTCGGCGCCAGCGCCGCCACCCGCGAGTCAAAGAATTCCTCGTCGGCGCTCTGCTCCTGTGGAGACACTCCGCCGTAGGTTTCGAGTTCCGGGGACCCGAACGGGGGCGGCATGAGCAGATCGAGGGGCTTGTCGGCGGGGCCCGCGAAGGTGGTACGCGTGGGTGCTCTGCGGCCGGAGCGGTTCGCACCGAACGTCAGCCGGGCAAGGCGCATGTCACTCATCTCCCTGGGCGGTGGTGGCGGTCGCGGGACGGGCCGCCCGCCGGGCGATGATCGGAGTTTCCTCGCTGGCGCGCGCCCAGTCCGCGCGGTCCGGCCACTGTGGACGCATCAGCGCGTTGAGCCGCGCCCCCTCCGGGTGCTTGCGGACCAGGCGGGTCAGGTACGCGGCACACCGGCGCCGGGTGTGTGTCTCGATCATCGATGCGCGCCTCTGGGCGATTCGCAGCCGCACCGCGATCTGCTCGTTCGTCTTGGCGATGTCGACCCGGATCTTTTCGAGGTTGGCCTCGGCGTCGCGAAGAGCTGCCTCATGCCGTTCGAGTACCGCCGCGGCCGCCTTGGCCCGGCGAAGCGCGACGATATGCTCGGAGGTCTGGTCCTCACCGGCTTTCTTCGCCTTCAGGTCGGTCTCCTGGCCGCGGATCACATCCAGCCGTTTCTTCGCGTCGTCGACCCGGTTGGCCATGTTGCGCTCCTCGGCCAGGAGGTCCTCGAGTCGCGCGTTCAGATCGGCGACCTCGGCCTGGTACACGATCCATTCCTTCTCGATGCGCCCGAGCCCGATCTGGCCGAGCAGCATCATCCGCGGTGTGCTGAGCTCGGGGCTCTCGCCACCCTGACGATCTGGGGGCGGCAGAGCCGGTAGACCCCGTCGCGCGTCGCGGGTCGCGCACACCCAGTCGGAGAAGCGCGCCGGTACGTGGTACGGAATCGGCTTTTCCGACTTCTTGGTCCAGTCCCTCGTCCGCTTCCTGATGTCCTTGTTCATAGCCGCCCACAGTCGATCCGGTGTGATGGTCGTTGTCGTTGTCGTGCGTCAGGTGGGGCTCGGTCCCGGTGTCGCCGGGGCCCTGCCCAGCCGCTGGCCGGTGAGCGAGCCGAGAATGTCGCCGAAGATGACGTCCAGTGGCCGTGCATTGCCAATGATCGATCGGGCCCGCCCCGACAAGCCGCCGTCCTCGAAGCCGTAGACGGTGACCGAGTCGAGCAGGCCGCCGTTGAGGTTTCCGCGGCCGGCTCCGGTAGCGCCGGACGGGACCACCGCGAACATGCGGGTGTAGGCCGCCGCGGAGAGGGTGTCCCGCACCGGAAGCCGGAGATCGTCGTCGTAGATCAGGCCGTCAGTGATCATCACCAGGGCACGCGCGGCGCATGCGGTGTGGGTCCGCGCCGCGACCAACGTGGCCACCGCCGGCGTGAGGGATGTACCGCCGTCCAGCTGGCCGGACTCGGACGGCGCCGCGTTGAGCTTGACCATCGGCGTCGGCGGCACGGCCAACCGCGCCGAGCCGGCGAAGAACGCCTCCGAAAAGAGATCGTCCTTACCCAGCTCCCGGCGCGCGAACGCGAACAATTCCCGTTCCGCGTGCTCGCGTTCGCCGGTGTACTGCGTCATTGAGCCGGAGATGTCAACTGCCTCTTCAAGGCACACCGGTCCGGTGGTCAGCCGTGGGCCGATCAGCGCGGAGGTGGCCAGACTGGCCGGCTTCCGGCTCTCATGGCACGAGACCAGCGCCGTCAGGAGCAGCAGCAGCGCCAGGAGGGCCAGAAGCAACCGTCGCAACCAACCCGGGAAGACCCGGTCCGGAAGAGGCCGGTAGAGGGCACGACCGATGGGCGACCGGGCCAGAACACTGTGCCGGATAGTGGTTACAGGCTTGCTCATGCGTCCTCCGGGACACCGACTGTCGTGTGAGACCCAAGTGTTCTGGCGGCGCGAGCCCGTGCCATGGCGTGAACGCGTATAAATTTGTGGATCAGAACGTTCGGCGGAGCACCGCGGTCAGCAGGCTGGTCACGCGCATGGCGGCCATCTGCCCTTCCAAGACGACCGTCAGGTCCTCCACCGCGCAGATCGGCGGAGCGAAGTCCAGCGATCGGGCCAGTGCCGGTACCCGTGCGGCCCATTCGGTCAGGGCCGTACGAAGCATCGCCTCCATGTCCGCGGGCGCCGCCGCTGCCGCCGTGAACCGTGCCGCGACGCGCTCGCGGTACGGCCAGAACGACCAGACCTTCGCCTCGTCGATGAGGCTCGCCACGGCGTCGGTACGCCGGTAGCTCAGCGCCAGCGCGATCGTGTCGGAGGTAGCGGCGTCGATCAGGTCCGTCATCAGGGCGTGCCGCGCGTGCGGGCCGGCGACCTCGTAGAAGGTGCTGCGGCTGCCCTGCGGCCGCGCGGCGTCGACCACGCTCTTCCAGCCGGGCAGTGTCCCGGGTCGCTCTTCGAGCAGCCTGCAGACCGACCGGAAGTAGACCCTCTTCGTGCGCCAGTGGGAGCGTTTACCGGATGACGTCGCCTCTCCTCGTCGGTACCACCGAGCCGTGACAGTGTCCGTCAGGTCCGGTGCGGCGATTGCCAGAGTCATGGGGATCCTGCCCTCGGTCGCGTGCTGCGGCGCGGCAGCGCCATCGCTCGGATGCAGTCCAGCGTGTCCGGCGGCAGGGCTCCGGACATGACGCATTCACGTGGTATCGCGCCCGCTGATCCGGTCGAGCACTTCCGGCCAGTTGCCCGGCACGGCATTGGCCGACCAGGCGATGTACCGGTCCGGGCGGACCAGCACAAGCGAATACCGCCAGCGCGCCCCGACCGCGGGGTCCGTCGTCGCCACGCGGACCATCGGTATGCCGCGGCGGACCGCGGCCTCAACCAACGTCCGGCCCTCGTCCCGGCCGGTCAGGTCGATCAGGGTGAGTTCCGGTCCGAGCCGGTCAAACAGCCAGGTACCGTCGGTCAGCCGGACGTCCGTGGCGGGTCCGCCGGACCGGTCGGTGCCGGAGGCCCGGTGCCAGTCCAGGTTGGGGTGTGAACCGTTTGCCGGCTCTGCGTGGGGCGCGGCACAGCGACCGAGGTGCGTGCCGATTCCGAGCACCGGATCCGGCTCCTGGCTCAACATCCCGGCGAGGACCTCCCGGGTGGCGCCGTCCGAGCTCAGCCGCCCGAACCGGCTCCGCGCCTCGACGATCCGGGTCAGCGCCTCCCGCTCCAGCAGCGCCTGCGCACGGCGCTCCCGCCCGTAGCTGGCCAGCAGCGCGGGGCCGGCCCATCCGTTGAGCACCGCCGCCAGTTTCCAGCCGAGGTCCACCGCGTCGGCGATGCTGATGTCGGCGCTGTCGCTGAGCGGATGGAACGGGTGTGCCGCCTCGCCGGCCAGGAAGAGCTGTGCCCGCTGGTAGGCGCTGACGGTCGCCAGCGCGCTGTCCCACTGTTTGACATCGACCACCTCGACGGCATCACGGTTCAGGCCGAGCCCGTCGCCGAGCAACGCGGCCGGGTCGATCGTCATTGGATCGTCCGCGTTCACGGCGAAGTGCCCGATCCAGGTGCCGCCGTCGCCGCGGGTGAGGACGGCGCGGCCGCCGACGATGACCGTCGACAGAGTCCGTTCCCTGGCCCGCAGCCGCGGATCCGTGCTGCGGAAGTACACCGAACAGTGCCGCGCCGATCGGCCCATCCTGTCCAGCGATACATCCACACATCGCCGGGCGGTGCTCTTCGCGCCGTCGCAGCCGGCCACGTAGGCGGCTTCCACCAGGTGTCGAGTCCCGCTCGTGCCATCCAGCAGGTACCCGACGGGCCCGGGCGCCAGCCGCAGACCCGTGAACGTCCAGCCCTCGCGCAAGTCCACCAGCGGGTGGTCGCGCAAGTGTGCGCGCAACACCTCGACCAGCGCCGACCCTGGCACGCGGTGATGCGTTTCGACCGGTTCAGTGACGTGCGCGGCCGCGCATCCAGACCACGCGTTCTGCGACGGATAGTGCACCGTGAGGATGGGTGGCTCGTCCATGCTCCGGGTCCACTCAAGGTCCGTGGGCATTTCGGAGTCGACTTCACGCTCCCCGATCGGTCCGACCAGATCGAGCCGGCGCAGCAGTTCCATGCTCCGGGCGGTGATCAGATCAAGGCCAAGGCTCGCGGACACGTGCCGGTCGCGCTCCACCACCATGCACGCGACTCCGTGATGGGCTAATTCCAGGGCCAGCATCGCGCCCGTCGTTCCGGCGCCCACCACGAGAACCTTCGTGCGAAGTGTCGGCATGGCCACGAGCCTCCCTGATCGCTCCTGTTTGCGTGAGTCGGAACTCACTCAGAGCAATCGTGGAGACCGGCCGGGCCCGAGGCCATCACGTGGTTCCGCCATTAGTGCCGCGATCTTCGGTCATCAACCGGGTCAATGCCACCCGACCCGACACGCCGGCCTTGGTGAAGATTTTGCGGAGGTGGCTGTCCACGGTGTGCGAGGACAGGAACAGCCGCTCGGCGATCTTCCGATTGGTCAGGCCGTCGGCAACCAGCTCCGCGACCTTCAGCTCGGCCGGGGTGAGTTTCTCACGAATGGACTCGCTTCGGACGCGTCGCGAGGCCGAGCTGCCCGGGGGCGTCGAGCCGCCACCAAGCCTGCGTACCGCCGCGCCGGCACGGCACTCCTGGGCGATGTCGAGCGCCTCGGCCCGCAACGCGCGTCCCTGGTTCCGGTCGGCCGCACCGATGAGCCGGGCGGCGTCCTCCAGCGCTGCGGCCAACCCCAGCCGGCGCGGCGTCCTCCGATAGGTGGCCACGGCGCTTCGCAGCAGATTGACATCGCCCCGCACCAACCCTGCGGCGTGGTCGGCAGCGGCAGCCAGGGCGCGAACGCTCGGATTGGCCTCGGCCAACCGCCGCGCGGCGGCCACCACGGTTTCGGCCCGGCTCCGCTCACCGGCGCCGGTGGCGATGCTGGCCAGGGTCACCGCGGCGGACGAGTCCTGAACCAGGATCGCGGGTCGGGCGCTCAAGTCGTCATACATCCCGGCCAGAACCTGCGCGGCGACGGCCGAGCCGGCCACCGCGTTCTGCAGTATCGCCTCGGACCACGTGGTGTCCTCCGGTGGCGCGGTGATGCCAGTTCGCATCAGGGCGTACATCCGGTCCAGGAACGCGCGGGCCTGGTCGGTCTCGTCCTTGGCTACGGCCAGCCGGACCAGAATGCCAAGCAGGGGCACCGTCAACTGCACGGCGGTGAGCTCCTCGGCGATCTTCACGCCCGCGTCCGCTTCTGCCACCGCGTCGTCCAGGCTGCCCCGCGCGTACAGCAGGTTGGCGTTGTAGTAGTGCCACAGCGGAGTCGACCAGGCAGTGCCGTACCGCTCGGATTCCCGGCGTCCGCGCTCCAGTTCCCGGCTCGCCTCGTCGAACTCGTCCACCGCCATCAGTGCGTTGGCCAGCCAGATCCGCGGGTGCCGGTGCATCGCGTCCCCACCCTGTCCGTCGGCCAGTTCGGTCGCGCGCCGTGCCTGGTCGACCGCCTCGGCAAGCCGGCCGGTGGTCAGCGCGACCAGGCTGCGCGCGGCGAGACCGAACGCGGCGGCGCCGGGGTCCGCTGCCGTACCGATCCGCTCGGCCATCGCCCCCGACCGGTCGGCCTCCGCGAGCGGACCCACATACACCTTCGCGTGGGCGTGGATCGCCCACAGCCGTGCCCGCACCTCGTCCGGAAAGCCCTCGCGGCGCAGCGCCCGCTCGGCGTAGTCGACCGCGTCGGCATTGCGTCCCGCGTGCTTGAATGCCTCGGCCAGACCGAGCAGCAGCCGGGCCTCGGTCTCCGGGTCGAGGCCGGCGCCCAGTGCCGCCTCACCATACCGGTGCGCCTCCGGCAGGCGGCTTGCCAGCGCGAGGAATCCGACCAGGTCCGCGGTCAGATTGACCCGCGCCGGATCGTGCTCGCCGAGTAGTTGGAGGGACTCCAGGAGCAGGTCGGCAGCCGTGCTCGGGGCGGCGGCGGACACCTCCCGGGCAGCCTGGCGCAGCAGCGTCACTGCCTCTCCAGATGATCGTCCGCTGCGAATCAGGTGGTGGGCGACCTCGACGGCCGGACGGTGCCCCCGGCGGCCGATCGCGGCCGCGTGCGTGTGATACAGGGACCGGATCGCGCCGCCCAGCGTGCCGTAGACCGCTCGCCGGACCAGATCGTGCGAGAAGTCCAGCTCGTCGCGCGACTCGACCAGCACACGGGTCGCGACCGCCTCACCCACCGCCGGCAGCAGCACAGACGGCCGGACGTCGCACAACTCGGCCACGGCGTCGATCCTGAACGGCCGGGCGAAGACCGAACCGGCCTCCAACAAGGCCCGGGTTTCCGGCCGCAGACCGGACAGCATCTGGTCGACGATGGTGACGAAACTCGACGGCAGCTCGCGGTCGCCGCCGATCACGGTCGCCTCACCCTCGCTGATCATCAGCTGGTCGGTCATCCGCAGCGTGCGCATCAGCTGCTCGATATACAACGGATGCCCGTCCAGGCCGGCGGCGAGCGCCAGCACAGTATCGTCGACCCGCGCCTGTACCACCGATTCGCACAACTGCCGCACCGCGTCCTCGTTCAGGCCGCCGAGCGTCAGGTCCGCCGCCGTCCGCTCCGCAACGAGCCGGTCGGCGAGTTGCTGGCCAGGTGTTTCCCTGCCGTTCGGGCGACGCGCGAAGACCCACTGTACCGGCGCGGTGGCGAGCATCATGACCAGCTCCCGGATGGCCAGAGCGCTCAACTCGTCCATCCACTGGGCATCGTCAATAACGATCAGCAGTGGCCGCTGCACCGCGTACTCCTCGACAGCCGTGACCAAACGGTTCACCTTCTGGAACGGAGTCCCGTCATATTGCGCGATCCAGTCGAAGTTCACACTGCGCGGCCGCACCTGCTGCAGTGTCGAGGCGAGCGTGATCAGCGGAGCCGCCCGGTCCAGTTCGAAGGCGGTGCGGGACGCGACACCGATCGACTCCGTCGCGGCTCTGCTCAGGGCAGCCCGGATCAGATGGGTCTTGCCGATCCCAGGCGGCCCGGTGAGCACCGTACATCCGCCGTTTCCCCGGACCGCGGCGTCGACCAGTCCGTCGAGTACCGCCAATTCGCGATCCCGCCCGAATGTATTCAAGACAATCACTCCGGAACGCCGCCCACTACATCCAGCGCCGATTTTTGAGGATCACGGTGATCATCGATAACAGCCTTTCGGACGGTCACGCGGAGCCGTCCGCCGAGCGCCCTCAAGCGGACGACGGACGAGCCCTGCGTCGCGTACCGGAGAAGTTAACCTCACGCCCCCGTCGGGCAGTACCGTCGTCGACCGCTTTCTGACTGCCGTAGCACGAACAGGTAGCGCATCCACACAGCTCATACGAGTAGTGGCCGATACCCGGTCAGCTTGCTTAGCGTTTCGAACATCGCCGGCTCATACATTTTCCCTGAGGAGATGACGGCATGTCGCTGAACGCTAGCGTCGCACGACGAATCCGCCTTCAGCATCTGTATCGAAACAGCCCGACTGGAATCCTGGTCGTGCCGCTTGACCACCCGATGAGTACCGGGCCGATAACCTCCGACGGCAACCTCGACCGACTGGTCGGTGCGATCGCGGACAGCGGCGCCGATGCGGTCGTCCTGCACAAGGGTGCAGTCCGGCGGATCCGCGCCGAACGATTTCGCGACGTGGCACTCATCATCCACCTGAGCGCGGGGACCGCCATCGGACCGGACCCGGACGCGAAGTACCTGGTGGCCACCGTCGAGGAGGCGCTGCGACTGGGCGCCGATGCCGTCAGTGTGCACGTCAACGCCGGCTCCGCGACCGAAGCCCGGCAGATCGGCGACCTGGCCCGGACGGCCGAAGCCTGCGATCGCTGGGGGATCCCGCTGCTCGCGATGGTGTACTGCCGGGGACCGGCGATCCGGGACGGGCGGGCGCCGAGTTTGGTGGCACGCGCCGCTGCGGTCGCCACCGAACTCGGCGCCGACCTGGTCAAGACCGCCCTGCCGGTCGCGCCGGAAGCGATGGCCGAGGTACTCGGTGCCTGCCCGGTGCCGATCCTCGCCGCGGGCGGACCGGCGACGACCGGGCTCGACGCCATCCTGCGGCACCTGGCCGCGGCGGTGCGGGCCGGTGCGGGTGGGATCGCCGCCGGTCGTGTGGTCTTCACCGCACCGGATCCGGCAGGCGTGGTGCGACGACTCGCCACCCTGGTGCACGACCGCGTCTCGTCCGCTCCGGTACCGGCGGTGCCGCAATGAGCCCGACTGTCCCGGGCGGCGAGGCCGGGCGGCAGTGTTGGCTGGACATCCGGACTGTCGACGGTGAGCTGCGGGACGCGCTGTGCCAAGAGGCGCTGCACCATGGCTTCGACGCGATCGTCGGCGCCGAGGCGGCCGACCTCGAACCGTTGCCGCCGACCGTGACACGGATCCTCATCCCCGATGGCCGGCTCCCCGACGACTTCGGACGGGCTGATCTCGTCCTGATCGACCCAACCGTTCACGGCGAGCCCGCGACGCATGCCCGCGACGGGGTCCGGTTTGGCACGTATGTCACCGTGCGCGACTCGGCCACGCTGGACGTGGCCTGCGCGAGTGTGCGCAGGGACAGCCCGGTCGTGCTGGCGTTTCACGATCCGACGAACATCCCGATGGAGATCGTGCTGGCCGCCGCGGCGGACACACCTGGCCTGGTGGTAACGACCGTGACGCGGGCGGAGGACGCCGCAGTCCAGCTGAGCGTGCTGGAGCACGGTCCGGGCGGGCTGCTGCTGACCACACGGACGCCGGGCGAGCCGGGGCGCCTCCGGGAGGTCATGCGAGAGGGCGGCACGGCACTGGCGCTCAGCGTCCTGACCGTCACCGCGACACGGTTCGCGGGACGCGGTGCGAGGGCGTGTGTGGACACCTGCGCCTACCTGGCCAAAGACGAGGGCATGCTGATCGGGTCCCGGGCCCGGGGTCTGGTGCTCTGCGTGAGCGAGACACACCCCCTGCCGTACATGCCCACCAGGCCATTCCGGGTGAACGCCGGCGCGATCATGTCGTACACGCTCGCGACGCCGGAACGCACTCGCTACCTCAGCGAACTCGGGGCCGGCGACATCTTGCTGGCTGTCGGCGCCGATGGCCGGACCCGCCCGGTGACCGTCGGCCGGATCAAGGTGGAGACCCGGCCGCTGCTGTCCATCGAGGCGGTGTCCGAGCAGGGCGATGCGGTCAACGTGATCGTACAGAACGACTGGCACGTGCGGATTCTCGGCCCCGGCGGTGCGGTGCTGAACTGCACCGAACTCGCGTGCGGCGACCAGATCCTCGGCTACCTCCCCGGTCGCGAGCGGCATGTCGGCTATCCGATCGACGAAATGTGTATCGAGCTATGATCTTCGACTTCCATGCGCGCCTGAACCGGCAACTCAATGCGACCGGAGCGCTCATCGCCACGATGGACGACACCGGGATCGACCGGGCGGCGGTTTCCGCGGGCGGTCTTCTCGACCTGGACCGCTTATCCGAACAGATCGCCACGGGCGGCCGCTGCGACGCCCGCGCGGACAACGATCGGCTGCGGCGGCGGTGCGCCCGCAGCAATGGTCGCCTGGTGCCGTTCTTCTTCGCGGATCCAGCGCGAGATGTCGCCGAGTATCGCGCGGTGGCCGGGGACTATCGCGGCCTCGAAGTCTCCCCGGCGGTTCACGGCTGCCGGTTTTCCGACCCTGGTGTCGCCGCACTGGTCACGACCGCGGCGGCGGCCGGTCATCCGGTGTACACCGTGTGCCTCGACCAGGACGGCAGCCGCACCGCCGACCTGGTCTCGCTGGCGCGGCGGTTTCCCCGAGTCACCTTCGTCTTTGGCCACTGCGGCTACACCGGACTCGACGCGGCCGGGCTGGCCCGCGTCGCGCCCTGTCCGAACATCGTCGCCGAGACGTCCGGCTGCTTCACCGCGATCGCCCGGTTGGCACTGGACCGGCTCGGCCCCCGGCGGGTGCTGTTCGGTACCGAGTACCCGCTTCAGCATCCGCGGGTAGAGATCGCCAAGCTCGACGCGCTGGGCCTGAGCCCGAGCGACCGCGACCTCGTATGCCACGCCAACGCCTGTCGACTCATCGGAGAGGAATGCCCATGACCGTCGCCTCGAAAGTCAGCGGCCGGCCACAGATCGGTGACTGGCACAGTTTCGCCGAACTGAGCCGGCTGCAGGACGAGGCACTGCCCGCTGCCTGCGAGGCGGCGACGCGGTCCCCGTTCTACCGCAGCCGCCTGAGCAGCCGGCTGCCAGAGGACCGCACCGGTCTCGCCGCGCTGCCGGTGACGACCAAGCAGGATCTCCGTGACGCGTACCCGTTCGGAATGCTCGCCGTGGACCGGTCCACGCTGGCCACTTACCACGAGTCCAGCGGGAGCAGCGGCACGCCGACCGCCTCGTACTACACCGACCGCGACTGGGGCGACCTGGCCGAGCGGTACGCCCGCAAGCACGTGGGCATCACCGCGGCGGACACATTCCTGGTGCGCACCCCGTACGCACTGATGCTCACCGGCCATCTCGCGCACGCCGCAGCGCGCCTGCGCGGTGCGACCGTGGTACCCGGCGACAACCGCTCCCTGGCCATGCCCTACTCGCGAGTGGTCCGCGTGCTGCGCGACCTCGAGGTCACTCTGACCTGGTCACTGCCGACCGACACCCTGCTGTGGGCGGCGGCCGCGAAGATCGCCGGTTACCACCCCGAGCGCGACTTCCCCGCACTGCGCGCCCTGTTCGTCGGCGGTGAGCCGATCAGCCAGGCCCGCCGGGAACGCATCGCGCAACTGTGGAACTGCGCGGTCGTCGAGGAGTACGGAGCCACCGAGACCGGCAGCTTGGCCGGCGAATGCCCGCACGGCCGGCTACACCTGTGGTCGGACCGCGCGATCTTCGAGGTACGCGATCCGCGTACCGGCCGCATCCGACCCGACGGACGCGGCACACTGGTCGTCACGCCGCTGTACCGCGAGGCGATGCCGCTGCTGCGTTACGACATCGCGGACGAGGTCGAAGTGACCTACGATGCCTGCCCCTGCGGGTGGTGGCTGCCGGTCGTGACGGTGTTCGGCCGGATCGGTCGGCAGGCTGCCGCGATCAGCCAGGTAAGCCTGGAGGAGCAGGTGTACCGGCTGCCGGCCGAGTGGGGCGTACTGTTCTGGCGCGCGCGTACCACCACCTCCGGGTTCACGGTCGAGATCGAGGTGGCGACGCGGTACCGGGCCGAGGCGACACGCGCGTTGCGGGACAGGATCCGGCTGGCATTCGGGATCACCGCCGACGTCGTCGCCGTGCCTCCCGGCGGCCTGGTGCCCGCGCGGTTGCTCACCGCCGACGGCGACGTGATGAAGCCACGTGGGCTGTTCGACGCCGGCGAGGACTGGAACAAGGCGCTGGAGTACTACTGATGACCCGTCCACGGATCGCCGTGGTGGGTGCCGGCATCGGCGGCCTTGCCACGGCGTCCGCCCTCACCCGGGCCGGGTTCGACTGCGTCGTCTTCGAGCGGGCGGACGGCCCGCCACGGACCGGCGGTGGCATCCAGGTACCGCCGAACGCGGTGCGGGCGCTGCACGAGATCGGTCTGGGCGACGCGTGGGAACCTGTCGCGGCGGTGCCGTCCGCTCGGGTGCTGCGCCGCTGGGCGGACGGCTGCGAGCTGGGCCGGACACCGCTCGGCACGGTCGTGCGGCAGCGGTACGGCCTACCTTACTGGGCGATGCGGCGTGCCGACCTGTGGCGGGAGTTGCGCGACGCCGTCCCGAACATCCACTTCGGGCGCGAGTGCGCCGCCGTGCTGAGGTCAGCCGGTGCGATCGAGCTGATATTCGCCGACGGGAGCCGGTACGCGGCCGACTTCGCGATCGGGGCGGACGGCCTGCGGTCGACCGTGCGCCGTGCGCTGACCGGCGCGACGAACCCGGCGCGGTTTTCCGGGCACACTGTTCACCGCGCGACGGTAGCGCCCGCGGTCGCATCGAGCCTGGCCTCGGTGGTCACCGTGTGGCTCGGGCCCGGACAGCACGCCGTGTGCTACCCCGTCGGCAGGGATGGCACGCTCAACCTCGTCGCCACGACGCCCGGCCGTCGGCCGGGGAATCCACTGGCCGCGTACGCCGGCTGGGATCCGGTACTGCGCAGCCTGCTGGCCGCCACATCACCGGCCGCGCACGGGCTGTACCACCATCCCCTGCCCTACTGGGGAACCGGACGGGTCGCGCTGGTCGGTGACGCGGCGCACGCCATGCTCCCGTTCCTCGCTCAAGGGGCGGCGCTAGCGATCGAGGACGGCGTGGTCCTCGCCGATCTACTGCGGCGGACCGGATCCTTCGCCGGTTACGCCGACGTTCGCCGAAGCCGGGTGGAGCGAGTAGCGACCCTGGTGAACGCCGGGGACCACGACTACCACCTGCCGGACGGCGTCGCGCAGCGAAAGCGCGACGCCCGGCTGCGAAACGGTGGACCGGCCTTCCTCGATTGGCTCTACGGGTGGTCACCTGCGGATCGCCGCCCGGTTGTGTACCCATGAGGCGAGCTCCACCCGGGACCCGATGTGCAGTTTGCCGAAGATCTGGCGTAGGTGGTAGTTCACCGTGTGCGGCGATCGGCCGATCCGCGTGGCGATCTGCCGGTTGGTCAGCGCACAGCCGACCAGTCGGGCGATCTCCTGCTCCCGGCGGCTCAACGTCTCCCATCCCGGAGACGGCGGCGCCGGGCGCAGCCGGACGTAGTCGTCGCGCAGCGCCGCCGCCAGCGATGCGGGCAGCGATCGTCGCACAGCGTCGCGGAGTGCCTCGTGCCGGAACCGCAGGCCAGTGCCGGTCTCCCTGATCAGCCCCGACGCCAGCGCCTCCTCTATGGCCGGAAGCATCGCCGCCGTGCTGCGCGACATCAGCCGGGCGATCTCCGGTACGCTGATGTCGCCATCGATGACCGATGCCACCCGCACCAGATGCCGCGCCTGGCCGGACAATTGTCCGAGTGTCTGGCTGACATCCTGAGTGATTTCGATGTCGATCTGGCTCATTCGACTCATCCCCATTCCCTGGTCGAGGGGTGCCACGTCGATCGTGGGCCAGCCGGACCACGGAAACCGGCTATAACTAGGGGATCGGCGAGATCAGCCGGCGTTGTCGGCCAGAGCCTGCAACGCGGGCATGTCGAGCACCGTGATCCGACGGTAGCCCGTGCTCACCAGGCCACGCGAGCGCAGCTCCTGGATCGCCTTCTGGATGGTGGCCTGCGCGACCGCGATCATGGTGGCCAACTCGGGCTGGCTGAGCGGTACCGCTATCTCGAATCCGGCGGCGACCGGCCGGCCGCACGCCCGGACGATGTCGACCAGAACCCGGGCGAGACGTACGTGGGCCGGGTAGGGCGCGAAGTCGGTACGGCGCCGGTTGGCCCAGGTCAGCTGACCGGCGATGGTCGCGGTGAGCGCGCGGCGTGCCTCCGGCCGGCCAGCCAGGAACGCCTCCAGGTCGGTCTGCCGCACCACGCCGGCGACAACCCGCCCGCACGCGGTAACCGTCGCGTTGCGCGGGAAGCCGGTGAGCGCACCGATCTCGCCGATCGACTCGCCCGGTACCCGTATCGCCAGCAACGTCTCGAATCCGTCGACCGACGTGGTGACCTTTGCGAAGCCGCTGAGCAGCAATTCCATGTGGCTGCTGGAATCACCCTCGCGGAGGATCACCCGGCCGGACTCGAACTGCCGGCGCACGCTGAGGCTCACCAGCTCGGCGGCCACGCCAGGCGAGAGGCCGCCGAGGAATGTCTGGGGTGCCCACGTCACAGTTCTAGTGTCCACCGCGAAGCAGGTAGGTGGCTCCCAGGGCCATCGCCAGTCCTGTGAGCAGCACCGATACCTGCAGCAGCCGGTGCTTACGCCACCGCAGCCGGCTCAGGGCCACCAACTGCCGGGACAGCATGGCCAGCTCGTCGTCGGCGCTGACCCGCCTCAGTTCGCCGGCCAGCGCCGCGGGGCTCCAGCAGCGCAGGTGGCCGAAGTAGATCAGGTTCAGTGTGCTGTCCGCGGCGACCCGGGCCGACGGCCCCAGGGTGGGGGCCACAACCAGCCCGCCGGCCGCCATCGCGCCGAGCAGCAGCACCATCGCCGACGAGATGAGACCAGGAAACCGGGGCGAGGTTTCAGTGGCGGCCAGTACGAAAGCGCCGCCCTGGAAGGTGAGGAGAATGCCCGCCTTACGGTCAGCGCTCGAACCCCAGCTCTCCAGAGCGGCGTGGACCCGCCAGGCGAATGCGGCGCCCAGAGCGCGATCGGGGGACAGAGACGGTGGTGCGGTGACCATGGCTCCACTCCTCGGTGGTAAGGGCTCACCACCCGATCGTGGCCGTCAACCCGCCGGGCAACCACCCAGAATGATGGCATCGGCGAGATCCATGGCCGTGCCGGTCCGGTTCGGCAGTGGTCCAGGACTTCGATGGACGCGGATCCAGACCGGGCGGGGCGGCCGGTACCCGACGAGACGGCGGCCTTCCTGGCCGGTCCGCCGGCCGCGCACCGGGCCGCGGCCACCCCGTCGACCAGCGGCCGCCCGCCTCTGCCCCATCGCTCCCACCAGGGGCCGCGCAGCCGAACTCGTGGCCGTCGGCGCGGCCGGCGGGTGACCGCCGGCCGCGCCAGGGCGGTGGATCAGATGGCCAGTGGGTACATGTACTGGTTCGCCGCGCCCGTGTACCGGTACGCGTCGATCGGGGCACCGACGCTCCGGCTGTCCTCGTACACATCGGCGGCCAGGTTGGCCTCGTAGTTGATGAAGGCGCACACGTCGGCGCCGTTGTAGTTGGCCCTGACGATCACCCACAGTTGGCCCAGCTGGCCGAGGCAGGTCTGCTGCCTGAGCCAGTCCGTCGAGCGCCCGTCGGTAGAGATGCACAGGCCGCTGTTCTGGTTGCGGATCTGATACACAGGGGTGCCGCCGATCGAGCCCGTCTGCGTCGGGCACCACTCGAACTGGGGCTGCCCGGGCAGGCCGTCTCCCTGCACCAGCCGGGTGCCGTTGGCGACCGATCCACCGTCCGGCTCCAACTCCAAGTGGCTGCTGAGGAACCGGTACTGGTAGCAGCCCGTGCCGGCGTCCGCGTGTGCCGGGGCGGCGGAACTCACCGTCGCGAAGCCACCAGCGGCGACCAGCGCGATGAGCAGAGCGGCCAGCCGACCCGGCCGGATCCGGTCAGCCCGCCGGATCGCAGACAATACCTTCATGTCAACTCCTCTCCGATAGACCGAGATGTTCGGCCTCACGGGAAGGAATACTGGTAGCTAAGGCTAGGCACATGCATTGATTAGGATCCATACGTAACAGTCGTACCCGCGACATAAGGCCGCACCTGCACTCGCCTGAGGTACCTTGCCGGCCTCAGCCCAGGGTGGCCCCCGACGTCCCGGCCCTCTCGGGTTTCGCGTTCACGCCACGGCGAATCCGGGAAAAGGCACGGCCCGTCCCCGGCAGGCAGACGGGAACGGGCCGTACGCGCACGGCGGACAGGACGACCGTGGGCCGAGGGTCAGATGGTGAACCCGCCGTCGACGTTGACGGTCGCCCCGGTGAGGTAACGCCCATCCGGGCTGGCGAGGAACGCCACCGTGGCGGCCACGTCGGCTGGCGCCGCGTAGTGACCCAACGCGGTGAACCCGTTGATCGTGTCGGCGTGAGGACCGCCGGCCGGGTTGGATTCCGTGTCCGTCGGCCCGGGATTCACCAGATTCACGGTGATCGCCCTGCCGCCGAGTTCGCGCCCGAGCGCCTTGGTCAGGCCGATCAGCGCGGTCTTGCTCATCGAGTACAGGGAGAAGCCCGGGAACACTGCCCGCTCGGCCATGTTGCTGCCGATGTTGATGATCCGCCCACCGGCCGACATATGCCGGACCGCGGCCTGTGACGCGACGAACGGCGCCCGGACGTTGACCGCGACGGTCTGTTCAAACTCGTCCAGGCTCAGTTGCTCGATCGGCCCGAGCAGGAACGCGCCGGCGTTGTTGACCAGAATGTCCAACCGGCCCAGCTCCCCAGCGACCCGGTCAACCGCGGCGACTACCTCCGCCGGGTCGGCACTGTCCGCCCGCACGGCGATCGCTCGCCGTCCCACGGCCTTGATCTGGTCCACCACGTTGTCGGCGCGTTGCTGATTCTGCTGGAAGGTCAGCGCCACATCGGCGCCTTCCTCGGCCAGACGCAGCGCCACGGCAGCGCCGATGCCACGACTACCACCCGTAACCAGAGCTACCTTGCCATCAAGTGCGTGATTCATACAAGAAGCCTCGCCGACAAAGGCGCGGCCGTCTGGCGGTGATCGGACGCCGCGTTCGTGTCACCGGCACACGACCTCACACCCAGTAGAGGCGCCGATCAGCGATCACAGCATAGCCGGGCACCGACGCTGGCGGGGTTGCCCTGACAGACAGGGTCCTCACGGCAGGACGGGTCCCGAACGACTGCTCCGCGTCCCGGCTGTCATCCGCTGTGTATCGCCCGGCATGCCGCGGTGTATCCGACCTTCGTAGCCTGGCGAGCCCGACGGGTTCCCACGCCACGTTTCCGGCCGCACGAGGAGATGATTCCGGTGACGTACGTTCTGCTCGGCTCCCGATGCCTGCTCGCCGTGGTCTTCCTGGCATCGTTCGCGAGCAAGGTGCGCGGACGGGCGCAGTACGCCGGGTACCTGGCCGCCACCCGCCGGCTCGTCCCGCGCTGGGCGCTCGCCAGGGTCCCGGCGGGCGCGCTCGCGGCGATCGTCGCCGCGGCCGAGGTCGCGGTGCCGGTGCAACTGGCCGTACCCGAACTGGTGCTGCCCGGACTGATCCTGTCCATCGTGCTGCTGTCCAGCTTCGCCGCCACCACCTCGGCGGCGCTGAGGCGCGGGGAGCGCTCGCCGTGCCACTGCTTCGGTTCATCTCGCCGGCAACTCGACCGCAGCCACGTGGTGCGCGACGGGCTTCTGGCCGCGGTGGCCGTCGCGGCCATGGTCGCGGCGGCGTCGGGCGCACGACCGCTGGAGCCCGCCCGGGCGGCCGTGGTCGCCGCCGTGAGCATCGCGGCGGCTGTGGTCGTCGTGGTGGCGGACGATGTCGTCGAGGTCTTCCGGCCTGCCGCTTGAAACGTCGGCACCTGTCCGCCCGGAGTCGGCACCGAGGACCGCAGCGCCTGCCGGCGTGTATCGGCGGACAAAGTGGCGTGTACGCGGCGGCTCTAGCATCGGCGATCGTCGACAGGGTCCTACCTGGGCCACTGCCGTCAACCGGCCAGAAGGGAGTAGAACCGATGAAAAACCTGTGGGCAAGCCTGGGTGACCGCATCCTGACGCGGATCGTTCCCAAGGTCCAGGCCAGCGCCACCCAGTGCAGCCGCGGCGGGTCCTGCGGCACGAACCGGTACTGGTGCTACTGCGAGTACCCGCCCGGAAGCCGCTACTGCGCCGCCCCTGGCGCGGCGTGCCTGTGAGCTGAACCCGTACTACCCGGCACGGTCATGAGCGTCCGGGCCGGACCCCCTTGTGTTGTCCGACCCGGACGTTCCGCCGGAGGTTCCCGATGCTGCCGTTTCTCACCGCCGCCGCAGTGCTCGTCGGCGCGCTGTGCCTGCTCAATCTGGTGCTCACGCTCGGTGCCGTCCAGCGCCTGCGCGAGCACGCCAACCTGATCGCCCAGCTGTCGCCGGCCGCGGCGCCCAACCCGATGCTCGGCGTCGGAGAGCGGGTGGGGTCGTTCGAGGCGGTGACTGTGGACGGCCACGCCATTTCCCGGGATTCGCTGGCCGGGCCGACTCTGCTCGGCATCTTCTCCCCGGACTGCTCGGCCTGCGCCGAGCGGCTACCGGGGTTCGTGGACCTGGCCGGTGGATATCCGGGCGGGCGCGAGCGGGTGCTGGCGGTGGTGGTGGGCGACGAGCACGGTGCGGCCGAGCAGGTCGGGAGCCTCGCGCCGGTCGCCCGGGTCGTGATCGAGGACGCCGACGGCCCGATCAACCAGGCGATGCGGGTGCGCGGCTACCCCGCGTTCGGAGTGCTCGACAACACCGGGCGGGTGCTGTCCGCGGGGACCAACCTGGACCTGCTCGACGTGCCGGTCGAGGCCTGAGCCGGTGAGGCGCCTGCGCGAAGCGATGTCCGTGACGCGGACCGCGGTCCCGGCCGCGACCCACGCGTTCGCGCTTTCCTGGCGCGCGGGATGGCACCTCGTGCTCGCCCAGGTTGTAGTCGCCCTGCTTGAGGCGGTGCTGCCGGTCGGCGTGGCGTGGCTGACCAAGGACGTTCTCGATCGGATCGCTCGGACCGGCGCGCACGGCGGCCTGCTCGCGGTCGGCGCGCTGCTGGCCGCGGTGGGCCTGCTCGCCGGCCTGCTGCCGCACGGTGAGCGGTATGTGCGCCAGGAGTCGCAGCGGCGAACCGCGCTGCTCGCCCAGGACCGGCTGTTCCGCGCGGTCGAGCGTTTCGTGGGCCTGGGCCGGTTCGAAGACCCAGCCTTTCTCGACCGGCTGCGCCTGGCAAATCAGGCTGGCGGTACCGCGCCTGGCGCGGTGGTGACCGGGGCGCTCGGAGTCGGCCGGAACGTGCTGACGTCGCTCGGTTTCCTGGCTTCGCTGCTGGCGATCGGCCCATGGCTCGCGGCCGTCGTGCTCGTCGCCTCGGTGCCCGCCCTCGCCGCCGAGCTTGCCCTGGCGCGGCGGCGCGCGGCGATGCTGTGGCGGATCGGTCCGGCCGCCCGGCGTGAACTGTTCTACCAGCAACTGCTCGCGTCCGTTCAGGCGGCCAAGGAACTTCGGCTGTTCGGCGCCGGCCGGTACCTGAGGGGCCGGATGGCGGCCGAGCGGCGGGCGGTGAATGCGGCACAGCGGAGGATGGACCGGCGCGAGCTGACGACCCAGTCCGGGTCGGCTGTGCTCACCGCGGCCACCGCGGGCGCGGCACTGCTGTGGGCGCTGGCCGCGGCCGGGACCGGTCGCCTCGGTGTCGGCGACGTGTCGCTGCTGATCGTCTCGGTGGCGGGCACTCAGATGGCGATCTCCGGGCTGGTCACCGAAATCTCCGTTGCGCAGCAGGAACTGCTGCTCTTCGGCCATCATCGGGCGGTGGTCGCCAGTGGCCCCGACCTGCCGGTGCCCGCGGTGCCCCGCCGTACTCCGCCGCTGCGCCGCGGCATCGAACTGCGGGCGGTGTGGTTCCGCTACTCCGACGAGCACCCCTGGGTGCTGCGGGACGTCAACCTGACAATTCCGCATGGCGCGTCGGTGGCGCTGGTCGGGTGCAACGGCGCGGGGAAGAGTACCTTGGTCAAGCTACTGTGCCGGCTCTACGACCCGCAGCGCGGCGCGGTGCTCTGGGACGGCGAGGATCTGCGCGACCTAGATCCGGTCGAGCTGCGCCGGCGTATCGGCGCGGTGTTCCAGGACTTCATGTCCTACGACCTGACCGCCCTGGACAACATCGCGCTCGGCGATCTGGACCGCGGTGCCGACGCCGACCGGATCCACGCTGCCGCGCGCCGGGCCGCGATCCACGACACGATCACGGCGCTGCCGCGCGGCTACGACACGCTGCTCTCTCGGCTGTTTCCGGCAGCGGACGCAGAAGCGGACCCGGGCAGCGACGTCGATCCCGAAGGCGGGAGCTGGGCTGGACCGGGACTGGGGGTGCCGTTGTCCGGCGGCCAGTGGCAGCGGCTGGCACTCGCCCGGGCATACCTGCGTGGTGAGCGGGATCTGCTCATCCTGGACGAACCGAGCTCCGGCCTGGACCCCGAGGCCGAGCATGAGATCCACCTGCGGCTGCGCGAGTTCCGCGCCGGGCGTACCAGCGTCCTGGTCTCCCACCGGCTGGGCGCGGTGCGGGACGCGGACCTGCTGGTGGTGTTGGACGACGGACGGATCGTGGAGCGCGGCAGGCACACCGAACTGCTCCGCCTCGGCGGCAGGTACGCCCGGATGTTCGACATCCAGGCGCAGGCGTACGCGACCGGGGCGGAGCAGCCTACGCCGTTGGATGTGGGCTGATGTGGGCCGCGGAGTTCTCCGTGGTGGGCCTGGGGTGCGCCGCCGGCTGGTATTTCGTCTGGACTGTGGCCCGGCGGTACGCGGTCGTCGACGTGCAGGGCTCCAGCATGGAGCCCACGCTTCGGCACGGCGAACGGGTACTGGTCAGGCGGGTTCCCGAAAGCGGTGTACGGACCGGCGACATCATCGTCGTCGAGCGTTTCGCGCCCGACGATCAGGAGCGGCACGCGCGGCTTCCGGGCCGATTGGCGCACCGGGCGTGGGTCATCAAGCGGGCGGTGGCGGTCGCCGGCGACCCGGTGCCGGGCTCGGTCGCGTACGCGGCGGGTGTCGCGCCCGGAACCGCGGTGCCCGCCGGGTGCCTTGTCGTGCTCGGCGACAACCGTGCGCACAGCACCGACTCGCGGGTCTGGGGTTACCTGCCGGCCGATCGCTTGCTCGGTGTGGTGCGCAGGCGGCTGGGAAAGGGGTGGCGCGGTGCCCCCGGCCGCCGCGGCCGGTAGCCGGATTTCGCCTCACCGCCGTCCTGCTCGGCCGCGAAGATGCGGAGCAGGTCCGGAAGCCGGTACCGTCCCGCGCCGGACGGCTCGACGAGGCGCACGTCGGCGAGCCGGCCCAGCGCCGCCGCCGCGACTGGACGGTCGCACGCGAGTATCCCGGCCGCATCCGCCGCATCGGCAGACCGGGCATGCAGCCGTCCCAGGTCGCGGAACAGCCGTGCCGCCCGCACGTCCGCTGCGTCCTGGCTGCCGGCCAGCGCGCGGTAGCTGAGGTCGAAGCTCTTGCGCACGTCCAGGTCGCCGTTGCGCAGTTCGTCGAGGCGGCATCGCTCGTCGGCGAGTACCGCGACGAAGTCAGCGATGGACCATTCCGGCCGTCGCGCCAGTCGGCTGCCGGCGATGTACAGCGCCAGCGGCAGGTCGCCGCACAGCCGCGCCAAGCGGTCAAGTTGCATGGGCTCCACTTCGGCCCGCCCGGCCCCGCACAGCTCGGTCAACAACCGGCGCGACTCGTACCGCACCAGTGGCGCCAGGTCGACGTGCACGGCCGAACCGAGCGTCGTGGGCATCGAACGACTCGTGACGAGGATGGCGTTCGGCGCCAGCGCCGGCAGGAGCGGACGCACCTGGCCCTCGCTCATGACGCCGTCGAGCACGATCAGCAGATGCGGGGCCTGCGACGCGGGATGCGCGACCTGGTGCCGCGCCGATGCGTACGGCGATGCCCTCAGCGCGTTGATGCGCTGCATCGCCTGGCGTACCGTCAGCGGCGTCCGGTCCGCGCGCGTGCCCCGCATGTCCACCCAGATGCAGCCCTGCCGGTTCGTCTCGGACAGGGTGCGCGCGACCTGTGCCGCGAGCGCGGACTTTCCGACCCCGGCCGGGCCGTGGATCGCGACGGCGCGGCCGTCGGCCACCGAGCCGAGCCGATCGACGAGGTGCGCCACCTCGTGGGCACGGCCCAGGAAGGGGTTCGGCGGGGCCGGCGCCGCGACCGTGCGCGCCCGGCTGCTCGCCTGCACCCGCCCAGCGGATGGAGACGAAGCACCGGACGGACACGAAGCAACGCATGGACACGAAGCAACGCACGGAGGCGAAGCAGCGGCCGGGCCGCTCGGCGGCGCGACCGTCGGGTCGGCCGTACCGGGCACGCGCAGCGCGGGATCCCGTTGCAGCACGCGACGGTGCAGCTCGGCAAGCTCGGGTCCTGGTTCGACGCCAAGTTCCCGGCGCAGCACCTCGCGCGCCCGTTCGAAGGCGGCGGTGGCCGCGGCCGGATTGCCGCATCGAACCAGCGCGAGGACGAGCTGGCTCCAGAGCCGTTCGCGGGTCGGTTGGTCGGCGGTCAGATCGTGCAGCTCGCCGACGATCTCCTCATGCTCGCCCAGCGCGAGCCGGGCGTGCATGAGATGTTCCGTGGCAAGCCACCGCTGTTCCTCGAGACCGAGCAGGCGCGCGGTCAGGCCCGCGGTCCGCGGCACGTTCTCGGCGACCGGGCCACGCCACAGACTCAGCGCGGAACGCAGCAGCGGTGCTGCCCGGCCCGGATTGTCGGCCAGCGTGGTCAGTCCGAGCCGCATTCGCTCGGTGAAGACGGCGATGTCAGACTCCTCGGGTTCCACCAGTAGGCGGTACCCCGAGGCGGTGGCGACCAGCCGCTGGGTGTCGACTCGTCCGGCCGCGTCCGCCGCGCCGAGGACGGCGCGCAGCCTGCTGGCGTAGGTCCGCAGGTTGGCTGTCGCGGACTTCGGCGGGCGGTCCCACATCAGCTCGATCAGCCGATCCAACGTCACCACCCGGTTGGCCTCAAGCAGCAGCACGGTGAGCAACGCTTGTGGCTGAGACCCGCTGACCGGCACCGCGTGGCCGCCGTACCACACGCGCACCGGACCGAGCACGGCGAACTGTGTCGCCATATCACCTCCCGGCCGGCATCAGAAAGCACCGCGGCAGCGGCCGTGACGGGCGGATACCGCTCGTGAACCGCCCCGTGGCCCCCTTCGCCGGTGGCGGCCCGCTCGGTCTCACGCCCGGTGCGGACCGGATGGCGGCACCGGTCGCGTGCTTGACGGTGCCGTGCTCGCCCTCGGCAGTTACCGGCCGCGCCGGTAGTGGTCCCGCCGCGCTGTGGCGGTCGAACAACAGCCCGGGGGTGAGATTCCCCCGGGCTGCCGCCGGAGCGCCGGACGCCTCACCCCGGGACAGGCGCAATGGTGCAGGCTATCGTCGCCACCAGGACACCTACCCCCGTGACCTTCATAGCGGCGATGCAGGCGGAAATCGCTATCGCATGGGTGGGGAAGCCGAGTGACGCTGTCGCGCAGGCGACGCCCCTGGGAACGGTCACCGTGTAGCCGTAGGCATTGAGCATCTGATAGCACTGATTGACGGTTGCCGGGCGGACCGCCGCGCTCTGGGTAGCGCTGTGCGAGGTGCTGTAGGCAGTCGAGGATGTGACAGGCGAGCCGGCGAACGCGGCCGGCGCGAATGCCATGCCTCCACAGGCGGTGACCGCGGCCAACGCGGTCGCCGCGCCGATGCGCCGGCCGATGGGCCTGTTGGTGGGTTTCATGCTTACCCCTCCTTCTTGGATCCGGCCATCCTGGTCGTTCACGTCGTCGCCGCTGTCGCTGGCAGACGCCGAGATCGATATCTGTCGTTGGCCTGAATCCACTGGAACGTGCGGGTTCGTTACGGATGCCCGTCGGATGTGAGCCTTGATAAGGGTGGACTGCGGGGTTGGCGCCTCGTCTGGTTCGTGCCCGGTGTCCCCATCGGGCTCGGCGTACGTCGACGTCCGCCAGCGTCCACCACCCACCGGCCCCGACGCCATGTCATCTGACCGGAAAAGTAGCCGGCACAATTGGGCCCCGGAGGCTTGTGGGGCCCGGTTGAATTGACCAAAATCACTATCCGGAGTTCTAACTCAAGAGCCCAGGGGGATGGGTGGACGACGCACGGGCCGTGGCCGCGTGGGTCAAGAGGCAGCGGCTGGCTGCGGGGATGACGCAGGAGGAGTTGGCCGGCAAGTCCGGGTTGAGCGTACGGGCGATCAGCAACCTGGAACGTGGCCGAACCGCTCGGCCCCATCCTCGGTCCCTCGAGGCACTGGCGGCGGCGTTGGGGCTTCCGGAAACGGCCGGGACCGCGTGGGCGGCGAGGCTGCGCGTCGACCGCGCCTGGAGCGCCTTCTCGGACGCGCCACGGCAACTCCCGGCGGCGGTCGGGTATTTCACCGGTCGGCAGACCGAACTGGGCACGATCACCCGACTGCTGGGCGACACCGGCGGCGCCGGGGGCACACTCGTCGTCTCGGCGATCGACGGGATGGGCGGGATCGGTAAGACGGCATTGGCCGTGCACGCCGCGCACCGGGTAGCCGACCGGTTCCCGGGCGGGCAGCTGTTCATCGACCTGCACGGTTACACGAAAGGCCACCCGCCGCGCAAGCCGGGCCAGGCCCTGGAGGCGCTGCTGCGCTCACTGGGTGTCCCCGGCGCACAGATCCCCGGGGACACCGAGGAGCGGGCCGCGCTCTACCGCCAGCGCCTTGCCGACAGCAGAACGCTGATCCTGCTGGACAACGCCCTGGACGAGGCGCAGGTGCGCCCCCTGTTGCCGGCCGCGCCCGGCTGCCTGGTGCTGGTCACCAGCCGCAGGCGCCTGAAAGCTCTGGACGACGCACACAGCCTCTCGCTCGACCTGCTACCGCCCACGCACGCGGTCGCGCTGCTGCGCGCCGTGGCCGGACCCGATCGCATCGTCGCGGACGATCCGCAGCTTGGCGAGATCGTGCGGCTGTGTGGGCGGCTGCCGCTCGCCCTGCGGATCGCCGGGGCGCTGCTGCGCCACCGCCCGGCCTGGGGTATCGAGCATCTGGCCGGGCGGCTGCGCGACCAGCGCCGGCAGACCAGGGTCCTGTCCGACGGGGATCGCGATCTGGGCACGGTGTTCGAACTGTCCTACCTCGCCCTGGACCAGCGGCACCGGCTTCTCTTCCGCCGCCTGGGCCTGGTCCCCGGCTCGGACACGGACGCGTACGCCGCGGCGGCCCTGTTCCTGTGCGACCCGGACGTCGCTGCCGGGCTGCTCGAAGACCTGGTCGACCACAATTTGCTGATCGCACACGCCCCTGGCCGTTACCGGCTGCACGACCTGATCCGCGCCCAAGCCCACACCCTGGCCGAACACGACCCCCGGCCGGATCGCGACGCCGCCCTCGACCGGCTGCTGAACTACTATGTCCACACCGCCCAAGCCGCCTCGGACCTGATCGCGCGCTACCCCCGCCCGGCGCCGGACGGCCGAGCCCCAGCCCACGCCCCGACCCTGTCCGGTCCCGACACCGCCACGGTCTGGCTGCGCACCGAACGCGACAACCTGGAGGCCGCCCACACCCACGCCCGCACCCACGCCCTGGACGGGCACGCGGTCGCCCTGGCCGCGGGACTGGCCGAGATCCTGCACACCGACGGCCCCTATACCCGCGCCCTCGAACTGCACGAGGCCGCCACCGCAACCGCGCAACGCCACGGCTGGCCCGCCGCTCAGGCCAGCGCGCTGGCCGACCTGGCACTGGTGCGGCGCCTGGTCGGAGATCTGCCCAGGGCCGGCGACGCCGTCGCCCGGGCGCTGGAGGTCTTCTGCGCGATCGGCGACCGCCGCGGCGAGGCCGTCGCTCTGAGCGTGCTGGGGACCGCGCGCCTTCTCGCCGGGGACCTGCCCGGCGCCGGCGACGCCCTCACCCGGGCGCTGGAGATCTACCGCGCGATCGGCAACCGGCGCGGCGAGGCTATCGCCCTGAACAACCTGGGAGACCTGCGGCTCCAGGCCGGGGACCTGCCCGCCGCCGACGAGGCGATCACCCAGGCGCTGGAGACCTACCGCGCGATCGGCAACCGCCACGGCGAGGCCAGCGCGCTGAACAACCTGGGAAACGCCCGGCTGCTGGCCGGGGACCTGCCCGGTGCCGGCGACGCCCTCACCCGGGCACTGGAGATCTACCGCGCGATCGGCAACCGGCGCGACGAGGCTATCGCCCTGAACAACCTGGGAGACCTGCGGCTCCAGGCCGGGGACCTGCCCGCCGCCGACGAGGCGATCACCCAGGCGCTGGAGATCTTCTGTGCCATCGGCAACCGCCGCGGCGAGGCCAGCGCCCTGGCCAACCTGGGAAACGCCCGGCGCCTGGCCGGGGACCTGCCCGCAGCCGGCGACGCGCTCACCCAGGCGCTGGAGATCTGCCGTGCGGCCGGACACCGTACCGGCGAGGCCTACGCCCTGAGCAACCTCGCCCATGTACGGCTCCTGGCCGGGGACCCGCCCGCGGCGGTGGACGCGGCATCGCGCGCACTGGAGATCTACCGCACGGCCGGCAGCCGCGGCAACGAGGCCTGGGCGCTCAACCACTACGCCGCCGCTATCGCCGCCACCGGAGACCTGCCGAACGCCCTCACGCTCTACCAGCAGGCCCTGGCCATGAACCGCGAGCTGAACAAACCCGACGACGAGGCCGCATCCCTCGAAGGCATCGGCGAGTGCCTGCTCGCCGTGGGCGACACCAGCCAGGGCATCACGCAGTTGCGCCAGGCACTGGAAACCTTCCAGCGACTCGGCATGCGCGCCGCCGCGCGACGCGTGTCCTCCCGCCTGGTCAACCTGATCCCCGTGCGAGCCGGCAGGTCGGCTACCCCGCCGCAGAGGCCGGCAAACCCGCTATAGAGCGACGTCTGTCAACACGAGGACGCGGGTATCGGTGTAGTCGTCCATTGCGCTGCGGACACCCTCGCGTCCAACACCTGACGCCTTTACGCCGCCGTAGGGCATCTGGTCGGCGCGAAAGCTCGGTACGTCGCCGATGATGACGCCACCCACCCGCAGGCACCGGTTGGCCCGGAAAGCGGTTTGGATGTTACGGGTGAACACCCCTGCTTGAAGCCCGTAGGCCGAGTCGTTGACCATCGCGAACGCCTCGTCGTCCGAGCCTGCCGACGCGACGGCCAGCACCGGACCGAACACCTCCTCGGTCCAGACCTTCGTACCGGTCGGCACATCCGTGAGTACTGTAGGCGAGATCGTGGCGCCCGAGCGCGAGCAGGGAAGGAGCTCCCTGGCGCCGGCCGCGACCGCTTCGCCGACCCATCCGGACACACGCTGAGCCGCTTCCTCATTGATCATGGGACCGACGACCGTTGCGTCGTCGTACGGATCCCCGGTACCGAGTGCGGCGACCCGCTCGGCGATCAGCGCGACGAGGCGATCGTAGATCGACTCGTGGGCGATCACCCGCTGCACGGAAATACAGCTCTGCCCTGCCTGGTACATGCCGAACGTAGCGATGCGCTGAGCGGCCCGCGCCAGGTCGGTTCCGCTGGACCAATCCGCGCACACCACCGCGGCCGCGTTGCCGCCCAGTTCCAAGGTCACATGCTTGTCCGGTACCGCCGCGCGTATCTGCGCGCCGACCGGACTCGAGCCCGTGAAGGACACCACCGGCAACCGTGGGTCCGTGACGAGTGCGGGCGCGCGGTCGTTTGGCAGAGGCAGTATGGAGAACGCCCCAGCCGGCAGTTCAGTCTCAGCGAGAAAGGACCCCAGCAGCAGCGCCGTCAGCGGTGTAGCGGGTGCGGGCTTGAGCACGATGGGCGCACCCACGGCAAGAGCCGGAGCCACTTTGTGCGCGACGAGGTTGAGCGGAAAGTTGAACGGACTGATTCCGAGCACCGGCCCCTTCGGTACCCGCATGACGGCCGCGAGGCGGCCCTCCGCGCCGTGTTCGGTGTCCAACCTCTGCAGGTGCCCGAAAAAGCGTCGCGCCTCCTCGGCGGCCCAACGGAAGGTGGCCACCCCACGACTGACCTCAGCGCGCGCCCAGGTGATCGGCTTACCGTTCTCCGCGGTGATGAGCCGCGCGACATCCTCCGCCCGCTCGGCGAGTCGTCGCGCGACGTGGTCCAATGCGCTCGCCCGCACATGTGCGGGCAGTGCCGCCAGGTCATCGGCGATGGACGCGGCCGCGGCCACGGCGCGCTCCGTCTGTTCCGAGCTGGCATGCGCGGTCCGGCCCACCTCGCCACCGTCGGCCGGGTGGGTCACGACGAGCGGATCGTCGTTCGTCTCCGGCTGTCCGGCCACCCAGAACGGCGTCACGTCGACCACCGGTCACCTCCACTCGATCCAGTCTTCGCGCATTGAACGAAACCCATCGGCTGTCAACTCGCCGCACCCGCCCAGCTCAGGTGCCGCCGGATCGCAGAGGTGAAGTCCGCCGGGCATTCCAGGGGCAGCATGTGCGGGCCGGCGATCACCTCAAATCGGCTGACCAGCAGGCGGGTGTACAGCTGCCATGACGCGGACGCGGGCACTGCCGCGTCCTCGCGTCCGGCCAGGACGGTGACCGGTATCCGAATGCTGTTGACGGCCTGCGCCGTGAGCAGGTCGCGCGGCGCCATCCACAGCGCGGCGACCGCGCCCGGGTCGGCCCGCAGCCACTGCCGGCGCGCGATGGTCACGCCGGGGTGGTTGGGCTGGCGCAGGGCGGCGGGGGTAAACCACCGGATCAGCGTCGAGTCCAGCGTTCCGGTCATCCCCGCCCGCAGCACCTGCTCGGCATGGTCGGGCCGGGGACGGTCACCGGGTCCGGAGCAGGCGAGCATCATCGATCGGACCCGGTCCGGGTGACGCAGCGCCACGTACTGTCCGACGGCGGCGCCGATCGACAGGCAGACCAGATCCAGCGGTCCATCGCACGAGGCGGCAACGCTATCGGCGATGCCCGAAAGGTCGGCCGTGCCCGCCGCCTCGGCCGGCGGCGTCGAGGTTCGGCGGTCGGGATACTCGGCCCTGACTCCGTCGAGCTCGCACCGACACCAGCACTCGCTGTTCAGACCGATCGGCGGTAGGTAGACGATGGTCATCGCGAGGCGGAAATGCCGAACAGCCGGCCGAGACCGACCAGCCGGTCCACGACGACGAGCAGGATGATCGACCCCACAGCCACCATCGCGCTGATCGCCGACAGCGCCGGGGTGATGCTCTGGTCCAGGTAGGCGAACATCGTCACCGGCAGCGGAGTGAACCCGGGAGCGGCGAGGAACAGGCTCACCGCGACGTCGTCGAACGACACCAGGAATACCAGTGCGAGCGTACTGATCAGTCCCGGCGCGGCCAGCGGCAGCAGTACGCGGCGGATGGTGTACATGGCGGACGCGCCGAGGCTGGAGGCGGCCAGCTCGAGCCGGGGATCGATCTGCTGAAACGCCACGGTCATCGTGCGGATCGCATACGGCAGGGTGAGCACGAGGTGCCCGATCAACAGCGGTATGAAGCCCAGCGACACGCCCAGGCGCGACCAGAACCCCAGCGACCCGACGCCGATGACGATGCTGGGCACCGACAGCGGGAGGGTGAACAAGTAGAGATTCCATGACGCCGAGCGCTGTCCCTCGCGCAGCCTCGTGGCAAGCGTCCGGCCGGTGATGATGCCGATGACGGCGCCAACGATGGCGGTCACCACGCCCAACTGGAGGCTGCAGTAGAGGCCGTCGCGGAAGGCCGAGGTGCCCAGCGCGTCCGGGAACCACTTCAGGCTGAATCCGCTCGGCGGGAACTCCACCAGCCCGCTGCTGGTGAAGGCCGAGGCCATCACCACGACCAGCGGGGCGAGCAGGAACACCGCCGCGCCGGCGAGCACCACCACCATGGCCACGCGGGCAAGTACCTGCCCCGGCCTGCGCCGGGGTCGCCGCGGCGCGGCGGTGGCCCGCGCTCGCGCGCGGGATGTCAGGACTGCCATGCCAGGAACCTCCGCCTCACCAGACGTTCGCACACGATGGTGACCAGAGCCACCAGGACCAGCAGGACGATCGCCAGCGGCGCGCCCGCGGTCGGGTTCGCGAGGACCAGGAACTTCCGGTAGATGTCGACCGTGATGACTCCGTACGTCGAGCCGCCCAGCAGGTACGGGCTGAGTACCGCGCCGCTGGAGGCGCCGAACACGATCACCGAGCCGGACAGCAGGCCGGGCAGGCACAGCGGGAACACCACCCGACGGAAGATGGTCAGTTCGCTGGCGCCGAGCATCCCGGCGGCGATGATGCGGTCCTTGGTCACCGCACCCACCACCGGCATCAGCGACAGCACCATGTAGCCGATGAAGAGGTTCACCAGTCCGATCAGGTTCGCCGTGTCGGAGCCCAGGAGCGCGACTCTGGTGACCTGGTCGACCAGTCCGCCCTTGGTCAGCAGCAGCGACCAGCCGAAGATGCGCACCACACCGTTGACGAGCATCGGCGCGATGATGCAGAACAGGGCAATCGAGCGCACCACGGGTGGCAGGTAGATGGACGCGAACGAGATGACCAGCCCGATGAGCGCGGAGACCAGCACCGCGACCGCCGAGATGACGACCGTGCGCACCAGCGCCTGCAGTGTGGTCGCGTCGGTGAAGACATCCTTGTAATTTGCTAGTGATCCACCGCCGTAGATGCCCCGAAGGGTGGAGAACGACTGGGTGCTCTCGTAACCCAGGAACACGATCGGGCTGAGGAACCCGAGCAGATACAGCAGCAGTGCCGGCAGCGAACCGAGCCTGCCGAGCACGCCGCCGCGTCCCCGACGGCGGGCGGGTCGCGTCCCAGCGTCCTCGGCGACGGTGCCGTCGTCGGTGTCCGAAACCTGTCCCGCGGTCATCCGTACGTCCCTTGCCTAGCAACACGTGAATGCATAGCGCTACTCCGCGGCGGTGAACCCGTGGCAGAGGCTGGGCGCGACCGACACCGACACGTCGGTGCCGGGTACCAGCGCCTGACGGGCCACCACATCGTTGGCCACGTCGATGGCGACCCGGTGCCCGCCGGCGTCCAACCACAAGGTGGTGTGCGAGCCGAGCGGGATGAGTCGGGTCAGCGACCCCGACAGGAGGTTCACCTGGTCGCTGCTCGCCGGCCGACCGACGGCGATCTCGATGGCCGCCGCCTGCCGGACATTGACCCGCACCGGTGCGTCCGGGCTGATCTGCTCCGCGCTGCGTACCCGCCACGGCGTCCGCTGGCCGGGCAGCCGGACCAGCAGATCGCCGTCGGATGTGCGGCCCGCCGCGGAACCCGAGACCCAGCTGGAGTCGCCGACGAAACCGGCGACAAACGCGTCCCGCGGTTGTTCGTACAGCTTCCGATACGTATCCACCTGCAACACCCGGCCCTCGCGCATGATGGCGACGCTGTCGCCGAGGAACGCGGCGTCGAGCTGGTCGTGGCTGACCATGATGCCGGTGACGCCAGCCTTGCGGATGCGTTCGGTCAGGTCGTCGCGCAGTACCTGGCGGACCTGCGGGTCCAGGCCGGTGAGCGGCTCGTCGAAGAGCACCACTTTCGGCTGCGTGACGAGGGTGCGCGCCAGCGCGACCCGCTGCTGCTGGCCGCCGGAGAGCTGTCGCGGGTAGCGGTCGCCGTACTCGCCGAGCTGCACCAGTTCCAGGGCGGAACGGTACCGCGCCTGCGCCTCGGTCTTACCGACCTTCTGCGCCTTGAGTCCGAACATGATGTTCTCCCGCACGGTCAGGTGCGGGAAGAGCGCGTAGTGCTGGAACATCATCCCGACGTTCCGGTGACGCATCGGCACACCGGTGAGGTCGGTCCCGTCGAGCCGGATGCTGCCGTGGTCATGCGCGGCGAACCCGGCGATGATGCCGAGCAGCGTGCTTTTGCCGCAGCCGCTCGGCCCGATCACCACCAGGATCTCCCCCCGGTTCAGTTGCAGATTGATGTCCGAGAGCGCGAACGAGCCACTGACCCGCTTGCCGATGTTGCTCAACTGCAGGAAGGGCTCACGCTGAGGTTTGCCTACCTGGCCGTGCATCACCTTCGCCAACGCCTCCTTCGGCGCATCGTGGAGGGCGGTCATCTCAGCCCACCGCGTCGTTGAACGACTTCGACCACGACTGCAGGTTGGCGGCGATCTTCTTGGTGTCGGGCTGGACAAGGGAGTCGCCCGCCGCGGAGGCACCGTAGCCGACCTTCGCTGCGATGTCCGCCGGCAGGTCGACACCGTCGATCACCGGGCGCAGGAACAGCTCGGTCGCGAAGATCTTCTGGGCCTCGGGGGTGAGTAGGAAGTTCACGAACTGCTGGGCGGCCTTCCCGTGCGGCGCATTCTTCACCACGGCGACCGGCTGGGGGAATGCGACAGCGCCTTCCTTCGGCGCGACGAACTCGATCGGCAACCCGCTCTGCGCGGCCAGTGCGTAGACCCGCGCGTTGCTGAAGTCCGTCAGCCAGGCCTGCTTCTTCTGGAACAGCGTGTTCATCGAGGCAGGGTCGTTGGCGATCCCGGCCAGCGAGGGCTTGAGTTCCTTGAGCTTCGGCCACAGCGGGGCCATGTTGTCGATGCTGCCACCGAAGATCTTCACGATCTCGGGGAAGTCGATCTGCGCGAAGGCACCGTCCATCGAATTGATGGCCACGTGCCCTTTGAGCGCGGGGTTCCAGAAGTCCGCCCAACTGGTCGGCGCCGGGATGTTGTTCGCCTTGAATTCGTCGGCGTTGTACATCAGGCCCATTTCGAGGTTACCCATGACGACCCCCAGGTCGCCCGGTTCGCGGTCGCCTGAGTCAATCTTGTCGAGATTGTTGACAATCGCCGGGTCGAGCTTCGCGAACAGGCCCTGGGAAGCGCCCTGGACATAGGTCAGCGGGGTGGCCCACATGGCATCGGCAGTCGGATTCGATTTGCTCGCCTGTACCTTGGCCAGCAGCGCGCTGCCGACGCCGGGGTTGTATTGCACGGTGATGCCGGTCTCCTGCTTGAACAGCGCGGTGACCTTCTCCATCGCCTTCTGGTATTCGCTGCCGAAGCCGAGGAAGACGACGGTCTTCTGGTCGTCGCCACCAGCGGAACTGCCACCCGTGCTGCAGGCGGCGACGAGCCCGCATACGGCGACGGCGGCGATCAGCGTCCGGACGGAGCGGTGACCCGGTCGACTGCGGGGGGATATCCGGGCGATCCGCATGGCAATCAGCCTCCAAATGAGTGAAGTAAGCGGCGTACGGAGAATCGGCTAAGACGGTGGGAAAAGGACACTCGCCGCGGGCGGCAAATTGCGGCGGACGCCCACTCTGCAAGTCCTATGTGGTCGCGGTTCGCCACGCCGGGTCTGGGAGCAGTGGCTCCCTTTGCGGTGGGACTACCGCAGCACGCGTTGTTCGCTCAGGGGTACGCGAATCAGTTCTGACAACGTCGTCATCCTATGGTCTGTATCACTGTCATGTCAAACACTCGCGTTTGGTCATTTGTCTCGGTCCCAGGACTTGGAATCCGCTCGGAAACGGGCGTCAGGCTATCGGTGAATTCGTCTCCCGCCGGTGCGGACCTGACCGGCGTGTCATGGCGCGCACGTGACGCAGCACCGGGGCCACGTCGTCGTCGGGGCCGATCCGCGTCAGCTGGTCCAGAATCCCGGCCGCGACGGCCGGTGGATGGCCGGCGAAGCGCAGGCAGTCGGTGAACTTCGCGGCGACATCGTCCCGAGTCTGCGGATCGTCCCGGGAGCCGGGCGCGGACCGCACCTCGACGCTGTGCAGGCTGCCGTCCCGGCACGCCACGGTGAGGCGGACGAAGCCCCGGGTGCTCGCGCTGCCCTGCCGTCCCCGGGTGTCCTCCGGGGAGCACTCGGGGCTTTCGCGTACGCGCACCGTCTGCATGAGCCGGCGCAGCGCGAGCCGGCCGACCCGCTCATCGGTGAAACTGTCCAGGCCCACCTCGCCGTCGACCAGGTACGCCGCGACGACGTATTCGAGGCTGAACTTGCCCTCCAAGCCGGTGCTGGGCAGGCCGCGCCGGAGCGGACGCAGCCCGCCGACCGGTACCTCGCACGTCACCTGCCCGACGTCATCAGCCGTGATGGCGTGCTTGGCGACGAGAAGCCGTACCGCCTCGATGGCCCGGTGCGTCGCGTAGCAGCACGGGTAGCGTTTCAGCGAGATGCCGGGCCTGTGGCACACCCACGGTGCGCCGAGGCCCTCGTACGCGGCGACCGGGTCGGAACCCGGACCGCCGTAGGTCTCGAAGAACCCGCCCGAACCCTCGAGCGCGCCCGGCGACGCCGTCACGCCGGCCACCGCGAGCGCCACGGCGTGCACCGCGTTGCGTGCGGCCAGCCCGGCATGCAACGGTTTGGTCATCGTGCCGAAGTTGGCCTGGATGCCCGAGGCGCTGCTGGCCGCGATGCCCAGTGCCGCGGTCAGCGCTGCGGCGTCAAGCCGGTGCAGACGGCCGAGCGCGGCGACCGCGCCGAAGCACCCGACCGTTGAGGTGGCGTGCCACCCCCCGAGGTAGTGATCGGCGCCCAGGGCTCGACCCAGCTTGGCGGAGACCTCGATGCCCAGGGCATAGGAGTCCAGCAGTTGCCGGGCGGGCAGCGTGGCCGGCAGCGTGGCCAGCAGCGCGGCGAGCACCGGGGCCGAGGGGTGGCCTGGAATCAGGTTGACCGAGTCGTCGTAGTCCAGTGCGTGGGCCAGGGCACCCAGAGTCAGCGCGCCCTGGCCGCCGTGCCGGGTCAGCCTGCCGCCGGCCGGCTCCGGTTCGGCACCCAACTCGCTCACGCCCGCGAGTGCCGCCGCGAGGTCGGTGGCCGTACCGGCGATGGTCACGCCGAGAGTGTCGATCAGCGCGATACGCAGGTGCTCGCCGGCCTCCCCGTCGACCGGCGAGTCGGCGTCCACCACAAACCGCGCGATGCGTTCGAGGATGCGCGGTGATGTGTCTGCCATGGTTCGCTCCCGTGAGTACCGAGGGTTGTCTCGACGGCCGGTGAGGGTTGCGTGCGGCGCCGGCGTCAGGGCCGGGAGGGCGCGAGGTTGTCGGGTGCGGCACTCGGGCCGAACACCAGCGACGGTTGCTGTCCCACCCAGTCGAGGTCGGGCTCCTCCTCGGATTCGCGCCGGCGTGCCAACGGATACCCACCGGCCGCGACGATGGTCTGCCCGGTCAGATAGGACGCCAGGTCCGAAGCGAGAAAAACGATGACACTCGCGACCTCGCCGGGCGAGCCGAACCGGGCCATGGGGAACCGGTTGATGTTGCCGGCGTGGAAGGCGCTGTACTCCGGGTACCACTGCGGGGTGTGCCGGACGGTGTCGATGGCACCGGGTACCACCGTGTTCACCGTGACCCCGTACTTCGCCAGTCCGGGCGCCAGCGCCGCGGTCAGGCCCAGCAGCCCGCTCTTGGAGGTGGTCACGTGGACCCGGTCGATGCTGCCGTTGATGGCGTCGATCCCGGAGACATTGATGATCCGTCCCCACCGCTGCGTGGTCATCGCCGGTAGCACCTGCTGGCTGGCCAGGAACGGCGCGCGCAGGTTGGTGGCGACGACCTGGTCGAAATCCTCGACGGTGATCTCAGCCAGTTTCACCCGCGGCCGTACGGCGGCGTTGTTCACCAGGATCGCGGGTTGCCCGAGGGCCGCCCCGATCTCGTTGATCGCGTCGCGCAGCGCGCTGGCGTCGGCGATGTCCACCGCCTTCCCGACCGAGGGCGCGTACTTTTCGCACTCGCGCACCGCGGCGGCAAGGTCCTCGGAGTCGTTTCTGGCGATGATGCCGACGCTCGCGCCGCACCGCGCCAGGGCGGCCGCGGTTGCCCTGCCGATGTTGCGCGCACCGCCGGTCACGATAGCGACCTTGCCTTGCAAACCCAGATCGATTGCGTAGTCACCCAAGGGTTGCTCGACGCCCCTTCCGGTTTCCCTGTCCGTTGTTGTCGACATCGACGTAAGCGACGCCCGCCGCAGCGGCGAACGCTTGCGTGGCCTGCCTGCCTTGCATCTGTTGGCGTTCTTGACAGCCGTGTCGTTGACGACGAGTATGGCATCACTGACGACGTTGTCAAGACTGTGACCTCGCGTAATACTCAGGCATCACGGGATGACCCGAGCGTCGTTCATGCCCCGACCCCAACGTGCGATCCCCATGACGCGCCGGCCCGAGGCGGCCGCCTGCCGCCCACCCCGCGCACCCCGACGGAAGGCTGGAACGCAAGTGACAGATACCGGCATCACCGAGCAGCTGGTCGGCTTCGCGCTGCGCCAGAAGGTGCCCTCGGGCGCCGATCCGGTGCGCCAGGCCGTGCTGCGCACGTTCACCGACACCCTTGGCGTCATCGTCGCCGGTACGACAAGCGACATCGCCCCGATCGTCACCGCCCGATACGGCGCCGCGCAGCCGGCCGGCGCCCCGGCGCGCCCGGACGACCGGGCACTGGTGCTGGCCACCGCCGGACACACTCTCGACTACGACGACACGGTGCCGACGATGCCCGGCCACCCGTCGGTACCGGTTGTCTCCGCGCTGGCCGCGAGCCTGCCCGGTACCGGCGCCAGCGGCCGCGACCTGCTCGACGCTTACGCGATCGGGGTGGAGGTCGCCACGAAACTGGGCCGGGCGGTGGGCATGGGCCACTACCACCGCGGCTGGCACGCCACCTCGACGCACTCCACCTTCGGGGCGCTGCTGGCGGTGGCCCGGCTGCTGCGGCTGCCCGAGGACGTCGCCCGGCGGGCCATCGGCATCGCGGTCAGCCTTGCCGCCGGCGCCCAGTGCAACTTCGGCACCATGACCAAGCCGCTGCACGCTGGCTTCTGCGCGCGCAACGCGGTCGACGCCATCGCCCTGGCACGCGCCGGAATCACCGCGAACGAGTCGGCGCTGGAGGCACGCAACGGCTACTTCCAGCTGTTCGCCCAGGACAGCGCGGGCATCGAGAACTTCATCCCGTCGCTCGGCTCGCCGTGGATCTTCGCCGACCCGGGAGTGGTGCTCAAACGCTGGCCGTGCTGCTACGCGACGCACCGGGTCATCGCCGCGGCCAAGGAGCTGATGAGCAAGGCGCCGTTCACCGCCGACGATGTGGAGGCGGCCACCTGCACCCTGCCGATCGGCGGCCTGCGCCCCCTGCCCTACGCCGCGCCGGTTACCGGGCTGGAGGGCAAGTTCAGCCTGCAGTACGCGCTGGCCGCGCAGCTGTATGACCAGACCGTGACGCTGAACAGCTTCACCACCGGATCGGTACTGCGGGCCGGCATCCGCGACCTGCTCACCCGCATCTCGGTACGGGAGAGCCAGGAGTGCTCGCCGGGTGACCCGCAGGGCATGACGATGAGCAACGGGACCCGGGGCTTCATCAAGCTGCGCCTGACGCTGCGGGACGGCCGGAGCCTGCAGACGCAACGCCGGGAGGCGCCGGGCGGCCCGACCGATCCGTTCGCCCCCGAGGACCTGGCCAACAAGTTCACCGACTGCCTGACCTTCGCCGGGCACTCCCGGCACGTCGCCGAGCAGCTGCTCGCGCGCACCCTCGACCTCGACACCGCCAGCGACCCGGCCGCGCTCATCGACGAGTGCACCACGCCACACTGACCCGTCCCAGAGACGGATCCCCATAACACCATAGGCATCGCGGCGCATCGCAACACTCTGCCGGCGCACACACCCGCGCGCGGCACGGTGCCCACTGCGCCGCGAGCGCCCCCGCCGGCAACAAACCCGCCTCGGCCCGCCGGGCGGACGAAGCGGACGCCGACCGTCCGGGCCCGGCGGGAGCCGGACCGCTTCGGGCCACCGCCCGGGCGTTTGACAAAGGAGCCGTTGTGTCCTCAGATGTCCTGCAGTTCAGTATCGATCGGCACATCGCCGTGATCACGCTCAACCGGCCCCAGGCGCTCAACGCCATCAACGGCGAGCTGCGCCGGGCGTTGCAGGCCACCTGGCAACGCATCCGCGACGAACCGGAGATCCGCGTCGCGGTGCTGACCGGTGCCGGCGAGCGGGCCTTCTGCGTCGGATCGGACCTCAAGGAGGCCAGGGCGAACCCGCCCAGCCACGCCGAGGCGACCTTCGGCGACGCCGGACCCGACCACCTGCTGGCGGGCTTCGACACCGACAAGCCAGTCATCTGCGCGGTCAACGGGCTGGCCATCGGCGGCGGGCTGGAGGTCGCGCTCGCCTGCGACATCCGCATCTGTGCCGAGGGCGCGGAGTTCGGCATGGGCGAGGTGCGCGTCGGCAGCATCCCCGGCGCCGGCGGCACCCAGCGCCTCCCGCGCGCGGTGGGCCCGTCGCTGGCGATGTACATGCTGCTGACCGGCGACCGGATCGACGCGCAGACCGCGCTGCGCGCCGGCCTGGTCAGCGAGGTGACGCGGGCGGCGGAGCTGATGCCGCGCGCGTTGCGGATCGCCGAACGGATCGCCGCCAACGCACCGCTGTCGGTGCGGGCCACCAAGCGGTTGGCCGTGCGCGGGCCCGACCTGCCGGCCGGGATCGGCCTGGAGGTCGAACGGATGGCCTGGGGCATCATCCGCGACACCGACGACCGGGCCGAGGGACGCCTGGCCTTCCGACAGAAGCGGCCACCGGTCTACCGCGGCCGGTGACCGGCCCGATCCGCATACATCGATAGTCAGACAAGGAGCCTCGGTACGTGGAATTGAGCAACAAGGCGGCCATCGCGGGGGTCGGCGCGACACCCCAGGGCCGGATCCCGGGAAGCACTCAGCTCTCGCTGGCCATCGACGCGTTCAAGCGCGCCCTGGACGACGCCGGACTGGACAAGAGTGACATCGACGGGCTGCTGACCTTTCCTGGCACTACCGCCCCGGAGGGAGCGCTGAACTACCTGAGGGTCGGCGAAGCGCTGGGAATCAACCCGGCCTTCACCGCCAGCGCGTCGATGGGCGGCGGCACAGCCGGCGCGCTGGTGCAGCTGGCCGCCATGGCGGTCGCCACCGGACAGGCCACCACCGTCGCCTGCGTCTTCGGTGACTGCGCGAAGACTGGCGGCTCGCGCTTCGGCCGGGCCTCCGGCTGGGGCGACTCCTGGGGCATCTGGGGATACATGGGCGCCGCGGCCAACAGCGCGGTGACCGCGAGCAGGCACATGGCGCTGTACGGCACCACCAGCGAGCAACTGGCCGAGGTGGCGGTGGCCTGCCGCCGGCATGCCTCGATGAACCCCAACGCGGTCATGCGCGAACCCATCACCATCGCCGACCATCAGTCGTCCCGCTGGATCGTCGAGCCGCTGCACCTGCTCGACTGCTGCCTGATCAGCGACGGCGGCGTGTGCATCATCGTCACCGCGGCCGAGCGGGCCCGCAACGCGAAGCAGCCACCGGTGCTGCTGACCGGCATGGGCCAGCAGTACGCGGCACAGACGCTGGAAAACCCGGACTGGTGGTACATGCCGCACCAGAAGGCGGCACTGGACAAGGCGTACGCCATGGCCGGACTCGGGCCGTCCGACATCGACGTGGCGCAGCTGTACGACAACTTCACCATCAGCGTACTGCTGTGGCTGGAGCACGCCGGGTTCTGTGGTGTCGGCGAGGGAGGCTCGTTCGTCGAGAACGGGCGCATCCAACTCGGCGGCGAGCTGCCTGTGAACACCGCCGGCGGCAACCTGTCGGAGTCCTATATGGAGGGCTGGTTGCACATCGTCGAGGCGGTGCGGCAGCTGCGCGGCCAGTGCGGTGAGCGGCAGGTGCCCGGTGCCGAAGTCGCCCTCACCACCGGCCGGGGAATGACATTGAACTGTGCAAACGCGATGGTACTGACGAAGGGGCGTTGAACAGATGGCAGAGACGGTCGCCAGGCCCCTCCCCCAGATCGACGACACCAACCGGGAATTCTGGTCGGGTGCGGCACGCGGCGAGCTGCGCATGCAGTGCTGCGTGGCATGCGGGCACATCCGCTACCCCATCAGCCACCTCTGCCCCCGGTGTCTCAGCGAGGACTTCAGCTGGCAGACGCTGTCCGGCAGGGCCAGCATCCTGTCCTACGTCGTCTTCCACCAGGTGTACAACCGCGCCTTCGCCACGGAGGTGCCATACAACGTCGTGCTGGTCCAACTCGACGAAGGACCCCGGATGTTCAGCAACATCATCGACGTACCGGCCGGCCGCGTCCCCAGGGTCGGTGACCGAGTCATCGCCGCGTTCACCACCCGGCTCACCGATGACGTGGTCCTCCCCCAGTTCAGGCTCGCCGGCTGACATGCAACTCAACGATCGCGCACTCGCGGGCCTCACCGTGCTGGACATCACCGGCGCCATGGCCAACTACACCGGCAAATTGTTCGCCGAACTCGGCGCGGACGTGGTGCTGGTCGAACCGATGGACGGCAGCGAGCTACGTCACCGCCCACCGTTCGCCACACCCCCCGCCGACCCTCCCACCAGCCTGCGTTTCGTCGCCAACAACACCGGCAAACGCAGCATCTGCGTGGACCTGGAGCATCCTGGCGGGCAACAGATCGTGCGTACCCTCGCCCGGCACGCGGATCTGGTCATCGAGGACCGGCAACCCGGGGCCCTCGCCGCCCTCGGGATCGGCCCCGCGCAGCTGCGCGCGGAGAACCCGCGGCTCGTGGTGACCAGTGTGACCGGCTTCGGGCAGGACGGTCCGTACTCCCACTACGCGGCGAGCGACCTGGTCTGCCTGGCGCTCGGCGGGTTGCTGTCGCTGGCCGGCGAGCCCGACGAGCCGCCACTGCACGCGGCCGCCGAGCAGGCGTACGCGGCGGGCAGCCTGTTCGCGGCGGTCGCCTCGATGCTCGCGCTCACCCACGCCGAGCTGACCGGAGAGGGGCAGCTGGTTGACGTCTCGGTGCAAGAGGCCGTGACGATGGCGCTGGAGAACGCTGCGCAGTTCTACCACCAGGAGGGCACCGTCAGGCGGCGGCTCGGTTTCGAGCAACGCCAGGCCGGATACGGCGTCTACCACTGCGCCGACGGTTACGTGGTGCTCATCGCCGGAGGGCTCGGCGGGAACCGTTTCTGGGGCAACCTGGTGACCTGGATGAGCGAGTGCGGCGACCCCGGCGCCACGCCGCTCGCCGAGCCACAGTGGGCCGACCGCACGTTCCTCAAGCAGCAGCACGCGATGGACACGTTCCGGGAGATCTTCGAACGGTTCGCGATGACCCGCACCAAGGCCGAGCTGTACCGCGGCGCGCAGGCGCACCGGGTGCCGCTGTGCCCGGTCAACAGCGTCGCGGAGATGGTCGCCAGTCCCCAGCTCGCGCACCGGCAGTTCTTCACCACGGTCGCGGCCGGCGCCGCAAAGGCAACGGCCCCCGGCGCCCCGTACCGGCTATCCATGACGGCGTGGGCGAACACCGGACCGGCACCGGGGCTCGGCGAACACACCGATGACGTGCTGAACCAGTTCGGCTGGCAGCCCGAGGACATCCACAAGCTGCGTGCCGAAGGGATCGTGAAATGACCACGCGAGCGCTGTCCGGAGTCCGCGTGCTCGACTTCTGCTGGGTGGGAGCCGGGCCGTTCACCACGAAGTTCCTCGCCGACCAGGGGGCCGACGTCATCAAGGTGGAGAGCATCCACAAGCTCGACGGCCTGCGGCTGACCCCGCCCTTCGCCGGCGGCGAATCCGGCATCAACCGCAGCGGATACTTCGCCGACCGCAACACCAACAAGCGCAACCT
>JBDZVD010000112.1:3230-23692 GCA_040255525.1 Micromonosporaceae bacterium | reverse complement strand
GTTGGACCGGTTCCTGATGAAGTTGTCGGTCGGGTACCCGGACGAAGCCGTCGAGGTGGACGTCGTCCGCGCCGCCCGGGCCGGGCACTCGCCCGACCGGCTGGAGGCGCTGACCGACACCGAGGTGGTCCGTACCCTGATCGGGCTGACCGCCCGCGTCTACCTCGCCGATCCGCTGTACGCGTACGCGGTCAGGCTCGCCGCGGCGACCCGGAACCACCCGCACGTGCGGGTCGGGGTCAGTCCACGGGGCGTGATCGCGCTGACCCGGGCGGCACGCGCCTACGCCTGTACGGTCGGCCGGGGCTACGTGCTTCCCGAGGACCTCAAGGAACTGGTCACTCCCGTCTTCGGGCATCGGCTGCTGCTGATGCCCGACGCGCAGATGCGCGGCGCCACCCCGCAGGATGTGCTGGACGAGGTCCTCTCCGGCGTCCCCGTACCGACCCCGGTGGGCGCGTGAGGATCACCTCCCGCGGCATCGGAATCCTGGCGACCGGCGTGGTCCTGCTGGCCGGCGGGATCGCCTTCGGCTATCCGGAGGCGGCCGCGATCGGTGTGGCCGCCGCGCTCGCGGTCGCGATGTCGCTTCTCGCCGGCCTGATCCGGCCCCACCTGGAGGTCACCCGCGTTATCGAACCGGACCGGGTCATGCGCGGCGAACAGTGCCGGGTGACGCTGGAGGTCGGCAACTCGCGGTCCTGGGGCTCGCTGACCGTGGTGGGCGAGGACTACTGCGGGCCGCGTCCGGTGCCGATCCCGCTGGTACGGCTGAGGGCGGGGCGCACGACGACGGTCAGCTACCAGGTGCCGACGCAGCGACGGGGCGTGGTACAGCTCGGGCCGCTGCGCGTCGGCCGGCGCGACCCGTTCGGGCTGGCCCGGGTACAGCGGCCGTTCGGCGAACCGGGGCGGGTCTGGGTGTACCCGTACCTGCACCCGATCGCCGCGGTGCCGTCCGGGTCGTCGCGCAACCTGGACGGCCTGGCCGAGCGGGTACCGCACGGCAGCTCCACGTTCGACTCGCTGCGCGAGTACGTCCCCGGCGACGACCTGCGGCACGTGCACTGGCGGACCAGCGCGCGCATCGGTGAGCTGATGGTCCGCGAACGGGTGGACACCAGCCGGCCCCGGATCGTCGTGCTGCTGGACGACCGCGCCGCGGTGCACCACGGCGACACGTTCGAGGACGCCTGCGAGGCGGCCGCCTCGGTGATCGCCGCGGCGGCCCGTGCCGACCTGTCGGTACACCTGCTCACCGTGAGCGGCACCAGCCTGCCGGTCGCCGCCGACAGCAGCGGGTACCTGGACGTGCTGGCCGAGGCGCGCCCGCATTCGGAGGAGGAGCTGGGCCGCCACGGGCTTGCCGGGATCGCCGAGCGCGCCCGGCAGATGCAGGCCGGGGACACTCTGATCTGCCTCACCGGCCGGGCGGCCCCGGAGGACCTGGGCGCGATGATGGGGCTGCGCGGCACGTACGCCGCCATCATGATCGGCTTGTTCGGGCCGCAGGCGGGTCCGGTGGCCGATGCCGGCTTCCAGGTGCTCGCCGCCCGGGACGCCGCCGAGTTCGCGCGGCTGTGGGACGGGATCTGGTCGTGAGGCGGGTCATCTCCGCCCTGTGTTACGCGGGACTGCTCGCGCTCGGCGCCGGTGCCGCCGGCCGGATCTACGACGGTCCGCTGTTCGCGCTGCTGGTGGCCGGCGCGGCGGTGGGTTCTGTGGCGATCGGCCTGCTGCTCGTACGGAGTCCACAGTGGACAGTGGCGCCGGTGTCGGTACTGGCCATGGTCGGATACGTGGTGTTCACGGTCTGGTACTCGGCCGGTGCGTCCGGCGTGTCGGGCCCGCTGCCCGCGCTGCTGCACGAGGCGGCGCGCAACGGCGGCCCGCAACTGCTCACCGCGCTGATCCCGATCGAGGCGCAGCCGGACACCGTGCTCGTGCCGGTCGTGCTGGTGTGGATCGCCGGACTCATCTGCGCCGAGCTGGGGCTGCGGGCCGGGCGTGCGCCGCTGGCCCTGATCCCGCCGACGGTTGCCTACCTGGCGGCGTTGATCCTGGCCGGTCCGCACGGCGGGGTCCAGCCCTGGCGCGCGGTCGGCTACGTCGCGCTGGCGGCCGGGGCGCTGGTCGCCAGCGTGTCCCGCCGCACGGCGCCGGACCCGATCGGGCCCGACCTGACCGCCCGGCAGCGCGGCCCGATGCGCGCGCGGCTGCGGGTACGGGCGGCCGTCGGCGTCGCGGTGTTCGCCGGGCTCGCGGCGGCCGTGGTACCCGCGGTGGCCGCGGCCGTGCCGCACGACCCGGTGGACCCGCGCGCCGCGGTCACCCCGCCGCAGTCGGACACCCTCGACCAGGATCCGCTGGCCCGCATCTCGGGCTGGATGCAGAACCCGACCGAGCCGCTGTTCGACGCGACCGTGTCCACCGACACGCGCATCGAGCTGGCGGTGCTCACCGACTTCGACGGGGTCACCTGGACGATCGGGGCCAACTACCGGGACGCGGGGCGGGAACTGCCCGGGCTGACCCCGCCCCCGGGCGGACCGGTCGCTCCGGAGTCGGTCACCCGGGTCACCCAGCAGATCACCGTACGCGACCTGGCCGGCCGGCTGGTACCGGCGGTCAGCACCCCGCACGAGATCAACGGCATCCGGGTCGCGTACGACACGGGCAGCGGCACTCTGCTGCGCCCGGACGGGCTGCTTCCCGGGATCAGCTACTCGGTGGTGTCCGACGCGGCGCAGCCGAACCCGAACCTGCTCGCCCTGGCCGACGTGCCCAGCGGCCCGGCGGTGTCGCGCTATCTGCAGACCGGCGCCAGCGTGCCGGCCGGCATCCAGAAGCTGGCCGAGTCCATCCAGGAGGGCAACGGCGGCGCCTACCAGCGGGCGTACGCGCTGCAGCAGTTCATCGCGGAGCACTACACGTACGTGCTGGACGCGCCGAGCGGGCACGCCTACCCGAACCTGGAGTTCTTCCTGCTCGGGCCGGAGGCGCAGGGCGGCCAGCGGGGCACCTCGGAGCAGTTCGCGGCGTCCTACGCCGTGCTCGGCCGGCTGATGGGCCTGCCCACCCGGGTGGTGGTCGGCTTCAACGCCCCGGCCGGGCACAGCACCGTGCACGGCGCCGACGCGCTCGCCTGGCCCGAGGTGCTGTTCTCCGGCATCGGCTGGGTCCCGTTCGACCCGATCCCGGCGAAGGACACCAAGCACCGGAAGCTGGACCAGGACTACAAACCGAAGCCGGACCCGCCGACGCCGTCGGACGACGACACCCCGTCGGCGACCGCTTCGGCCTCCGGCTCGGCCAGCGCCAGCACCAGCGCCCACGCCGCGAAGGGCACCGGTTCCGCCGCGCTGCCGCCCTGGGCGCCGTACGCGGCCGACGGGCTGGTGCTGGTACTCGCGCTCGTCGCGCAGTTGTGGGTGGTGCTCGCCCGCCACTCGCGTACCCGCACCAGGCTGTCGGCCGGCGGCCCGTCCGACCGGGTGCGGGGTGCCTGGCTGGAGGTGCTCGACGCGCTGCGGCTGGCCGGGCGGCGGCCACCGGAGCATCTGACCGCGACCGAGGTGGCCGGATGGGCGGCCCAGCCGGCGGAGGGCCGGGCCGCGCTGCCGCCCCTGGACGAACTGGTCGAGCTGGCGAACCTGGTCGCGTTCGCACCGGAGTTCGCCGACGAGCGGGACGCGGCGAGGGCCGCCGCCCGGGCCGCTGCCTTCGTTCGTGGCCTGCGCGGCGCCCAGCCGCTGCCGCGGCGCCTGGTGTGGGGCCTGCGCCCCGGGCCGCTGCGCTGGTCGCACGCGGCGTTCCCGGCGCCGGAGGCACCGAAGCGCCAGGATCCGCTGCGCCCGGCGACACCCGGACGCTGAGGCCCCCGCCCGCCGGCCCGGCTGCCCGCCGACCGTGCCGCCCGCCGGTCGTGGTGCCCGCCGGCCCGGGCTGCCCGCAGCCATGTGCCGCCCGCAGCCATGTGCCGCCCGCCGTCACGGACCGCCCCGGGCCGGCGCCATCGCCGCCGGCCACCCCTCAGCGCAGGACGGCGTCCTCGGCGCGCAGCAATGTCAGGTCCGCCCGGTCGGGCAGCCCCTCCCAGTCGCCCGGTACCGTCACCGCGAACGCGCCCGCGAGGCACGCCCGGTCCAGGCACTCCGCAGTGGACATCCCGTCCAGCGTCGCGCTGAGGTACCCGGCGGCGAACGCGTCCCCGGCGCCGACCGGGTCGACCGCGTGCACCGGGTACGCCGGGGCGACCAGCACCTCGCCATCGACGGCGGCGAGCGCGCCCTGCGCCCCCCGGGTGATGAGCACCTGCCGCGGGCCGAGCGCCGACAGGGCCATTGCCAGGTCGTCGGGCGTGTCGCCACCGACCACCAGCCGCGCCTCGGCCTCGCTCGCGAACACCAGGTCGGCCCGCGTCAGGAGATCGGCGAACTCGGCACCGGCGGCCTGCCCGCTCCACAGCGCCTGCCGGTAGTTGAGCGAGAGGCAGACCGTGACGCCGGCCCCGCGGGCCACCTCGATGGCGTACCGCACCGCGTCCCGCGCCGTACCGGACAGGGCCGGGGTGATCCCGGTGACGTACAGGATCCGGGTCCGGCCGATCAGGTCGGCGTCCACGTCCCCCGGGCACAGCCGGGACCCCGCGCTGCCGCCGCGGTAGTAGCTGACCCGGGTCACCGATTCCGTGCGCCGGGCTTTGATCATCAGCCCGGTCGGTGCGCCGGGATCGACGATGGCGCGGCAGTCGATGCCCTCGGCGGCGAGCGTGCGGCAGATCAGCGCGCCGAACTCGTCGGCGCCGACCCGGCCGATCCAGGACACCCGGTGCCCGAGCCGGGCGAGCCCGGTCGCCAGGTTGCTCTCCGCCCCGCCGCTGGACAGGTCGAGGCTGGCCGCGTGCCGCAGCAGGCCGACGCGCGGGGTGCGCAGCATCGCCATGGTCTCGCCCATGGTGACGACGTCGACCGGTGCCCCACCGTCGCCGCGAGCCCGGCCGGCGGCAGCGGCGGCGCCGTCGCCGTGGGCGCCGGCGCGGTCGTCGTGGGCGCGGTCGTCGTGGGCGCGGTCGCCGGGCGTCGCGCCGTCCGGGGCGGTCACTTCTTCGCCCGGCGTACCGCGCCGACCATCAGCTCGGCGCGCTCGCGCAGCGCCACCAGGTCGCCGGTGGTCAGGGCGTCGCCGAGCAGCGGCCCGCCCGCGCCGACCGCCGCCGCGCCGGCCGCGAACCAGTCCGCCACCGAGCCGGCGTCCACGCCGCCGGTCGGCACGATCGGGATGTCGTCCAGCGGCTCGCGCAGGTCCCGCAGGTACCGCGGGCCGCCCAGCCGGGCCGGGAACAGCTTCACCGCGGTCGCGCCGGCCGCCCAGGCCGCCGCGATCTCGGTCGCGGTGAACGCGCCCGGCAGCCAGTCCGCGCCGGCCGCGTGCGCCACCTGCCCGATCTCCGGGTCGGTGTGCGGGCTGACCAGGAACCGGGCGCCGGCCGCCACCGCGTCGTGAGCCTGGCTGGTGGTGCGCACCGTACCGGCGCCGAGCAGCACCCGGCCGCCGAGGCGGTCGCCCGCCCGGCGCAGCGCGTCGAGCGCGTCCGGCGTGTTGAGGGTGACCTCCAGGGTGCGTACGCCCGCGTCGACGAGGGTGTCGATGACGCCGTCCAGGTGCGTGGCGCAGCGCCCGCGCAGGATGGCGATGAGGCCGTCGGCAAGTGGTGACGCGTCCAGCGCGCCGGCGCCGGTTGGTGAGGACATTGCGATGGTTCCCGTCTCAGAAATAGGTGTGGATCAGATCGGTCACCCGGCCGGCGTCGTCGACGACCGGGATCACCCGCCAGCGGTCGAATGCCGAACACGGATGGGAGATGCCGAAGCGCAGCACGTCCCCCGGTTGCAGCCCGCTGGCGCGCAGGTACGCGTGCTGGTCGTTGAGTGCCTCGACGGTACCGGTGACCGGGGCGCCCCCGGCGTGGCCGAGCGGTACCGGCAGCCCTTCGTCGTACGGGACGTCCCGCCGGCCCATCCCGACGATGGCCAGCCCCGGTTCGGGTACCGACAGCACCTGCGCCCACACTTCCAGCGCGGGGCGAAGGCTCGCGGCCAGCGGGCTGCGCCTGGCATAGAAGCCGTGGTCATGGGTCACGTACGCGCCCGGACGGAGGATCACCTCGTACCCGTGGCCGGTCAGCTCGTCGGCGACCACGTCGAAGTACACGCTGCCGCCCGCGCTGACCACCACCGGCCCGGTCGCCGGCAGCTCGCCGGCCGCGGCGCGCAGCGTACCCATGAAGGACCGCACCTCGTCCACAGTGGACAGCTTGCCCTCGTACGCGGCGACGCCGGCCACCGCCACGCGCGGGCTGGTCGCGGCGGCGCGGGCGAGCGCCACCGCCTCGGGCACCGTGCGGCACCCGGTGCGCCCGCCGGGGTGCCCGATCTCCACGAGCACGCGGAACGGCCGGGTACCGGTCGTGGCGGCCAGCGCCGCGACGCCCTCCACCGAGTCCACATAGGACAGCAGCTCGAAGTCGGGGTCGCCGTCCAGGCTGGCCGCCAGCCACCGCAACGGGCGCGGGTCGAGCAGCTGGTTGGCCAGCAGGATCCGGCGCACGCCGGCCCGCCGGTACACCAGCAGCTGGTTGGCGGTCGCGGCGGACAGCCCCCACGCGCCCGCGGCGAGCTGCGCGGCGAACACCGACGGGGCCATCGTGGTCTTGCCGTGCGGGGCGTGCCGCACGCCGCGGCTGGCCAGGTAGCCGGCCATCGTGTCGATGTTGTGCCGCAGGGCGGCTTCCCGCACCGCCAGGACCGGCCAGGTGAACGCCCCGTCGACCAGCCGCTGCCCGACCGGGTCGCCGGGCCCGTCCGGGAACCAGAATCCCTTGTCCCGCCAGTCGGTGGTCCGGGTCTGCGTGGCGCTCATCGGCCCGCCTCGCTTCGCGGTCCGGACCGATGAGGCTCGACCGGCCTGCCCCCGTTGCTGCTGATCCGCGCGGCAGGAGTGGCTCCGCCGCGCTCTGCCGCGGTGCGCTCGCTCATCGGGTCGCTCCCATCTCCGCGGAAATCCGCCGGGCGGCCTGCGCCACCAACGGCCCCAGCTCGCGTACCCGGACCGCGGTCAGCCGGAAGCTGAGCCCGGACACGCTCAGCGCACCCGCCACCGTGTCGGTGTGGTCGAAGATCGGCGCCGCCACGCAGCGCACCTCCGGCTCGTTCTCCCGGTCGTCCACCGCGTACCCGCGCTCCCGGATCCGGGCCAGCTCTGCGCGCAGCCGGTCGGGGTCCGTGATGGTGTACGGCGTCGCCGCGACCAGGCCGCCGGCCAGCACCTCGTCGAGACCGGCGGGCGGCAGCCAGGCGAGGATCGCCTTGCCGACGCCGGTGCGGTAGGCCGGCGCCCGGCTGCCCACCCGGGATGCCATCCGCACGTTCGCCTCGTTCTCGACCTTGTCGACGTAGACCACGTGCGGCGCGTCGTAGACGACCAGGTGCACGGTGTGGTTCGTGGCCCGCATCAGCTGGTTCGCGTGCACCGCGGCGACCGTGCGCAGGTCCAGCCGGGACAGGTACGCCTGACCCAGCCGCAGCGCGCCGTGGCCGAGCCGGAATGCCCCGGTCTCCCGGTCGCGGGCCAGCAGGTCGGCCTCGACCAGCGGCGCGGCCAGGCGCAGCACGCTGCTCTTGGACAGCGACAGGTCGCGGGCCAGCTCGGTGAGGTTCACGCCCCGGCCGGCGCCGGCATGGTCGCGCACGTAGCCGAGCAGGGTCACACCCCGGCGCAGCGAGGCGCTCTGGTTGCGGGTCCCCGGGCCGGCGTCCGGGGCGCGGCCGGCCGTGCCCGGGTCGCGCCCCGGCGACCCGGCGGTGCCGGGGGCCGGGCCGGCCGTCGCTGGTGGCGCGCCGGTGGCCGGCCGGCGCGGGTGCCGGGCGGCGGGACTGGTCGCGGGCATGACGCGCGCAGCCCCCGTCCGGGCGTCGCGCCGGTCAGGGCGCCGCCGGTGAGCACCACGACCCCGCCGACCACCACGGCGTCCACACCGGTCGCCAGCTCGCGCGGGCGGGGGGCATAGTCGGCCCGGTCGGCGATCGTGCCCGGGTCGAGCACCACCAGGTCCGCGACGTTGCCCGGGCGGACCAGGCCCCGGTCGGCCAGGCCGAAGCGCCGGGCCGGGGCCGCCGCGAGGTGCGCCACCGCCTCGGGCCAGGTCCAGTCACCCAGCTCGCGGACGTGCCGGCCGAGCAGCCGGGCGAAGGCGCCGAAGCCGCGCGGGTGCGGGTGCCCGCCCCGGTAGATGCCGTCCGAGCCGCCGACGTGCGCCGGATGGCGCAGCAGCGCGCGCACCGACTCCTCGGTCGCGGTCGGCGGCTGGTCGAACACGCAGCCGACGCCGAGCCCGGTGGCCAGCAGCAGTTCGACCGCGAGCTGTGCGGGGCTCAGGCCGGCCTTGCCGGCCGCCTCCGGCAGCCGGAGGCCCTCGGCCCACGACCAGTCGGGATGCTCCACGCAGGCCAGCGTGATCCTCGACCACAGCTCGCCGGACCAGTGCGTGGACAGCCGGGCGAGGGTCGCCGGCTCGCGCAGCGCGGCGAGCGTCGCGTCGAGGTCGGCGGCGGGCAGGAAGGACGGCAGGGTGACCATCGCCAGCGTCGAGGATCCGCGCAGGTACGGGTACGAGTCGAAGGTGACGTCCAGGCCGCCGGCCCGGGCCTCGTCGACCATGCCGGCCAGCCACTGCGCCGGGCCGTGGTAGTGCGAGACGTGCACGGGCGCCCCGCTGCCCCGCCCGATCGCGGTCGCCTCGGCCATCCCGGTACCCGACCGGGCCTCGTACCCGCGCAGGTGCGTCACGTACGGTCGGCCGCCCAGCGGGGCGCACAGCCGGATGAGTTCGGCTGCGCTCGCGTACCCGCCCGGCAGGTACTCCAGCCCGCTGGACAGCCCCACCGCGCCGTCGGCCAGCCCGCGCTCGACCAGCGCGAGCATCCGGGCGAGTTGCCCGGCATCCGCAGCGGCGGCGGAGGCCCCCATGACCTCGTACCGGACGGTGCCGTGCGGTACGAGGTAGGCGGCGTTGCACGCGATCCGCCCGGTGTACCCGTCGAGCAACTCGGCGACCGACACCCCGGTGCCCGGCCCCAGCAGCGGATGGACCCCGTTGACGGCGGCGAAGTACCGCGTCACGAACTCCACAGTGGACGGTGATCCGGGCGCGAAGGACACCCCGTCCTGGCCGAGGACGAGTGTGGTCACGCCCTGGGACAGCACGGCGTGCTGCACGGCCGGGTCGAAGACCGCCGCGTCCGCGTGCACGTGCGCGTCCACGAACCCGGGCGTCACGTACCGGCCGGTGGCGTCGATCTCCCGGGCGGCCGCGAGGTGGCCGGAGCCCGGCGGGGCCGGCCGGTCCGAGACCGGGTCGCCCGCCACGTCCGCCGGTGCCGGTGCGGCGCGCTCGATCACCGCGACGATCCGGTCGCCGCTGCACGCCACGTCCGCGGCCAGCGGCGGGCCACCCGTGCCGTCGAGCACCGAACCGCCCCGGATCACCAGGTCGAACACGCCGCACCACCTCTGTCCCGCCGCCGACGAGGCTAGGCACCGTCCGGCCGCGATGAAACATATTCGGCATAGCATTGTGCATTGCACAATCGGCGTCAACCGCCGGTGCCCGGCCGCACGCCGTGGGTACGCCGTGGGCGACAAGACTCGATACCCTGGCCGTTAGCGGTATGTCCGTGCGGGTCGCGGTGACGGAGGATTACCGACATGGCGGAGGACGACCGGGTCAAGCAGGCATGCGCGTACCTACGCCTGCTGCTGCTGCGACCCGGCGAGTACCGGAGCCGGTGGGCGGCCGGTCCGGACGCGGCGACCGGCTCCGCCTCCGGCCCCGACGCCGACGACCTCGACTACGCCGCGGTCGCCGCCGTGCTCGGTGCCGCCGAGCCCGATTCCGGAGACGTCGACGTGGACACCGTCCGCAGGGTGCTGACCGGCGCCGAGCTGAGCCCGGCCACCCTGGATCGCTTCATCGAGGCGTTCGGCCTCACCGGCCGGCACGCCAACCGGCTGCGCGACGTGCTGCGCGGCTCTGGTGCGACCCGGGTCATCACCGGCGACGCGCTGCGCCCCGCCGAGCTGTACCAGCGGGGTGCCACCCCGGGCTACGAGACGCTCGCCCTCCACGAGATGCACACCCTCGGCCCGGACGGCCGCCCCGCCGAGCACCAGACGATCCAGGTGATCCGATCCACGGTCGACCGGCTCGACTCCTACCCGTACCGGTTCGACACCAACGAGCTGACCGTCGAGGTGACCCGGGGCGGCAAGGTCGGCCAGCGGATCTACCGGGTGTCCGACGCGCTGTACGCGGTGGACATCCTGCTGACCCGCCCGCTGGCCCGGGGCGAAAGCGCGCTCATGCAGTACCACACCACGTTCTTCTACCGGTCGCAGCCGCCGCCGGAGTTCCGCCGCGGGTTGGCCCGCGCCACCCGGGATGTCAGCATCTGGGTGACCTTCCACCCGCAGCGGCTGCCGAGGCGGATCTGGTCGGCCAGCTGGGACGGCCTGGACCAGGGCCGCATCCTCGAACGCGACCCGGTCGAACTGGACGAGCAGCGCTCCGTGCACCGCCGGTTCGACGTCGTCGAGCGCGCGATCGTCGGCTTCTACTGGGAGTGGGCTTGAGCCTCGGCCGGCCCGCTCAGCCGGCCGCTTCCTGGAAGCACCTCAGCAGCACCCGCAGGCCGGGCGCGATCAGGTCGCGGGTGACTGCGCCGTACCCGAGCACCAATCCCGGCCGGGGCTCCCGCAGGTGGTAGCCGGCGAGGCTCTCCACCGCCACTCCCGCCCGCAGGGCGGCGGCCACCACCTCGTCGACGTCGACCGGCACCCCGGCCCGTAGCCGGGCGCACAGGTGCAGGCCGGCCACCGACGGCACCACCTCCAGCCACTGGCCGAACCGGTCGGTCAGGCCGGAAAGGAGCAGATCACGCCGGGCGCCGTACTCCCGGCGGGCCCGCCGCACATGCCGGGACAGCATGCCCTCGTCGATGAACCGGGCGAGCGCCCCCTGGGCGGGGATGTCGCCGTGGTAGTCGGTCAGCCGCCTGGCCGCGTGCAGCGCGGGGCGCAGTGACGCCGGGGTCACCAGGAAGCCCAGCCGCAGGCCGGGCAGCATGGTCTTGGAGAACGAGCCGACATACAGCACGCGGCCCTGGCGGTCCAGGCTCTGCAACGGCTCCAGCGGCCGGTCGCCGTACCGGAACTCGCTGTCGTAGTCGTCCTCGATCACCACCGCGCCGTGCCGGGCGGCCCAGTCCAGCAGCGCGGTGCGCCGCGGCAGCGACATCGGGACGCCGAGCGGAAGCTGGTGCGACGGCGTGGTGTACACCAGCCGGGCGCCGGGCGGGAGCGCGGCGACGTCCAACCCCTCCCCGTCCACCGGTACCCCCACCACCCGCGCGCCCAGCGACCGGAACAGCAGCCGGGCCGGCCGGTACCCGGGATCCTCCACGGCGACCGTGGCGCCGGGCTCGACCAGTACCCGCCCGATGAGGTCGAGCGCCTGCTGGGCACCCTGGGTGACCATGATGTCCTCGGCGCCGGCCCGCACCGACCGGGACAGCCCGATGTGCCGGGCGATGGCGGCGCGCAGCCCGGCGTGCCCGGCCGGGTCGCTGTACCCGCCCGGATCGAACGACGAGTGGCGCAGCTGTCTGCCGATCAGCCGGCGCCAGGTCTGCATGGGGAACAGCGACGGGTCGGGGTTGCCCACCCGGAAGTCGATGGCGGTGGTCGGCGACGACGGGACGTGCTCGGCCACGATCTGCTCCCACAGCGGGCGGGGGGTCACCTCGCTGCCGCCGGGAGCCCGGCGGACAGCGCCGCGGCGGCCGGGCCGGCCCGAAACCGCGCGGCGCGGGTCGGGCCGATCGGTCGCCGCGACGAAGGTGCCGGCGCCGACCCGGGCGTGCAGGAAGCCTTCGGCGGTCAGCCGGTCGTACGCGACGGCGACCGTGTTGCGCGACACGTCCAGCCGCCGGGCCAGCTCGCGGGTCGGCGGCAGCCGCTCGCCGCGGCGCAGCCGGCCGTCCAGGATCGCGTCGAGGATCTGCCGGTAGATCCGGGCGGCCAGGTCGCCGCGGCCCGCGAGGCTCACGTGCAGGTCCATGGGCGGTCCCCCCGGGTGACGAATTGGCTCAGTCAACAGGGTAACTATTTGGACCTGACGCGGAGCCAATCCGGCGCCTAGCCTGAGCTGTGTGAGAGGGATGACGATGCCCCAGGGTGCCGCCGTGTCGATCGGCGCCGTCCTCGGAACCGGTGTGATCGCGCTGCCCGCACTGGGGGCGCAGGCGGCCGGCCCGGCCTCGCTGATCGCCTGGCTCGCGCTGATCCTGCTGTCCGTGCCGCTGGCCGGCACGTTCGCGGCGCTCGGCGCACGCTATCCGGACGCCGGGGGCGTGTCCACCTACGTGCGCACCGCGTTCGGCGCGCGGGCGGCCACCGTGGTCGGCTGGTGCTTCTACTTCGCGGTACCGGCCGGTGCGCCGCCGGCGGCCATGTTCGGCGGCGCGTACGTCGCCGCCGTGCTCGGCGGCGGGACGCGCACCACCCTGATCGCGTCGGCGCTGATGATCGTCGCGGTGACGGTGATGAACGCCGGCGGGGTGCGCATCTCGGGCCGGCTCCAGCTCGGCATGGCGGCCCTGCTGGTGACGCTGCTGGTGACCGCCACGGTCAGTGCGCTGCCGCACGGGCACCCGGCCAACCTGCACCCGTTCGCGCCGCACGGCTGGCTGGCCATCGGCCCGGCCGCGGCGGTACTCGTCTGGGGCTTCGCCGGCTGGGAGGCGGTGACCTCGCTGGCCGCCGACTTCCGCGACCCGAAGCGCGACGTGCCGCGCGCCTCGGCCGTCGCCATCGTCGTGGTCGGCGTGCTCTACCTGGGCGTCGCCGGGGCCAGCGTGCTGGTTCTCGGGCCGAAAGCCGCGACCACCCAGGCGCCACTGGCCGAACTGCTGGCCGTCGGGCTGGGCGGGCCGGCCCGGATCGTCACCGCCGCGGTCGCGGTGCTGCTGACGCTCGGCGCGATGAACGCGTACTTCGCCGGCGCCGCCCGGCTCGGCGCGGCGCTCGGCCGGGACGGCGCGCTGCCCGCCTGGTTCGCCCGGGGCAGCAGCGCGGGCGAGATCCCCCGGCGCAGCCTGGCCACCGTCGCCGCGCTGTCCGGCCTGGCCCTGGCGATCGTGGCGGCGACCGGCCTGCCCGCGCGGGCGCCGGTCCAGCTGACCACGGGCTCGTTCGTGCTCGTCTACGTGCTCAGCACGGCCGCCGCGGTGCGCCTGCTGCCCCGGCGCAGCTGGTCGCGCCGGGCCGCCGTGGTGTCGCTGGCCGCCGTCTCGGTGCTGCTGGTCATCAACGGGTGGTACGTGCTGTGGGCGCTCGGGGTGGCGGCGGCCGCCCTGGTGTATGCCGGCCGGCGTGCCGGTACCCGTACCCGGGCGGGCACCGCGACCGGCACCGGGCCGGAAGCCGCGGACGGCGCCGAGTGTGCAGTAGCGTCGGCGTCATGACTTGCGACAAGCGGCCGCTTGACCGCGGCGCCTCCTCCGTCAACGCCGCTGGCGGCCGCGATGACTGAACCGATCGTGCCCCTGGAACCGGTCGACGAGTCCTGGTCGAGCGCCCTGGCCATCGTGGCGCACCCGGACGACTTGGAGTACGGTGCCGCTGCCGCCGTCGCCCGCTGGACGGATCAGGGCAAGCGCGTCGCGTACTGCCTGGCCACCAGCGGTGAGGCGGGCATCGACGGCATCGAACCGGAGCGGTGTGGCCCGCTGCGCGAAGCCGAGGAACGGGCCGGCGCGGCGCTGGTCGGCGTGGACGAGGTCGAGTTCCTCGGGCACCCGGACGGGATGCTGGTGTACGGGCTCGACCTGCGGCGCGACATCGCCCGCGCGGTCCGGCGGCACCGTCCGGACGTGGTCATCACCGGCAACCACCACGACTCCTGGCGTCCCGGCGTGCAGAACCAGGCCGACCACGTGGCGCTGGGCCGGTGCGTGATCGACGGGGTCCGCGACGCGGCCAACCGCTGGGTGTTCCGCGAGCTGCTGGACGAGGGGTTGCAGCCGTGGAAGGCGGCGCACATCTTCGTGGCCGGCAGCCCGATGGCCACCCACGGCGTCGACGTGACCGCCACCTTCGACCGGGGCGTCGCCTCGCTCGCGGCGCACGGCGAGTACCTGCGCGGCCTCGGGCCGAGCGCGATGAGCGATCCGGAGGAGTTCCTGGAGTCGGTGTCCCGGCCCACCGGCGCCCGGCTGGGCGTCCGCTACGGGGTGTCCTTCGAGGTCATCTACACCTGACGAGGGAGCGGCCGGCCGGTCCGGCATCGGGGGAGCCGGACCGGCCGGGTGAGTGGTGCGGGTCTGCGCCGGGCGTCAGGCGCGCCGAGCCAGACCCGCCGTTCAGCAGCCGATCCGGCTCGCGCCCAGCGCGACGTCGTCGTACCACAGGGTGTCGGCGCCGTCGCCGTAGGCTTCCCAGCCCAGCCGGAAGTCGGTGAGCTGCGGGTGCCAGTTGGCACGCGACAGCCACTGCCCGTCGATGTCCTGGGTCGGCGTACCGTCCTCGTGCAGGCCGGCCACGTCGGTACCGTTGACCCACGTCTGCATGGTGCCCGCGGTGCCGTTGACCATGAACTCCACGCACGTCCACTGGTTGGTGGGCAGCGGTACGGACAGCGACACGCCGGTCGGGCTCTGCTCCGGCAGGGTCGCGTCGTCGGACTGCCGGTTCCATTGCAGGGCGCCGTTCTGCCCGCCCATCCGCAGGTCGTTGCCGCCGTCGGCGGCGTCGCGCATGGCGGCGAACGCCACGTGTGCGGCCGGCAGCGCGGTGGTGTGGCGGACGTAGAAGCGCGCGTACCAGACCGGACCGATCCCGGTCAGGCTCTGGGTGGGCCCGACGAAGATGTGGTTGCAGTAACCGGCGGCACCGTTCACGCGCAGGGACTTGCCGCCGCTGTGGGCCGTCGTGGTGTCGATGGTCGCGGTACCCGCGCCGGAACAGTTCGGGTAGCTGACCGCCCAGTCACCCGACGGGGTGCCGGCCGCCTGGTTCTCGAAGCCGTCACACACCACCGCCGAGCCGCACCCGCCCGGCGGGTTGGTCGGCGGCGCGCTAGTCGGCGGCTGGCTGGTCGGCGGCGCGCTGGTCGGCGGGGCGACGGTCGGGCTCGGCGACGGGCTGCGCGATGGCGTCGGGCTCGGTGACGCGGTGCGGGTCGGGCTGATCGTCGGCGATCCGGTGGGCGTACCGGCGCAGCCGGAGCCGGTCACCGTCAGGTCGGTCGGTACCGGGTTGCTCGCCCCCGAGGTGCCCTGCACCCCGAACTCCGTGGTCCCCCCGGCCGCCAGGTCGGCGTTGTAGCTCATGCTGGTCGCGGTGACCGCCGAGCCGGCCTGGCTGACCTGCGCGCTCCAGGACGAGGTGATCTGCTGGCCGGCCGAGTACGTCCAGGTGACCGTCCAGCCGTGCACCGGGCTGGTACCGGCGGTCACGTCGACGTACGCGACGAAGCCGCCGGTCCACTGGTTCACCCGGTACGTGGCCTGGCAGCCGCTGGCCGCGCTGGCGTCGGGTCCGGGGCCGAGCACGGCCACGGCGGCCGCCCCGATCCCGACCGCCACGGCTGCGATGGCCGCCGGCAGGCGGCGTACAGAGATTGGCATGTTGGTCCGTCCTCAACACTCGTGGGCGGCGTGCAGCTGGGCGACCAGCTTGTCCACGCCGAGCCGATAGCTGTCCAAAGTGGACTGACTGGGCTGGTACCGCCAGGTACCGCCGGCGGGTGCGACCAGCGGGGCGGGCGCGGGAATGGAGGCAGGGGTCAGCCCGGTGTGCCCTGCGAAGGGACTGACGGACGCGGGGCGAGGGCTGGCTCCCGTGACGCTCGGCCCGGCTTCCGTGGGATTTCACCAGTCTGACCGGGTACCGGTCGGACATGCAAGAGTTTCGATGTACTTTCGGTCGGTGCTACGCCTCCACGAGGGCCGGGTGGCTCGGGTCGTCCACCCGGACGACCACGTCGGCGAGGCTCTCCGGGTCCACCTCGTCCCGGTACCGGTCGAACGCCGGCAGCGTCCAGCGCAGCCGTTCCGGGGTACGGCGGGCCAGCGCCGCCGGCGACTGCGCGCAGTGCACGACGAGGTCGAGATCGAGTCCCGCGCCCTGCAGCAGCGGGCCGGACAGCAGCAGCACGCCCCCGGCCGGCAGGTCCAGATAGGACGGCCGGCTGGACCGGTCGGTGTCCGGGTTCCAGAACGTGGTCACGATGCGCCCGGAACCACCCGGCGCCAGCGGGCCCAGCACCTCCCGGGACAGCGCGGCCAGGTCGTACCACCGCTCGTAGTACGCGTCCGGGTTGGTCCGGCCCAGTTCCAGCCGCACCGAGGCGGGGCGCAGGAAATCGGCCAGGTCCACCCGCACGGCCGGCCGCCCCCGTACCCGCAGCGGATCGACCAGGGCGTCGGCCAGCGCGCCGGGCTCGGCGGAGTCCGCCCCGTCGAACCCGGCCCGCAGGAAGCCGGCGGCCGGCGTGGCGGCGATCCGCCCGGCCAGCTCGTCGACCAGCCGGGCCGGGGTGACCGGGCGGATCCTCACACCGTCAGGACGACTTTCCCGCGCACGTGGCCGCCCGCGACCAGCCGCTGCGCGTCCGCCGCCTCGGCCAGCGGGAACTGCCGGGCCACCTCGACCCGCAGCGCACCCTCCGCGACGAGCGTGGCCAGGTGCGCCAGCCCGTCGCCGTCCGGTCGCACGAACGTGTACCGGCCGCCCTGCCCGAGTGCCGTCTGGGCGTCCACGATGGAGCCGTGCCGGGCCGGGTCCCGGACCACGACCCGGGACTGGGCGACGGCCTCGCCGCCGACGTAGTCCACCGCGGCGTCGACCTTGCCGTCGCCGCCCACCAGCGCGGCCAGCCGCTCCGGCAGGTCGGCGCCGTACGCCAACGGTTGCGCGCCCAGCGAGCGCAGGAAGTCGTGGTTGCCGCCGGACGCGGTACCGATGACCCGCCCGGCGCCCATGGCCAGCGCGAGCTGTACCGCGAAGTGCCCGACCCCGCCGGCCGCGGCGTGTACCAGCACGGTGTCGCCCGGGTGCACGCCCACCTCGCGCAGCGACTGGAGCGCGGTCAGCCCGGCCAGCGGCACCGCGCCGGCCTGGGCGAAGCTCAACCCGGCCGGCTTGCGCGCGACCGCCTGGTCGGCCACCACGACCCGCTCGGCGTACGTGCCGGACTGCACGGTGTCCTTGCGGGCGTACGCGTAGACCTCGTCACCGGCGGCGAACGCGGTCACCGCCGGCCCGACGGCGGCGACGACTCCGGCCACGTCCCAGCCCGGGATCAGCGGGGTGTGGTGCGGGAACAGCCCGCGCAGGTAGCCCTCGCGGATCTTGTAGTCGACCGGGTTCACCCCGGCCGCGCGCACGTCGATGAGCACGCCGTCCGGGGACAGGAGCGGGTCGGGCAGCTCCCGCAGGGACAGCACCTCCGGGCCGCCGTACTCGTCCAGTGCTATGGCCTTCATGCCGCCTCCAGGATCGTGTCGAGCTGCGCCAGTTCGGCGTCGGTGAACGTCAGGTTCGCGGTCGCCGCGAGGTTGTCCTCCAGCTGCCGCACGCTGCTGGCGCCGATCACCACCGACGTCATCCGCGGGTCGCGCAGCGCCCAGGCCAGCGCCATCTGGGCGAGGCTCTGACCGCGTCCGGCGGCGACCTCGCGCAGCGCGCGGATCGTGGCCAGCCGCTGCTCGGTCAGGTCGCGTTCGGACAGGAACCGGCCGGTGGCCGCGCGCGAGCCGGCCGGGATCCCGGCCAGGTACCGGTCGGTGAGCAGGCCCTGCGCCAGCGGCGAGTAGGCGATCGCGCCGACCCCCTCGGCCTCCAGGGCGTCGAGCAGCCCGTCCTCGATCCACCGGTTGAACATCGAGTAACTGGGTTGGTTGATCAGCAGCGGGGTGCCCAGTTCCCGCAGGATCCGGGCCGCCTGGACGGTCTGCTCCGGCGAGTAGTTGGAGATGCCGGCGTACAGCGCCTTGCCCGCCCGTACGGCCGAGTCCAGCGCGCCCATCGTCTCCTCCAGCGGGGTGTCCGGGTCGAACCGGTGGGAGTAGAAGATGTCCACGTAGTCCAGGCCGAGCCGGCGCAGGGACTGGTCCAGGCTGGCGGTCAGGTACTTCCGCGAGCCCCACTCGCCGTACGGGCCGGGCCACATGTCGTACCCGGCCTTGGTCGAGATGATCAGCTCGTCGCGGTACCGGCCGAGGTCGGCGGCCAGAATGCGGCCGAAGTTCTCCTCGGCGCTGCCGTACGGCGGGCCGTAGTTGTTGGCCAGGTCGAAGTGGGTCACGCCGAGGTCGAACGCGCGGCGGCAGATGTCGCGCTGCACGCCGATCGGGCGGTCGTGCCCGAAGTTGTGCCAGAGCCCCAGGGAGATCACCGGTAACCGGACGCCACTGCGCCCGGAGCGGCGGTACGTCATGGTGTCGTATCGGTCGGCAGCCGCGCTGTAGGTCACGAGACTCCAGCCTAATAGCCGCCGATCAAGGGCATGCCGGTGGCCGTTCCCCTTCGGCGACGGGCTGACTGTCCCGTGGCACCACGCCGGGCCGGCCGGCGCCCGTGCGGGCGCGTCACTCCTCGGGGATCGTGTGGATCGCGGCCTCCTCGGCGCTGGCCCCGCCGCCCGCCGCCCCGGCGTCGTAGCCGATCGCGTCCGTCTCCCTGTCGTTGTACGAGCCCTGGTCGGGCTGGACGAGCCGGCCGACCGGGTCCTCGGACAGCGGATCCAGCCCGGGCCGGTCGTACATCGAGACCTGGGAGTCGAGCTGCGGATCCGGCGAGGTCGATTCGCTGTCCTGGAACCGGGTGCTGGGCAGCCCGGCCTCGGACACCTCCGGCTCCTCCCGGGCCAGCCGGGAGTCCAGATCCTGGCCGGCCAGCTGCTCCTCGGCGGTCGTGCCGAACTCGTCCAGCGCGATCGGGCCGTCCTCGCGGTCGCCGGGCAGGCCGATCGTGTCCCTGCCGTCGGCGGCGCGGGTGGACCCGTCGGCCAGGTCGTCGTACGCCGTCGAGTCGTCGTCCGCGACCTCGGGAATGCCGTCCGCCGCCGGGTCGGCGATCCTGCGAGGGTAGGTGTCGTCGGTACGCATGTCCGTTTGTTACCCGACCGGCGGCCGGTCAATCCCTCTTGGCCGCTCCCGTGTCCGGCCCCGTGTCCGGCCCCGTGTCCGGCCCCGTGTCCGGCCCCGTGTCCGGCCCCTTGTCCGGCCCTTCGTCCACGCCTTTGTGGGCGGCCGGGTCGGGCCCCTCCTTGCGGCCCAACCCGTGGTACTCCTCGTCGTCGTCGACCCTGTCGGTCCACCGTTTGGCGTCCAGCGCCTTGAGCGCGGGTATCCGGCCGAACTCCAGCACCAGCAGCAGCAGCGCGTCGCCCACCGTGGCGGCGATCAGGAATCCCTCGCCGCAGGCGGAGCCGATGGTGGCCGCCGCGAAGATGGCCGCGGCGGTGGTGATGCCGCGCAGCACGTCACCTTCCTGTGTCGACACCCGGAACACCAGGCCGCCGCCGATGAACCCGACACCGGTGACGGCGCCGACCAGGGCGTTCGGGCTGCCGTGCCCGGCCAGCAGGCCGACCAGGGCGCTGCCGACGCCGATGAGCGCGAACGTCCGTTCGCCGGCCGGTGAGCCGCGCAGCTCCCGTTCGTAGCCCAGCGCGTAGCTGAGCACGAACGCGACGGCCAGCCGCACCACGACCTCAAGCGGGCGTTCGTGCACCGACTCGCCGAATGCGGCCGCGATGGTCACCCCGGGCCCGCCGAGCAGCAGCCCGGTCATCGGGCAGTGCCCCGCCGTGCCGCCCCGGACCGCCCGGCGGTCCCGGTCCGGCCGGTTCGGGGCGGCACGTCCGGCGCCACGCGGCGACCCGGGCCCGCCGTGCTCAGCAGGTCGAGGACGGCCGACTCGGCGGCCGGGCCGGATCGGCGCCCGCCCGGTGGCGGCTCGATGGTGGTACCCCGGTGGAACAGGTCCACCACGCGCGGGTCGACGTACGACGCCCGCAGCACGGCCGGTGTGTTGCCCAGGTGGGCCGATACCTCCCGCATCACCCGGGCCACCGCGCGGCGGGCCTTGGCCGGCGACGAGGTCAGCTCCATCCGGGCCAGCGCCACCGCCGCCAGTACGGTCGCGTGCCAGGTGCGCAGGTCCTTCGCGGTCATCTCGCAGCCGCTCGCGGCCCGCAGGTACTCGTTGACGTCGCCGCTGCGGACCTCGGCCCAGCGGCCGCCGCTGCGGTAGGCCAGCAGCCGCTCGTCGCGCCCGCGGTAGCGGCGCAGGGCGCGGATGGTCGCGGACACCCGGGGATCGGTGATGCTGATCTCCCG
>JBDZVD010000112.1:0-3130 GCA_040255525.1 Micromonosporaceae bacterium | reverse complement strand
GTCCGGTTTCCAGCGTGGCCACGCCGTACGTGGCGTCCTCGCCGTCTGCGTACTCGTCCCCGCCGACCCGGAACAGGCCGAGGTCGATCAGCCGGGCGGCCAGCGCCAGGGCCCGGCGCCGGGACAGCTGGCGGTCGGCCAGGTCGGTGCGGACCCGCCGGCGCAGGCGGGGCAGCCGTGCGGCCACGACCAGTACGCGGTCGAACTTGCGCCGGTCGCGCCGCTGCCGCCAGTGCGGGTGGTACAGGTACTGGCGGCGACCCGCCGCGTCGGTACCGACGGCCTGGATGTGCCCGACGGGATCCGGGCAGATCCACACATCCCGCCACGCCGGGGGGATAACCAGGGCACGGCACCGGTCCAGCTCACCGGGGTCAGTCAGGGGCTGGCCGTGCTGGTCGAAGTAGCTGAAGCCGGAACCTCGCCGCCGCCGCGTGTAGCCGGGGCTGTCCGGTGCGCTGCGTCGCAGCCGCATGGTGCAGCGTTACCCGAGGATTTCAGTGCCGAATCATCGGGTACGCAGCAAGCGGAGCAAACGGCCGATGGAGGTGTGACGTGGCGCAACGGGTGATCGTGGTGACCGGAGCCAGCGGCGGGGTCGGGAGGGCGGTTGCCCGGCTCTTCGGCGCCCGGGGCGACAAGGTGGCGCTGCTCGCGCGCGGCGCAGACGGCTTGGACGGGGCGGCCGAGGACGTCATGACCGCCGGTGGTACTCCGCTGGCGATCGAGGTGGATGTCGCCGACCACGAGGCGGTCGACGGCGCGGCGGCGATGATCGAGGAGAAGCTGGGGCCGATCGACGTCTGGATCAATGACGCGTTCTCGTCGGTCTTCGCGCCGTTCACCCAGGTCACGCCGGCGGAGTTCAAGCGCATCACCGAGGTGACCTACCTCGGGTACGTGTACGGGACCCGCGCGGCGCTGGACCGCATGCTGCCCCGGGACAGCGGCGCCGTCGTCCAGGTCGGTTCGGCCCTGGCCTACCGGGGCATCCCGCTGCAGAGCGCGTACTGCGGCGCGAAACACGCGATCCAGGGCTTCACCGAGTCGCTGCGCTGCGAGCTGCTGCACGACAAGAGCAAGGTGCGGGTCACCATGGTGCAGCTGCCGGCGGTGAACACCCCGCAGTTCGACTGGGTCAAGTCGCGGCTGTCAAACAAGGCGCAGCCGGTACCGCCGATCTACCAGCCGGAGCTGGCCGCGCGCGGCATCGCGTACGCCGCCGACCATCCGCGCCGCCGCGAGTACTGGGTCGGCGGCTCGACCGCGGGCACCCTGCTGGCCAACGCGGTCGCGCCCGGGATTTTGGACCGGTACCTGGCCCGGACCGGGTACTCGTCGCAGCAGGACAAGCCGAAGCGTGACGCCGACCAGCCGGCGAACCTGTGGCACCCGGTCGACGACGAGAACGGCCCGGACTACGGCGCGCACGGCCGGTTCGACGAGCGCTCGACCTCGCGCAGCTTCCAGCTCTGGGCCTCCCAGCACCACGGCGTGGTGGGGGCCGGGATCGCCGGGGTGGCGGCCGCGGCGGCCACGACGCTGACCCGGATCAGGCGACGTACCGGCCGCTGACCGGTCGCCGGTGTCGGGCGTCGGCCGGCGACCGCACCGCCGGCCGGTCGGCGCGCCCACCGTCGCGCGGGTCACCAGCGGTCGGCGACCTGCGGGGCGATCAGCTCGTCGTACACCTGCCGTACGGTCGCCGCCGCCTCGGCGGTGACCGGGGCGAGGTCCGCGGCCGCCGCGTTCGCCCGGGCCTGTCCCGCGTTGCGGGCGCCCGGAATGACCGCGCTCACGCCCGGCTGGTCCACGATCCAGCGCAGCGCGTACTGCGCCATGGTCGCGCCCGCCGGAGCCAGCGCGGACAGCCGGCGTACCGCGGCCAGACCGGTCGCGAAGTCGACGCCGGAGAAGGTCTCGCCGACATCGAACGCCTCACCGTGCCGGTTGAAGGTGCGGTGGTCATTCTCGGCGAACGTGGTGTTCTCGTCGTACCGGCCGGACAGCAGGCCGCTGGCCAGCGGTACCCGCGCGATGATGCCCACGCCGGCCTCCCGCGCGGCCGGCAGCACCTCGTCCAGCGGGCCGAGCCGCAGCATGTTCAGGATGATCTGTACCGTCGCCACGCCCGGCCGCGCGATCGCGGTCAGTGCCTCGGCCCGGGTCTCCACGCTGACCCCGTACGCCGCGATCCGCTTCTCCGCCACCAGCGTGTCCAGCGCGTCGTACACCGCGTCGGTCGAGTACACCGGCGTCGGCGGGCAGTGCAGCTGGATCAGGTCGAGCGTGTCCACCCCGAGGTTCTCGCGGGACCGGTCGGTCCACGCCCGGAAGTTGTCCAGCGTGTACCGCTCCGGCTCCTGCGGCACCCGCCGGCCCATCTTGGTCGCGACGGTCAACCCGTCACCGCCGCGCTCACGCAGGAACCGGCCGATCAGCCGTTCGCTGCGCCCGTCGCCGTACACGTCCGCGGTGTCGATCAGGGTGACCCCGGCGTCGATGGCCGCGGCCACGGTGGCGAGCGCGTCGTCCTCGTCCACCTCGCCCCAGTCCGCGCCGAGCTGCCACGCGCCGAGTCCGATGACACCCACCTGCCGGCCGGTACGGCCCAGAATCCGCTGCTGCACGACGCGAGCCTACTTCGCGCGGATACCGCCTCCGGATCGAGGTCATCCTTGACACTGTCACTGTGACACTGTCATCCTGAGACCGTGACAGCCGATTGGACGCTGGATGAGCTGGTGCGACGGGTGGCGGATGCCCTCGCCGCCGAAGACGTCCGCGCGCCCAACGGCCGGGTGCGCGACGTGCCCGACGGCCGGGCCATCCGGTGGTATACGACGATCGGCCTGGTGGATCGTCCGGCCGGCTTCCGGGGCCGCTCGGCTCTGTACGGGCCGCGCCACCTGCTCCAGGCGGTCGCGGTGAAGCGCCGTCAGGCGGACGGGCTCCCGCTCGCCCAGATCCAGGCCGAGTTGGCCGGCGCCACCGACGCCACGCTGCGCCGGTTCGCCCGGATCCCGGACGCCGCGCTCGCGGGTCCGGTGCCCGAGGCGGCCACGCCCGCCGGCCCCTACGTCGCCTCGCCTCCGGCGTCCTACGTCGCCTCGCCTCCGGCGTCCTACGT
>JBDZVD010000240.1:0-4254 GCA_040255525.1 Micromonosporaceae bacterium | reverse complement strand
CCCGGCGCCGCGGCACCGGGCCGCCGCCGCGGTGCTGGACGCGCTCTACCTGGCGACGGTGGGACCGAGGCAGGCGGCGGTGCTGCGGGCACCCGACGCCGGGGCCGTACGGGCCGCCACCGTAGCCGGCGTCCACGGCATGATCCCGTTGCAGGCGGCGGTGGCCGCCCGATCCGGGTCGTGGTTCGGCGCGGCCGCGGTCACCGCCGGGCTCCCGCTGGCCCGCTTTCTGGCCAAGGGGGCGACTCCGGCATGAACGGTCACCGGCGACCGGGCGATCCGGGCACCGTGCGCTTCGCGCTCGGGTACGGCACCAACGGCTTCGCCAACCACGAACTGAACGACGCTTTGTCGGTCATCGCCGACCTGGGGTACGCCGCCGTGGCGCTGACCCTGGACCACGCCCACCTCAACCCGTACGCGCCCGGTGTGGCCGCGCGTACGGCGGCGGTGTCGTCCAGGCTGGGCCGGCTGGGGATGCGCTGCGTGGTGGAGACCGGCGCGCGGTACCTGCTCGACCGCGCGCGCAAGCACGAACCCACGCTGCTCAGCGACGACCCGTCGCGCCGGATCGACTTCCTCGGCCGGGCCGTGGCGATCGCCGCCGATCTCGGGGCCGACTGCGTCTCCTTCTGGTCGGGGGTCCCGGCACCGGGCCTGCCCACCACGGTCGGCCATGACCGGCTGCTGACGGGGATCGAGAAACTGCTGGCCGAGTCGCAGCGCCGTGGCGTCCGGCTGGGGCTGGAACCGGAGCCGGGCATGCTGGTCGCGAACCTCGACGACGCGCTCGCGGTGCACGCGCGGCTGGGAGCCCCATCGCCCCTCGGGCTGACCCTCGACGTGGGGCACTGCGTGGCCATCGAGCCCGAGCCGGTACCGGCCTGCGTCCGGCGCGCGGCGCCGCTGCTGGTGAACGTGCAGCTCGACGACGCCCGGCCGGGGGTGCACGAGCACCTGGAGTTCGGCACCGGCGAACTCGACCTGGCCGCCACCCTGGCCGAACTCGAACACGTGGGCTACCGCGGGGTGGCGGCAGTGGAGCTGCCGCGGCACAGCCACGCCGCACCGTCGGTGGCCGCGTCATCGATGGCGGCGCTGCGGTCCGCGCTGCCCCGGGCGTCGAGGGGAGTCCCCCGGTGAGTGCCGATCCGTTGAGCACCGCGTCGCGGCGGCTGCGCGAGAACCCGGCACGGATCCGGGACATCTTCCCGGCCATCGGTCGGAACGTCGGGCGCTCGCCGGCACGGCCGGGCGACGACCCGCAGGGGCTCGTGCACGGTACCCGCGACGAGCGTGCGCGGGCCAGCCTCGTGGTCACCCTGGCCGAGCTGGTCACCGGCGAACGGCTGGCGGCCGAGCTGGCCGCGCTCTACCACGGCGGAGCCGGCGCGGAGCGTGCCGGGGTGCTGCGCGGCCTGTCGGCGCTCGCGACCGGGTCGCCCGGTTCCCTGGACGGTCCGGTCGCCGCGATCGGCGCCGGTCTGCACGAGGACGCGCTGCGCGCCAACGACCTGCGGCTGGTCGCCGCCGCCGTCGGGGCGTTCGCCGCCCGGCATCTCGACCGGCACCTCTGGCGGCACGCGGTGCTCAAGTGTCTGTTCACCGGCATCCCGCTGGCCGCGGTGGCGGAGCTCGAACGGTGCGCCGACGCGGAACTGGTGCGGATGGTCGGCGACTTCGTCGCGGAGCGGCGCGCCGCGGGTCGGCCCGAGCCGATCGACGCCCGGCGTGTGCTCATCCTGCCCGTCTAGCCCACAGCGGAGGCCCTCGTGCGCATCTTCGACCCGCACATCCACCTGACGTCCCGTACCACGGACGACTACGAGGCGATGTTCGCCGCCGGGGTCCGCGCCGTGGTCGAGCCCGCGTTCTGGCTGGGGCAACCCCGCACCAACGTCGGCTCGTTCACCGACTACTTCGACTCGCTACTCGGGTGGGAGCGGTTCCGCGCCGCCCAGTTCGGGCTGAGCCACCACTGCACCATCGCGTTGAACCCCAAGGAGGCCAACGACCCCCGCTGCACGCCGATACTGGAGCTGATACCCGGGTACCTGGCCAAGGATGGCGTGGTCGCGGTCGGTGAGATCGGGTACGACTCGATGACCACCGCCGAGGAGAAGGCGTTCGCCGCTCAGCTCGCGATGGCCGGCGAACACCAGTTGCCCGCCCTGGTGCACACCCCGCACCGGGACAAGCTCGCCGGCACCAGGCGCAGCCTGGACGTCATCCGGGAATCGGGCCTCGATCCCGACCGCGTCCTCGTGGACCACCTCAACGAAATGACCGCGCGGATGGTGCTGGACAGCGGTTGCTGGCTGGGCTTTTCCATCTACCCGGACACCAAGATGGATCCGCGCCGCATGGTGCTGCTGCTGAAGAAGTACGGTACCGAACGGATGCTGGTCAATTCGGCGGCCGACTGGGGTCGGTCGGACCCGCTGAGCACCCGGCACACCGGTGAGGCGATGCTGGCGGCCGGGTTCAGCCCGGCGCAGGTGGACCGGGTGCTGTGGCGCAACCCGGTGGAGTTCTACGGCCGTGACGGCAGGCTCGAACTCGACCCGCCGCCCGCCGAACGGGCACGCAGGCCCGATCCGGCGTTGTTCGAAGGCAACTCCGTGCTGCGCGGCGTACCGGCCTGACCGATGGGACTGTCCTACTGCACCAATGTGCACCCGGCCGAGGACCTACCGGGGCTGATCGGCCAGTTCGACCGCTACGCCGGTCCGGTACGGGAGCGGCTCGGTGCCGACTGGCTGCATCTGGGGCTGTGGCTTGCCGCCGACGTCGCCGAGCAGCTCGCTTCCGACGCCGGGGCGCTGGCCCGGCTGCGTCGCGAGCTGAGCGCCCGCGGGCTGCGCGTCGAGACGCTCAACGCGTTCCCGTACCACGGCTTCCACGCTCCCGTGGTCAAGCGCATGGTCTACACCCCGGACTGGACCGACCCGCTGCGGCTGAAGTACACCGTGGACTGCGCGCGGGTGCTCGGCGGGCTGCTGAGCGACGACGCCGTGCACGGCAGTATCTCGACGCTGCCGTTGGGCTGGCGCACCCACTGGGCCCCGGCGGACGATACCGCCGCGTCGGTGGCTCTGGACCGGGTCACGCGCGTGCTGCGCGAGGTTTCCGCGCGTTGCGGTCGTCCGGTGGTGCTTGCGGTGGAGCCGGAGCCGGGCTGCGTGCTGGACACCGTGGCGGACGCGGTGGGTTGGCTGCGTTCCCGCGCCGACCCCGACCAGGTGGGTCTGTGCCTGGACACCTGTCACCTCGCCGTGTCGTTCGCACCGCCGCGGCGCGTCGTCGAGGACATCGACGCGGCCGGACTGCGGGTGATGAAGGTCCAGGTGTCCGCCGCACTGCACGTACCCGATCCCGCCGACCCCGTGGCACGGGCCGCGCTCGTCGAGTTCGACGAGCCGCGATACCTTCACCAGGTACGCGAGCACGGCGCCGACGGCCGGGTGTCGGCGGCCGACGACCTGCCGGAGGCTCTCGACGGACTGCCCGCCCGCGGTCCGTGGCGGGTGCACTATCACGTGCCCCTGCACGCACAGCCCCGTGCGCCGCTGACCTCGACCAGCGAGGTGACCCGCGACGCCCTCGCCGCGCTGTGGACGGTGGACCCCGAGCGGCGCGCGCATCTGGAGGTGGAGACGTACACGTGGACGGTACTGCCGCCGCGACACCGGCAGGAACTCGCCGATGGGATCGCGGCCGAACTGGCCTGGGCGGCGAGAAATCTACCGGTCGCGGCCGGTGCCGACCCACCACTGACCCGGGCGCAGCTGCCATGAGACCCTTGGTGGTCCTCGACGTGGTCGGGATGACGCCGGCCTCGCTGCTGCACATGCCGCGACTGTCCGCCCTGGGCAGGCGGGGCTGGCGCGCGCCGCTCGGCACCGTGCTGCCGGCGGTGACCTGCAGCGTACAGAGCACCTTCCTGACCGGTCTGCCGCCGGCCGGGCACGGCATCGTCGGCAACGGGTGGTACTCCCGGGAACTGGGCGAAGTGCTGTTCTGGCGGCAGCACAACGGACTCGTCCGCGGTGAGAAGGTCTGGGAGAGCGCGCGCAGGGTGCGCCCCGGCTACACCGCCGCCAACATCTGCTGGTGGTTCGCGATGGGTGCGAGCACCGACCTCGCGGTGACGCCCCGGCCGGTGTACCACGCGGACGGGCGCAAGTCGCCGGACTGCTACACCCGCCAGCCCGCCCTGCACGACCGGCTGACCGCCGAACTCGGCCCGTTCCC
>JBDZVD010000013.1:92056-93615 GCA_040255525.1 Micromonosporaceae bacterium | reverse complement strand
CTTCTTGGCCGGAGTGGTCGGGCCGGTGCCCTGGTAGCCGCCGTCGCCGAGCATGGACCTCCTCGACGTACTCCAGCAACTCTTCACCACCGGTCCCTGGCTCCCGCCCGACCCGGCCGGCACCCGAAGCTGAACACGTACAAACAATGGAGTTCGACCCTCGGTCGGGCGTACCGGAATATGCTACGACAACGCGGTCGCCGAATCGTTCTTCGCGACCCTAAAGAAAGAGCTTATCCACACTCGGCCATGGCCGACTATTGACAAGCTCCGCGTGGCTGTGTTCGAATACATCGAGTCGTACTACAATCGTCGACGCGGTCATTCGACAATCGACTACGACACCCCGACCGAGTACGAGAACAAGCACACTTACACGGCTACAAGCCGCGTAACCGAGTGTCTTCAAGATCGGGAACACTCCAGACACTGAGACACGCGCTCGTAGCAGCAACCCGGGGAACCGGTCAGGGGCTCCCGCGTCAATCTCCCTCACGGCCTTAAGGACAAGGACCAAGCGGGGTCGACGTCGGCGGGCGACACACTCACCAGTTTCATCCACCCGTGGGAGGCCCGTCAGGGCCATGAAATCTCCCTCAGGAATGAACAGTCCGTCCGGGAACAACTGGTCCCGGTACTGATGCAGGAAAGCGAAGATGGAGTTCGCGGGTAACGCCTCGTCACACAGGCGGGTCACCGGATCCAACAAGTCCAGCTGCCGCGAAGCCACACCCAACGCCACGCCTCAACCTACAACGAAGTCACCACACATCGATCGAGACACACCGACCCCAAGCCCCGATGCGTATGGGGGACCAGTTCGGTTGCGGTCGAGTGGTTCGACGTGTACCTGTCAGCGTTGTTCATGGCGATGAAGCTGTTCGAGCCCCGTGCTGCGCTCGACAGCACGGGGCTCGAGGCCGTGACCCGCGGCACCGGGGTGCCGCGGGTCGGTGTTTTACAGGCCGGCGGGTGTGACGAACGCGCTGATTGTCATGCCGACGCCGCTGGGCACGTTGCCGACGTGCTTCTGCGAGGCCGAGATCGTGACCGCCTTTACGGTCGAGGTCTCGGAGAAGTACGCCTCGCTCACGCCGCTGGTGCCGCCGAAGTCGCCGTTGGCCGTGGTGATGGAGCCGTCGGAGTTGACGCCGGTCACGAGGCCGACGTGGTCGGCGACGCCGCCGCTGTAGTCGTAGACGACCGCGTCACCGACCTGAGGGGCGTATGAGGCGGAGGTGTGCACGGTGCTGCCGTTGTCCGAAGCGTCGGCGACGAAACTGCCCGCGGCCGGGGTGAGGCCCGAGACGTTGATGCCGGAGTTGAACCAGACCCACTTGGCGAAGTCGGCGCACCAGAACTCCGCGCTACCGCCGTTGCCGGTGCAGCTGGTGTAGAAGGCGGAGCCACCGAGGCTGTTGCGCGCGCTGTTCGCGATCGAGCAGGTGCCCGCGCCCTTGCCGATGTTGGCCTTGGCGAGCGCGGCGATGTCCCCCGCTTGATCCGTGGGTGCGGTGGGTGAGGGGACGGGGAGGGCGGGGTTGGTGCCGGCGAGCATG
>JBDZVD010000013.1:0-91956 GCA_040255525.1 Micromonosporaceae bacterium | reverse complement strand
CGTGGGTGCGGTGGGTGAGGGGACGGGGAGGGCGGGGTTGGTGCCGGCGAGCATGCCGAGGGTGGTGGGGTTGACGGAGATGCCGCTGGTGGAGAGGTGGATGGTGGCGAGGTTGCTGGTGTTGGCTTCGAAGGCGCCGTAGTAGCTGCCATCGGGCGCGGGGGTAAGCGCGGGACTGGTGCCGGCCATCATGCCGTATCCGGTGGTGAGGTTGCTGCCGGTGGAGTTGTACAACGCGAGGAACTTGTTGTTGGCCTCGAACAGCACCTTGGAGGAACCGTTGGACTGGACGGCGACGACGGGGTTGGTGCCGGCGTACATGCCGAGGGTGGTGCTGTTGATGTTGATGCCGCTGGTGGTGAGGTGGATGGTGGCGAGGTTGCTGGTGTTGGCTTCGAAGGCGCCGTAGTAGCTGCCATCGGGCGCAGCGGCGATCGACGGGCTGGTGCCCGGGTACATGCCGTATCCGGTGGTGAGGTTGCTGCCGGTGGAGTTGTACAAAGCGAGGAGCTTGTTGTTGGCCTCGAACAGGACCTTGAAGCCGCCGTTGGGCTGCACGGCGATGCTCGGGCTGGTGCCCGGATACATGCCGAGGCCCACGTTGATCTTCTTGTTGCCGAGGGACTCGAATAGGTAAAGCTGGTTGGCGTTGTCCTGGAACGCGACGACGACGGAGCCGTCGGGCAGGGCAGCGATGGCGGGGTTAGTGCCGGCGTCCATGCCGAGTGTTGTCGACAGGGTGCTGCCACCGAGGTGAACGATGCCGAGGGTGTCGTTGTTGGCCTCGAACGCGGCCTCGTAGGTACCGTCTGGAAGTTCGGCGACGGACGGGCTGGTGCCGGGCATCATTCCGATGCTGGTGGTCAAGTTGCTGCCGGAGGAGTTGTAGAAGGCCAACAGGTTGTTGTTGGCCTGGAACACGGTCTTGAAGGAGAAGCTGGCGGCCGAAGCCGGCTGCGCGCCGACACCGAACACCGCGAGCGAGACGGTGGCAGCCACCGCCAGACCCGCCACCAGTCGCGGACCGAACGAAATACGCATGCTGTAACGCCCTTTCGCATGGGGGTTCAAAGTTCTGGTCAACCTCGCCCAGAAATGCAACGGCACCGAACCTAGGCGCGGCAGAACCAGCGAAACGGCACACCTGCCGGCAGTCCGGCGGCAGGCACAGTGGCTGCGCCATCCGCCGCTCGACTGCCTCCTGGACTGCCGCCGGTCACCCCCAGCACCGCCTACCGTGGGCCCGCATCGGACCGTGAACAAGTGCGCGGTGTCGTACCCGCGCGAGGAGCAGACAGTGGAACCTCCTTTCAACCCTCCGTCAGGCTTCACCGCCAGCCCGCGCAACGCGGCACTGTCCGAGGCCGAGCAGTGGGCGGTACAGGTCGCAAAGCACGGGCGGCGCGGACCGTACCTGGCGGACCGGCAGCCACCACCGGGACCCGCCTTCAGCGTCGAGACGATGACCAGGGAAGGCATGCACGAGGTGGTGGCCATCAGCCGGATCACGCATGAGCCCAGCCGAGGCACCACCCGTCCCGCTGAGCTCGCCAAGACCGAGGCCGCGCAGGTGCGCTCGCTGGTCCGGGCGCTCCTGGACCTGGCGGGCCACGAAGCTGGGAGGGCCACCACTCACGTCGTGCTCACGACGACCGGTCCGCACATCGTCAGCTGCACGTTCGACCGGGATCGCGGCGAGTCCTGACCAGTAGCTGTGCCATAGCTGTGCCACAGGAGGATCGTTCCCATCCGTTACCGCTACGCCGGGAACGGATCGGGACTGGGTCAGGACCGCCGTTACCGACCCTCACTGATGTCGGCATCGGACATCATCGAAGGGACGGAACCATGGCACGGAGCATCGTCGGACTAGCCATGATCATCGTCGTGGCATTCGGTCTTGCGCTCGGAGCTACCGTCACGACCTCGCACGTTTCCCACTCGCACCACCAGCTCGCGGACGACACCGGGCCTACGACCAACCTCACTCCCAGGTCGACCACCGTCACGTCCTGACCGCCAGGCCGGTGCGGCCGCGTTCCGGCCAGGCCCCGGGGTCGAGGGTGATCCGGCCCTCCGGGTAGGCACGGGCGATCAGTCGCGGCGAGCAGCCGCTGGCACGCCCATGACGGCGAACAACTTCTCGGCGGCCGACCGGTGCCCAGCCGCACCGGCGGCATCGCCGAGGGCCGCCGCCGCCCGGGCCATACCGGACAGTGCGTAAGCCTCCTCCGGGCGATAGCTGATCGACGACGCCAGCTCCAACGCGCGCGCGTGCAGTACCAGCGCCTCGCGGTAATCCGCACTGGTGTAGTGGTACCGACCGAGCACATTGTGGACTTTCGCCCGGCGCAGCGGCGACGCGCTGGTATCGATAGCGCTCCGGCCCCACTCGGCGTAACGCGATGCCTCCTCGGCCCGGCCAAGGCGGTGCGCCACATCCGCCGACAGAGCCATCGCCATCGCGACATGACCCGGGTCGCCCGTACTGTCGCACAGCGACCGCGCCCGGCCAAGGGACGCCTCGGCATCGTCGTACCGGTGCAGGCCCGCCTGGGCGAACGCCAGGTCAGTCAGCGCCACCAGCTCCGACCCGTGCCCACCTATCCCATGGATGAGATCCAGGGCGCGCTGCGCGGCGCCGGCCGCATCCTGGTGCCGGCCCCATTGCTCATAGAGGGTACTGAGGACGGTCAGCGTCTCCACCTCCGCCGCGGGCAATCCGAGCTCACGTTCCAATACGATCGCCCGGTCCAGGTGGGGCAACGCATCGGGGAAGCGGCCGAGCAGGCTGTTGTAGAGGCCGAGCACTCGTTCGCTGTGTGCCTCGGTGGTCTGGTCGCCGATGCGTGCGGCCACCTCCCGTCCCTCCGTCGTCACCTCGATTCCCTCGGCATATCGGCCTAGTTTCCAGTACGCCGCGCCGAGGTTGGACAAGCTGACACAGAGCAAGGACAGATCCCCGAAGCGCCGTGCGGCGGCAACCGCGCAGCGACTCACGTCTCCGAACTCCTCAACCTGGCCGCGTGCGTTGAGTTGGAAGGCCAGGTTGCGGGCGAGGAAGGCCGTGTGCCGGTCGAAGCCACCCTCTTCGGCCATCCTGATGGCCGACAGCAGTGTCGACTGCTCGCGAATGAACCATTGGCTGGCCTGTTCGGCATCTGTTATGTCCGGTAACTGGGCGTGGGACGTACGAAGCCCGGTGGGGCGCGGCTGCCGCCCCGGGAACAGCAGCGCGCAGCAGTGCTCGGTGACCGTGAGGTAGTAGTCCAGCACGCGCTCGACCGCGAGGCCCCCGTCGGCCTCGCCTAGGCCGGCGAGGCTGAGGGCGAACCCTCGGACCAGATCGTGGAAGCCGTACCGGTCCAGCTCCGGCTGCTGCATCAGATGGGTGTCGAGGAGCAGCTCCAGGGTGGCCTCGGCCCGCCAGATGTCCGTGCCCAGCATCGCGGCGGCCGAGTACAGCTCGATGTCCCGGCCGGGGTGCAATGCCATGATGCGGAATGCCGCCCGATGCTGTTCGTCCAGTGCCTGATAGGAGAGTTGGAGGGTGGTCGCGACGCCGCGCTCGCCGGACGCCAGTTCGTCGAGCCGCCGGGTCTCGTCACGGAGACGTTCGACCAAATAGTGCAATGTCCAGCGTGGACGGTTACGGAGGCGCGCCGTCGCGATGCGGACAGCCAGTGGCAGGTGGCCGCACTGGCGGGCCAGTTCGATGGCAGCATCCGGCTCCGCGGACACTCGATCGGTGCCGAGCGTGGTCGCGATGAAGGCAGCACTCTCCTCCGGCGTCATCACGTCGAGGAAGATCCAGTCGACGCCGTCCAGGTCGAGCAACCGGGCTCGGCCAGTGATCAGTACCAGGCAATCCTCCGACGCGGGAAGCAGCGGTAGCACACTGGCAGAGTCCGCGACGTTGTCCAACAACAGCAGGACCCGCTTGCTGGCCAGGGCGGCACGCCATGATGAGCTGCGCGCTACCAGGTCCTCGGGTATCTGGTCGGCCGGGACGCCGAGCGCCCGCAGAACGCGGTCGAGCGCGGCGCCCGGTGCAAGTGGTTGCTCGCCCGAGGCGTAGCCGAACATGTCGAGATGGAGCTGTCCGTCCGGGTAGTGCTCGGACAGTCGATGCGCGGCGTGCACGGCGAGCGTCGTCTTGCCACATCCTCCCATCCCGTCGACGCCGATGATCCGGCACCCCGACCGGTCGGATCGGCGCGCGTACGAGAGGATTTCCGCGAGTTCCCGGTCGCGGCCAGTGAAGTCGCTGATGTCATAGGGAAGCGTGGATGGCGGTCCGGCTGAAGGGCGTGGCACGAGGACGGTGGCTGGCGCCTCGACATCGGGCGCAGCGGGTGCGGCAAGCTCTGGTGCCTCCCGGAGAATCCCCTCGTAGATTCTTGCCAGCGGTGGACTGGGGTCCACGCCCAGTTCCTCGACCAGTTGCCTGCGCAGCGCGGTGTACTCGTCAAGTGCCTCGGCTTGTCGCCCGGCGCGATACAGCGCCAGCATCAGCTGGCCGCGCAGCGTCTCCCGCAACGGGTACTCAGCAATCAGGCCACGCAGATCGGCTACCAGTTCGGTGGTCTCGCCGAGTTGGCCACGGATGTCAAACAGCTGCTCGGCGGCGGCGAGCCGACGCTCCGCGAGCACTGTATCGGCCGCCTCCAGTACCCGACCACCCTGGCCACCGAGCACCGGGCCACGCCACAATGCCAGTGCGGCGCGCAGTGCGCCGGCGGCATCCCCGAGCTGCCCCGCCGCGGTGAGCCTTCTCGCCCGCTCGACCAACGTCCGGAACTCCAACAGGTCCAACTGGTCGGCTGTCACCACGGCGCGATAACCGCGGCCATCGGTCACCAATACCTCTGCCCCACCGGGAATGCGCCGCCGCAGGACGGCGACCGCCTTTTGGATCTGATGGGCAGCGGTGGCGGGCGGGTCCACGTTCCAGCCCGCGGCCACCAGTCGAGTGACCCGCAGTACCTTTCCCGGTTCCAGCAACAGCGCGACGAGCAGTCTCTCCTGGATCGGCCCACCCAGGTGGAGCCTGGCGCCGTCGGCCCAGCCCTCCAACGGCCCAAGGATGTTGAAGCGGAGCGAGCCTTGACGTTCGGCAGACATTTCCGCTTCTCCACGCCATGAATGCATTTGGGGGTCGGCGATTGGTGAACGAATTCTACGACGCACCAAGTACCTCGCGGTACCGGATGGGGATCGAAATGGGAGCCCGACACCAAACTCTGAGGATCGCAGTCCAGCGCAGTGGCCAGCCCGAGGAGCCCAGATGACTATAGGAACCACCCAAATCTCGCAGTTCGGCATACTATTGCGCGAGTTCCGCATTCACGCACGGTTGACGCAGAGCCAGCTCGCTGGGCTGTCCACCGTCAGCACCCGCGCCATCCGCAATCTCGAAGCCGGCCACGCCGTCAACCCGCGGCCCAGCACGGTGCGACTGCTCGCCGAGGCGCTCCGGCTGAGCACCGACTCACATGCCCAACTGAGCCTGGCGGCCGGCCAGTCGCCGGTCAGCGTGGCACTGGACGCGGTCCAGTGCCGGTTGCCGGCCTCCGAGTCCGGCCTCGACCGCGACCCCGACGGTCGGCAGAACGACCTGCGTCTGGCGTTGTCGTGCCTACGCAACGACAACTGCGGTTTCCTGTCGGTCTCCGGATTCGGCGGGGTCGGGAAGTCCAGACTAGCCGCCGCACTGGTCCGTACGGCCCAGCACACGCTGCATACCCCGTGGCTCTGGCTACGGCTCGCCGAGCCGGGCGATGCCGGCTCATGGCCACGAGGCAGTGCATACCAGCAATGGAACCGGGAACTCATCAGCGGCCGATCAGGTGCCATCGAGGATCTGTTCCGATTGGTGGGCGACCAGCCCTATCTGATCGTCATCGACGACGTCGCCCACCCACCGCGCAGCCTCGAAGCGGCGCTACGCGACCTGGTGCGCCGATGCCGGCGGCTCACCATCGTCGAGACCACGCGGCATCCCGCGCCGCCCGGTAGCCGTCGCGTGATCCCACTTGGCCCGCTGCGACTGCCAGCAGACGATTGGTTGAGCGGACAGCGTCTGCTGGGTCACCCGGCGCTCGGCATCCTCATCCCCCTGATCCAGGCGGTGCAACCGGACTTCCCACTGTCCGAGGACAACCTTCGGCAACTACTCGACGTGTGCCGCTCGCTCGATGGCATACCACGGGCTCTCGAAGCCGCAGCCACATGGTTCGCGTTCTACTCACCGTCCGAGGTCGCCCAGGCCGCACGTGAGGATCCTCGCTCGGTCGCCGCAACGAACCCCTCAGCAGCGAACTGGCTGCCCGACGCGATCGACGACGCCCTGGTCGGACTCACCGACGATCAACGCGGCCTGGCAACCGAACTCGCTCGCATCACGACCCCGTGGACGGTCGACGACCTCACCGGCGACGCCGGAAGATCACCAATCGAGATCTTGGCGTCCCTACGAGTCCTCCTGGCCGTTGGAGTGATCCGGCCGGCCGACGACACTGGCGGTCACCAGCGCGCGTACACGGTGCTCAACCTGCTGAGAAGTAGCCTGGCGTGAGCAAGTCGGGCGCGCGGCAACTCGGTGACGATGTCGGTGGCCGCTTCGCGCCGGGACGTCAGGCCATCGGAAAGCCTGCGGTGTATGGCATCCGTGCTGGCGCCCTCGGGTTCGACGATGGCGACGCGGATGTGCGTCGCACCGAGGTCGACGCCGATTGCCGTCGTGCCGGAAGCGTCATACCAGCACCGACGCCTGAGGGTACTCGGCGGTGATGGTGGCCGACTTGCGGTAGTGCTGCCAGGCAGCGGCGAGCCGGCGTACGCCTTCGTCGAAGACGGCGGGCGGGCGTACACCAACCGGATGTGGTCATCGGCACTGCGCTGCGAGGAAAGCAATACGCCGGGTACGACCGCCACGCCGAGCCGCGCGGGGCGCCGTTGCGTTGTGGGATCGGCGGGCGCGTTGAACCGTATCGGGTTGGGAGTCAGATCGCCTGGGCGAGTTCGGTGAACGCCGCGGCGACCCGCAACGCCGAAGGCTCGTCGAACCCGAGTTCGTAGTGACCGCGGCGCAGGTTCTGCATGAACGCGTGCCCGGCGATGATGACCTCTGCTGTCTTGTCCGTTCGCAGGCCGCGCATCGGTCGCAGCCGGTGTTTGAGGCGGCTGTGGTCGGCCTCGATCGGACTGTTGGCGTACTGCTCGACGTGATGCCAGGCCGAGGGGATCAGTTCGTCGAGGACGGCGGGGGAGACCATGGCGGCGTCGGTGATCACCTCGGTGGGCTTGACCTTCAGCGTGGACAGCGCCCGGCGGAAGAACTTGCGCGCAACGTCGGCGTTGCGGCGGGTCGAGACGAGTACGTCGATGACCTGTCCGTACTGGTCGATGGCGCGATACACGTACCGTCACACGCCGTTGACCTTGACGTTGGTTTCGTCGACGAACCACCGGTCGCCTGGGGAATGCCGGGCGAAGCGGGGCGGCGTCGGCCAGCAGCGGCGTGAACCGCTGTACCCACCGGAACACTGTGACGTGGTCGACCTCGACACCGCGCTCGACGAGCAACTCCTGAACATCGCGATAGGACAGGCTGTAGCGCAGGTACCAGCGGACCGCGACCACGATCACCTCGGGCGGAAACCGGACCCCGGCGAACGCCGACCTCGGCGGCATCATCGGGCGTTGACGGGCAGCGAGCTTCATCACTCAAGCCTGCCTCGATCTTGCCAACGGTCAACGCAACAGAGCCCGACGGGGTCCGCCATGCCGCGGCGCAGCGCCTGGCCTGACGCGGTCACGCTCACCCATCGCGGGCCCCCGCGCCCGCCGACACAACCAGCCGACGGTTGGCCGATTACAGGTGGTTGAGGATTATGGTGTTGTGACGAGCTCGTATGCGGCAGCCGCCCGCGCATCGGTCACCGGGTCCCTCGCCGTTCCGCCGCTGTTGGCTGCCCTGACCAGGCGAATCGGGTGCTGATCGCAGGTGCGGGCGGCGGCTTCGACGTTTACGCGGGGCTGCCGCTGGCGGTCGCGTTGTGGGACCGTGGCGCGCGGGTTCATCTGGCCAACCTGTCTTTTACCCAGCTGGAACTGCTCGAACTCGACGCGTGGGCCGGTCCGGACGTCGCCGAGGTGACCGCGCACACCCGCGGACCGGGTGACTACTTCCCGGAGCGGACCCTTGCCCGCTGGCTCGCCGCGCAGTCCCTGCCGGCGACGGTGTTCGCGTTCCCGAAGGTCGGTGTGCAGCCGCTCCGCGCGGCTTATCAGTATCTCGTGGAGCGACTGCAGATCGACGCGATCGTGCTGGTCGATGGTGGCACCGACATTCTGCTTCGCGGTGACGAAGCCGGCCTCGGCGTGTCGGACTGACACAAGAAGGGCCTTCAGGTACGAGCACTGGTGGCGAAACCTCTGCCCGTACATCCTGAAGGCCCAACCATGTCTTTGTACCTTGTCACCGGCCACGGCGCAGCTACCACCCCCTCCTCAACCGTCAAACACCTGACCACCAGCCGTCCACGGCGCTACCCATCGGACACCGGCGACGCTGAATGGCAGATTCTGGCCGACTACAGTCCACCGCGTGTGACGCCGAAGTTCCCCCAACGCTCGCGCATGGCGTCGGTGACCCTTTCGGCGGTGTTCAGGGCTTCGACAGCATCACCGACCTCGGCGAGGATCCCGCCGGCGTCATCGGCCTCGGGATCCAGCGGCGGAATTTCTATGAGATCGCGGAAGTGCTCGCCGCCGACGTCCCAGTTGACGTAGAACACGATTGCGTACCTGCCGTTGCGTTGAGGCTCGATGGCAACCCACCGGATGCCTCGATGCTGGCCGTGGAAGGCGGGGCCGAGGAACTGCTCGATCGCGGCCGACTGGCGCAGGGCGCCGACTGCGAACGACTCGCTCAGGTATCGCACCGGACGAGGCTAACCCGCCCCGGGGCACAGCGGGTTGCGTTGACCCGGGCACGGCTCGGCTCCCGGGAGAGAGGAGACAGTAAAGCGGCTCACACGTAGCCGTGCCGTGGCAGGGGAAACCGATGGCTCCTGCGCGGAACTTGCCGATAACCTGCCTCGACCGGGAAGGAGAGTGTGGTGAACGAGACGATGACCCTGTGGCGGCCGACCGGTCCCACGGAACTGGACCTCGTGCGCGCCTCCGGCTGGAAGACCTGGCCGCCGCGGTTGCCCGACCAGCCGATCTTCTACCCGGTGCTGAACGAGCAGTACGCGATCAGGATCGCTCGGGACTGAAACGTGCCCGCCTCTGGCGTCGGCTACGTCACCCGGTTCGAGGTCGACGACCAGTTCGCCTCCCGGTACCCGGTCCAACAGGTCGGCGGACGCGACATCCTCGAACTATGGGTGCCAGCCGAGGAGCTTGACGAGTTCAACCGGCACATCGTCGGTCTGATCGAGGTCGTCCACGAGTTCCGGCGCGGCGACGGGGCGACAGGATGAATAGCGTTGGAAACCTCTGAGCGGCTCGCCAGGGTCCAGCATCTGCTGGCCGGACTCCCAGGTCCGTACGGCAATGAGCATCTGTGGACCTTGATCGAGTTGGCGGGTGGCGATAACCCGTTGACGGACGTGTTCGCGTTCCTGGTCGGCTGCGGTGTCATCGACTCGGCCGGTCCGTTCGGCGATCCGCCGCAAGCCCCGCAGGACGTCGATGAGTTGGCGACGTGCTTGATGAAGGTGGATCAGGATACGGCGCTCGCCGTCCTCGTGGGGATGACATCGCGGACGTTGGCCTACGGTGTTCGGGGTCGCTACCCGGTCGACAAGGCCCAGGACGTCTTCGAAAAGCTGATCGTGCTGCTGGGACATGGAACCTGGTGGTGGACGAACACTGACCTGGGCTCGTGGAACCCGGTCACCCGGCACACCATGGACGCCCTTGTCGTCGGCACCGGCGGTGGGGTGCTGGTCGCGGTGCTGGCGGTGGACGAAGACTGAGTACGGCGATGGCTGGGCAGTGTGGAGAGGACGCGGTGTGTCGCGGGATTCCGGGGGCCGGGCAAGACCGTGGTCGCGAGCAGAGCGCGCGGATCATCACGGAGCTGCTGCGCGTCGCCATGATCGAGATTCGGTTCGTGGCGTCGCAACCGGAGTCGTCCCAGCATCCTGATGGGCACCTTGCCCACATTCGTATGCTTGCCGACGTCCGTCACAGGCCCCCCGCCGCCACGGCTCCGCGGCCGGTCGGCGAGTACGACGCCCTGGTCTGGACCTGGCAGGTAGCCGACGACTTCCAGCGGTGATGGCTGGGCGTGTACCACGCGACATTCCGTGGGCCGCTGCGAACGTACGCCGCAGGTCGTGGTCAACGCCCGCAGCGTCGCATCCGGCACCTCATGGCCGCGTGGCGCCGGTCACCCGCTGGTTGTCCGGTGCGCGGGTTGGGGTCGGCGGCTTGGCGCTGACCGCGACACGCCGGTAGGCGGCTCGGACGATTCGTCGCTCACGCCATAGGTGGTACAACGCGACCGCGAATATGGCCGAGCCCAGGAGGTTGGCAATCGCATGCCACCAGATTCTGTATGTCCACAGGCCAGGCCCGTTCTGCAGCGCCCCGAACCAGGTCGATAGACCGATAGCTTGCTTAGCTCCGAACGCCACAGACAACGTCAGCGACAGGTGCTCAAGGCCATGGATTCCCTGCATCCACATCCCCATCCGTCCCCACTTGCGCGACATGGTGTGGGCTGTCCGCTTGGTGACGAGCATGATCCCGGCCAGGCCAGCCAGGAAGATGAAGTTGCCGATGAGATGCAGGATTTCCATGCCCAGCGATGGCTTGGCCGTGTCCACCTGCCCGAACCCGTTGGCCAGCCCGGTGCCCCACGGTGTCATCCACGGTTTCGCGTTCGGATGGGCTACCCAGTAGCCGGCCTGCGCGACGTGTTCCTGCAGGTGGCCGATCTGTCCGAGCACCCCGAGCACGATTACTCCCACCGCGCCGTTGAACACCCATGGACGCACGGGACCGCGATTCGCGTACGCGAGTACGCCGACCGCAGCCCACATCACGACGACCCACAGTCCGAGGACGACGGCCCCCGCCGTTTCCCAGACAGATACTGAACTGCCCACAGTCGCCTCCGAGGGGCTGCTACTGGCCCGGTTGCTGCCGTTAACCAATCATCGCGCGTGGCAGTGCCCCTGGCTTCTTGGAAGTTGCGCAGTCCGCTGGGCCAACTCGGTCGCGTTCGTCCGCCGCCCGATTCAACGCCTCGTTGGCGCCCTGTGGAGCATGTCGCGATCTTCGTGGAAGTTGAGGTGGAGGTCCGCCCTGAGTCGTGCCTGGTGGTAGGTCTCGGGTGTATCCGCCAAGACACGCCCGTTGGAAGGGGACCGTCCATGAAGACCGTACCGAAGTTGCGCATGGTCGCGCACGATGACGCATCGCGGATCGACCTGCCGGATCTACCGGAGGAGGTCCGGCTCGCGCTCGCTGGTGTTGCTGGGGTGGCCCGGGAGGGGCTGCTGGCCATGAGTGTGGCCGCCGGGGTGGCGGTGATGCAGGCGATGTTCGACGCGGAGATCACCGCGGCGTGCGGCCTGAAAGGTAGGCACGACCCGGGCCGGGCGGCGGCGCGTCACGGGACCGGTCGGGGACCGGTCGGGGTTCGGTGGTGCTCGGTGCACCAGCCGGTAGCCGTAGGCACCGCCGGCGGAGAAGTTGGTGGCGAAGTTACCTGGATCAACGTAGGCGATCGCGGCCACAAAGGCCGTCCCAGTGCGGCAATCCCGCGCCGGTACACGCCCCGACCGATTGTCGGCGCGGAGGAAGTGGTCACCTCTCCGACGCTCACTGCGGCCCCCTCGTGGGTCGGTGGTGAAGAGGGGCCACGCTCCTCGCATCTTGGGCCACAGGGCCGTGAGATCGGCACTGAATGGCGGAAGTGGGCGGAGGGTTCCGTTTGCCAGATGAACGCAAGGAATCATGCGACGCCGCCCGCGGATGACGTCGTGGACGCGACGGTGGACGCGGGTACGGTCGCGGCGGCATCCAGCGAGTCGAGCAGTGCCAGGACCGGCTCCAACTTCTCGTAGAGCAGCAGCAGCACCTCGCCCGGCCGTGCCATTGCCAGGGCTTTGTCGACCGCCTCGGCCAGGGTCGTCGCGGTCTCGCAGCGGCTGTCCGGGCGGTGCGTGGTCACCGCCTCGACCAGCAGGCCGCGCAGCTCACCCCGTTCGCGCCCGCGGGTGTCCTGGTCCTCGTAGCAGACGATCCGCCCGTACCCGTCGGCGAGCACGTGCGCGGATTCGATGATGACATCGTCGCGCCGATCGCCGGGCAGTGTCACGACGGCCACGCAGTGCTCGGATCCCCAGTGGCGGTGCAGTGCGCCGGTCACCGCGGCGATCGCGGCGGGATTGTGCGCGTAGTCCACCGCGATGTGGATGTCCCCCCGGCGGAACAGCATGCCCCTGCCCGGGTTGTCCCGCGTGCCGAACTCCTTCAGCAGTCGCGGCACGGCCTCCCGCGGCACCCCCATGCAGACGGCCGCCGCGATGGCGGCCAGTGCGTTGGCGGCGGCGTACCCGGCCGTACCGTTCGGGTCCAGGGCGCCGCCGGCCCAGGCGCCGGGGACGTCGGCCGCGTCGAGGACGGGAATGTGGTGCTCGCCGGTTGCCTCGACGAGCTGCCCACCGTCCGCCAGGTAAGCGGTCCCGCCGCCGCGTAGGTGCTCCTGGACGGCTGGGGAGCGGGCGTCCAGGCTGAACCAGACCAGCCGCTTGCCGCCGGCCCGCACGGCCGACCGGTTCACCATCTGACGTACCCGCGGATCGTCGGCATTGAGCACCAGCGTCCCGCCGTCCCGCACGCGCTCGGCGACCAGGGCCTTGACGTCGGCGATGTCCTCTACCGTGGCCAGCCCGTCCTGGCCGAGATGGTCGCCGGTGACATTGGTGATCACGCCGACATCGGTCCAGTCGTAGCCCAGTCCGCGGCGCATCATGCCGCCCCGGGCGGTCTCCAGGACGGCCGCCTCGACCGTCGGATCGGTCAGTACGACCCGTGCGGATTGCGGGCCGGTCGCGTCGCCGCGCTGCACCATCCGCCCACCGATGGACACGCCGTCGGTGGTGGTGAGCCCCACCCGCAGCCCGGTACCGGCCAGCAGATGGGCGATCAGCCGGGCCACCGTGGTCTTGCCGTTGGTGCCGGTGACCGCCACGGTCGGGATCCGCCCGTCGTCGCCCGGCTCGAACAGGGCGTCAACGATCGCGTCCCCGACCGCCCGTGGCTGGCCGGCGCTGGGTGCCAGGTGCATGCGCAGGCCGGGGGCGGCGTTGACCTCGATGACCCCGCCGCGTGCCGGGTCCCCGTCGACCGCGGGCGGTTCGGCGATGTCGGGCAGTCGCAGGTCGATGCCGGCGATGTCGAGTCCGACGACGGCGGCCGCGCGAACACACAGGTCGGCCACGTCCGGATGCATGCGGTCGGTGACGTCGGTCGCGGTACCGCCGGTGGAGAGGTTGGCGTTGCGCCGCAGCCACACCGTGCGTCCCGCCTCTGGCACCGAGCCAGAGCTGAGGTCCTGACGCGCCAGCAGTTCGGCTGCGGCTTCGTCGTCGAAGCGCAGCCGGGTCAGTACATTCGCGTGCCCGTCGCCGCGCCTGCTGTCGGCGTTCTCGCGGTCGACCAGGGCCGCGACCGACGTGCCGCCGTCGCCGACGACGCGGGCCGGCAGCCGCTCGGTGGCCGCCACCGCCCGGCCGCCCACGACCAGCACCCGGTAGTCGCGACCGTCGACCTGCCGTTCGATGACCACGTCGCCGCCGGCCGCGGTGAACGCGGCCTCGACCGCGTCGCGGTCGTTCAGATCGAGGTAGACGTGCTCGCCCTGCCGGCCGTCGCGTGGCTTGACCACGACCGGGGCGCCCAGCTCCTCGAACAGGTCGAGGGCCTGTTCCACGCTGGTGGCCGTCGCTCCGGAGGTGATCGGGACGCCGGCCCCACGCAGCAGTTGACGGGTGAGGTCTTTGTCCTGCGCGATCTCCACGCCGATAGCGCTGGTACGGTCCGTCATGGCGGACCAGAGCAGCCGCCGGCGCGCGCCGTAGCCCAACTGCAGCAGGCTCAACGGCCCGGTCCGGTCCACCGGGATGTTGCGCCGCCGCGCCGCGTCGATGATCGCCTGGGTACTCGGGCCAGGCGCCTCGCGCTCGAACAGCTCTTGTAGCTCCTCCAGTGCCGGTCCGTAGTTCGGGATCGCGCCGTCGACCGTCTGCTTCACCGCGTCGATCGCCGTTTCCAGCAGCCGCGCGGGTACCGGTGAGTCGGGCGGCTCGTCCTACGGACATTCGGTGATCACCCGGTACCGGCCGGGTTCGCCAGCCTGAACGGTACGGCCGAAGTTGACCCGCCGGCCGATCAGCTGCGATAGCTCGATGGCCACATGCTCTGCGATGTGCCCGAAGTACGTGCCCTCCCGTAATCGTTCGACGAAGCCTCCCGGCGCACCCGACGCGCAGTGGTGGGCCGACAGCCCGGGCAGCGCCTCCAGCAGCCGGTCGGCGAAGCCGGGAAACTCGACGCTTTCCCGGTCGGTGAGTCCGTCGAGGCACACCTCGGCTACCTGTACGGGGCGGCTGAGGTAGACGTTGGGGCCGCGGACCAGACGGGTGTCGACAATCCTCACGACTGCTCCTCCCGCTCCTCGGTGCCCGTCGCGGCCCGTACCAGCAGCGGTTGCCGGCCGGTGAGCTCGAACGTGTAGCCGGTGGGCAGGACATGCAGTCGCACGTCGGTCAGCGCGATCAGCCCGCCGTCGTGCTCCGGCACGCGGATGAGGTCGGACCTGCCAGCGTCGACCACCGTCACCGATCCGGTGCCGATCACTTCGAACCGGTCGCCCTCGACCAGGATCGCGGTGTCCTCGTCGATCCCGAGCCCGAGCTCGTGCGGAAACAGCGCGACCGCGCTGAGCAGCCGGTTGAGCCGTCCCCGTTCCCAGAAGTGCATGTCGATGAGCACACACGGCAGGAACTCCATACCCGGGCCGGTGTTCACGCTCGTCGTGTTCACGCTCGTCTGCTCGCCGCCGAGGATCATCGTGCTGGACATCATCGCGGCGCCGGCGCTGGTACCGGCCAGTACCAGCTCATCGGCGAACAGGCGGGAGTGCAGGATCGAATCGGCCCGGGTGCCGCCGAGCACCGTGGCGATGCGTAGCTGGTCGCCTCCGGTGAAGAAGACCCCGGTCGCCGCGCCGAGCACCTGCGCCGTCTCGTCGCTGTTGGCCTGCTCCCGCGTCCGCAGCCGCAGCGGGCACACCCGCCCCGCGCCCAGACCGGAGAACTCCTCCACGTAGGAATCCTCAAGCTGCTCCGGTTCGTCGCTGGCCGTCGCGATGACCACCAGTCGCGCGGCTTCACCGCCGGACAGCTCGACGAACCGGCGCAGGATCGCGGCACCCGCCTTGCCTCGCCGCTCCGCTCCACCGATGACCAGGACGCGACCCTTGCCGCCGTCGGCCGTGCTATGAGGTCCCGGCACCTCGTCCCTCTCCCGAACTTTTCCCGCCGCTACCCCGATTCGAAAGACTCAAACAGCAGACCGCGCGAGCCGGCCGAGGTCCGCCCCGCCTCGGCTCGACGCCATTTCCGGGCCGGGTTCCGCCCGGACGGATGTCTGTCGAATCTTCGCCGTTCATCCCTCGGCAGCCGCGGCACGGCTGAGGCCGCGGCGCGGCCGGCGGTCATAGTGTCGGTGGGGTGGATACGGTGACCCCCGAACCGCTGGTCGAGCCACCCCGGTGCCCCGTCGGGACTTCGCCGGCCCGTACACCAGCGTGCTGCCCTACCGCTTGGTGGGGCGTCCGGTGTACCTGGCGGTCCTGTCCGACCGTCCCATGGGAGGCAGCCTGGAGGCGGTGTTCGCGGCCGCGGGTGGACCTGGGGATGTCAGCGGCGCGGGGGCAGTCGTGGCCGGGGGAGTCCGGACGCGGCGGCCGGCGCGGACCAGGGCGCGGCCGGTCGCGATGTACCAGCCGGCCGCCAGTACGGCGGCCAGGGCGACCTCGACGAGGTCGCCACCGTAGTACATCGACTCTGCGGCGGTGCGCGCGTCCCGGATGGCGAATGCGGTGCCCGGCGGTGCCGCGATCCACAGCGATTTCGCGAGCACGGCGTGTGCGGTGGCGACGGTGACCAGGGCGGCCGCCCGCAGCCAGAACGGGTACCGGCGGCGGACCGGATCGAGCTGACACACCGACGCGGTGAACAGTAGGCCGGTGGCGAAGACGTGGGCGTGCACGGCGGCGTGCAGCCAGGGCCGATCGTCGGCGGCGGCGAACAACCGGGTGCGGTAGAGCACCCACAGGCCGGCCCCGTCGAGCAGTCCGGCAAACGGTGGCGATACCAGCACGGCGGTGACTCGGGCGTGCAGGACCGCGAGGACGGCGTTCCGGCCCCGGCCGCCCGGCAGCAGGCGCAGGGCGAGGGTGACCGGCCGTCCCAGCACCAGGAGCAGCGGCCCGGCCATGCCGATGACCAGATGCTGGAGCATGTGGGCGGTGAACTCGGCGAACGGCAGGGGGACCGACGCCGCGACCGCCAGCCCGACCGTACCGGCGACAAACAGGTACTGCCGCGGGCGCGGCCAGGCGTCGCCCCGCCGGCGCAGCCGTGTGGCGCCGACGACATAGGCGAAGCCGGCGAGGGCGGCGAGGACCACAGTGAGCTGGCTGGCGACAGTCAGGTGATCGGGCCGCATGGCGGGATGGTCATGCACCAGAGGCACCAGGGGCGCTGGTGCGGCGTCGGCGATGCGCGGTCATCAGCAGCAGCGCCCCCACCGCGGTGAGGATCGCCGCGACGATGTTCCAGGTCAGATCGTAGGGAAGGATGTCGACGTGATAGCGGATCTGGTGCAACCGTAAGAGCTTGTGTTGGATGGTGCCGTCGTAGAGCTGGAAGGCACCGGCGCCCAGCAGGATGCCGCCGGTCAGTGCCCGGCCGGCCAGAGCGGCGCGCCGGCGCAGGTCGGCAACCATGACCAGACCGATGACAACGGCGAACCAGCCGAAGGCGTGGAACGCGCCGTCGGACACCAGGCCGATCGCAGGGGTCGACTTGTCGTAGAAGTGATGCCAATGCAGCAGTTGATGGAACACCGTCTCGTCGATGAACGCCGCGATGCCGACCCCGATCAGCACGCCGGACCAGGTCGACCGGGTGGGTAGTTGCCGGGCAGTGATGGGAGTGGGAGGCACGATCAGGCCATCGCCGGGTGGAGAACGGCGCGTAAGCAGCCGTCCTGCTTGCGTTGGAAGATCTCGTAGCCGTGCGCGCCGTCGCTTAGCGGCATCGGATGCGTCGCGAGGTAGCCCGGGTCGATCTCGCCTTTGGCGAGGCGTTCCAGCAGCATCGGGATGTAACGCTGCGCGTGCATCTGACCCATCCGCAGGATCAGTGCCTTGTGCATCGCCGCGCCCAGCGGGAACTTGTCGACGAAGCCGCTGAACACCCCGACGATGTTCACGGTGCCGCCCTTGCGGCATGCCGTGATCGCGACTGTTAGCCATCCCCGTGCTCTGTTCGTCATGCTGGTACGAGCACCAGCAACCTGCCCGTCGATCACCGCGGCGAAAAACTCTTTGATCCGGGTGTGTTGCTGAGCCAGGAGGTCGACGACGTCCTGTTGTGCGGTGGGGTCATGATGCCTCCTGAAACCCGCTGCACGGGAGAATCCGGTCTGATATGTTCCCGCCCTGCTACCCGCCGGTTGTGGCTTCAAACAGCGCAATCCGACGGTTCGTTACCGATATCCGGTGCCGCCGCGGATCGGGCGAGCTGAATGAGCAGGACGGTGCGAAGCCTGTCGGCCGACGGGGCGGTGCTGTAGCGCTCGGCGTCATGAGCCTTTGTCAGTAGCGAGTCGAGGTCGCATGCCGGTTTAGCGCCGTGTCGGTAGATGTGCGGCCAGACCATCGAGTATCCGCTCCAGCCCCGCCTCGAATCCTCGGTTCTGGCGGTCGGCTGCGTGCGGGGTCTCTGCCTCGTTGATGACTCTGGTGAATCGGGGGTAGAGGCCGCTGTTCACGATCGTTGGGCCGTACACGCCCTGTTGTTTCATCCACTGTTCATGGGTAAGTCCGGACCGCCGCGCGGCCTCCTGATCGCCGAGTTCCCTCAGCACGTGGCCGAGCACGAACGCCGACAGCGTGCCTAGGTTGGCCAGCATGTCGTCGGTGCTCAGGTCCATGCCGTCGAATACGGACAGCGACAACTCCATCCACCACAGGCTGTTTGGGCCCTGGTTCGAGCGGCCCGAGGACAGCGTCGCCAACCATGGGTGCCGCAGCGCGGTCTGCCGCAGCAGGCGTGCGATGGTGCGCAGGTCGGACCGCCAGTTGCCGATGAGCACTGTGCCGCGCAGTTCCCCCATCACCTCGTCGGTCATCAACTCCAGTACGTCGTCCTTCTTGGACACATACCGGTACAGCGAGGTTGTGCCGGTGCCGAGGTCGGCCGCGATCCGCCGCATCGAGACGGCGTCGAGCCCTTCCGCGTCGGCGATCCTGATCCCGGCGACCGCCACGTCCCGCCTGCTGTGGGTGGGTTTCGGGCCGCGCGTTCCGTGCGCGGGACGTAGCCAGAGCGGTGGGTGGTCGTTGGCCGGCATGGCTATCTCCTTCGGTATTGCGAACACTGTACCCAGTTAGCTAGCCTCCTTGGAAATACTGAGAACACCGTTTCCAGGTTTTATGGGGAGAGAGATGGACTACGACGTGGTGGTAGCGGGCGCGGGCCCGGTGGGTCTGCTGTTGGCCTGCGAACTCCGGCTCGGCGGCGCCCGCGTGCTGGTCCTCGAACGCGAGGCGGACACGCCGCCGGCCCGGTTCGGGTCCATGGGCGCCCGCGCGGTCAACGCGCCGTCGGTGCACGCGCTGCACCTGCGTGGCCTGCTGCCGGCTGTTGAGCGGGCCGCGCTCATGTGGCTCCGGGCGGTCCCCGAGGCCCCGCCCGGGCCCGGGGTGGGCAAGCCGGGCGGCCGTCCGGAGATCTTCGTGGGCCACTTCGCCGGCATCGGCATACGCGTCGATCGCCTCAAGCCGCCCGGCCCGGGCGAGGAATTCCTCGGCGCGGGCGTGATCAGCCAGGGCGACCTGGAGGCGATCCTCGGCGAACGGGCGTCGGCGCTGTGCGCCGAGGTACGCCGGGGGGTCGCGCTGACCGGCTTCGACGTCGGCGCCGACGCCGTCACGGTGCGTGCCGCAGACCGCGAGATCCGGGCGTCCTGGCTGGTGGGCGCCGATGGCGGACGCAGCACCGTACGTCGCCTCGCCGGTTTCGCGTTTCCCGGTGAGGACCCGGTCTTCACCGGCCGCCAGGCGATGGTGGATCTCGACCATCCGGAGAAGCTTGTCGCGGGTGGCTGGCAGACGGGCGAGAACGGCTCCTACACGATCGGTGGCTGGGCCGACGGCGACGGCCCTGCCCGCGTGCACACCGTCGAGTACGTTGGCCCGCCCGCCGATCGGGACGCGCCGGTCGCGGCGGAGGAGATGCAGGCCAGCCTGCGTCGGGTCAGCGGCACCGACGTGCGGGTGACGCGCGTGCACGTCGCCACCCGCTATGCCGACACCACTCGACAGGCCACCACCTACCGGCGGGGTCGAGTGCTGCTGTGCGGCGACGCGGCGCACGTCCACTCGCCCGCGGGCGGGCAGGGCATGAACGTGGGCATCGGCGACGCGGTCAACCTCGGGTGGAAGCTCGCGCTCGTCGCGCGCGGCGCGGCGCCGGACTCGTTGCTCGACACCTACACGGCCGAGCGCCATCCGATCGGCGCGTGGGTACAGCGGTGGAGCCTGGCGCAGACCGCGCTGAGCACGGCCCGGGGTCCGCGCGCCGACGCGCTGCGCGAGGTGATGACCGACCTGCTCGACACCCCGGACGGCGCCACCCACGTGGTGTCGATGATCAGCGGCGACTGGCAGCACTACGACCTGCCCGGCGACCACCCGCTGATCGGCCGCCGGGTGCCCGACCTGCCACTCGACGACGGCACCACCCTGGCCGGACACTTCCGCGACGGCCGGGCGGTGCTGCTCGACGACGGTACGGGCGCCGCCGCGGTGGCAGGAGCATGGGGCGACCGGGTCAGCGTCGTGACCGCGCGCCCGACCACCTTCCCGGACCAGCCGATGGCCACGCTGGTCCGCCCGGACGGCCACGTCGCATGGCTCGCATCCAACGGGGCCGACCGGGACGGCCTGTGCGCTGCGTTGACCACCTGGCTCGGCGCGCCCGCCTGACTTCACGCCACGGCTACCCACAGATAGATCACTTTGGTTGTGTGGACCACAGCGATCGAGGGGCAGCCGCCGTCATGCGGGCGCATAGGGGTTGCCGCCGAGCCAGGTGGTGCCGTCGATCAGTTCGCGGACCGCGTCCAAGTGGCCGCTGTGGCAGGCGACTTCGGTGAGCACGTGGATCAGGATGTGCCGCACGTCAGGCAGCCGCCAGGTCGGCCAGATCTCCACGGGCCACGCGGCGGGCTCCTGTTCGGGCGCGGCGGCGGCGAGCACACCGTCCGCCCGCGCGATGGCCGCCCGGTAGTCGGCGAAGACCTCCTTGGCGCTCATCCCCTCGGGTACGCACCAGTGGGCCTCCGCCCCGGCCGTGAGCTGTCCGGCCACATCCGGCTCGCCCGCGATCACCCCGGGGAACCAGAAGCGTTCGACATCCAGGGTGAGGTGACGCAGCAATGCCAGGCAGCTCCAGCCACTGTGCAGCACCGGCCGCCGCAGATCCTCCTCCGAAAGCCCTTCAAGGATCCCGACGACGTGCTCGCGCTGGCGGTCCAGGGCGCCCTTGAGGGCGCCGAGTTCGGCGTTCACCGGGCGGCGCACAGTTCGCCGAGGCGTTCCAGGGTGCTCGCCATCTGCGTCTGCCACCAGACTCGCCCGCTGTCCACCTCCGCGCGTTTGTCCTCCGGCATGCGCGAACCGTCGAAGATCTCGGTCACCGCCGTCGCCCCGGCCCGGTCCGGGAGCAGGTCGAAGATCCACCGGTGGCCCCACACGGCCCCCGGCTCGGTGGCGTCCGGGTGCCCACGACCGGGCCTCGGCTCCCAGCCGATGCGGCGGTCCCGCTCGTACTCGACGACGTGGTTGTTCATCTCGTAGTCGCCATAGCGCTCGTAGTGCATCCGCATCACGAAGACGTCCCCGACGGCCGAGATCACGGCGTCGGAAAAGCTACCGCGCAGCATCCCCGAGCCGTCGAGGTCCGGATGCCGTCCGGGGTCGGACAGGATCCGGAAGATGTCCTCCGCCGGGGCATTGATACGCCGGGACACCGCCACCACACCTGTCGTACTCGTCATCCGCGCGCCTCCGTGAACGGCAGAGCATGAGCCTTACTCGGCCTGGACGCTACACCGGGGGTACGACAACGCCAGGCCGAGTACGTTCAAGCCTCGCCCTACGCGCACTCCCACCGAACCAGTTCCGTCACCGCTGACCTGACCTACGTCAGGGTCCGTCGTCCACGGCCGCGTCATCACCGTGGTCGACCGCGGCTTCACCTCCGCGGACAACCTGGCCTACCTACGCCTCGACGGCGGACACTCCATCGCCGGGATGCGGATGCGTGACGGCAACCCCCTCGTCGAGCAGGTGCTGGCCCGGCAGGGCCGCTACCAACAAGTCAAAGACCACCTGCGGGTCAAGGAGGTCCGGCTGGAGGCCACCGACGCCCGGTTGGTTATCTGTCACAACCCGCAGCAGGCCGAACGCGACGCCCAACAACGCGCCGACGCGATCAGTCGCATCCAGGCGGAGTTGGCCCGCATCAGCGAGCAACGCGCCCGCGACGCCCAGCGGCCGCGCGGCGACAAGACCCGAGGGCGTAACGAGGCCGCGCACGTGCGGGCCGAATGCGCGCTGCGCGACCACCCCACCCTCGGCCGGTGGCTGACCCAACAGGCCGACGGCAGCTTGCGTATCAACACCGGCAAGGTCAAGACCGAGGCCAGGTTGGACGGCAAGTACCTCATCGCCATTTGCGACCCGCACATCAGGGCCGAGGACGTCGCGTTGGGCTACAAGAATCTCCTGGAGGCCGAACGCGGCTTCCGTAATCTGAAGTCGGCGCTGCTGCTGCGGCCGGTGTTCCACCGCCTCGAACACCGCATCCGCGCCCACAGCTCAACGCCCGAATTCCGGCTCACGTGTGACAACGAACTGCGGAACCCTGAGTCTACACCCGGCAGTCGACCATCATCCTGAGCATCCGGTCTCTTACTCGGAAAGCGTCACTGACCTGCGGTTTGATCCGGCTTCGCCGGAGTCGGACGGCTCGGTCACGGCCACCCTTATGCCCCGCGGCGGATCCCGGTGGCCGAGCCGGGTGCCTTAGCCCGGGCCTTAGCCCCCAGCGCGTCGGGTCTTAGCCGGATATTGCCTGGCGCGAATACGGAGTTCACCCGATGGCACGGGCCGGTCTGCGCTCTAACTTTTGATCGTCCGATCACGAGGGCAACCGGAACCAGGAGGACCGATGGTACTCAAGAAAATGGCGGCAGTACTTGCACTGGTGCTGCTCCCGCTCACCGCGGCGGTGGTCATCGACTCGCCGAGCGCATACGCCGGCACCGCCCACATGCTCCTCGAAACCAAACTCGACAACTTTTGGCTCTCGCTCAGCCCCGCGTCATGGGGTCCCGGGACGATCGTGGACGTGTCGTCCTACGGTCCGGATATAGTCGAGGATTGGGAACTTCCCGGCGACGGTACCGTCGACAACGCGATGGGCTACATCGAAAACGCCAACAGCGATGAGTGCCTGGAGACCGACGGCGTTGCGGGCCACGCGCTCTACCAGGCGCTGTGCAACGGCTACTCACTGGGCCAGGTGTGGAAGATCAGCTACATCACCAACTGGTTCGGCCAAGAGACCTACGCCCGCATCATCAACCCCGCTACGCAACTGGCGGCCGACGTCGGCGGCTCCGACCGCGACGAGGGAGCACGGGTCATCGGCTGGCCGCTGAACGGCAGCGGCACCGCCAACCAGCTGTGGAACATCCAGTACGCACGGTACGGCGAATGAGGCTTTCCGAGTAAGAGACCGGATGCTCAGGGTGATGGTCGGCTGTCGGGTGTAGACAGGTCGAACCTGTGGTGGTGCAACGAAAGAGCGCAGGACCCTGGTAGGAAGTGGACTTCTCACGGGACACTTCACACCAGGGTTCCTGCGCCGCCATGAGTGTCACATACACCGCCAGCCCGCCCGTGTCCGAGGACACCGTCGTGTTCGTCTCCGCTCTGCCGCACGCCGAACGCCGGCGTCTCGGGACCAGGGCCGGGACCCGTTCGCTGGGCTGTTACCGCCGGGCGATCCTGGTCCTGCGCTCGCCACCCACCTTGATGAGCACAGCCGCGTTGCGTACCTCTGGCGGCTCGACCCCACCCTGGTCCGGGCCGAGTTCGTCGAACGGGGTCGGTACCCGAGACAGAGGACGCTGACCTGCGCGAATGCCTGTCGCGGCATGCGACCTACCCGGTTCTGCAGTGGGCCGGCGCCTCCTGCAGCCGTTCGGCCCGTCCGAGTTCACGCGCTGCGTCCCACGTCGACGCTGATCCGGGCGGACGCACCGGCGGCCCTGAAGAAGGATTACCGGCGCCGTGACGCCGTGCTAATGTTCCGCTTCCGAGCTGTAGAGTACGGGAGTCGCGTTGGCGCGGGTCTTCATCAGCCACAGTGCGAACGCGGATCCCTTCGCGGCCGACGTCCGCGACGCGGTCGCTCGGAAGCTGCACGCCCTGGGCCACACCCCGCTGCTCGACGCCGAGCTGATCGATCCGGGTGACCGGTGGCGCGCGACGCTGCTGGGCTGGCTCGGCAGCTGCGATGCGGCGATCGTGCTAGTGACCAGCCGGGTCGTGGACAGTGACTGGGTGCGGGCGGAGGCCACGGTCCTCGGCTGGCGTGCGTGGCTCAACCCGGCGATGCGGGTGGTGCCGGTCCTGCTCGACCCGGACGCCTCGTCGGCGACACTGGACACGCTCGGGCTGCGGCCGGTGCAGCTGCGCGACATCCAGGTACTCAAGGCTGCCGATGTCGACGGTGACGGTGCCGAGGCGTGGGCTGCGGCGATCGCGGCACGGTTCGCGGACTACGCCGTCGGCAGGTCCACCGAGGACCCGATGGCCCGCTGGCTCAAGACCGTGGGGATCCACCTGGACCAGAACTCGTTCCTGGCGGAGGCCGCCGAGCGCCTCGACATCAGCCAGGACGAACTGCCCCTGGTGGATGCGGTCGCGCATCGGCTGCTGCACAGCGACGCCATCGCCATCGAGCGGGCGTTCCTGGAGCTGATCCGCGATCCGAGGCTGCGTCCGGAGAGCTTCGCGCCGCTGATCAGCTCCGCCTGGCTGCCCGCCGGCATGGGCGACCTGCTGTTCGAGGTCGCGGCGGCCGAGGCGGGGCCGCGGGTGGCGCGCGCGACGCTGACGCTGCCCAGGACCGCACGGCGGCTGCTCAACCGGGTGACCTGTTGCGACAACCGCTACGTCATCGTTGGTCCGTTCAGCACCGCGGGCGCAGGGCTGGACGACGCCGGTGAGCTGGCCGACCGCTACGCCAAGGCGATCCTCCGCGAGGTGGGCGCGTCCTCGGAGGAGAAGTGGGCGACCGCGCTGGCGTCGCTGCGCAAGGCGCGGAACCGGCCGGTGTTCGTCATCCTTGGCCGTGACGCGCTGGAGGCGGGCGTCCTGCGGCAGCTGGAGGTCCGCTTCGACGGTGTCGTGTTCGTCTGCGCCGGGCCGGCGGAGTCGTTAAGCGATGTTCATGCGGTGGAGCTGGTCCCGCCCTTGTCCCGCACGGTGGAGGAGGAGGGCGGCGCCGCAGCGAACCGCATCGAGGGAGCGGAGCAGTGAACTTGATGTCCGAGCCGAACCCCGCGCTACGCCACGCGTTGCAGCGCATCGAGGAACTCCAGGATGTGCCATCCCGCAGGCGGCACGCGGATCAGCCCGACCGCCGTGACGGCAGCGTTTACGTCTGCCCACCGAAACTGCGCCTCGCGCTGCGCGTGGCGCTGGTGACGGGACGGCCGCTGCTCCTCCTCGGCGCTCCGGGGTCCGGGAAGTCCTCCATCGCCGCGTATGTGGCCCGCAATCTCGACTGGCGCTACTACGAGCTGGTGGTGACCGCACGGACGGAGGCCCGCGACCTGCTCTGGCGGTTCGACATGGTGCACCGGCTCGCGGACGCCCAGGTCCGCAGCGGTGGGGAGCTCAACGACATCGACTACGTCGAGCCCGGGCCGCTGTGGTGGGCGATCGATCCGGAGTCCGCGCGGTCGCGTGGCTGGCGCACCGGTCGCCGTCCCGCGACGCCGGCCCAGGACCCGTTCCCGACGGTTAACGCCGACCGCCACTCGATGGGCGCGGTGGTCCTCATCGACGAGCTCGACAAGTCCGATCCGGACGTGCCGAGCAGCCTGCTGGTGCCGCTCGGATCGCTGCAGTTCACGGTCGCCGAAACCGGCGCCGAGGTGCGGGTCCCGGACTTCGGCGGGTCCGGTCCGCAGCGGCTCGTGATCATCACGAGCAATGAGGAACGGGATCTGCCCCTCGCGTTCGTCCGGCGGTGCATCGTGCTGCGGCTGGAGCTGGCCGATGTCCGCGGCCTGATCGACATCGCGAACCGGCACCTGTGGTCCGAGGGACGGAAGCCCTCTCCGGCGGAGCAGCTACGGATCCGGCAGATCGCCGAGCGGGTGGTGGCGGCTCGACCGGCATCGCCCTCGCCGGACGACCACGTGCCGAGCGTCGCGGAGTTCTTGGACGCCGTGCGCGCCATGCTCGAGCTCGGTCACCTGCTGTCCGATGAGGACTGGGCGGTCGTCGAGGAGCTGACCGTGACGAAGTCCCTGTACGGAGGGTATTGAGATGCGCTCGCAGGTGTGGATGGCGGATGCTGTCCGTGCGCTCGCGGCGTTTCCCGAGGAGGACCGTGGGACGCTGCTCGAGCTGCTCGGCCACGAACCGCGCCCGCCCGGTCCGCCCCCGGCGCCGCCCGAGGTGCCGCCCGAGGTGCCGACCGCGTTCCAGTCCCGGCCGCCTGAGCCGCTGCCGCCGAGCACGCTGCCCAGGCTCGATATGCTTGAACCGATTCCCCGGGCCGTGCCGCGCTCTCCGGCGACCGGCGCCCCGGCCCCTGACGGCCGGGCGCCGGTGCCGGTCGCGCCGGTCGCGCACCGTCCGTTGCTGGCGCGCGGCCGGGACCAGCGCGTGCTGCGCGCCGCCTTCGCCCGTCCACGCCCCACCCACCAGCTCGACGTTGCGGAGGTCGTCAACCGGGTGGCCCGCGTCCGTAGCCTCGACCCCGTCCCGGTCGAGCAGCGGGTACGGCTGGTCGCGGGATCCGAGCTGCTCGTCGACATCGGCGCCGGGATGCGGCCGTTCGACCTCGACGCCGACGATCTCATTCGGGCGGCTTACCGGCTGGTCGGCGGCGTCCGCCTTCGCACGACGCGGTTCCGGCAGGTCCCGACGCGACCCGCCGGAACCGGCACCGGTCCATTGTGGACGTGGACGGCCTACCGACTGCCCCCGCGGCGCGTGCCGGTGGTCTTCGTGACCGACCTGGGCATCGCCGCACCGCTGACGGACGCTGTGCCCGCCGCCTTGTTCGAGTGGGCGCAGCTGTTCGAGCACCTCGCCGGTCGCGACGTGGTACCGGTGGTGGTCACGCCGTACCGGCCGGCCCGGGTGCCGGCCGCGCTGCGCCGGCGGGCGCTGATCCTCCAGTGGGATGGTGGTCTGTCCCCGCGGTCCATCGCCGGCATGGTTCGCCGACGATTGCGCCACCTCCGATGACCCGCGTCTTCGTCAGCAGCGTGCACATGGGTATGCAGGACTACCGCGCCGCGGTCAGCGACGCCTGCGTGCGGCTCGGCATCACACCGGTGGTGATGGATGAGTATGTCGTGGAGCCGGCGCGGCCGCTCGAACGGTCGCTGTCATCGCTCGACTCCAGCGATCTCGTCGTGCTGCTGGTGGGACACCGTTACGGAGCCATCCCCAGGGGCGAAAGCCGGTCGTTTGTCGAGCTCGAGTACCAGCGGGCGCGGCAACTGGGACGGCCGGTGCTCACCTTCATCGTCGACCCGGCACAGCCCTGGCCCGTGGCTCAGTTCGACCGCGGCGCTTCCGGTGACGAGTTCGAGCGGTTCGTGGACCGGCTCAAGTCGGAGCAGGTTGTCGCCTTCTTCACCACACCCGATGACCTGCGCCTCAAGGTCCTGGCAGCGCTACGTCCCTACGTCACCCCAGCGCAGACCCGGTCGGGCACCGGTGACGTGGCACTGGCGTACCTCGACCGCGTCGACCCGGCCGCCGTCGCCGCCTGCGAGCTCGCGATCGCCCTCTCACCGGCGGCCTTCGTCGAGCCGTCGCTGGCCCGGGCCGTCCGCCTCGACGCATTGCCGCACCTTGTCGCCGAAGCCGAAGCCGATCTTTGGTTCAGCCCACTGGTACGGGACCGCACCGCCGACGGCATCTCGTTCGAGCCGGCCGCCGTTCCCGCACTCCACCAGCGCCTCCGCTCCTGGCTGAAGGCCGGCGGAGCCACCCGGAACCGGGCCGAACGGGCGGCGGCGACCATCCTCGGACGGAAGGCGTCGGACCTCCGGCTCGTCGCGGAACGGGTGACGTGGTGGTCGCTGTCGCCCGACGACAGCACCGCGGACCGCATCGGCGCGGAACTCGCGCCGGTCCTGGCGGCGTTACGCTCGGGCAGCACCGCGCACGCCCGATGGGCGCAACGGACACTGCCGACCCTGCCCGACGCCGCACGATCGGTCACCGCCGTGGCCGAGGTGGCGGCGCGGGCGTCGTACCTGACGCAAACCGGCGTCGACGCCTTCGCACCCGCGGCCGGCGCGTTCGACGAGATCGATCTCGCGCTGCCGACCGTGGAGGTCGCGGTTCGTCGCCGGGGCTCGTCACTGGACATCGGCACCTTCGCGGCGCAGCGGGCGACCGGGATCAGGCTGCCGGTCACCCGGCCATTGCACGTCGCGGTGACGGCAGGCGGGCGCACCCAGGTCGTCACCTTCTCCTCCGGCGAGTCGCGGACCGTCGACGTCGGACCCGGGCCGGTGGGACTGCGGACGCTCAACGGCGACAGCTACCACCTCCCGGCCGCCGCGCCGACCCCGGCGCCCCCACCAACCCACGAGCCCGTGTCGAAGCCCGGCTCGGCGGTCCCCGTGAACCGGGATCTGGTCGTCGTCATCCCGGGCCTGCTCGGCAGCCGGTTGCGGCGGCAGAACCGCGTGCTGTGGGGCGGCACGACGTCGCAGCTGGTGCGGGCGATGTGGAGCCTCAACGACCTGCTGCTGCCTGCTGACGCCGGCGACGACGGGGTCAGGGCGGACGGCGTCCTGACCGACATCGGGTTGCTGCCGGGCCTTTGGTCGGTCAGCGGATACGGCCGGCTGATCGACACGCTCGGCAAGCGGGATGCTCAGCGTGTTGTCGGGTTCGCCTGGGACTGGCGGCGCGACATCCGGCAGGCCGCGCAACGCCTGCAGGTCGAGATACTCGACGAGCTCGACCGGTGGCGGGCGGCTGAGGGCGGTCCCGACGCACGGCTGGTCCTTGTCGGGCACGGCGAGGGCGGGCTGGTCGCCGGCCATTTCCTCGCCCAGCTCGGCGGGTGGGAGTTCACCAGGCTGTTCATCCCCATCGGCACGCCGTTCCGCGGGACGGTCCGAGCCCTCGAACAACTCGTCAACGGCGCACGTCCCGGCATCGGGGCGCTGCGGCTGGACCTGACGACCTTGATCCGCTCGTTGCAGCCGCTGTACCAGACCCTGCCCACGTTTCGCACCGTCGACACCGGCGACGGTCAGGTGCGCCGCCTAGACGACGTGGTGTTGCCCGGGCTCGATCGGGAGCGGGTACTGGAGGGCCGCCGGTTCCTCGACGGGGTCGGTGCGATGGTCGTGCCGTCCGGCGACCACGCGATCCTGCCGGTCGTCGGCATCAACCAGCCCACTGCCTACTTCGCCCGCCAGGTCGGCGACCGACTTGACACCGACGATCCGGAGCAGGACGGTGACGGTGTCGTCCCCCGGTTCTCGGCGCTGCCATCCGGCTCCGGCGCCGAGCCCCAGACGTTCTACGTCTCGGACCGGCACGGGGCCCTGCAGTCCAATCCGCGGGTCGTCGACTTCATCGCCGCCGCCCTGGTCGCCACAGGCACGATCCCGGACGGCATCGGGCGGACGTCGGTCCCGCGCAGCGGCGTCATCCAGATCCCGGATGCCTTCGGCCCGCTGGAGGAGGTCACCGGCCACGTCCGGGTACCCCCCGGGGCCAAGGCCGAGTTCCGCGTCGTCGACCTGACCACCAATCGGCGCGTCACCAACGTCGCCCTCGGCTCCAGCGATGACTTCATGCCGTTCACCTTGAACCTGCCGCGCGATTCCGGACCGCTCTACCGCATCAGCCTGGTGATCGGCAGCGACACAGTCGCCGACGCCGAATTCGCCGTACTCGATGACCAGCCCTGAACCGACAATTCCGGAAGGAACCTCGTACGGTGGATCCCCAGGACACTTCACTGATCACGTTGTGGCAGCGGCAGAACGTCTGGTCCAAGGCCGCCAACGGTCTGAAGCACGACATCGGCCGGGCCCGCCTCTGGGCGCTGCGGTTCGCCGTCGCCGGCGCGGTGACGAGCACGGCGTCGGCCCAGTTCGGCCGCTGGAACTCGACGCTCGCGTGGAGCCTGGGCGTCCTGGCCGCGCTCCTGCTGGGCTTGTCGCCGGTGGTCGGCGGGCGCGCGACCAGCCAGATGACCCGCGACTGGACCCGGGTCCGGTCGGTGTCCGAGGCGCTGAAGACGCAGATCTACTCCTACCTCGCGGGCGTCGCACCGTACCGCGGCGCCGACCGGCGGCAGGCGCTGCAAAACAACGTCGAGCAGATCGTCGCGGACCAGCCAGACCTGACCCGCTACATCGCCGGCATCGAGCCGGACAACCGGGAACTGCCCGCGGTGCAGGACGTGCCGTCATTCATCACCGGGCGGCTCAACAGCCAGATCGACGGCTACTACCGGCCCAAGGCGGCCGAGTTCCGCCAGCGGCTGCGGAACCTGCGCGTCGTCGAGTTCGTCCTGAGCCTGTTCGCGGCCGCCCTTGCGGCCGTCACCGGGTTCTTCCCGGAAGGTGGCCTGAGCGCCTGGGTGGCCGTGTTGACGACCATCGGCGCGGCCATCACCGCGCACGCCGCGGCCCAACGCTACGAATACCAGCAGGTCGAGTTCACCCGGACCGTCAACCAGCTCGAGGACCTGCGCACACGCTACGAGATCGGCCCCCGTGACGAACGGGCCGACGACGAGTTGGTGGCGCAGTGCGAGCAGGTTATCTCGATCCAGAACGACGGCTGGATGACCAAGCTCGCCCGGGGCGACGAGCCGGCCTGACCGGCGCACGGCACCGAACTTCATGAGGCACTGAAGACGCGGCATGCGCTGTGCCAGCCCAGTTCCCGTGTGTGGGCCGGTGGCCCCTTCCATGTTGCCGGATTATCGACACAATAGGTGTTCCTGAGGTTGCTCGTTGTGATGATGTGATGGCCTGCCGGTCACTTCGAGCAGCCCGTCGACAGGGAGTCACCTTGGACCTGCCAGAGATCCCACAGCCCGCCGAGGCGCCGCCACAGCAGGCGAACCGGGGTGGGCCACCGCCGCCCATGCGTGCCTACGTTCCGCCACCACCACCGGCGAGTTACCGCGAAGACGCCCTGGTCCAGCGAAATGCCGGGAAGAACGCGCAGACGTACGCGACGTGCTCCGACAAGGGCAGGCAGCGCCTGACCGCGATGCGCGCGCCGCAGCGTGCACCGAAGCCGGTCGACACATTCACCAACGAGTATGTGACGAACGTGGTCTACAACGCGGATTCGCCCACCTACGCGGCGCTGGAGACCGCGTGGAAGCAGCGTTCGGGCACTGGCTACGCGTATAAGAACACGCCGCTGCCCGAATACGGTGTGCTGCTCTCGTGGCAGAACTCCCGGGAAAGCGCCGAGCCGTTGACCAACGCGGACGTGTACTTCTACCAGTACCGGGCCGCCTGGCAGCGCGCACACCCTGGCGCCGCACTGCCACGGCTGGCGCTGCTTCGGCGCCAGCAGTCCCGCGCCGCGGATACCGAGGGGGTCCTCGACCACATGCGCTGGGAGCGCAACGACGACGCCCTGCCGGTCGGCTTCTTCACCCCGGCTGACAGGGACTTCGCGGCGTTACTGGGTACGGCCAACGGCTCCGGACCCCACTTTCTCGTCGTGCACTACGGCGACAAGCTGGGCATCACGGGGATCGCGAGTATCGAATTGACCGCCGGCCAGGACCTGGTATTCATCTTCTCCTGAACCGCCGCTCCCGTCGCCCACTGGTCCGGTACCGGGCCGGTGGGCGATGTCGGCCGCCCTGCCCTGACGGGTTCGCGTAGACCCAGGTGGGGTTCACGCGTCATTCGACATCCGGAAGCTGTCCACCTGGCGCTACGTCACTCGGCGTCGGTGCCTGGAGTCGCGGCGCGCCCTGTGCCAGCCCGTCCCAGTGCCTGGTCCTGCAGTGCTCCCAGAGCGTTCCGGAACAGTGGTAGCGCTCCCGGTGTGACCGCGACTCCGCGACGTCCCCACTGTCCCTGACCGCCCTGCCCACCGCCACGCCGAGGGGCCCGCGGTCCGGTCGTGTTCGACGTCGGGCGCCTCGACCGTTCCGGCCGGGTCGGCGTCGCGACCCTGCTGCACCCGCTCGGCTGGCAGCCCGCCGACCAGATCGACCTCGACATGGCCGACGCGAGCGGCCCGGTCACTGCCACGCCGGCCGGACGGCACCGCACCGGTGGCCGCGGCAAGATCGGCCCGCTCGACTGATCCGTGGGTACCCGAGCCGGGCGGGTTCGGCGGTCATCAATTTTGCCGCGCCCGCCCGGTCTTCGGCGCCGATCCGGGTCGGGGCCCCGGTGCTGATTGTGGTTTTTGATCCGGTTGCCGAGACGGGGTCACTCGGGGTCGGTTGTCCGGATTCCGGTGAGCGTGGTCTGGACGAGCCGCTGGATCGCTGTCGGGTCGTGCAGGCTGGTCGCGGCCGCTAGGGCGTGCAGGCAGTAGACGGTGAGTTCGTCGGCGGGGATGTCCGGGCGTACGGCGCGTGCCGCGGCGGCGTCGGCGATCAGTTCCTGGATGAACTGGCGTAGGTGTTGGTGGGCGGCGGCGACGTGCTCGTCGCGGTGCAGCATGCCGGCGATGTCGTTGTCATGTGCCCGGCGGTGGGAGATCGCTTGGGCGTAGGCGGTCAGGACGGCCTCGAGGCGTTCGGCGGCGCCGGCCGTTTGGTCCCGGACCTGGAGTAGTGCCTGCAGGTGTTGGTCGATCTGGCGGTTGTGCCAGGCGGTCAGGATCGACTCGACGTCGGGGAAGTACTTGTACAGCGTCGCGCGCCCGATGCCGGTGTCCTTGGCGATCTGGGACATGGTCACGCCGGTCAGGCCGTGCTTGGCGACCAGGGCGGCGGTGGCGTTGATGGTGGCCTCCCGGACCGCGTCGCGGTGCGCCTCGATCGTCTCGTTCCAGATCCTTGGCATGTCGCCTATCGTACTCAGCGACCCTGTTCAGACGAATGACTTGACAGCGACAATGTGTATTGAAAAACTGTCCGTGCTTCCGCCCACCTGGAGGTGAGGCGCCAACTGACCGAAGGAGTTGCCACCATGCCCGAGCTGCCGTCCCATCAGGACACCGGTCCCGGGGTGTCCCAGAGCCCGATCGCCGGCGCGTCGCGGCGCCGCAGAGTGCTGGTCGCATTGGTCGTGGCCGCGTTGGTCGTGCTGGTCGCGGTGCTGCATCTGACCGGTGTGGTCGGTGGGGAGAGCCACTGATGATCGAGGCGGTTGGGCTGGTCAAGCGCTACCAGAGCGTGACCGCCGTGGATGGGCTGTCGTTCACCGTTCCGGCCGGGTCGGTCACGGGGTTCCTCGGACCGAATGGGTCGGGGAAGTCGACGACGATGCGGATGATCCTTGGCCTGGACGCGCCGGACGCAGGCTTTGTCACGGTGAACGGCCGCCCGTACGCGCGCCACCGGCGCCCACTGCGCGAAATCGGGGCACTGCTGGACGCCAAGGCGGTGGCCCCGGGGCGCTCGGCGTACCAGCATCTGCGGTGGCTGGCACTCAGCAACGGCATCCCGCGCGCCCGAGTCGATGAGGTGCTGCGCCACGTCGGATTGGGCTCCGCCGCCCGCAAACAGGTCGGCGGATTCTCCCTCGGCATGGCCCAACGACTCGGCATCGCCGCGGCACTGCTCGGTGACCCGCCGGTGCTGATGTTCGACGAACCGGTCAACGGGCTGGACCCCGAGGGTGTGGCGTGGATCCGCAGCATGCTCAAGTCGTTGGCCGCGCAGGGCCGGACGGTGTTCCTGTCCAGCCATCTGATGAGCGAGATGGCACTGACCGCCGACCGGTTGGTCATCATCGGTCGCGGTCGGCTGATCGCCGAAACGAGCGTCGCCGAGTTCCTTGCCGCCGGAGCCGACAACTACATCCGCGTGCGCTCCGCGGAGGCCGATGCCCTGGCCGTTGTACTCGCCGAGCGGGGCGCGACGGTCGAGCAGGAGCCAGACGGTGCGCTGCGGGTCATCGGAGCGAGCGCAGACGAGATCGGCGAGGCGGCACGGGTCCGCGGGGTCGGCCTGCTGGAGCTGTCGCCGCAGCAGGTGTCGCTGGAGCAGCGCTACATGGAACTGACCCGCGACATCACTGAATACCAGGCCGCTGATCCCACGCCGGCTTCGGCCATCAACTGAGGGGGTTTCGTCATGACCGCATCCGCAGCATCACCGGCCGCCCTGTCGACCGGACGCCGCCGCGGCGACTTCACCAACGTGATACGCGCGGAACTGGCCAAGCTGACCAGCACCCGGTCCACGTACTGGGCACTCCTGGTCGCCTTCGCCGCCAATCTCGGCTTTGCCGTGCTCGCCGCCGCTGTACTGGCCCCGCGGTTGAAGCCCGATGACCTGGCCCATGTGGACGTCGTCCAGCTTGCGCTCGCCGGCCTGCATCTGTCTCAGGTCGCCTTCGGGGTGCTCGGCGCGCTTCTCATCACGGGTGAGTACGGCACCGGAATGATCCGGGCCACCTTCGCCGCGGTGCCGCGCCGGCGCACCGTGCTGGCAGCCAAGGCTCTGGTCTTCGCCGGTACCGCCCTGGTCACCGCCACCGTGTCCACGATCGCCGCGTACCTGGCCTTCCTGGCGGCGCTGCCCGCGCACACCCTCACCGGCACCGCGCTGACCGCGCCCGGCGTCATCAGGGCTGTGCTCGGCGGTGGGCTCTACCTGACCGTGTACGGGCTGATCGGGTTCGGGCTCGGCACCGTCCTGCGGTCCTCGGCCGGCGCCATCGCGACCCTGCTCGGCGTGCTGTTCGTCCCCCCGCTGCTACTCGACCTCCTTCCTGGATCGTGGAAGACCACCGTGGGGCCGTACATCCCGATGCAGTCGGGTACCCAGATCTTCGTCGCTGCCCACCGGGAGGCAGCCAGTCTCGCGCCGTGGACGGGCTTCGGCGTGTTCTGCCTGTACGCCGCCGTGGCGCTGCTGGTCGGGTTCGCCGTGATCAACCGGCGCGACGCGTGACCGGCCCAGTCCACGCGGCCGGCGGCCTGCAGGATGGGCGTGCACCATGGGAGATCGGCGTTCCGCAGCCGGCGCTGCGCGAGCTGGCCGCGACCGGTGCGCTACGCGGACGGGTGCTGGATGTCGGCTGCGGCACCGGGGAGCACACCCTGATGGCCGCCGCGGCCGGCCTGGACGCCACCGGCATCGATCGAGACGCCGATGCCCTGTCCGTGGCTGAGTACAAGGCGTATGAGCGTGGCCTGACCGTACGCTTCATCCGGCACGACGCGCTGCGGGTGGCAGAATTACATGAGGTGTTCGACACCGCGCTGGACTCCCTCCTCCTGCACGCCCTCGCCCCGGCGGACCGGCCCCGCTACCTTGACGGCTTGCGAGCGATCCTGCGACCGGGCGGACGGCTGTTCGTGCTCGCCTACAGCGACCGCCACACCACCGAACCGATCCCACCCCACCGGATGTCCCGCAGCGACCTCGAATCCTGTCTCACCGACGGATGGATCCTGGATTCCATCCAGGCCACCACCAGCTTGTCGACCGTGCACACCAGCGGCGTCGCAGCCTGGCTGGCCAGCTGCACCAGGCTCTAGAAGGGAGCCGTTCCATGCCCTCGACCGAAGGCCGGATCCGTACCGATCGGGCCAGCCGCTACCTCACCCAGTTGTGCAGCCACACCGCCCATCTCAGCACCCTGTCCCACGGTCAGCGGCACGGCGAGGGCGCCCTGTCGGCGATGCCGCGCCGCGCCGAATGCTCCGACACCGATGGAGTCATCGAATTCGATCGGGGGCGTTGCATCCTGCGCGCCACCGACGAGGAACTGGTTCTACGGGCCGAAGCAGACGACTCGCAACACCTGCGCCTGATGCAGGATGCCATAGCCGCACGCGTAGAAAGAATCGGCCGCCGCGACCAGTTGAGCCTCACCTGGCGGCCAGAATCCACCACCCCGCAGCAGCCACGTCGAAGCATCGAAGCGATCGTGGCACAGTTGATGACCCCGGCCGGGCGCCGCGACCCCTTCCCGCTCTACGCCGCGGCCCACGAGCTGGGCCCAGTGTCAGCTCTCGCCGACGACTCGTTCGTCGTGTGCGGTTATGCGGCGGTCAACCAGGTACTGCGAGATCCAGGATTCGGAATGGCCGACACGGCGTCGCCCAACTCGGAGGGTGGCGCTGTGCGTTTGATGGGCCGGTCCATCCTGCGCGCCAACCCACCCGATCACGGGCGTATGCGCTCGCTCATCTCCAAGGTGTTCACCCCACGCCGGGTCGCCGGGCTGCAACCGGCGATCGAAGCAGCGGTCGACGACCTGCTCGTCCAGTTCCGCAAGGCCGCCATCGACGGTTCAACCGACTTCATGGACGCGATTGCCTTCCCGCTGCCGGTCACCGTGATCTGTGAGCTGCTCGGAGTCCCGTCCGGTGACCGCCGACGCTTCCGGCCACTGGCCGCCGACCTGACCGACGCGCTGGAGTTGGCCGGCGACACGTCCACGTCCGCCGACGCCGCGGCACGCGAGCTCGCCGGATACTTCGCGCCGCTGATTCGTGTCCGTCGCGCCGCGCCCGGCGATGACCTGGTCAGCGCCCTGGTCGCGGCCAGGGACGCCGACGATGGTCGACTGTCGGAGGAGGAGTTGCTGGCCAACCTGATTTTGTTGCTGGTCGCCGGCTTCGAGACCACCACCAACCTGCTCGGCAACGGCCTGGCGATCCTGCTCGACCGCCCCGACCTGTTCGCCGCGCTGCGCAGCGAACACGTGCCGGTTGCTGGCTTCATCGAGGAGGTGCTGCGTTACGACTCCCCGGTGCAGGCGGTCACGCGCCGGGCTCACCGTGGCGGTCTGACCGTGGAGGGCATCCCCATCCCCCAGGGCAGCGACCTGATCCTGCTGATCGGCGCCGCCAACCGCGATCCCGCCCGCTACCACGACCCCGACCGCTTCGATCCCACCCGCACCGACATCCGCCCACTCAGCTTCGGCGCGGGCGCGCACATCTGCATCGGCAACAACCTCGCCCGGCTCGAAGCTGCCGTCGCCTTCCCGAAACTGCTGAACCGATTCCCGCACCTGTCAGCCGCACCCGACCGAACCCCCCGCCGCCGCGACCGGCTCGTGCTCCGCGGATACCAGACTCTCCCGGTCCAGACCGGCGACTGAGGTTCCCAGTGAAGTTGGTGGTGGTCTCGCCGCTCGGGTCTGACTCCGAGGTTCCTTGACTCGAAGTTGATGTCGTGACTGGGATTTGTCGGCCCTTGCGGCGAGGCCGCTGGTCGCGCACGCGGCCGGCCGCCATAACGGAGACTCACGCCGTGCCTGACGGCGAGCTGGAGTCGGGACATGGTAGATGGCGCGGGACTGGCCGGTGGTGCAGGCGTGCGTTTCTTGATCCACTGAAGACCAAGATTGGCCCTTGACAGACCAACTTTGACCGCAGAGACTTCAAAGTCATGAACGAGCGGGTCGAATCCGGGGCTCCGGTAGTCGAGGTCGATGACGTGGCGTCGCAGATCGTGGATCTGGTGCGGTTGCGTCCGGGGTTGTCGCGCACGGAGGTGAGCGCCGCCACCGGCCTGAGCAAGACGGTCGTCAACCAGCGGGTGCAGGACCTTTTGGCGAACGGCGTGTTCACCGAGGCTGGTGAATTGCCCAGTTCTGGCGGGCGTCGCGCGCAACGGCTGCGGTTGGCCGCGGAGAAGGGTTACGTGCTGGCGGCGGAGCTGGGCATGACGCATGTGCGTCTGGCCGCGGCGGACCTCGAGGGGCGGCTGTTGCGCGTGGCTGAGGAACGGGTGGACGGTCGAGGCGACCCGGAAGCGGTTCTTAAGGAGGTGGCCGGCCTGCTGGAGGCGTGCGCCCTCGCTGTCGACGACGCCCGGTTGTGCGGTGTGGGGATGGGTCTGCCTGCGCCGGTCGAGTTCTCATCTGGCCGCCCCGTGGCTCCTCCGGTCAATCCGAGCTGGCACGACTTTCCGGTTCGGGATTGGCTGGAGCGTAGGTTCGCAGCGCCCGCTTGGATCGATAACGAGGTGAACCTGATGGCGCTGGCCGAGCTGCGGCACGGCGCCGCGATCGGTCACGACAACGCCCTCGTGATCAAGATCGGAGCCTGGGTCGGGGCTGGTCTGATTTCCAATGGCCAGTTGCACCGTGGTGCTCAGGGCTGCGCAGGCAGCCTCACGAGCATGGCCGGCGCGGAGGGGCTGATCCGTCAGGCCGCGATCGTTGCCGCCAAACATCCGGACGCGCCGCTCAGCCGGGCGTTTCGAGCGGGTCAGCCCCGCGTCGAGGACGTGGTCCGGCTGGCCGAGGAGGGTGACCAGGCGAGCGCGATGGTGTTGCGTGAGGCGGCGGAGGACGTCGGACGCACGATCGCTGTGTGTGTCGACTTTTTCAACCCCTCGCTCGTGGTCATCTCCGGCGGGCTGGGTGGTTCGGGTGAAACATTCCTTGCCCATGTTCGCAAGGTCGTCTATGGCAACGCTTTGGCACTGGCGACCCGCGACCTGCAGATCCGGCCGTCGTCGTTGGGGCCGGACGCGGGTGTGCTCGGCGCTGCCCGGTTGGCGCTCGATGGTGCCTTCGACGCGGACCGCTTGCCGGACACTGTCGCGCTCCTGGTCGCCGGCGCGGCGCCTTCGACCGATACGACCGACATCGCATGAACACCGATCTGAACGCTCTCATCGTCGGTGGCCGCGGCGTCGGCGCGACGCACATCCAGGCGCTGAGCCAGATCAGGGGTGTGTCGGTTGTCGCGGTCGCCAGTTCCTCCGCCGCGTCGGCGCGCGCCACCGCGCAGCGCTTCGGTATCGAGCGTTGGACGGGTGACTATCGCGAGTTCGTCGGCGACCCCGGGATCGATGTCGTGCACGTGTGCACGCCCAACGACCTACACCTTCCCGTCGCGCGGGACGCGCTGGCCGCGGGCAAGCATGTTGTGTGTGAGAAGCCGGTCGCAGCTACGGTCGAGGACGCGCGTGAGATGACCCGCCTGGCGGAGGGCGCCGCTGGTGAGGCGTTTCTGTGTTACAAGTACCGCTATCTTCCTCTGCTGCAGCGGCTGCGTGCGCTGGTCGGCGACGGCGTGCTCGGAGAGGTGCACGCGATACGCGGCCACTACCTGCAGAGCTGGGCGCTGGCTACCGAGGCGGATGGCTGGCGCGGTGATCCGCGAAGGGCCGGTTCGTCCCCGGTGCTCTTCGACATCGGCACCCACTTGATCGACTTGGTCGAGCAGGTGGGGGGCGGCCCGGCGACAGATCCCCTGGCACGCCCAGGTGCTGGCGGTCGCAAGCTTCGCCATGCCGACGTACTGTTCCAAGTCGGTCCGATCGCGGCGGGCATCGCCGTGTCCCAGGCATCCGCGGGCAGCGACAATCATCTGCGTCTACAGGTCGAGGGTGCGAACGCGAGTGCGACCTGGACCTTCGACGAGCGTGAGCATTTGGCCGTCATGCGCCATTACGCCGGCGAGGCATTGAACGTCAATGCGTTCCGCAGTGCTCGTCACGTGACCACGACAAGCTGGGAGAGCGTCGAGGATGCCGCCGCCAGCGCCGTGGCTCTCTTTCAGTCCGTGTACGACCGGATTGCGCACCCGGAAGGCCCGGGCCTGGGGCCGGAGGCTCCGCGCCTGTCCGACGGGCTGAGGCATGTTCGCTTTCTGACCACGGCTACGGCGCCGCTGGGAGTCGGCGTCGCCGGCGGCTGACTTTCGTTCACTACCAAGGAGCCCCTCAAATGACCAGACCGTCTCTCCGAAGAGGGCAAACCAGGATAATAGCGGCATCAATTCTTACCTGCGGCGGGCTGTTGCTATCCGGGTGCGTCGGGAACGCCTCCGCGCCGGCCGCCAACAATCGCCTGTCCAAGGGCCCCCAGCCAGGACAGGCCGCGCAGCTGACGGTGCTGAGCCAGTTCGGCGACAACGCCGCGTTGCAAGGCGTTCTGGATCGGCTCAACGCTGACTACCACAAGAAGCACCCCGAGGTCACGGTCAAGATTCAGTACTTGACACTAGACGATCTGACCAAGACCGTGCCGACGACGCTGGCGTCCGGATCCGGTCCCGACATCATCGACTACGACGCCAACGAGGCGTCTCTGGGCGCGTTGGCCAAGTCGCATCTGGTGCTTTCGCTGGACGACGCGGCCACCAGATACAGTTGGAAGAGCAAGATGTCCGCGAGCGCGTTGGCACGGACCACCTATGGCGGGAAGCTGTACGGTGTCGGGCGGTCCAGCGAGGCCGTTGGCCTGTATTACAACGCCGATCTGTTCGATCGTCTGGGAATCGCGCCGCCCACGAGCTATGCGGCCTTTACGACTGCGGCGGCGGCGCTGAAGAGGGCGGGAATCACCCCGATCACGTTTGGCAACAAGGATCTCTGGCCGTCCTCGCACCTGATTGGCGCGGCCCTGCATGCCGATGTGCCGGTGGCGAGGATCGGCGGGTTCGAGAGGCTCAGCGGCGATGGCACCTGGTCTGACCCGGCTGTTCTCAGCGCGTTGACCACGGCCCAGAGTTGGGTGCGCAGCGGCTGGGTGACGCCGAACTTCAACGGCGTGAGCTTCGATGACGCAGGCAAGCAGTTCTACGCCAGCAAAGCCGGGATGTTCATCGAAGGCACCGGGGTCACGCCGGACGTGCTGCAGAACATGCCGAAAGTCAACGTACGATTCGTCTCCTTCCCCATGATCGACACGAAGCTCCCCCAACAGGCAGAGGGCGGCGTAGGCGGAGCGTGGGCCATCTCGGCAGGCTCGAAAGCACCTGCCATCGCCGCGAACTGGATTGACTTCATCCATTTCTCATCGGAGGCCGAGCAGGCCTGGCTGCAGGCCGGGGTTCTGCCGACCACCACCTACCAGCCGCCCGCAACCGTCGACCTGGCGCCTCTGGTGCGCGACAACTTGACCGTGGTGCACGCCGCGCAGTCCGGCGGTGGGATCGGTTACTGGACCGGCTACTCCAGCTCGCCGCTGGTCACCGACGCCTGGGACTCGGGAGCGCAACGGTTCCTGGACGGCAGCATGAGCGCCGCTCAGTTCGCCGATCAGCTGCAGCAGGCGTTGACGGCGAGCCGCGCGCAGGCCGGGAAGTAGGCCAGGTTCGTGTCGCACCCCTCTGCAACCCGCGCGGCGGGCCGGGCGCTTGCGGCCCGGACCCGCCGACCCGGGCCCGAACGCGCCGATGGCAGGACGCGCCGGCGGCGCAACGTGAGAGCTCTCCTCAGCGGCTACGGCCTCGTGACCCCCGCGGCCCTGCTGTACGCAGCGTTCCTGCTGGTCCCGATCGGGCAGACGGTGTATCTGGCTTTCACTGACTGGGACGGGCTCAGCGCCTCACCGACATGGGTCGGGCTGGACAACTACCGGCGGCTCGTCGGCGACGGCCGGTTCTTCACCGACCTGCTCAATAACCTCGAATGGGTGGCCGGCAGTTGGTTGGCCCAAGGCTTTGGCCTGCTGCTCGCGGCCTTGCTCTCCGCGAGCTGGATCCGCGGCCGCGCCGCGTTCCGGGCGATCTTCTTCGTTCCGGCCACCATGTCGCTCGTCGTCGTTGGCATCGTGTGGGACTTCATCTACAACCCGAACTGGGGTCTGCTCAACACCGCGCTCGACCATGCCGGCGCGAAGCACCTGGCGACCGGATGGCTGTCCAACGAGTCGACCGCCATGCCCGCCGTCATCGCGACCGCCAACTGGACGTACTTCGGATTCGCCATGGTCATTTTCCTGGCCGGGCTGCAGAACATCGACCGGCAGATGTATGAAGCGGCCGCGCTGGACGGAGCCGGCGCCTGGCGGCAATTTCGTAACGTCACCGTCCCCGGACTGCACGGACAGATCACCCTGCTGCTGATCGTCTCGCTCATCAACACGCTGCGTACATTTGACCTGGTCTACGTCATGACCAGCGGCGGTCCCGGCGGCTCCACCGAAGTCGCCGCCTACTACATCTACTCGCTGGCGTTCATCACCCGCCAAGTTGGCTACGCCGCAGCGGTCGCTGTCGCGCTGACCGTGTTGACCCTGGCCGTAACCGGCGTCTTTCTGAGTATCCGAGAGAAGGACTGAGCGACATGACGCGCTCCGGCATGACCGCGCCGCGCACCGCTCGCGGTGTGAGCTATGTTGCCCTCACCGTCACCGCGGTGATCTCCCTGGCCCCGTTGGCGTGGGTATGGACCGCCTCGCTGCGCAGCTCGGCGCAGATCACGAACCACCCACTCGGCCTGCCGCACAGCTTGCACTGGGACAACTACCTGCGCGCCTGGACGCAGGCCCGGTTCGCCGACTACCTGACCAACAGCGCGCTCATCGCTGTCGGCGTCGTCGTCCTGGTGCTGGCCTGCGCTGTTCCCGCCGCGTACGCGCTTTCCAATCTCAGACTGCCGCTGTCGCGACCGATCTTCCTGGTCTTCCTGCTGGGCTTGATGATTCCGATCTGGTCGATCATCATCCCGCTCTTCTTCCAGATGCGGAACCTCGGCCTCGTCAACACCCGTACCGGCGCGATCCTGGTCGAAGCCTGCCTCGGCCTGCCGTTCGCTATTTTCATGCTGCGGGCGTTCATGCAGTCCATTCCGCCCGCCATCCTGGATGCAGCCCGCGTTGACGGCGCCGGCAACCTGCGCACCATCTGGTCCATCGTGCTGCCCCTGGCCCGGCCGACCCTGCAGGCCCTCGCTGTCTTCGAGTTCATGTGGTCGTGGAACGAGCTGGTCGTGCCACTCTTCTTCCTTCAAGACGACTCCGTACGGACGCTGCCCATCGGATTGACGTTCTTTCAAGGCCGATTCACCAGCGACACCGGCGTCATCGCCGCCGGTACCACCCTGGCGACCCTGCCCGTGCTCGCCGTCTATCTGATCCTCAACCGCCAGTTCATTCGAGGCCTCACCGCTGGAGCCACCAAATGACCATCCGATCCGGCCGCGTGGCCGAACTGACCGCGCCTGGCACGTTCACCATCCGCGAGCAGCCGTTCCCGCCGCCGCCAGCCGGACAGGTGTTGGTCAAGGTGCTGCGGGTCGGGGTCTGCGCCAGCGACCTGCACGACTGGCTGACCGGACCAATCGCCGGCCAATCCCCGCCACGATTGGGCCACGAGCCGGTCGGCCTCATCGAGGCCGTCGGCGACGGCGTCGAGGGCCTGCATCGTGGGCAGACCGTGACCGGCCGGCTGACGCCCGCCTTCGCGGACTACCTGTACGCCCACCCCGAGGACGTCGTCATCGTACCCGACACCATCGACTCGACCCTCGCCATCGGTGAACCCCTCGGCTGCGTCGTCGAAGGCTATCGGCGCGCCCAACCTCCGATCGGCGCCGACACCGCGGTCATCGGCCTGGGCTTCATGGGCCTGGTCATGACGCGGCTGCTGACGCTGAGCCCGGTCGCCTCTGTATGGGCCATCGACCCCCGCGCCGACGCCCGCCAAGCCGCTGCCACGCTCGGTGCCACCCATCTGGCCGCCCCGGACGACCCCGGCCTGCCAGTAGACTCCACCGGACTGGTCGTCGAAGCCAGCGGCACTCAACCCGGCCTGGACCTGGCCACCCGCCTCGCCGCCGAGCAGGGCGTGCTGTCCATCCTCGGCTACCACCAGGCGTCCAGCCGCGCCGTGGACATGCGCGCCTGGAACTGGAAAGCGCTCGACATCATCAACGCCCACGTCCGTGACCGCCATCGTTTGGCCGACTCGACCCGCGCGGCCATAGGTCTGCTGGCCAGCGGGGCGATACCGATGGGTGCACTGCTCACCCACACCTATCCGATTGAGCGGCTCAACGACGCCTACAAGGCCCTGCGCGACAAGCCGGCCGGCTTCGTCAAAGCCGTCATCATCCTCTAAAACCCCCTCGGACCACTAAAGATCCTCAGCGGAGCAGCGTGAACACCTCCCCGGCAGACCCCCCCGCGCGCCCAGACCGGCAACTCGAACCTCGCCTGCGCGCCGCCATCGACCACCTGGCCCGTACGCCGCAGCTGCTCGTCGGCTGCGACTATGACGGCACGCTCGCCCTCGTCACGGATGACCCGATAAAGGCAAAGCCGCTGCCAGAAGCCGTCGCGGCCGTGCGGGCGCTGGCGGGACTGCCGCAGACCGCAGTCGCGGTCATTTCCGGCCGCACGCTGCGTGAGCTGGCCACGCTATCCAGGCTGCCGAGCGAGGTCCACCTCGTGGGCAGCCATGGCTCGGAGTTTGATGTCGGTTTCCTCGACGAGCTGTCCGCACAACACATTGAGCTGCGCGCCCGACTACAGCAGACCCTTGCGGCGATCGTCGCCGAGCGTCCAGGCGTGCGGCTGGAGCCCAAGCCCGCGGGCGTCGCCGTCCACACCCGCGCGGCAGATGATGCTGTGACGGCGGATGTGGTCGCGGAGGTCCTCGCTGGACCGGGCGCCTGGCCGGGAGTGCATGTCAAGCGGGCCAAGCAGGTCATCGAGTTGATGGTGATCGCAACCCACAAGGGCGCCGCCGTCGAACAACTACGCGGGCAGCTTTGCGCCAGCGCCGTACTGTATCTGGGTGACGACGTGACTGACGAGGATGCGTTCGCCAGCCTGCGCGGACATGATGTCGGCGTCAAAATCGGATCGGGTGACACAGCCGCCGACCACCGGGTGGGGGAGCCGATCGACGCGGCCCGCGTGCTGGGGCTGCTGGTGCAGGCTCGCCGCAACTGGTTGTTCGGTGGGCAGGCCGTTCCGATCGAGCGCCATTCGATGCTTGCCAACGGCCGCACCGTCGCGCTGCTGACTCCGCAGGCGAAGGTTACCTGGCTGTGCCAACCCAAGCCGGACTCCTCGGCGATCTTCGCGGATCTGCTCGGGGGCGAGGACGCCGGCCACTTCAGCGTGGTGCCCGAGCGAGGCGGATTGCCGCTCGGGCAGCGCTACCGGCCCGCGACGATGACTGTCGAGACCCGCTGGCCGGACCTGACGGTCACCGACTGGCTGGAGCTGGCCACGGCAGACGACGAGGCCGCCGGGGCCGGCGAGGGCAGCGATTCCACCTTGGTGCGGATGCTGTCCGGCCATGGCCGCGTCCGGCTGGAGTTCGCCCCGCGTCCGGATTTCGGCCAGGTGGCGATCCAGCTGCGAGGGATGCGCGATGGGCTGCTCGTGGTCGGCTCGAATGAGCCGATTGCCCTCTTCTCGCAGGGAGTGCATTGGGAGGTGGTCGAGGACGCCGGTCACGTAAACGGCCACGCCATTGTCGACTTGACCGCCCTTGGCGGCCAGCTCATCGTCGAACTGCGTTTCGGCACGCACGATCTCAAACCTCATCGCTTGCCACCGCCCGAACGTCAGGCGCTCGCCGAAGATTCGTGGCGGCGGTGGGCGGCGGCGCTCACGCTGCCGGCGGTCGCTCGGGACCTGGTGCTGCGCAGCGCGTTGACGCTGCGCGGACTTTGTCACGGCGCCACCGGATCCATCCTGGCCGCCGCTACCACGTCGCTGCCTGAAGAGGTCGGCGGAGTGCGCAACTGGGACTACCGGTACTGCTGGATCCGCGACGCGGCGATGACCGCGCGAGCGCTGATCGACCTGGGTTCGCTGGGGGAGGCGGAGCGCTTCCTGCGCTGGGTGGTCGGCTGCGTCGAGCGGACCGGTGGGCATCCGGAGCGGCTGCACCCGCTCTACACCGTCGACGGGCTCGAACTAAGCGCCGAGGCGGTCATCGACACGCTGCCTGGATGGTCTGGTTCCCGTCCAGTGCGGGTCGGCAATCTTGCCAATCATCAACTGCAGCTCGACGTGTTCGGACCGGTCGCGGACCTGCTGGCCGCCATAGCGGATGCCCGCGGTTGGGTGCGTGAGGAGGAATGGCGGCTAGCCGAAGCGATGGTGGTAGCGGTCCAGCGACGCTGGCACGAGCCGGACAACGGACTGTGGGAGGCGCGGATGCAGCCGCGCCACCATGTCTTCTCCAAGGTCATGTGCTGGATGACCGTGGATCGGGCGTTGCGCATGCTGCGCCGCCACGGCGGTGAGGACCGCTGCGACTGGGTCGAGCTGCGTGACCGGATCGCCCGCAACGTCCTTGAGCACGGCTGGAACGAGACTGCGGGGGCCTACACGGTGGCCTACGGGCACGAGGAGATTGATGCCTCCAGCCTGTGGATCGGCCTGTCGGGATTGCTGGCGTTCGATGACCCGCGCTTCACCGCCACCGTTGCCAGGATAGAGACCGACCTGCGCAGCGGCCCGGTCGTTTACCGCTACCGCTGGGACGACGGCCTACCGGGGCGCGAGGGCGGGTTCCATATCTGCACGGCGTGGCTGATCGAGGCGTACCTGGGGGTCGGCAGGATCGGCGACGCCGAGGAGCTTTTCGCGCAAATGATCGCCACGGCGGGTCCCACGGGTTTGCTGCCCGAGCAGTACGACCCGATCGCGGAGCGCGGGTTGGGAAACCATCCGCAGGCGTACAGCCATCTCGGGCTCATCCGCTGCGCTCTGTTGCTGGACGCGCATCGGGATGATCAGCTCGTGGGCATTGCCCCGCGCGCTCCAGCTGAGGACATCGCCATGAGCGGGTTGCGATCCGCAGCGACAGCAGACTGACTTGCCTGCAGAGTGCTGAGACTGCTGATGAGACCGGTATTGATGGTGAGGGGCGGGCCGGGGATGCCGGTGTGTTCGATGAACGCGGCGGCGGCGCGTAGCGCGCGGTGCGGGTGACGCCGTGGCGACCACCAACACCAGCGGGCTGCTGCCGCCCGGCCGTTGGCCGCCCACGCCCATCGGCCGGTATTTCAGCGTTGCGATGGGTTCGCTATCGGGTTTCGTGCTGTCGCGACCTCAGAGCGGCGGCCACGAACGACGCGACCAGCGGTCGGCGGTCCTGCTCGTTCCAGGCGAGCACGAGGTGGCTGGTGGCGCGTCGGTCACCGGGACGCAGACCAGGCCGGCCGGGACCGGTTCGACCAGCGAGCGCGGCAGTACCCCGATCATCCGGCTCACTGCGATCATCTGCAGCATCTGAACAACGTCGGCGATCTCGGGACCGCTGCCGTCGCCCCCGGGGATCCCCTTCCAGCGCGGCAGCGTCTCGCCTTCGAGATCGGACATCAGCACCGAGGCGTGCCCGGCCAGCCGGTGCCCAGATGGGACGATGACCACGCGGTCCTCGGAGTACAGCGTCTCGTGGGCCAGGCCGTCCGGATCGTCGAACGGCGCGCAGAGCAGGCCGATGTCGGCCCGGCCGTCGCGCAGGAATTCGGCCCGGTCGGCGGGACCGCTGAACAAGATGTCCACCTGGCGGGCGTCGGGCTGGTGGGAGTACCCGGCCAGGATCCCGGACAGCAGGCCGGCGTCGCCGCCAGGCTTCCTGCAGCGCCTCCCCGGCCGGGGTGAGCTCGACGTGCTGTCGAGCCCACGTCACCGCGTAGGTGGCCTTGACTTCGCCGTGAACAACGCCGGAATGGCCTCCCACCACCGTCAGCTCGACCAGATGACCCTGGACGAGTTCGCGCGCGTGATCCACGTCAATCTCGCCGGGACCTTCCTGTGCATGAAGTACGAGCTGCCTCTGCTCAAGGGTGGCGGCGCGATCATCAACATCGCCTCCAACGGCGGCCTGTCCGTGATCCCGCACGCCCCCGCCTACGTGGCCGCCACGCAGGTCCATCCCGAGCGGTCGAAACAGTGACCAATGGCGCTCCAATGGGCAGCGTTCAGCCGTCAGACGCTGCCGTGGCGTCTGTCGCCCGATACCTCAGGTTCCGTACAGGGCCGCGATCTCGTCTGCGCACGCCTTCTGTACCTGCTCGCGTTTCACCTTCAGCGTGGGTGTCAACTCTCCAGCCGCCTGGGTGAATTCGCCGGGCAGCACGCGGAACTTCTTGATCGCCTCTGGATGCGATACCGCCCTGTTGGCTTCGTCGACCGCAGTCTGGATCTCGGCGCACAACGCCGGGTCCTCACGCAGGTCGGCCACGCTGGTCTCGGCAGGCCGACCGTGCTCGGTCACCCACCTTGGCCACGCTTCCTGGTCGATGGTGAGCAGCGCGGCGATGAACGGCTTCTGGTCTCCGAGCACCACGCACTGACTGACCAGAGGGTGCGCTCGCACCCGCTCCTCCAGCATCGCCGGCACCACGTGCTTACCGGCGGCGGTCACGATGATCTCCTTCTTCCGGCCGGTGACCCGCAGGAATCCCTCCGCGTCCAGCTCGCCCAGGTCACCACTGCGCAGCCAACCATCTTCGGCGAGTGCTTCGGTGGTGGCCTCCGCATTGTTCCAGTAGCTGCCCAGTACCAGATCACCACGGAGAAGAATCTCACCGTCATCGCCGATCCGGACCGCGACCCCGGGCAACGGCTGGCCGACCGTGCCGACCCGCACCGCGGCCGGCAGATTGACCGTGGCGGCGCCGGATGTCTCGGTCAGCCCATACCCCTCCAGCACGGTCACCCCGACGCCTCGGAAGAAGTGGCCGAGCCGCGTGCTCAGCGGGGCCCCGCCGGAGATCGCGTAACGGCACCGGCCACCGAGCGCGGCGCGCAGCCTCCGGTAGACAACCCAGTCGAACACCTGGCGCCGCAGCCGCAACCCCGGACCGGGTCCCTTCGGTGTCTCCAACGCCTCGCTGTAGGCGATCGCGCTCCGTTCGGCCTGGCGGAAAATTCGGCCTTTGACCGCGCCGTGCGCCTCTCGGACGGCTGTTTGGTGGATCTTCTCGAACATCCTGGGTACGGACAGCAGGAAGGTGGGACGGAACGCCTGAAGCTCGTCGGTCAGGCGTTCCATCCCGGCGCTGTGCAGCGTCGTCGTGCGCGTGCACACCACCCCGATCTGGATCAGCCGGGCGAACACGTGGGCCAGCGGCAGGTACAGCACGGTCGAAGCACTCTCGTGCAGAAGGTGGGGGAGCACCGCGACCGCGTTGGCGGCGTTGCTGCCAAGGTTGCGGTGGCTCAACATGCAGCCCTTGGGTCGCCCCGTGGTGCCGCTGGTGTAGATGATGGTCGCGAGGTCAGCCGCCGCCACCCCCGCTCGACGCGCCTCGATGTCGGCGGGTGCCACGGCCTCGCCACGCGCCTTGAGCCCTTCGATGTCGCCGGCATCGATCTGCCAGACATCCTGAACCGCCGGGATACGGTCTCGGACGCTGGACAGAATCCGAGCGTGCTCGCTGGTCTCCACCACGCACGCCGCGGCACCCGAATCGGACAGGATCCAAGCCGTCTGATCGGCGCTGGACGTTTCGTAGAGCGGCACGCTGACCGCCCCGGCCGCCCAGATCGCGAAGTCGAGAACAGTCCACTCGTAACGCGTCCGACTCAGCAAACCGACCCGAGTGCCCGGCGCGATGCCCGCCGCGACGAGCCCGCGAGCCACCGCGAGCACCTCGTCGCGAAACTGTCGGCAGGTAACGCTCGTCCAGCCGCCCGCATCGTCCGTGCCATCGCCGTGCGGGAAGCGGCCAGCCGGTCCCCGCCGCACGAACTGCACAACCTGCGGGAAATTCTCCGCGTTGTTCCAGACCATCTCAGAGAGACTGGCCTGATCGGCGATCGTGACAGCCGGCGGAATCGAGAACTCAGACAGCGCATAACCCCCGTGCCTGCGCCACCCGGCGCGCCCGTGGCGCCCGGCGAGTGGCGTACCCTCGATCACGCTACCCCGCCCGGGAGCGCCCCGGGCAGGCTTCGCCGATTGCGGCCGGTGCCGCGACTCCCGTGCGAGATGGGACGGCATGGTGTAGGGCGCGTGCGACAGGTCGGACTCGCACGGTTTCCGTGTCACCCGACAACCGCTCCCACGACGTGATCCTGGTGGCGGTCGGGCGTGCGACATCCCGCCGGCAGTCAAGGCCAAACAGCGGCGGTCGCGGAGGGAAGGTGCGGCCCGGCGGCGAGCAGGGTGACCTCGCCGGAGAACCCTTCGGGCGCACAGGGCTTCGGTCGTCTTCGCGCCGGCGAGCCCGCCGCCGAGGATGACGACGCGCTGCGGTGTGCGTATGCGGGCGTCCTTCACTGTCCAGTAGTGGTCTGGTTCAACGCATCCTGTAGTTCGCCGGCGAGGTCGCGCCAGGCCGCGTCGAACTTGCTGATGCCCTCGTCTTCCAGGCGGGTGACGACCTGGTGGTAGTCGATGCCGAGGGCGGCGAGTTGGTCGAGGACGTCCTGGGCGTGCGGGTAGGTGCCATGGATGGAGTCGGCGGGAACCTCAGCGTGATCGGCGACCGCGCGCAAGGTCGCCTCGGGCATGGTGTTCACCACGTCCGGTGCCACCAGATCGACCACGTAGCGGGTGTCCTGGTAGGCGGGGTCCTTGGTGGAGGTGGACGCCCACAGCGGGCGTTGGGGTCGGGCGCCGGCCGCGGCGAGGGCCTGCCACCGCTCGCCGGCGAGCATCCGTTCGTAGCGCTGGTAGGCGAGGCGCGCGTTGGCGATCGCGGCCTGCCCACGCAGCCGGCGCGCTCCGTCGGTGCCGAGTTCGTCCAGCCGGGCGTCGACCTCGCTGTCGACCCGGGAGACGAAGAATGACGCCACCGACACCAGCCGATGTAGGTCCTGTCCGGCCTGTTGGGCCTGTTCCATGCCGTCGAGGAAGGCATTCATGACCTGCTCGTAGCGGGTCAGCGAGAAGATCAGGGTTACGTTGATGCTGATGCCTTCGGCCAAGCAGGCACTGATGGCGGGTAGCCCTTGCCGGGCGGCTGGAATCTTGATGAACAAGTTGGGCCGATCCACGGCCCACCACAGTGCGCGAGCCTCGGCGATGGTCGCCGCGGTGTCGTGTGCCAACCGCGCGTCGACCTCGATCGACACCCGGCCGTCCACCCCGTCGGTGGCCTCATAGACCGGACGCAGCACATCGCACGCCCAGCGCACATCGAAAGTGGTCAACGCGCGCAACGCCTCTCCGACATCCACGCCCCGCGCGGCCAAATCACGCACCTGCGACTCATACGGCTGGCGCCGGCCGATCGCCTTGGCGAAGATCGACGGGTTGGTGGTGACCCCGCTGACATGTTGCTGCTCGACCATTTCGGCGAGGCTGCCGGAGGTGAGTCGCTCCCGGCTGAGGTCATCGAGCCAGATGGACACCCCCGCTGCGGTCAGGGCCGACAAGCGGTCATCCATAGTGCTCACCTTCCTATTCGCGGGTCCCTGCCTCGGAACTGGCGTGGCCGGTGAACGGCAGCAAGTGGTGTCCGCTCACCGACCGGAACGGGATGTCGAGGGCCAGGACGAGCTGTCCCGCCCCTGGGGCTGCCGTTGACCCGCCGTGCAGGCCGGGTCAACGGCGCGGCGGGCGGGGCTGCGAGTCCGGCGGAAGCTGGAGCTCGCGCGGTGTGCCCCCAGCCCCGTGGCCGATCCACGGATCACCGGGCCGACTGCACACTGGCATCGCGTTCGCGCTGGCGGAACGGCGGATCGTAGGCGGCGGCCAACAGCGCCAGTGCCAGCGCGGCCACCAACAAGCCGAAGTCGCGCAACGCCACATCGTAGAAGCCCGAGTAGGTCAGCAAATTCACGATGATGCCGGCCAGCCACAGCGCCACCACGTAGCTGGCGTAGCGGGGCTTGAGAGCGATGGCGAGCCCGGCCACGATCTCGACGGCGCCCACGACATACATCGCGGTCTGGGCGGAGAAGGGCGCCAGCCGCACAATCCACGGCGCCAGGTAGCCCGGCCAGTCGGTGAGGATGTTGAAGTACTTGTCGATGCCCATCCACAGCGGCAGCGCCACGAACCCGATCCGCAGGATCCAGAACGCGCCGTAGGCCGGCTCGTGGCGCGCCCTCGCCCACGCGTGCGAGGACCAACTGTCATGAAGCGGTCGGCGAACGGATGTGGTCGTCATCCCGCCCTCCTTTCTATCGACAACAACGCTAGTTCTTAGACTGCCACGTGATCGCCTTTTGTCAAGCGACGTTAGTGATAGAATTTGCTGGTGGACACCTGCCACCACAAACCCCAGGACATAGCCCCACTGGCCGCGCTCAGCGATCCCGTCCGCCGCCAGCTCTACGACTACGTCGCCGGCCAGGACAACCCCGTTCGCCGCGACGATGCCGCCGCCGCGACAGGTATCAGCCGCACGCTCGCGGCCTACCACCTGGATCGCCTCGTCGACGCGGGACTGCTCACAACCAGCTACGCGCGCCGGGAGGGCCACACCGGGCCAGGCGCGGGCCGGCCCGCGAAGCTCTATCGGCAGGCCCATGACGAACTATCGATCACCGTCCCGCCCCGCACCTACTACCTGCTGGCCCGGTTGCTTGCCGACGCGGTCTCGGGCGCCGGATCCAGCGATCTGCGCTCGACGCTGATGACCGCGGCAGAGGACGAAGGACGCCGCGCCCATCAGGACAACACCGGCGACCTGCTCGAAACACTGCGGCGACGCGGATACGAACCCGCAGTCACCGACGACGGTGACATCGACCTGCGGAACTGCCCCTTCCACCAATTGGCAGAGCGACACCTGGAGTTGGTCTGCGGACTCAATCACGCCCTACTCCGCGGACTGCTCGCCGGCTGCGGCCACAACCCCGACCGGGCCGCACTCGTACCCCGCACCGGCCGCTGCTGCGTCGCCATCCGCACGTCCGCCAACCGCACGCCAGCCTCGTAGTCCTGAGTCGTTAATCCCGTTTATGGAGCGTGAGTCCTCAAGCGCTCCGCGCGGGTGAAGGAGGCGTTTCCTCAGCCGCCCGCCGCCGGCCCGTCTCCGAGGCCGGCGGCGACCGTCGAACACCATCCACGGAGTGCTGCCGGAGCACCACGCGTCTACCGGATGCGATCACGCGCAGCCGAAGAAGCTCCACTCGATCCACTGGCCGGAGGGGTAGTGGTAGATCTGGGCGCCGGCGCAGGCTGTGACGCTGCCGTCGACCATCCGGGAATAGACCGGATTCGCGGCGAGATTTGGTGAGTATTGATCCGTTCCGGTGGTCCCGTTGTCCCAGGCAGACGGTCCGACGGTGTAGTTGGCGTACGTGGTGCCGTTGGCGTACACGAACTCGCTCCAGTTCGCGTTGCAGCCGTACGAGTACCGCAGATAGCCGGTCCCGACCAGTGTGGAGCCGTCGTACACCGCGGTACCCGACGAACTCCACTGGCTCCCGCTGTACGCGCAGCCTGACGCGTACGGATCCTGTCCTACGTAGGCCGAGCTGGCGCTCGCGGGGATCGCGGCCACCGCGACTCCCGCGAGCGCTGTGGCGATCACCAGGGTCAATCTCCTGATTGTCTTCACGTGCCGTCTCCTTCGTGATAGCCGCACCCGCTGCGGCCGCCGATTCGACGATGGGGCAGCCACCTGGACGTGTGACAGAGTCGGCGAATCATCCGTACAGATACGGACGGGCGGCGTACGACTCGTACAGACGTCGATGGGTAGCCTGTCGGCGACCGAACGTGACCCTGTCGCCGCGGGAGTAGTGATACATGTCGAGCCAGCCTGATTCTGGTGTCCGTTCTATCCGTGACGCGGATGGTTTCGCTCGGGAGCTCACTCGGGTGCGAGAGCGCGCCGGACTCAGCATTCGTCAGGTGGCGACGAAGAGTGGGGTACCGCATTCGACGGTGGGCGGTTGGTTCGCGGGACGTGGGCTGCCCTCGGTAGCGCTGCGTGGCCCGTTGATCGAACTGTTGCGCGCCTGCGGTGTCGACGACGCGGAACTGGATGACTGGATGTCTGCCTGGCAACGCGCCCGGCGTGTTCCCGGCCGCCGTCCGTCGGCCGTGGTGCCCTATCGCGGGCTGGCACGATTCGAACCCGAGGACGTCGATTGGTTCTTCGGCCGCGAAGCGCTCACCACGCAGCTGCTGGAGGCGCTCGATCGCCTCGGCCGGTCCGGCATTCTTCTGCTGGTCGGTGCGTCCGGAGCCGGGAAGTCATCGGTGCTGCGAGCCGGGTTGGTACCAGCGGTTCGCGCCGAGCTTTCCCGGCCCGTCGTGCTCATGATTCCCGGCGAGGAGTCCCTCGCGATGCTCACGAGGAAGCTGGACGCTGCGGGTGAGCGGCCGGTGGTGATCGTGGACCAGTTCGAGGAGATCTTTACCGCCTGGCACGATGTCGCCGAACGGGACGCCTTCATCGCGGCCTTGGTCAGCGCGGCCGACGGGGACCCTGGCGCGCTGGTGGTGCTGAGCCTCCGCGCCGACTTCTACCCGCAGGTGCTCGGGGTGCCGCGCCTGCGGGCGGCCGCCGGGGAGAACCAGGTAACGGCCGGGCCGATGACCGTGGCCGAACTCACCGAGGCCATCGTCGGACCAGCTCGGCTGGCCAACCTCGATATCGAGGAGGGTTTCGTCGACGCGGTGCTGCACGACGTGGCGCCGCACGGCAGCAACCTCGCGGGTACCCTGCCACTGCTGGCCCACGCGCTGTTTCTCACCTGGCAGCGGGGGCGTGGACGCCGACTCAAGATTGCTGACTATCGGTCCACCGGCGGGATCCGCGGCGCTGTCGCGGAGAGCGCCGACGCGGTCTACGGCGATTTCACGGCACGGGAGCGGCGCCTCGCCCGCCGGTTGTTCCTTGACCTCGTCCACGTGGATCCTGGTGGTGCCGACACCCGCCGCCGGGTCTCCCGGCGCGAACTGTTCGCGGCCCTGAACCCCGGGCAGCGGGAGGAGTTGGCGGACGTCATCGACCGGTTCGTGGCGCAGCGGCTGATTACCGTGGACGTCGACACCGTCGAAATCAGCCACGAGGCTCTCCTCTCGGCCTGGCCACAGCTCGCCTGCTGGCTCGACACCGGCCGCGCCGACCTGCTCACCGGCAGGCAACTCGCGCAGCTCGCTAGGGAATGGCACTCCGAGGGCCGGGGCGCCGACGGGCTCCTGCGGGGCGCACGCCTGTCGTCGGCCGCCGATTGGGCGCGCCACCACCCCGAGGAGAGCACGGCCGATGTGACAGCCTTCCTGAAGGCCAGCACCCGGCACGAGCGTCGCCGGATCAGCCGCCTGCGGCAGACGATCGCTGGCCTCGCGGTGCTGTTCCTGCTCGCGGCCGCGGGCGGTGCCACCGCCGTCGTCGAATGGAACTCGGCCGTGGCCGCGAGGGCCGCTGCCGACCAGGAGCGCGATGTCGCGCTGTCCCGGCTCGTCGCCACCCGCTCCGACCAGCTACGGAGCAAGGACGCGTCACTGTCCGCGCAGCTGGCGATCACCGCGTACGAGATAGCGCCCAGCACCGAGGCCCGCTCCAGCTTGACGGCGGCGACCGGAGTCACCCTCGCGGACCGGCTGATCGACCCGGATGGCAACGGGCTGCTCGCGGGTGGGGCGCTGGACCAGGATGGGCATCTCGTGGCCGTTGTCCGGGACGACAAGCTGCGGATCTGGGACATCTCCAGCGGGCGCGCGCCAGCGGTCATAGCCACCGTTCGATCTCCGTCGGGCGCGCCGTTCAGTACTGTCTCATTCGATCACGGTGACCTTCTGACGGGTACCGAAAACGGCGCCGTCCAGGAGTGGACGATCGGCGATCCGCGGCATCCCTACCTTCTCGCCACCGCACGAGGCGGCTCAGCGGGCGCCGTCTTCGGGATCGCGGTCACCCGGGACGGCCACCTGCTCGCCACGAGTGGCGGCAACGGCGTCGTTCAGCTGTGGAGTACCGTTCCTGCGCTCGCTGCGCAGGGAGCACCGCTGCGATTGACGGCCGGCGTCATCAAGTCGGTGGCGCTGAGCGCCGATGCCAGCACGATCGCGCTGGGTACCGACAGCGGCGCGGTGACGCTATGGGACATCTCCGACCGGACCCGCCCGCTGATGCTCGGCACCGCCGGTGGGCTGACGAAGGAGATCGGTCAGATCGCGCTCAGCCCCGACGGGCGGCTGCTCGCGGCGGGTGGCCGGAACAACCGCGTGAACGTCTGGAACGTCGCCGACCCGCGTCACCCCGCCGTGGTCGCCCGGCTCGGGGGCGCACAGAGCTGGATCAACGCGCTGGCCTTTAGCCCCGAGGGCTCGCTGCTCGCCGCGGGCAGCTCGGACGCAACCGTCGGCGTACGGATGTGGGACACCAGCTCGTTCCGGCTCGTCGCGGTCCTCCCGCACCCGTCACCGGTCACATCGGTGACGTTCGCCGCAGACGGCCGGCGACTGCTCTCCACCGCCAACGACGGCATCACCCGGCTCTGGCCGGTACACGGCCCGGAACTCGCGGCGTCCGGTGTGGTCAGCGCGGCGGTGTTCAGTCCGAACGGCCGTACTCTCGCCGTCGGCAGCACTACGGCCGGCATGCAACTGTGGAATACCGCGAATCCGCGCGAACCCGTGCCGTACGGGCCGCCGTTGATGGGACCGGACGGCTTTGCCGGCTCGGTCGCATTCACCCCGGACGGCGGTACGCTCGCTGTCAGCTACGGCAAGGGCTCTGGAATGCGAGTCTGGAACGTGTCCGATCCCGCCCACCCCGCTCCCGACGGCCCGGCGCTCGACACCGGCGGTCAGATGATCGAGTCGGTGGCGTTCAGCCCTGACGGCCGCACGCTGGCCGCGGCCGGCGACGACGAGACCGTCCAACTGTGGAATGTCCGGGATCCGGCGGCCCCTGTACGGCGCGCGACGCTAGGCGGCTTCACCTCGTACGTGACCTGGGTGGCCTTCAGCCCGGATGGTCGCACGCTCGCGGCCAGTAGCGATGACAAGACCATCCGGCTGTGGGACGTAAGCCGGCCGTCTACGCCGCGCGCATTGGGGAAGCCGCTTCTCGCGGGGGACCACTATGTGTACAGCGTCGCGTTCAGTCCGGACGGTCGTACCCTCGCCGCCGGCAACGGGGACTCCACCATCCGGCTGTGGGACGTAAGCCAGCCGTCCGCGCCGCGCGCACTGGGGAAGCCGCTCACCGGGCCGACCGACTACGTGTACCTGCTGTGCTTCGCTCCCAACGGTCGCACCCTCGCGGCGGCGACGACGGACGGCGGTGTGTGGCTGTGGAACGTCCGCGACCGGGAACATCCGGTGGCGCTGGCCGCGGTCGGCATGTCGCCCGATGCGTTGTACACCGTCGGGTACCGCCGGGACTCGACGACACTGGTTGCGGGGGGTGCCGCCGGTACCGCGCGAATTATGATCAGCGATCCGGCCGCGGCGATGGCGGCCGTTTGCGGCGCTATCGGTGACCGAGTCACCCGTGCCGAATGGTCCTTGTACGTTCCGGGCCGCGCTTACGCGCCACCCTGCTGATTGCGATCGGCGCGTGGCGGGAATGCCCGTCGTGATCCGCCCGATGGTGCGGCGGGGGTTGTCTGCGAAGCTTCGCGCTGATCCGGGTCCGCTATCACCCGGAGTTCGGTTGCTCACCTGCGGGTCAGCCACGTGCTTCGAGAGCCGGGTGGGGTCCTCGGGCACGGTAGGCTGCGGGCCGTGCCTTACCTTCCCGATCTTGACGCGCTCCTTACGGTTGGCCGCTCGGTAGAGCGTGATGGGATCACCTACGTCGTCGAGTCCGTCGACTTGGGCTCGGTGGTGCTGCCGACGGGTGAGATCGTCGCTTGCGATCCGCTGGCGCCGTGTACTACCGGCCGAGTAGACCGGTCCGGCCCGGATGGGTCTGCTGTCATACTCGCCTTATCCACTCCACCGACTCGCGTCAGTCCGCTGTAGACGCAGCCGCCGACTGGCTCACCTTCCTCGCCGCGCACGGGTTGGCGCCGGAGGCGATGCCGTCGACTCTCGTATGATCAGGGCGGTAGGCAGCCGTTCGCGGCCGCTCTCCTCGCCGTCCATGACTCGCATCAGGTGCTCGACCGCGGTCCGACCCAGTTGCTCCGCCGGTATCCGTACCGTTGTCAGAGCGGGATCGAGCACTTGAACGATGGGCAGGTCGTTGAAGCCGGTCACCGACAGGTCCTGCGGAATGCGGAGTGCCAGCTTCCTTGCCGCACCGTAGGCGGCCACGGCCAGGTTGTCGTCCTCACAGATCAGAGCCGTGGGCCGGGGCTGCGCACCGAGCAGGCGGAGGGCCGTCTCCTGGGCGGTGCGGAATTCGAAGCTGGTCGCCGCCAAGCTCAGCGTTGCGCCGTATGCCTGAGCATGCCTGCGCAGCGCGCGGGCTCGTGTCCCGAAAGTCCATGCCTTGCGCGCCGAGTGCAGGTATCCGATGTGCCGGTGCCCGAGCCCGAGCAGGTGCCGGGCCAACTGGCTCATTCCATCGCCGACGTGAGCGTTGACCACGTGGGCAGAGCGCGCCGGGTCCCTGTCGATGTTCACCTGCGGCAGCCCGCCCCACAGATCGGGCAGCCGGCGGTCGTCGCCGAGCGAGCATACGATCAGCCCGTCGAGTGCTTGTCGTACCAGCGGGAGCGGCTGTTCGCTCTCGTCGGCCTCCAGGGGCGCGACCACGACCGCGGTATCGCGTTCGGCCGCAGCGCGGGCGACGCCCGCGTGGATGTACCCGAATATGGGGTTGGTCAGGGTCGGAACGACCAGCAGTATTGTTCCGGTGCGCTCCAACCGGAGGCTGCGCGCGACGAGGTTCGGCTGATACCCGAGTCCAGCCGCTGCGGCGCGAATTCGCTCGGCTGTGGCCGGAGACACTCGGCCGTGCCATTTGTTCGATAGCACCAACGACACCGCCGACCGCGACACGGCCGCCTTGCGCGCGACATCGCGACTGGTCGTTCGCGTCGCTGGCCCGTCCGGCATCACGCCTCGATTCTTGAACCACTGTCGATAAGGAGGCTAGCCGGGTCGGCCTGCAGCGTCCGGCGGTCGAGGCTCAGTTCCTGATGTCAGGCATGTCAGCGGAGATGGGCTGCGAGGTTTATCACCCGAATGCGGGCGATGTGCCGGCAATCCGCGCCGAACGCGCATCACCCGGCGGTCAACCCCGCCGAGCCTGCCCGGAAGTCTGTGCCGGAGGGCTGGTGCGTGCCGGTCAGGCACTCGTTCTGGTAGCGAGGTCGGGAAGGGACCGGCCGACCAGGTCCAGCAGCAGTGGCAGGGTCCGGTCGAGCGGCGCCGAGGTATCGAACCGTACGATCTGCTCTTCGTCAGCGACCCGCTGGTACTCCAGGTACAGCCGCTGGTCATGGTCGGCCTTGATGTAGGACGCGCGCCAGTCGGAGCGGCGCCCCACCCGGCCCTGTGACACCTCGAAGCCGGGGTCACACAGCAGGGTCAGGTCGGGCCGGGGCACGTGCTGGCAGATCTCGACGAACCAGTGCTCCTGGTCGTACCCGCGCGCCCGCATCTGAGCCAGCGCGGTGAACAGGTAGCGGTCGGTGATGACGAGCTTGCCATCCTGTAGAGCCGGCAGGATGGTCTCGTGGATGTGCTGCAACCGGTCACTGGTGAGCAGGCAGATGAGGGCCCGGTAGTCCACCAGGTGGCGGCGGTCCGGCTCGTAGATGTACTGGATGAACAGCGGGGATTCACGCGCGTACCGCGACGGCTGCATGGTCGTCATGACGTCGTGGTCGAGCCCGGCAAGATGGGCGCGCAGCCCCTCGATAAGCGTGGTCTTGCCGCTGCCGTCCATGCCGCAGAAGGCGATGAGCTTACCGGGCAGGCCGTGCGGGTACAGCGGTAGTGACATCGGGACGTCCTCCGAGACAAGGTTCAGATTGCGGTGTAGCCGCCGTCGACGAGCAGTTCGGTGCCGGTGACGAAGCCGGCGTCCGTCCCGGCCAGGTACACCACCGCACCGGCCACCTCGTCGGCCGACCCTTCGTAGCGTGGCGGGGCGCCAAACGGCTGCCGGGCTCGACGAGGCCCATCTGCCGAGGTGTACACGGAGGCGGCGAGCTCGCTGGTGTGCTCGCCGAGTCTGCTTCGGATCCGGCCCGGGCTGACGACGTTGGCCCGGATCCCATCCGCGGCGTGCTCCACCGCGAACGCCCGTACCAGCTGTACGAGGCCCGCCTTGGACGCCTCGTACGCCGCGCACCCACCACCGGCGCCGATGACATGCGCCGACACGGACGAGACCGCCACCACCGCGGCGCTTGGCGCGGCCTGTAGCAGCGGGGCTGCGTACTTCAGGCACAGAAACGCGCCGGTGAGGTTGACCGAGAGGATGTACGACCAGTCGTGTGCCGACATCGAGGCGATGAATCCGTCCGAAGTCACGCCGGCGCAGAGCACCAGGCAGTCGAGCCCGGCGCCGCCAGCACCGGGCTCGGAGAAGAGCTGGCGTACCTGCTCCTCACTCGACACGTCGACCTCATAGGCCCGCACCCGATCGGGGCACATCGAGGCCAACTCTGCCTCCGCGGCACGGAGCGCACCGGTGTCACGGTCGGCCAGGACTACGGCGTCACCCGAGGTCAGGAACCGGCGCGCGGTGGCCAGTCCGATGCCGCTCGCTGCCCCGGTGACACACACCTGTCGCATCGGCTATTCCCACTCCACCGTCGCCGGCGGTTTGCTGGTGATGTCGTACACCACCCGGTTGATGCCGGGTACCTCATTGACGATCCGGTTACTGACCGACGCCAGGAACTCGTGAGGAAGGCGGGACCAGTCCGCCGTCATCCAGTCTTCGGTATCGACGGCGCGCAGCGCGACCACGTCCTCGTAGGTGCGCGCATCGCCCAGCACGCCCACCGATTTATCCGAGGTGAGGACGGCCAGAGCCTGAGCGGTGGTGCGGTACAGCCCAGCCTTGCGCAGCTCGGAGACGAAAATGTGGTCGGCTCGACGCAGCCGCTCCAGCCGTTGCGCCGTGACCGCGCCAGTCATGCGTACCGCGAGTCCCGGGCCGGGGAACGGGTGCCGATCTACGATCTCCTCGGGCAGCCCGAGGCTCCGGCCGACCTGGCGCACTTCGTCCTTGAACAAGAATGAGAGCGGGTCCAGCAGTTCGAGCTTCATCGTGGCGGGCAGACCGCGTACCGGGACAAGGCTGGCCGGCAGGGCTTGCGGGTGGGCGACCTGCTCCTCTCGGGAGTATCGCCGGAACTGCGCGACCTGGCCGCGGAGTTCGTCGAGGTGTTGGGCCCTTGTTGCGGCGACGACAGCCTCTACCTGCGCAGCGTGCTCGACCGCGGTGGGTGTGTGGTGGCCGAGGGAGCACAGGGTGCCCGGCTTGATGTCGACCACGGCGACTATCCGTACGTGACCTCGAGCAACACGACCATCGGCGGAGTACTCACGGGTCTCGGCGTCGGACCGCGCGACGTGTCGGCCTCGCTGCTGGTGACTCCTGCCTACGTCACGAAGGTCGGTGGCGGGGAACTGCCGTCGCGGGTACCCCCTGCGCTGAACGCGCGGCTGCAGGTGCTCGGCGACGAGTTGGACGGTGCCACCCAGCTGATGCGCGAGACCGGCTGGCTCGACACAGGCTGGCTGAGGGATGCGTGCCGGCTCAATCAGGCCGCCGGGATCGTCGTGACGAAGGTGGACGTCCTGGCGGATCTCGGCCCGGTCGGGCTTTACGACGGCGGTGAGGTGCGTATGCTGCCGGGTTGGAGCGCGGCGGAGGTGGCGGCCGGTGACGAGTCGGGGAATCTGGGGGCGTTCCTGCGGGCGATGGAGCAGGCGTGCGGAACTCGGGTCGTTGCCGTGAGCAGAGGTAAGAAGACCGACGACCTGTGGTGGCGCGACGAACCGGATTCGCTGCTGTGGGGTGGCCACGTGACAATGGCCCGTCAGGGTTGACGCGGTACCGGCCTTCATGTCCGCGCCCGACGCCCCGGATGGGCGGCTGCGCGGGGGCACGGAAGTTCGCTCCTGCCGCGGATAGGCGGACACCACGGCCGAGAGGCGAACGCCGAGTCGCGGCGTACCAGGACGCGCCCGGTGCCGCGCGACCGGTCGGGCGGTGACGATTGCCTGTTGGCGAGGGACGCGGCGGACCCGTCCCTCGCCTTCAAGTTCCGCTCGACACCCGGACAGTGCCGTGATGCTCGCGCGGCGGGCGGTCACGGGGCAGGCTCACGCTGGGCTTGCAGCAAGGCGATGAGAGTGCCGGCGGCAAGGATGCCCACGGACAGCAGCATCCCGGCGGCCGTTCCGTGCCCGGTGTCGGAAAGCGCGCCGGCGAGGAGCGGGCCGGCGCATTGGCCGAGCGCGAAGACGGCGGTGAGGCTGGCGATGGCGGGGGTCCAATGGTGGGCGGGCAGGCTGGCGCGGGCCAAGGCGGTCACGGCGGTGACAACGGTCAGGAACGAGCCGCCGAACAGTACCGCGGATACGAACGCCGCAGTGGTTGACCGTGCCAGCAGCGGAAGCACCGCGCCGGCGGTGACGATCGCCAGACACACCGCGGGTCCGCGACCGCCTCGCAGCCGGCCAAGCACCGGGCCCCAGGCGAAGACGGCCACGACGGACGAGGCGCCGAGAACGACCCAGAACAGGCCCACCTGGTCACTGGTGGTGCCTTCGGCTTTGAGGAAGGCGACGATGAAGGTCATGTACGCGATGTATCCGGCTCCGAACAGCCCGTAGGCGACGAGTGTCGGGGCGAGGCTGCGGGCCGGCCACCGGCTCGCCCCGGCTGGGGCTGGCGCGGGCGGCCGGGTCGCCCGGAGCGCCGGTAGGCTGGCGATCAGTGCCAGCGCCGCCAGCGCGGCCAGCAGGAGCCAGCCCCACCGCCAGCCGGCGGCTGCCGACGTGTGGGCGAGCAGGGCAGGCACCGCCAGCCCGGAGGCGACGATGCCGGCCCCGCCGCCAGCGACGTAGACGCCCAGCAGCAGCGCGGCGCGGGCGTGCGAGCGTCCGGCACCGGCCTGGGCGACAAGGCCCCCGCCGGCCACGAAGCTGATCGCGCCGGCCGCGCCGGCCACCGCGCGGACCACGAGCAGCACGCCCAGCTCGCCGGTGATGCCGCAGACGAACAGGGCGCCGGCGGTGACCGCAAGCCCGGCGACAAACAATGACCGCGCGCTGGCCCGGCGGGTCAGCGGCCCGGCTAGCAGCGCGCCGGAGAGGTAGCCGAGCGCGTTGGCGGTGTTCATCGCGCCCGCCGTGGCAAACGACCAGTGCAGGTCCGCGCGCATTGCCGGGAGTAGCAGCGCGTAGGCGAAGCGGGCCAGCCCGAGTGCGACCGCCGGCCCCATCGCCAGGCCCACGGCCACGCCGATTCCGCCGCCTCCGGCGCCGGCACGACCCGTCGCCGGTACCGCCGATCCGGCGGCAGGCCGGCCCGACTCGTCCACAGAGGTCATTGGGCGGTCAGCCTCTGGCCGGGCACGGCGGCGTCCGACATCAGGAAGCGCCGCGGCCTTCCACAGTCGCTGACCGCCGGCGCATGGTCGCATCGCGGAAAACCATCCATCCTGGCTGCCGCAGGCGAGTCACATCGCACGACAATCCTTCCCTTTCACGTCAACGAACGCCCTGACGATCAGACGCCAGCTCGATCGGCTATCCGGTTCCCGTAACGTTTTCTGACTGGAACAGCACCCAGGTCACCCTCGTTTCCACGCCTGCTAGACGGCGGCGCGCTCGCGGACTCGTTCAGGGTCGGAAACCGGCTCCGGCCGTCGCAGCGTGAGCAACGCCAGCAGTGCGGCCAGACCGGCGACGACGGCGGCGCCGATGAATGCGGCGGAGAACCCGTCGGTCAGTCCGGACAGGTCGCCGAGCCGGCCGGCGCCATTCGCGGTGGCGAGCGCGGTCATCACCGCCAGTCCGAACGCGGAGCCGATCTGGTAGGTCGTGTTGACCACACCGGAGGCCAGGCCAGCCTGCTCGGGCGCCGCGCCGCCGATCGCGGACATGGTGGCCGGGATGAACGCCAGCGACATTCCAACCGCGGACACCAGCGAACCGGGCAGTACGTCCACGACGAAGCTGCCGTCGGGGCTGACTCCGGCGAAAAGAACAAGCCCTATCGCCAGGACGGCAAGGCCGGCGCTGATCAGAGGCTTGGTGCCGAACCGACCGATGAACCGACCCGTCACGCCCACCATGAGCAGCATCATCAGCGCGGTCATCGGCACCAGCGCGGCGCCCGACGCGAACGCGCCGAAGCCCAGCACCTGCTGCAGGTAGAGGTTGAGGAAGTACCACATCGGAATCCATGCCGCACCCAGCAGGGCCATCGCGAGATTGGCGGCCGCGAGGTTCGGGGTGCGCCACACCGACAGCGGCATCAGCGGCGCGGCGACGGCCCGCTGGATCGCTACGAAGCCGGCCAGCAGCACGACCGCCCCAGCCAGGGGTAGCAGCGTGACACCCGAGGCCCAGCCCTGTTGCGGCGCCCGGACGATGGCGTACACGGCCAGTGCCAGGCCCGCGGTCACGGCGACCGCGCCGGCGAGGTCGACCCGACCGCGGCGTCCCGCGACGGCCGGCAGCAGAGGCCGGACGAGAGCCAGGGACGCTAGCCCGATCGGCACGTAGACAATGAACACCCACGGCCACGACAGCCACTGCGTGATGACACCACCGAGGAAAACGCCAGCGGTGCCGCCAGCGGGGGCGGCCGCCCCGTACAACGCCAACGCCTTGGGAAGTTCGCTCGGCTGACCGGCGAACAGCACCATGAGCAGAGTCATCGCCGCCGGCGCGATCAGGGCCGCGCCCACCCCCTGGACAGCGCGGCCGGCGATCTCCGTGCCGGCGTTGTGCGCCGCGGCCGCCACGACAGACCCGGCGATGAGGATGCTCCAGCCGGCGGCGAAGACCCGGCGGGCGCCGAGCAGGTCCGACAGCCGGCCGCCGAGCAGCAGCAGACCGCCGAACGCGACGACGTAGGCGTTGAACACCCACTGCAGCCCGCTCGGGGTGAACCCGAGATCGGCCTGCATGCGGGGCAGCGCCACGCCGATGATGGACGTGTCCATGATGACCATGAACTGGGCGCCGGCGAGCACGAGCAGTGCCCACCAGCGCCTCGGATCGGGGTGCATGACGTGACTCCTTGTCGAGGGGCGGTCCGCGGCACCGCGGACGGCGCCGGGGACCTCTCGGACGGTCAGGCGTTGCTGATCTGGTAGCCGGCTTCGATGACGGCCGCGTGGATGGCGGCGTCGCTGGCGTCGCCGGTGACCGTGAGCCGGCTCGCCGCGAGGTCGACCATCGCCTCGCCGACTCCCGGCACCTGCCGCACCGCCGTGGTCACCCGGGTCGCGCAGGGCTGGCAGGACATGCCGGTCACCGTGAAGGACCGACCCGGTACCGCGATTTCAGCGGCATCAGTGACGGTTGATGTCGAGCAGTCGCACATCGATGAACTCCTCCAATACCGTACTCCCGTGGGGTATCACGATGAGAGACCGTAGCATACCCCTAGCCCGTAGGGGTACAGTGATCAGAAGTGACGACATCGACCCGCGGCTACACCGACACCAAGGACCAGTTGCCACCCCGACTCAAGCGCCTTGAGGGCCAAGTCCGCGGCGTCGAGCACATGGTCGACGGCCAGTAGTTCGATGCCCATGTATCGACCGTGATCGGCCACTCGTCGGTCTGTTCGGCGAGGACGGCACCGACGAGGCGGATCAACCGCGCCCCGGTTCGGGAGGGCCCCGACCACATCGGTGCGGCGAGGGGCGTCCCTGTTCAACCGGTCTTCAGCGTCCGTCGACGATACGCCCAGCTCAGCGAGCCGTTCGCCCGGCCAGGCGCCCCAGCACGGGGGCCGCGTCCGTCATACGGCAGCACCGTCGCCCATCGCGGTCAGGGCAATCTGGCCTCCACAACGCCGTCGGAGATCCGCGTGGGTAGCACCTGTTGGTCGCTGCTGGAGGGGCCGTGCACGACCTTTCCGTCCTTCAGTTGGAAGGTGCTGCCATGCCAGGGGCAGACGACACAGGGCTTGCCGTCGACCTGGACCATCTTGCCCTCCCCGAGCGGTCCGCTCTGGTGGGCGCAGCGGTCCAGCATCACGGTGATGTCGCCGCCGTCGCGGTAGACCACCACGGGCACGTCGTCGACCCGCCGGGCCAGCAGCTGAGCCTCGGGAAGCGAGTCGACCTCGGCCACCCGGCGCCACCCGTACTCGACCCGGTGCATGTCCGGGGCGCCCTGGTTGACCTGAGCGGTCTGCTTGTAGACGAGGTGCCCGCCGAGGTATCCGCCCGCACCCACCGCCGCCAAGCCGAACAAGCCCAGCAAGCGGCCCAGCCCGTGCCGCCCTCGCAGCCGCGCGGCGAGCGAGCCCGCGTAGACAGCCACCCCCAAGGTGTTCGTGGCGGCGTGCACCAGTCCGACCCGCCGTTCCTCCTGCCACAGCCACGACCAGTCGTTGATGCCAGTCAGTGCGGCCGGCAACGCGCTCGCTGTGCCGACCGCGATCAGGGTCGTAGCGGCCTGCTCCCGCCCTGGCGTCCGCCGCCCTGGCAACAGGTCGAGGACGACGCTGCTCATCCACGCGCCGACCGGGATCTGCACCAACGCCGGGTGCAGCGGATGGCCCAACCACACCCCGTGCAGAGCATCCTTGACCCGTTGCGGCCGCAGCAGCCCCCATACCTTGGGCTGTAGCCGGTCTCCCACCCGGTCGAGCGAGGACGCCTGCTCCAGCTTGGTCATCAATGCTGTACGCATGCCCGCCCATGCCCCACCCGCCGGCCCTCAAACCCCCGACTTGTCATCCGGAACGAGTAGCCCGACTCCGGCACGACAGTGATGCCGCTAGCTGATCCGCCTCAGCCATGCTGGATCACCTTCTTCACCCGGAACCGGCCGCCCCATCTGCCGCCATCAGTCGAAATTTCCGATCGCGGAGCGACACGACGCCGTGCGCCGTGGGACCACATCGCGTCTACTTCGCCGAGGCCGGTTCGGGTACCCGCTGCGGACCGAGGAGTAGGTACAGGCCCGCGAGGATCACGGCCAGGCCCAGGACGAGGGCCCAGGTGATGGCCTCGCCGAGGAACAGTGCGCTCCAGACCAAACCGAAGACGGGCACGAGGAAAGTCACAGACAAGGCGCCGACGGCGCCTATCGTCGCGACGAGCTTGTAGAAGACCGCGAAGCCGACCGCGCTGCTCGCGAGGCCGAGGGCGGCGGCGTTCGCCCAGGCCGTCCCGGACGGGGGTGTGGCCGGGTGGGTCAGCAGCGCAGGGATGGCGAGCAGGGCGGCAGCGCCGAGATTCTGTCCGGTCGCAAGTGTCAGCGGCTTCAGGTCAGACATCCGGCGCTGGGCGTACACGCCGCCGACGGCGTACAAGATCGCCGCCACGAGGCTGGCGCCGACGGCCAGCAGGACTTCCGGGGTCACACCGACGGGCCCGACACCGACCACGACAGCGACCCCGACAACTCCGACGACGACTCCCGCGAGACGCCTCGGGGTCGGTGCGGTCTTCGTCACGGCGGCTGTCAACAGTGCGGTGAACAGTGGTGTCGTCGCGTTCAAGATCGCGGCTAGTGAGGCCGGCAGGTGTAGCTCGGCGAAGGCGATCAACGCGAACGGTACTGCGGCCGAGGTCAGGCCGAGTACGAGATAGCGATGGCTGTCCCGCGCCTTCGGGGCGCGCCGCGTGGCCACCACGACCGCCAGCAGGGCAACCCCGGCCAGGCCGGTCCGTACGACCATCAGGCCCAGCGGTCCCATCTGCGGGACGGCCACCCTGATGAACAGGAACGAGGCACCCCACAGCGCCGCGACAAGCAAGATCCTCAGAGCGTCCCGAGCGCTGATCGAGTGCATGTTGACAGGCAACCCAACCCGCACCGATGTATCAAATGCGTTGCGCGGGGTGACCTATGCTTGGGACGCATGGAGATAGGCCAGCTACGCGCATTGGTCGCCGTCATCGACGAGCGGGGCTTCACCGGTGCTGCCGATCGCCTGGGCGTCAGGCAATCGACGGTGAGTCGAGCCGTAGCAAGCCTCGAACGCGACCTCGGCGTCCCGCTCTTGGTCCGCGGAACCCGTGGCGCGCACAGCCTGACCGGCGCGGGCGTTCGCATCGTGGAGCAGGCTCGCCAGGTCCTGGAGCGGCTTGACCTCATCGAAAGCTTTGCACGGATGGAGCGCCGGGAGGCCACCGGCATTCTTCGCATCGGGACAACGCCCAGCGTCGGGCCGCTGCTGGTGCCGGTCATCGCCGCCTTTCGCCGTGAGTACCCAGGAATCAGGGTGGCTCTCCTGCAAGGGCGCGACAGCGAGCTGGTCCAATGGTTGGACACGGGATTCATCGACATCGCCACCGTGGCGAAAAACGCCGACACCAGCAACACGCCTTCGAACCTGCCGCACGCCGACCAGTTGCGGCTGGCCGACGACCAGTGGGTTGCTGTCCTCCCGCAAGACCATCCTCTGACCGAGGTGCCGCTGATCGCGCTGTCCGAGCTAGAAGACGACACCCTGCTGATGTCCGACGGCGGGTGCGAGCCCCTCGTCCGCGAGATCTACGAACGCAAAGGCTTGACGTGCCGCGTCGATCTGAAGATCGCGGACATGGCCACCCTGCTCACTCTGGTCAGAGAGGGCATGGGCATCACGATCGTCCCCGAGCTCTGTACCACCGGCTTTCACGGCATTCGCGTCGTACGAATCGACACTGGCCTGAAAAGGCGCGTTGTTCTGGCGACCTCGCGAATCCCGATGTCCCGCGTCACGGAACGATTCGTTGCCTTCATGGCCGAGCGACGCGAACCCGATGTCAAAATTGCAGAGCGATCCTGCAAGGTGCCTGCGAGGTCCGCGACCAGCTCGTCCAAGCAACGCGTGGCCTTGGAACGTGTGTGTGTACTGGAGCGAAGCTGATGCGGTGTGGGACGCCCGGACGGGCGGACGCTGCCGGCCGCCCGGAAGCCAGCAAACACTCACCTTGACGGCGGCCACGGACGCGGACGACTCGACAACTTCACTCTTCGATCCGCCTCGATGCTGCCAACGCTTAACGCACCGGAGCCCTTCGGCCGTCACCAAGGAGGCTTCCCGGTGCGCTGCTGGTGCTGGCTCGCCAAACACCAGCAGCGCACCGGCGACCAGGCCGCCTCGCCGAGGTCAAAGACGACCCGCGGGAGTGGGCACTTGGCCAAGTCGTCACCGTCGTCGAGCTGAAGACCGAAGCATCGACGCACCGTTCCAGGCGCACCCATGGTCACGGCCCTGGTCGACTCGGGCTGGCCGTCAGCCGATGAAGCCCTCCGACGCCATCCAGTCGTGCGCCACCTTCGCTGGCGTCTCGCCGTCGACACTGATCTTCTTGTTCAAGGCGGCCAGGGTCGCGGTATCCAACTTTGCTGCGACCGGAGCGAACAGGTCCTTCAGTTGCGGATACTGGGTCGCGATCGAGCTTCGGACGGAGATGGCCGGGTTGTAGATGGGGAAGAACTTCTTGTCGTCCTTGAGCAAAGTCAGTTTGAGCGACGAGACACGGCCGTCGGTCTCGTAGACCTCACCGAAGTTGCACGTGCTTCCCTTGTCGAGTTCGGTGTACACGACCGCGGTGTCGAGTAGATGTTCGTCGCCGCCCGGCAGTGTGAAGCCGTAGGTCTTCTCCACCCCGGGGAACCCGTCGTCGCGGTTCTTGAACTCGCTCTCGACACAGATCGACGCGGCGGACGGGTCGCTCTTGGCGAGCGCCGCGTAGTCGGAGATCGTGTTGATGTGGTACTTGCTGATCGTGCCGGCCTTGGCAGCGATCGCATAGGTGTTGTTGGCCGGCGCCGCATCCCACCACGTGATGCCGTTCTTCGCGTCCGCCTGCGCGACCGCGTCGAACTGTTGCTGAGGATCGTCGATCGGTTTCGTGTTCTTCAGGTAGGTGATCCAGTCGGTACCGGTGTATTCCCAGTAAAGGTCGATGTTGCCGCTGGTCAGGGCCTGGCGTACGTTCGTCGAGCCGTTGATGTTCGTCTTGTCCACCGGGTCGGCACCCGCGGCTTGCAGCGTGAGGATGGCGATCTGACCGAGTAGCAACTGCTCGTCGAATTCCTTGGAGCCGACCTTGATCTTGGCCCCGCTGAGCGCGTCGACCTTCTTGATCGAGCCGGTGCCGACCTCCTGGGTGTCTTTCTTCTTGCTCACCGTGCAGCCACTGGCAAGGCCCACGCCGACAAGGGCCACTACCAAGGTCAACACACTTCGGCTAGGAACACGCATACGGATACTTCCTCCAGGTGTATCGATCGGATGGGGTGCGAGCGACGAAAAGGGAAGCTGTCACAGCCCACGCGGGCGAAGCAGCTCCTCGACTACCGCGCCGATCCAGTCGGCGAACAGAGCGAGCGCCGCGGCAAGAACGCCATAGGTGAGGCTGACGGACGGGCGGTTGAGGTTGATACCGACGATCAGTCCGCCACCGAGGCCACCGGCCCCGATGAACGTCGCGAGCGTGGTCGTGGCGACCGTGAGTACCAGCGCGGTGCGGATGCCGGCGAGGATCACCGGTACGGCGAGGGGCAGCTCTATCCGCGCGAGGACCGCGAGCCGGGACATCCCCATGCCGCGAGCGGCCTCGGTCAGCGCCGGATCGACGCCCTCCAGCCCGACGATGGTGTTGCGCAGAATCGGAAGCATCGCGTAGAGGACCAGACCGATCAGGGCGGTCCAGAAACCCGTGTTGATCCACAACGCGAGCAGCACGATCAGACCGATCGAAGGGATCGCCTGTCCGAGGTTGCTCAGGGCCAGCCCGCCGGCCTTGAACCAGCGAGTCGACGATCGGGTCAGCAGGACACCCAACGGCACCGCGATGACGACCGTGATGACGGTCGCGGCCAGAGACAGCTTGATGTGCTGCATCAGCTCGACAGTGATTTCGTGCGAGTTCAACGACCGCTTCTCGATCGAGTCGAGGGTACGCGAACTCACCCAGAAATAGAGCAGCACAAGTACGACGGCGAGCGATACCGGACGAACCAGCATGCCACGCCATCGCGTCCGCAGCCGTTCGGCAATTGATGTGGAGGCTGTGCTGGCGGGGATGGCGGTCGCATTCTCACTGGGGGAGGGCAGGCGTTGCGCGATGGCCATCAGCGGCTGCCCCGGGAACCGGATACATCAGCGCTCGCCGGCTCATCGGCCCGTGCAGTACCGATCGCAGCCATCAGATCGCCAAGCTGGAGGGAGCCGATGGCACGGTCGGATCCGTCCGCCTCCCCGTTCTCCGTGATCACAACCGAGTCGGCGCCGTTCGCGAGCATAATGTCCAGCGCATCGCGCATAGTGGAGTCGACGGCGAGGACGGGCACGCCGCTCGCGGAGGACGGAGGCGGGCTCAAGTCGACCTCGCGGAGCGACATCAGCGCGAGCTGTTTGAGGTGCCCACCCGCTCCGATGAATCCGGCCACGTAGTCATCGACCGGATTGGCGAGAACCTCTTTGGGGGTGTCGTACTGCGCGATCACCGACTGCGGGCGCAGCACGGCGATCCGGTCACCCATCTTCAACGCCTCTTCGAAATCGTGGGTGACGAAGACCACCGTCTTGCGCATCTCCCGCTGCAGCCGGAGGAATTCGTTCTGCAGGCGATCGCGAGTGATGGGGTCGGTAGCGCCGAACGGCTCATCCATGAGCATCACCGGTGGGTCGGCGGCCAGCGCACGGGCGACGCCGACGCGCTGCTGCTGCCCGCCGGAAAGCTGGCGTGGAAAGCGCCGTGCGTAGGTCCCGGCGGGCAGCCCGACGAGTTCCAGCAGTTCCTCGACGCGATCGGCGACCCGTCTGCGGTTCCAGCCGAGCATTCGCGGGACCAGGCCGATATTGTCCGCGATGCGCATGTGCGGGAACAGCCCGATCTGCTGGATGACATAGCCGCAGTTCCGCCGGTGCTCGTCGGCGTCGAGCTTCAGCACGTCGGTCCCGTCGATGACGATCCGGCCGGAGGTCGGTTCGATCAGACGGTTGATCATCTTCATCGTGGTGGTCTTGCCACATCCCGACGGTCCGACCAGCACAACGATCTCGCCAGCCGCGATGTCCATACTGATGTGGTCGACGGCCGGCGCGGCCTGCCCCCGATAGGACTTGGTGACCCCGTCGAGCTGGATCGGCACGCCGCGGGTGTTGCTCGATGATTCCCTCGTGGACACGAGGCGGGACGTGTTGTCAGGCACGGATTCCTCCTGAAGTGGTCAGCCGCCCGATGGCCGCGTAGGCGAGGTCAAACACCAGCGCGAGGATCACGATCGCGATGGTGCCGATCAGTACCTGATTCAGAGAGTTGACGGCGCCAAAGCGTGCCAACCCGCCGAAGATCTCGTTGCCCAGGCCCGGACCCTGGACGTAGGCCCCGATGGCCGCGATCCCGATCGTCATCTGGGTCGAGACGCGAATGCCGGTGAGTACGAGTGGCCAGGCCAGCGGCAGCCGAACCCGCAATAGCAGGCGTAGCCGGCTCATTCCCATGCCACGACCGGCCTCGACCACGGACTGGTCGACACCTCGCAGACCGACGATCGTGTTGCGGGTGATCGGCAGGAGGGCGTACAGCACGAGGCACGGCAGGACATTCGGTACGCCGAGGCCGACGGGTTCGATCAGGATGCCCAGCAGAGCGATGGACGGGATCGTCAGGAACGCCGACGTGGTTGTGGTGGCCATCGACGCCAGGGTCGGCCGCTGGTAGGTCAGCACGCCGAGCGTGACCCCGATGAGCGCGGCGATCGCGACGGCGGCAAAGGTGATATCAACGTGGCGAATCGCATCGTTGACGACATCAATCCAATTTTCGGACAGATACTCGGTGAGGCTCAGGGAATTGCTCCGTTCCTCATGTCGGGTGTCGACCGGTGTGTGCTCCAGATTCCCGGCGGTCCCGTGGCGCTCCGGTGTGTGCATCGTGGAACGCCACGCGTTCTGCGATGCCACGGTTACCGTCTGTCTGGTCGCTGTGGGCAGCGGTGCTCGGAGCGCCACTGGCGATGCAGTGACCGCAACCCTAGCAGCGAATCCGAACGGAGTTCACAGAGGTTCGCGTCTGCCGGATCCGTGGCAGTGGACCGCACCATGAGCGGGCGGTGACGGCGAGGTCTCGCCGAGCGCTACATTCGTACCCTGCGCACAAGGTCCGCGGCACCCGCCGCTGCGATGACGGAGGCTCCATGACAGCGCCGCTCACACCGCCTGTCACCGACGATCCCACGGCAGTGCGGTACCTCGCGCAGTCAGGTTCGCAACGGGCGCTGTCAACGAATCAGGCGAACCACTCGGCGGGCCTGCGCCGCGACATCGCGGTCCTGCGTGAACTGGCGAGCCAGGAAAGCCTGAGCCGCGGCGGCCTGGGCGTGGTACGCATCGCCGAGCGGCTAGGGCGGGAAAAGAGTCAGATCTCGCGTGCCCTACGCGCTCTCGCCGCCGAGGGGCTCGTCGAACGGGACCCGTACAACCGGACCTACCAGTTGGGTTGGGAGCTGTATCGTCTCGCGGCGCGCGGCGTGGAGAGTCGACTGGTCCGCGCGGCGTCGGGTCCGCTGCACCGCCTCGCCGAGCAGCAACAGGCGGAGGCGCGGCTGTGCGTGCTCATCGGCGGCCAGGTGTTGACCCTCATCTCCGTCGTTCCGGGACGCACCTCACTGCCGGAACTGCCCGACGGTCAGGCCGCCTTGGCTTTGACCGAGACGCCCTGCGGCCCCGCGCTCATGCTGGACTGGTCGGCGTCGGCACTGTCGGACGCGCTGCCGGACTCGGCACCGAACCAACAGGTGATGCGCGAACACCTGGCCCACGCCCAGCGATACGGCTTCGTCTGCTACGACGACGGCGACCGGGGCCACCGGTACGCCGCCCCGGTCCGAGACTTTCGTAGCGTCGTCCTCGCGGCCATCCAATTGGGCACCGTGGAACACCGCCTGCCACCAGTCGCACCGGACCCGGCGCTGGCGCTTGTCCGCGCCGCCGCCGAGCTGTCGACCGACCTCGGCTTCGAACCTCGCTGAGCATCCCGTAGGCGATCGACCAGGCGACACGCCGACGCCTCGTCGTTGACGCCCGCGGCCCGGAATGGTCAGTGGCCATGCATTGCCGCAGCGGTACGGGTCGCGTTCAGTTCGGCGCGTCGCCGGGGCAACGCGTGCGGGTACTCGCGTTGCAGCCAGTCGATCAGCTGTTCCCGCACCAGGCACCGCAGATTCCACAGCGCCGAACTGTCGGCGGCGCTGACCAGCACCCGAGCCCGTACCAGTCCGCCGGTGGCGTCGGTGACCTGCAGCCCGTACGCCCGGCGGTCCCACAGGTCGCTGCCGTTCACGACGCGCTGACCCGTCTCCCGCATCTGGCTGACCGGCACCGTCCAGTCCACGTCCAGTTCCACTGTGCCGATGATGTCCGCGCTGCTGCGGGTCCAGTTCTGGAACGGGGTCGTGGTGAAGTAGGACGAGGGCAGGATCAGCCGACGCTGATCCCAGATCTTCACCACGACATAGCCCAGCGTGATCTCCTCAATCCGTCCCCATTCACCCTCCACAACCACGACATCGTCCAGCCGCAAGGAATTGCCGAAGGCCAGGTGCAGACCCGCGAACACGTTTCCCAGCGTGCTCTGGGCTGCGAGCGCCGCGACCAGCCCGACCAGGCCCGCCGACGCGAGCACACTCGCACCGGCCGCCCGGGCCTGCGGGATGGTGGTAAGCACGGCGCCACCACCGACGACGGCCACCACCGCGACCGTGATCCGCCGCACGATGGAGATCTGCGTGCGCACCCGGCGGGCGGTGAGGTTGTCCGCCTCGTCAACGCGGAACCGGTGCAGCGCGATGTCCTCGATGCGCAGCAGCACGTTCCCCACGAGCCAGACGAGGGCAACGACCAGACACGCGATGGCCACGCTGGCGATGGGCCGCTGCCAGGATCGTTGCCAGGCCCCGACCGCTGGCGGGACCGTCGCCCGTACCGCGATCGCCACCGCCACCGCCTGCGCGGGCCGGTGCGTGTGCAGCAGTGCGTCGCGTAGCGTGGGATGGCCGCGTAGCAGACGACGCGCCAACGCGTACAACGCCGCCACGATGACGAGTGTGGCAGCCACCGAAATCACGACTGCTGCCCACGGGCCCAACACCGCTCCCATCCGTTGCACCTTCCTCCGGGTTGTCGCCGATGCTGCCGCGACCCGCCGCGGTGGCCGCCGCGGCGCCGCCGGTCCGCCGTTGCGGCGGGCTGTCGCTCGCGGCCCCACCATGCCATGGGCCTCACGATGGCGACCGGACGCCCCCCGGGGCCGCGACTACCGCGGTCGATTTACTGGAACTGTCATATAAGCGTGTGGAAGTCGACATCTGCCGGTGAAAGGCTGCGTCCCGCTCGGGCTGCACGGTGCGTCGAGGCGACATTCGCGGTCGCGCGGCCGGACCTGTTCGCGACCGTGGAGTGGATCGATCGTGCGGATGCCCGAAGGTGCCGGACCGCAGACGACGCGGGGCGCGCGGTGACCGGTGGCGTGGTTGACGCCAGCCGGTGGTCAGCGCGCCACCCGGGTGGTCCGTCGTGTCCCGCCGGGCGCCTGGCGCCGCGCGACCAGATCGCCGAGAGTGTCGGGTCGACCGCACTGCGGAGGCGTCGCGCAGTTTCAATGCCATGTGGCAGCCAGCCGAATGGATCAGCAGATGGCTAGGATCAGCGATGGGGCGGAGAACGAGCAGTGGTCCCCGAGGCGACGTGGACAGATCCGAGGTGCTCGCATGACACAGGTAGGCGGTCCCGATGCGCATGGCCACGGCCCGGCCGGCGAGGCACCCGAGGGTCCGCGGCGCGTGCTTGCGCCGCTGCTGCCCGGCGGTGAGCCGGTCGAATCGCTGTTGCGTAAGGCGCAGTTCTTCCTGCCTGGCACACCCACGGAGGACCACCGCGAGTTGCACCGTGTCGATGGCCGTGGCGCCGAGGAGTTCTACCGGGAGCGATGGCGCCACGACAAGGAGGTCCGCTCCACCCACGGGGTGAACTGCACCGGTTCGTGTTCGTGGAAGATCTTCGTCAAGGACGGGATCATCACCTGGGAGACGCAGCAGACCGACTATCCGTCGGTGGGGCCGGACTCGCCGGAGTACGAGCCGCGGGGTTGCCCGCGGGGGGCATCCTTCTCCTGGTACACCTACTCGCCTTCGCGGGTGCGTTACCCGTACGTGCGGGGCCCGTTGCTGGAGATCTGGCGCGAGGCCCGGTCCCGGCTGGGCGACCCGGTGCTCGCCTGGGCCGAGATCACCGCTGACCCGGCGCGCACCGCCCGCTACAAGAGTGCCCGCGGGATGGGCGGCTTCGTGCGGTCGAGCTGGCCGGAGGTCAGCGAGCTGATCGCGGCCGCGCACGTGCACACCGTGAAGCGGTACGGGCCGGATCGGGTGGTCGGGTTCTCGCCGATCCCGGCGATGTCGCAGGTGTCCTACTCGGCCGGTACCCGGTTCCTGTCGATGATCGGCGGCACGATCCTGTCGTTCTACGACTGGTACGCCGATATGCCGATCGCCTCTCCGCAGGTGTTCGGCGACCAGACCGACGTGCCCGAGTCGGGCGACTGGTGGAACGCGTCGTATCTGATGATCTGGGGCACTAACCTGCCGATCACCCGTACCCCGGACGCGCACTTCATGGTCGAGGCGCGCTACCGCGGCCAGAAGGTGGTGGTGGTCAGCCCGGACTACTCCGACCACACCAAGTTCGCCGACGACTGGCTGCCCTGCAACCCGGGCACGGACGGGGCGCTGGCGATGGCGATGGGTCACGTGATCCTGGCCGAGTTCTTCCGGGATCGGCAGGTGCCGTACTTCACCGACTATGTGAAGACCTACACGGACCTGCCGTTCCTGGTCACCTTGCGGGAGCACGGCGACGCCTACGTCCCGGACCGGTTCCTGACCGCCGCGGATCTTGGCGCCGGGGATGCGACAGCCGTGCATCAGACCGTGCTGCTCGACGCGGCCACCGGCGAACCGTTCTTCCCCAACGGCACCCTGGCCACCCACTTCGCCGAAACAGGCAAGGGAAAGTGGAACCTGGATCTGGGCGGCGTCGACCCGGTCCTCACCCTGTACGGCACCCACGAGGACGCGGTCGCGGTCGACCTGCCTCGGTTCGATGTCGGCGACACCGAGGGAGGCGGCGTGGTCCGCCGCGGGGTCCCGGTCCGCCGGATCGGCGGGCGGCTGGTCACCACCGTGTTCGACCTGCTGATGGCGCAGTACGCGGTGTCCCGCGACGGTTTGCCGGGCCAGTGGCCGTCCGGTTACGACGACGTGCAGCCCTACACGCCGGCCTGGCAGCAGGTGATCACCTCGGTGCCCGCCGAGGCGGTGACCCGGGTGGCGCGGGAGTTCGCCCGTAACGCCGAGCTGTCCCACGGCCGGTCGATGATCGCGATGGGTGCGGGCACCAACCACTGGTTCCATTCCGACCAGATCTACCGCACCTTTTTCACGCTGACGATGCTCTGCGGCTGCCAGGGGGTCAACGGCGGCGGCTGGGCGCACTACGTCGGGCAGGAGAAGGTCCGCCCGCTGACCGGGTTCCAGCAGGTCGCGTTCGGGTTGGACTGGCAGCGCCCGACCCGGCACATGACCGGCACGTCGTTCTTCTACCTGCACACCGACCAGTGGCGGTACGAGAGTTTCGGCGCCGACGAACTCGCCAGCCCTCTCGGTCGGGGCCTGTTCCGCGGCCGTGCCTTCGCCGACACGCTCGCGCAGGCGTCACGGATGGGCTGGACCCCGTCACACCCGGCGTTCGACCGCAACCCCCTCGACCTGGCCGACGAAGCGGCCGCGGCCGGCAAGAGCGTCGACGACCACGTCGTCGACGAGTTGAAAGCCGGACGGTTGCGCTTCGCGGGCGAGGATCCCGACGACCCGGCCAACTTCCCGCGGGTGATGACGGTGTGGCGAGCCAACCTGCTGGGTTCGTCGGGCAAGGGCATGGAGTACTTCATGCGGCATCTGCTCGGCGTGGAGGACGCGGTGCGTGCCGGCGAGTCGCCCGAGCGGCTGCGCCCCAGCGAGGTGACCTGGCGCGAGGAGGCGCCGCGCGGCAAGCTGGACCTGGTCACCACGGTGGATTTCCGGATGACCAGCACCTGTACCTACTCCGACATCGTGTTGCCGGCGGCCACGTGGTACGAGAAGCACGACATCTCGACCACCGACATGCACCCGTTCGTGCACTCGTTCAACCCGGCGATCGCGCCACCCTGGCAGACGCGCACCGACTTCGACGTGTTCAAGGCCATCGGCGAGGATTTCTCCCGGCTGGCCGCCGATCACCTCGGTACCCGTACCGACGTGATCGCCGCGCCGCTGCTGCACGACTCGGCCGACGAGCTTGCCCAACCCGGCGGGGTGGTCCGGGACTGGAAGCGCGGCGAGTGCGACCCGATCCCGGGAGTGACGATGCCGCGGCTGGTCACGGTCGAGCGCGACTACGCCGCGGTCGCGCAGAAGATGGCCGCTCTCGGCCCGCTGGTGGACGGGTTGGGCACCGCGGTCAAGGGGGTGGCCTGGAAGCCGGTCGGGGCGGTCGACCTGCTCGGCCGGGTCAACGGGCGGGTGCGTGGCGGGGTGGCCGACGGGCGGCCCAGGCTGAGCCGCGACGTGCACATGGCCGAGGCGATCCTCGCGTTGTCGGGCACCACCAACGGCGAGGTCGCCGTGCAGGGCTGGCGCGATCTGGAGGAACGCACCGGCGTGCGGCTCGCGGACCTGGCCGAGGAGCGCTCCGGCGAGCGGATCAGCTTCGCCGACACCCAGGTGCAGCCGCGGGCGGTGATCACGTCGCCGGAGTGGTCGGGCAGTGAGACCGGTGGGCGCCGGTACTCCCCGTTCGTGGTCAATGTCGAGCGGAAGAAGCCCTGGCACACCCTGACCGGGCGGATGCATTTCTTCCTCGACCACGACTGGATCGCCGAGTACGGGGAGTGCCTGCCCACCTACCGACCGCCGCTGGACTACGTGCGGCACTTCGGTGAGCAGGGTCTGCGCGAGGACGGGCGGCCCGAGATCACCGTACGGTACCTGACCCCGCACTCGAAGTGGTCGATCCACTCGGAGTACCAGGACAACCTGCACATGCTGCGGCTGTTCCGGGGCGGACCGGTGATCTGGATGAGCCCATTGGACGCCGCCAAGATCGGCGTCGGTGACAACGACTGGATCGAGGCATACAACCGCAACGGCGTGGTCGCCTGCCGGGCCGTGGTCACTCACCGAATGCCCGAAGGGACAGTGTTCATGTACCACGCGAAGGACCGGCATCTGATGACCCCGAAGTCGGAGGTGTCCGGCTGGCACGGCGGCGGCGACAACTCGCTGACCCGGCTGGTCGTCAAGCCGACCCACATGATCGGCGGCTACGCACAGCTGTCCTACGGGTTCAACTACTACGGCCCGACCGGCAACCAGCGTGACGAGATCACCGTTATCCGCCGCCGCGCCCAGGAGGTCGAGTTCTCGTGAGGGTCATGGCGCAGATGTCGATGGTGATGAACCTCGACAAGTGCATCGGCTGCCACACCTGCTCGGTCACCTGTAAGCAGGTGTGGACCAACCGCCCGGGCACCGAGTACGTGTACTTCAACAACGTGGAGACCAAGCCGGGCATCGGCTACCCCAAGCGGTACGAGGACCAGCAGCAGTGGCACGGCGGCTGGGACCTCGACCGCAAGGGCCGGCTGCGGCTCAAGGCCGGCGGGCGGCTGCGCAAGCTGCTCACCATCTTCTACAACCCCGACCTGCCCACGATCGACGACTACGGCGACCCGTGGACGTACGACTACCAGACCCTGATCCAGGCCCCCCTCGGCACCCGCAATCCCAGCGCCCACTCGATCTCCGCGCTGACCGGCAAGGACATGAAGGTCAACTGGGGCAGCAACTTCGAAGACGACCTCGCCGGCGCGCCCGAGACGGCGATGGCCGACCCGAACCTGGCCGGCCTCCAGGAGAAGGTCAAGATGGACTTCGAGCAGGTGTTCATGTTCTACCTGCCGCGCATCTGCGAACACTGCCTCAACCCGTCCTGCGTCGCGTCGTGCCCGTCGGGGGCCATGTACAAGCGCGAAGAAGACGGCATCGTCCTGGTCGACCAGGACAAGTGCCGCGGCTGGCGGATGTGCGTGTCCGGCTGCCCGTACAAGAAGGTGTACTTCAACCACCGCACCGGCAAGGCCGAGAAATGCACGTTCTGCTTCCCGCGCATCGAGGCCGGCCAGCCCACGATCTGCTCGGAAACCTGCGTCGGGCGGCTGCGCTACCTCGGGCTGATCCTCTACGACGCCGACAAGGTCCTCGACGCCGCGGCCACCCCCGACGAACAGGACCTGTACGAGGCGCAGATGTCGGTGTTCCTCGACCCCGAGGACCCGCAGGTCCAAGCCGCCGCCGCCGAGCAGGGCATCCCCGACGACTGGATGCAGGCCGCCCGCCGTTCCCCGACCTACCAGCTCGCGGTGCGCCACCGGGTCGCGCTGCCGCTGCACCCGGAGTACCGCACCCTGCCAATGGTCTGGTATATCCCGCCCCTGTCGCCGGTGTCGGACATCGTGCACGCCGCCGGCTACGACGACGCTGACCCCGATCAGGTCTTCGCCACCATCGACTCGCTGCGCATCCCGATCGACTACCTGGCGAACCTGTTCACCGCCGGCAAGGCCGAAACCGTGCAGCTGGTACTGCGCAAGCTCGCCGTCGTCCGGGCCATCCAGCGCGCCGGGCAGCTCGGGCTCGTCCCGAACGACAAACTACCCGCGACCGTCAACGCCACCCTCGACGACCTGGACGACCTGTACCGGCTGCTGGCGATCGCCAAATATGACGACCGGTACGTCATCCCCCCGGCGCACGCCGAGGACGCCGGTGCGCTGATGGGCCAGCATGAGCAACTGTTCTGCAGCCTGGACACCGACGGCGGGCCCGGCATGGGCGGCAGCGGACCACCCGGACCGCACGGCATCCACAGCCGCCGACCGACCCAGCCCGCCACTACGCAGCCCGGCAGCAGCCAAACCTTCCGGGCCGACGACGGCCGGACCCACTTCAACCTGCTCGGCTGGAACGGCCAGGGCAGCGCACCCAACCTGTTCCCGGACCGGGGGGCGCCGTGAACCGCACCTTCAAGCTGGCCTCGGTGCTGCTGCAGTATCCGACGACCGCGCTGCTCGACGGGCTGGACACGCTGGACGCCTTCGCCGCGGCGACGTCACCGAAGCCCACCCGTGAGGCGTTCGGGCAGTTCCTGACCTGGCTGCGCGCGACACCGCCGACCGAGGTGGCCCAGCATTACGTGCAAACCTTCGACCTGCGCCGCCGCTGCGCGTTGTACCTGACCTACTACCGCTACGGTGACACCCGCAAGCGAGGCATGGCGATGATCATATTCAAGGCGGCGTACCGTGACGCCGGCTTCGTCCCGTGCGAGGACGAGCTTCCCGACTACCTGCCGATGGTGCTCGACTTCGCCGACCTGTGCCCGCGCGGTGAACGGCTGCTGCACGCCCATCGGGCCGACCTCGAACTGCTACGCCGCGCCCTCGCCGCGGCAGATACCCCCTACGCGCAGGTGGTGACCGCCGTGTGCGCGCAGCTACCCAAGCTCGGCCGCCACGAGATCGGGCAGGTCCTCACCGCGTGGGAGTCCGGGCCGCCCCGCGAAGACGTGGGACTCGAACCGTTCGCCCCGCCGGAGTATCTGGCCGGCTACGGCGCCAGCGGGCCCACCATGCCGGACACGATGGCGGCACCGCGATGACCACGACCACGGCACAGATATTCTGGTGGGTGGCCCTGCCTTACCTGGCCCTCGGCGTGTTCGTCGTCGGCCACGTGTGGCGCTGGCGCTACGACCAATTCGGCTGGACCAGCTACTCCACCCAGCTTCAAGAACGCCGGATGCTCAAGTGGGGTGGCCCGCTGTTTCACTACGGCACGTTCGCCGCCATCGCCGGACACGTCATCGGCGTGCTGATTCCGGAACGGTGGACCAAGGCGATCGGTATCCCCGAGGACGTGTACCGCTGGTTCTCGGCCGCCGCCGGCACACTGGCCGCGGTCCTGGTCATCGGCGGGGTCATCGTGTTGGCCACCCGGCGGCTGTTCGTGCCCAGGGTACGCGCCACCACCGCCCGCATCGACTACGTCACCCTCGTGCTGCTGCTGATCATCATCTTCACCGGCATCGCACCGACGATCGCGGTCAACCTGTTCGGCCACGGCTACGACTACCGCACCACCGTGGCGCCCTGGTTCCGTGGCCTGTTCACCGGATCGCCGGACGTCCAGCCGATAGCCCACGCCCCGTTCATCTACCAACTGCACGCCACCGCCGCTTGGGTGATCTGGGCACTGTGGCCGTTCAGCCGACTCGTACACGCCTGGAGCTACCCGCTGTGGTACCTGTGGCGCCCCTACATCGTCTACCGCACCCGCAAGGCCACCCATCCCGCCGAACCGGGCACCAGCGGCCGGAAATGGCGCAAGATCGGTGTGCCGTACTGACCGCGCAGCCTCCGAACACCACTGTCACCTCCTCTGCGCGGCGGGGAGGTGCTCCAGCGCGCATCTGGGCCGTCGGTCGTCCGTCCATTCGGCCACCGGCCGGTCCGGCATGTCGCGCCACAGGCATCCCACGACCGGTACGGTTCACCGGGCGCCGATCACCGCGTTCACGCTCCGGCTTCCCACCGCCGGTGTGGTGGGAATCGTCGGTCGGGTGATCGGTTGCTGGTCCGGCTCGGGAAACAGGGACGCGAGCCAGGCCAGCGCGTCGATGCCGTGGTGGGCGGTGGCGTCGATGTCGACCGCCGTGGGCACGACGGGCGGGCCGAGGGCGAGCCAGTCGCGGCGCCAGGCACCGATGCGCCGCCAGCCGGTGGTGGTCAGCGGGGCGCCGTTGGGGGCGATGGTGCCGCCGAACAGGCGGGTCGACGCGGCGGGGTCGGGGCTGTTCAACCCGGGGATGGGTAGTTCCAGCCCGAGCCTGGACGGCACGTCCACCGGTGGGCAGGTGATCGCGGTGATGATCGGGCGAACGGCGTAGGCGCTGCTCAGGTGCTTACCGCTGACCCAGATGGCGTGGAACAGGTCCCGGCGCAGCCGGTCGGCGATACCATCGGTGATCGATTCGGCGTAGGCGGCGGTGGCGGCGCAGGTGTTGGAGATCAACTCGGGTATCCGGGTGGGTGCCCGTTCGCCGGGTAGGGCCAGGCTGGCCACCTCGTCGAGTTCGCGTTGCCACTGTTCGCGCTGGGCGGCGCTGGGCGTTCCGGTCATGGACAGCCCCGGGGCGTGTTCCACTGCGCGCCACCGCACCTGGTGACCCAGGCTCAGCAGGGTGTCCATGCGTTGGCTGGCCAGGTAGGAGTACGGGCAGTTGAAGTCGCCGTAGATGGTCAACTGCATGATGGCCTCCATGTTGGGCGTAGAAACGGGGTCCGAGGTGGCGCCTTCCCCGTTGCCGGCGGGGTCCGCCCCGGAGGTGAGGCCGGCTGGCCGGCCTTGGGCCGCTCGTCGTGCGGGCCCAGGTGGGCCCGGCACAGCGCCGGGGCGTCTGCGGCACCGGCCGCTGGCCGGTGCCCAGTCCCAGGTCGGGACGGTCCGGGTCGGTCGGTGTCGACACGTCCACGACGATCCCCTCAACTCGTCGAGACGGGGGGTGAGGTCGGGTTCGTCGTAGCCCCGGTCAGCAGCCCGGCGAGGTAGGCCAGCGCGTCGGCTCCGGTCACCACGACGCCGTCGGCGGGCCGGACCACGGCCGGCAGCCGCCGGTCCGGGACCTGCTGCCACTGCGCGCGCCACTGCTTCAGCCGCAGCCCGGCCGACCTGTACGGCGCCGGGTGCACCGCCCGCCGGCCTAGCAGCGCGAGCAGGTCCTCGACACTGCTCACCGGCAACCCATCGAGCCAGACCGCCTGGAACAGTCGCCGGCGCAGCAGCGGACGGTCCGAGACGTCCGCCCAGGCATACAAATACACCGCGGCGTGGGTGTTGCTCACCACGACCGGCGGCCGGGCCGGTACCGATTCCCCGGGGCGTGCCAGGGCGGCCGCCTCGCTGACTGCCCGCCGCCACCCGGGCTCGGCCTGTCCGAGCCGCCCGGCCGGTGGCACGCTGCGGTCGTGCTCGACCGCCCGCCACTGCACCGCGGCCAACCCGGTCGCAGCCAGGGCGTCGGCGCGCTGGCTGGCCAGGAAGCTGTACGGGCAGGTGAAGTCGCCGTACACGACCATTGGCGGTGGGCCGGCCGGTGCCGGCTGGCCCCACCCTGCCGCCAGGGCCGGCCAGGCCGCGGTAGCCGGTCGGGGTGCGCTGATCGGCCACCGGTTCCGCACCGGGCCGACCAGCGTCGCGGTGGCCAGGGTCGCGGTGGCCAGCATTGCGGTGGCTGGCGGCGCGGTCACGGCGCGCCGGTCCCGGCGGCGGGCGGCAGCGAGGCCACCAGATCGGTGTCCATCTGGAGGTCGCCCACGTAGACGCGGTCCACCGGGCACTCCTCCACACAGGACCGGTCCATCACGTTCACACCCGGTTCCGCGATCACGTACGTCACGCCGCCACCTCCGTCCCGGCCGATCCACCCCCCGGAATTATTACTACGCTTATCGTTTAAATTAGTCCAGGCATCGTGCCTGTGACGTTCTCCGCCGCGCTCGGTATCTCACCCGCCGTACGCCATCCGTCGCCGCGGCGAACGGTTCCTCGCGCCTGTGCTGCCCGGTTGGGGGCTGGGGAACGCGCCCGAAAGCGCTGATACTGGTGGGATGGGGCGGGTGGCAGGGGAGTGCCCGAGACGACCGTGCGGTACCCGGTGACGGGTGGGGCCGCACGGGTGGCGGGGGCCGGATGGCGTGCCGGCGTGGTGACCGCTGTGGTGGACGGGGTGCGGGAGCTGTACCCGGGCTATTTCGCGCTGGTCATGGCCACCGGCATCTGTTCGACAGCGCTGCGTGGGGTGGGGCAGCCGGCCGCCTCCGCGGTGCTGCTGGTCCTCGCCGCGGGGTGCTTCGCCGTGCTGCTGGCCGCGCTCGGGCTGCGGGTGGCCCGCCACCCTCGCCTGGTCGCCCGGGACCTGGCCGCACCCGACCGGGCGTTCGCGTTCTTCACCGTGGTCGCCGCCGCCGACGTGCTGGCCGCCCGGGTGGCCGCCGACGCGCACCGGGCCCTGGGAATGGTGTTGGCCGGGTTCGCCGCCGTGGTCTGGCTGGGGCTGAGTTACACCATCCCGGTACGGCTGGTTCTCGGCCCCCGTACCCAGCCGGTGCTGGCCGGGGTCAACGGCACCTGGTTCGTTTGGGTGGTCGGCACCCAGTCCCTCGCCGTCGGCTTGGCCGCCCTGGACCGGCCCACCGGCGGGTACGCGCGGCCGGCCGCGCTGCTGGCGGTGCTGATGTGGTCGGTCGGCGTGGTGCTCTACCTGGTCGTGGCCACCCTCGTGGTGGCCCGGCTGCTGCTGTTGCAGGTTCGTCCGCAGGACCTGACCCCGCCGTACTGGGTCACCATGGGCGCTACCGCGATCACCGTGCTGGCCGCCGCGCAGACCCTGACCATGGCGCCGGCCCCCGCGGTGGTCGCCACCCGGCCGGTGATGGCCGGGCTGGCGGTGGTGTTCTGGGCGTTCGGTACCTGGCTGATCCCGCTGCTGGTCACCTTCGGGCTGTGGCGCCACCTGCTGCACCGGCAACCGCTGGCCTATCAGCCGGCGTTGTGGAGCATCGTGTTCCCCCTGGGCATGTACGCGCAGGCGAGTATGCGACTGGGCTCTGCCGCGCAGCTGCCCATCGTGGAGCACATCGGGCGGGCCTGGACCTGGTTGGCGGTCGGAGTGTGGCTGGTCGTGTTCGTCGGGATGTGCCTGGCCCTGACACGTCGCGCCTGGCGGCACCTGCACCCGCCATCCGCCGCCGCGGCACCGGCCGTCCGGCAGCCGGTGTAGGCCAAGGGACCTCGCGGCGTCGGCGACTGCCAACCTGGGCGCGGTGGGTGGTCCGGGACGTCGGCGGCGTGCTCAGTTATTCGGCGAGCGCGGCGCCGCGTTCCAGGCGGACCTGCCACACGTCCGGTCCGGACTGCAACCACTGCGCCTGGATGCGGCCACCGAACCGCTCGTCGAGCTCGACGAGCACCGGGCGGGGCGCGTGCGACGCGACCAGCACCACCGCCTGCCCGGGCGCCAGGGCGTCCACGGTGGACAGCACCAGCGCGTGCCGCTGCCCGTGCGGCACGTCCCGCACGTCCAGGCGGGCATCCACGCTGAGCACCGGCGCCGTAGCCGCTGCGGCGCTGCCGCTGCTGTCGCCGCCACAGCCACAACCGCCGCACCCGCAGCCACCGGAAGCCGCCGCGCCGGCGTCAGCTGCTCCGAGCAGGTCGTGCATCCCGTCCAGCAGCTCGGCCAGCGACACGTCGGCGGCGACCAGCAGCGGCAGGATCAGCCCGTTTTCCTTGGCCAGGTGGCTGGCGAACAGCGCCGCCAGGGCGCGGGCCGCCGCTGCGGCGCGCACCAGGGAGTCCGCCTGCCCATCGGTCGGGGCCACCTGTTCGACCAGGGCGCTCAACGCCCGGTGCTCGGCGAGCATGCCATCGACCAGCAGCCCACCCTGCGGCAGCGCGGCGGCCGGCGGATACAGCGCCTGCTCCTCGGCGTGGGCGTGCGGCAGGATCTCGGCGCGTACGAAGTCCACCAGCTCCTGCCGGGCCGTGGCCGCCTTGAGTAGCTGGTCGGTCTCCACCAGACCCAGCAGGGATTCCACATGGGCGTTCAGGTCCGCGGCGAGCTGCGCATGGTGGTTGATCACCGCCCGCACCGCGGCGTCCTGGTCGGCCGCCCGCGCCCGCTGCGCGTGCGCGTCGATCGGCTGGTTCCCGCCCGGCTGTGACATGGCACCCTCCCACTAGTTTCGCTGGCCTCAACCGTTATAACGTGGTTTACCGTGGAGAGGGAAGAGCGCGGGCCATCCAGTGAGGTAGCTGACACCGCCCAGCACCGGGCCCTGTCCGCGGCCAGCCGGGTGCGGATGCTCGACCTGGTCCGCCGGGCCGAACACGGCCTGACCGCGGGGGAACTGGCCGCGGCGACCGGACTGCACCCCAGCACCGTGCGGGCGCACCTGGACCAGTTGGCCGCCTGCGGGCTGCTGATCCGGCAACGGCGCGGTGACGGCTCGCCCGGCCGGCCCGCCTGGCGCTACCAGACCGTCCCCCGCCCCGGAACCGGTGAGCCTGATGGGCAGGGCGGCGGGCGCGGTGCCGACGGCGCGCGGCCGTACCGGGCGCTGGCCGCGGCACTGGTCGCTCACCTGGCCAGGGACGCGCAGGACCCGCACGCCGCCGGGGTCCGCGCCGGCCGCGACTGGGGCCGCGCTCTCGCCGCCCCCCTGGCCGCCGCGCGCCCGGCGCCGGTGGACGGGCTGCTGCGGGTCCTGGACCAGGTCGAGTTCAACCCCCGGGTGGTGCGGCGCCCCGATCCAGACAGCGCGGTCGTGGCTCTGCGGTCCTGCCCGTTCCTGGACCTCGCGATGACCAACCCGGACGTGGTGTGCGGAGTCCACCAGGGCATCATCGGTGGCGCTCTGGGCGCCCTGGGTGCCACCGCCACCGACGCCGATCTGCAGCCGTTCGCCGCGCCCGGCGCCTGCGTCCTGCTGGTGCGTACCCGCGCCACCGCCTCCGGCGCGGCAGGTTTGGCGGTGCTGTCGCCGCCGGACGACACCGCCACCGACCGGCCCGGCGAGCACGGGCCACCGCGGTGAACCGCCGACACGGTCACGGTGGCGGCGTCCCGGTGCGGTGGCGGCTGCCGCTGCTGGCCGGCGCCGCGCTGGCCCTGACCGGGGGCCTGTACGCGGGTCTGGTGCTGCTCGACCTGCCCGTCGCCGGCACCGCCACGGGCGGCGTCGCAGCCACCGCTGCCGGTGCGGGGGCGGTGCATGGGCCGGTGATGGTGTTCGGGTTCGTCGGCACCCTCGTCGCGTTGGAACGCGCGGTGGCGCTCGGTGCCCGGTGGGCGCTTTCGGCTCCGGCCTGCTCGGTGGTGGGTGCGGTGGCGTTGCTGGCCGGTGCGCCGAGCCTGGTGGGGCGGCTGCTGCTGTGTGTGGCCGGGGTGGTGCTGCTGGGCGTGTACGCGGCGCTGTGGCGCCGGCAGGCCACCGTGGCCCTGCTCGCCCAGGCGGCCGGGGCGTTGTGCTGGTACGCCGCGGCCCTGCTGTGGGCCGGCGGCTTCCCGGTCAGCCGGATCGTCCCGTGGCTGGCCGGCTTCGTGGTGGCGACCATCGCGGGCGAGCGCCTGGAACTGGCGCACCTGGCGCTGGTGGGCCGGCGCGGTGTGAGCGCGGAGGGCGGGTTTCTGGCTGTACTCGCCGCAATCCTGGCCGGAGCGGCGGCCAGCCTGCTGTGGCCACGGGTCGGGTCGCAGCTGTGGGGTCTGGCCTTGCTGGGTGTGGTGGGCTGGCTGGCCGTCTTCGACGTGGCCCGGCACACCGTGCGCGTCCGGGGCCTGCCCCGCTTCGTCGCGGCCGGGCTGCTGGCCGGGTACGGGTGGCTCGCCGCGGCCGGCATGTTGTGGGCGGCTCGGGGCGCGGTGCCCGACGGACCGCGCTACGACGCCGTGCTGCACGCGGTGTTCCTCGGCTTCACCATGTCGATGATCTTCGCGCACGCGCCGGTGATCCTGCCCGCGGTACTGCGCCGCCCGTTGCCCTACCACCCGGTGCTCTACGCGCCGCTCGGCCTGCTGCACGCCTCACTGCTGGCCCGGCTCGCCGTGGGCGACGCGGCCGGGCAGGTCACGGTCTGGCAGTGGGCAGGGGTGGCCAACGAGGTCGCGGTGATCGGGTTTGCCGGCTGCGCCGCCGTTCTCGCGGTACGCGGGCACCGGACCCGCCGCCGCGCCGGCCGGCCTGCGGCGCCGGCCGGTGCGGTCGTGGGGGTCGGGCGATGACGGCGACGCCACAACCTGCTTCGGGGGATCGGGTGCCCCTCGACCGGGCGCCGGTGGGCCGGGCCGCCTGGCACCGCCGCACGGGCCTGCTGCCGCTGGGCTACCTGGCCGCCATCGTCGCGGTCGCCGTCGCCCACCCAGTCCTGCCGCAGCCCCGATGGCTGCTGATCCACCTGCTGCTGCTCGGCGCCGTCACCAACGCCATCCTGATCTGGGGCGCCCACTTCACCGCGGCGGTCCTGCGCACGCCGGCACCGGCGACCCGGCGCGGCGAAGCGCTGCGGCTGGCGCTGCTCAACACCGGCGTGCTCGGCGTGCTCGCCGGGGGCAGTGTGGGCCCTTCATGGCTGGGTGTGGCCGGCGCCGCCCTGGTGTTCACCGCCGTCGCCGCGCACCTGTGCGTCCTGGCGGTGCGGCTGCGGCGGGCGCTGCCGGCCCGGTTCGCGATCACCGTGCACTACTACCTCGCCGCCGGTATCGCGCTGCTGGCCGGTGTCCCGGCCGGGGCGTGGATGCTGCTGGTCGACGACACGCACCGACCCCGGCTGCTGCTCTTCCACGCCCACGTCAATGTGCTCGGCTTCGTCACCCTCACCGTGCTGGGCACCCTGCTGACCCTGTGGCCCACCGTGCTGCATACCCGCATGGCCGACGCCGCGCCCCGCGCCGCCGCCCGGGCGTTGCCGCTGGCCCTGACCGGCCTGTGCCTGCTGGCGGCCGGCTGCCTGGCCTGGTGGCCGCTGCTCGCCGCCGCCGGGCTCGCGTGTGTGGCCGCCGCCGTGCTGGTCACCGCGGTGCCCGTGGTAGCCACCGCCCGGCAGCGCCCGCCGGCCTCGTTCGCCACCTGGTCGATCGCCACCGCCCTGGCATGGCTGCTGGTCGCGCTCGTCTGGGACGGTGCCGTCCTGCTGACCGCCCGCACCGCCGGCGTGGCCGCGGACCGGTTCGACACCCTGCTGCTGCCCCTGGGTGGCGGGTTCGTCGCCCAGGTTCTGCTCGGCGCCTTGGCCTACCTGCTGCCCATGGCCCTCGGCGGCGGCCCCATCCTGGTGCGGCGGCACACCGCTCGCCTGGACGCCCACTGGCCGCAGCGGGTCACCATGACCAACCTCGCCCTGCTGGTGTACCTGCTGCCGGTGGGGCCGTACGTGCGGATCACCACCGCCCTGCTGCTGCTCACCGCCCTCATCCAGTTCCTACTGCCGGCAGGGCGGATCCTGCTGTCCCGACCGAGGTAGCCACCCATGCCTGAACTGCCTGAACCGTCCACACCCGACACCCGCCCGGCGGCATCCCCGGCCGGGGCGGCGCCGCCGGCGCGGCCGTTGGGTGGCGTCGCCGCCGGGGTGGCGCTGGTGCTGCTCGCCGTCGTCGTCGGGGCGATCGTCCAACACACGGCCGGTGCCGACACCACCAGTTCGGGTACGGCGGTGCCGGCCACCGGGCACACCACCACCATCGCGGTCACCGCCGCCGGCATGCGCTACCAGCCCGACCACCTCACCGTGCCCGCCGGTGACCGGCTGGTCATCGTGCTGACCAATACCGACACCCGCCGCCACGACCTGGTCCTGGACACCGGCCCCCGCACCCCGCTGCTCGCCAAGGGCGGCACCGCCCGGCTGGACGCGGGGGTCATCGGCGCCACGGTGCGGGGTTGGTGCACGCAGCCGGCCCACCGCGCCTCCGGCATGACGCTGACCATCACTACCACCACAGCGGCCCGGGCCACGCCGGGCGAGGCGACAGACCCGATGGCGGGCATGCCCGGTATGACCACCCCGTCCGGCCCGGGGCGGGTCGACGCGCTGGCCGACCCCGGCCCCGGCTTCACCGCCCGCGACGCCACCCTTCCACCGGCCCCGGCCGAGAAGCTGCACCGCATCACCCTGCACGCGCAGGAGGTGCGGCGCGACGTCGCGGCGGGCGTCAGCCAACTGCTGTGGACGTTCAACGGCACCAGTCCCGGGCCGGTGCTGCGCGGCCGGGTCGGCGACACCTTCGAAGTGACCCTGGTCAACGACGGCAGCGTCGAGCACGGCATCGACTTCCACGCCGAGGCCCTCGCCCCCGACACCGCTATGCGCACCGTCGAACCCGGCCAGTCCACGGTGTACCGGTTCACCGCGGCCAAGGCCGGGATCTGGATGTACCACTGCTCGGCCATGCCGATGCTCTACCACGTCGGCAACGGCATGTACGGAGCGCTGATCATCGACCCGCCCGACCTGGCCCCGGTCGACCGGGAGTACCTCCTCGTGCAGTCCGAGTTCTACCTCGGCGCGCAAGGCCAACCGGGCGACCCGGCCAAGATGGCAGCCGACCGACCCGACCTCGTGGTGTTCAACGGCTACGCCTCCCAATACACCTTCCGGCCGCTGACCGCCCGCAGCGGGCAGCGGATCCGGTTGTGGGTGCTGGACGCCGGACCCAACCGGTCCAGCGCCTTCCACGTCGTCGGCGCCCCGTTCGACACCGTCTACATCGAAGGCGGCTACCGGCTGCGCCGCACCGATCCAGGCGGCGCGCAGATCTTCGACCTCGCTCCGGCCAGCGGCGGCTTCGTCGAAACGGTGGTCACCCAACCCGGCGCCTACCCGTTCCTCAGCCACGCCCTTGCCGACGCCGATCGGGGTGCCCGCGGCACCATCCAGGTCAGCCCCTGAACACCGCGCCCCGGCGGGGGCCTTCTATCGACCTGGTTCGGCCAGCGGAGTGCGCAGCTGTCCCTGTTCGGGTCGCCCAGCTCCCGCGGTGACCCTGACCCGTCCGGCGGCGGGTGCGTGCCTTCTTCGCCGGGTCCTTCGCGGGCGGCTCGGCTGGGCCCAACAACAGCCCGGTCGGCTTCACCGACCCGCACGACCGGGCCTGGGCCAGCAGAACCGTCACCGGTTGGCGCACCGGGTACCGCACGGTCATCCGCACAATCGCGGCCTTGCCGCTCCGGAAGGCGGGCGCCACCCGCGCGACGGTGGCGTCGCGGCCGTTACGACTTCGTGACCCAATGATTTCTTGACGAACGAAACTAAATCTAGGGATGCTTCTGGCCATGACGAACCCAGTGACGATCACCAGCCCGGTGGTGGGCGACGCCACCGCGGTCAGCGTCTTCGTCACGGTGCTGACCAGGGGCCCGATCGCCCGCAACGAGATCGCCCAACGCCTCGGGCTCTCGCCGGCCACCGTCTCCAAGGCGGTACGGCCGATGATGGACGCCGGGTACCTGGTGGAGTCCGGCGGTCAGGCCGACGAGGATGCCGTGCCGTCCCGGCCCGGGCGGCCGCTGGTGCCGCTGCGGGTGGTGGCCGAGCGGGAGTACGTCATCGGGCTCAAGCTCGCCGCCGACCACATCGTGGCCGTCGCGGTCGACCTACTGGCCAACGTGCGGGCCACCGCCGAGGCGCCGTTGCCGCACCACGACCTCGACAGGGCGCTCGCGGCGATGACCCGGCCGGTCGAGACGCTGCGGGCGGAGGTCGCCGCGCTCGGTGGCGGACCCGGCCATGCGGGAGCGGCGCAGCGCCGCTTT
>JBDZVD010000239.1:0-4335 GCA_040255525.1 Micromonosporaceae bacterium | reverse complement strand
CCGTGTCCGACTCCCTGTCGCCCGCATGCCGGTACAGCGAGATCGGTGTCAGTCAGCACGGCAAGCCGCAGAATCACGCCACCAGCGACACCGGCGCTGACGACACCAGACTGTGCAATGCTCGCCGCAAGTGGAATCGGATGGACTGCCCGCTGTCGCGGGTGCACGCGGCCCGTTGGCCCAGGGTCTTCGGACGGGTCGGGGTCGCGGTGTCGGGTTGTCGCCTCAAAGCTGGGGTATCCCTCGCAGGGTAGCGCTGAGTGGCGGGTGAGTCGATCTCTTTTTGCGCGCAGACGATGACACGGTGGCCAGTCTCCGGGCGAGCGCTGGGCCAGGACGGCGCCGCCAGGGGCTAACATCGAGATCCACATGCCCACACCTCGGAATTGAGTATGCCTCACGCTCGCGTCATCGTCCTGTTGGCCCGTTCGGCTGACGTGGTCGGGTGTTGGTAGCGGATGGTCGTCGGCCTGTGGGCGCTGACGGGCATCAATCGTGATCTTCATTCTTTCGTGTCGATCGGCGTGTCGGCGTGCGTGCGTCCGTGCGGGCGGGTCGAATCGTGGGCATGGTCTCCGGTGCGCTGGAGACGCTGACCGCCGCAGGTCTGGCGGTCGCGCCGACTGGCGAAGCTAGGAATGGGCACGTCGAGGGTGACGCCGCCCGACGGCTGCCGAAACCGGCAGGTGCTGCGCCGCGGCGCGGTGGTGGGTCGCGCTTGGGTCGGGGCGCGCAAGCGTGGATCCGTTACAGCAACGGGCAGACCATCCCGGTGGGGTTCGATCAGCTTCGGTGGGAGCATTTTACTGGTTCGGTGCCGTGGCGGCGGATGCGGTCCCGGCATGGGCAGGCGCACCTGCCGGGTGAGTACTTCGCGGCCACCACCGGTGGGCACGTGATCTACGAGAGCCAGCTGGAACTCGCCCGGTTGTTATTGGCGGATTTCGACCGTGACGTCGTGGGCGTCTACGCGCAGCCGTTCCGGTTGGTGGCTCGGGTGGATGGGCGTCAGCGTTGCCACGTGCCCGACTTTCTGACGGCGACCCGCCAGGGGGTGGTGACGGTGGTGAACGTCAAACCCGCGCGGCGGCTGGCCGATCCGTTGGTGGCTGAGGCGCTGGCCTGGCCGGCGGAGGTGGTGCGTCAGCGCGGCTGGGCATGCGAGGTGTGGTCGGGGTGCGACCCGGTGATGCTGGACAACGTCCGGTTCCTCGCCGCCTACCGCCGCCCATGGGTGGTGGCGGCCCACGACGTGGACCGGGCCTGCGCGGCGGTGGGCGAGGCGGACCAGTTGGCCGCCGTCGAGCGGCGCCTTGCCGCAGATGCGCCGCCGTATGTTGCCCGCCCGGCGGTGTTGGCGGCGCTGTGGCAGGGCCGGCTGGTGACCGATCTGACGCGCCCACTGTCCGGCGCATCGGTGTTGCGCAGGCCGTCATGACCGAAACGCCAACGACGGTGCTGCGGATCGGGATGCCGATTCAGCCGACGGCGGGGTGTTCACGGTGGTGGAGATCAGCGGACCGCGGCTGCTGCTGCGTCGCCATGGGGACGGACAGGTGCGGCAGGTCGACGTGGGTTGGCTGATGTGTCATCCCACCACGAGCGTTGCCGCCGGGTCCGACCCGCCGCCCGCGGCCGGTATCACGCTGGGCACGTTGGACACGGCCGGCGCCGACGAGTTGAGCGGCCGGGTGGCGCATGTGCAGGAGTTGCTGACCGGCTATGCACAGGGCTGCCCGGAGTTGGCCGCCGCGGGGGAACCACGGCCGGACTACGGGCCGGGGGTGGCGTTGATGGACCGCTACCGGGCCAAGGCCGCCGAGTTGGGGGTCGGGATCAGTACGCTGCGCCGGTGGGTGGCGGCGTTCACCAGGTACGGGCCGGAAGGGTTGCTGCGCCGTGACACCGGCCGCGGCGGTGGCCCGTTGTCCAACACCGACCCGCGGTGGGTGCAGGCGTGCCGGGAGGTGCTGGCCGAGCACGTGAGCACCAGCCGCCCAACGCGGGCGCTGGTACTGGCTCAGATCGAGCAGCGTCTGACGGTTCAACACGGCGAGGGGGTGGTGCCGGCGCCTGCGCGGTCCACCGGGTACGCGTTGCTGCGGGAGTTGTCGCGGGGCAGCAACGCGTTTGTGGGTAGCGCGAAGGGGAAACGGTCGATCGCGAACCGCCCGACCGGTGTCTACGGCCGGTTACGGGCCACGCGGCCGGGTGAGTACGTGTTGCTGGACACCACCCGGTTGGACGTGTACGCGATGGAGCCGGTGACGTGCCGCTGGGTCCAGTGTGAACTCACCGCGGCCATGGACCTGTACTCCCGGTGTATTTGCGGTCTGCGGTTGACTCCGGTGTCTACCCAGGCGGTTGACGTGGCCGCGACCATGTATGAGACGCTGCGCCCCGTCCCACCGGCCGTCACCGGCGAGTCTCGGTCGGCGTTGCCGTATCAGGGTGTGCCGGCCACGGTGGTGGTGGACGCCCGCAAGTTGGTCGACGCGCACGGCCGGTCGCTGCTGCCGTCGGTGGCGGCGGAGACGATCGTGTACGACCATGGCCGGGTCTACCTGTCCAACCATCTGCGCAGCGTGTGCGCCCGCTTTGGCATCAGCCTGCAACCCTGCCGGCCTTACTCGCCAACGGACAAGTCACCCCTGGAACGCTGGTTCAAAACCCTCGGCGAAGGGCTGCTGGTCGCGCTGCCGGGCTACAAGGGATCCGACGTGCACAGCCGCGGCCTGGACGTGGAGAATCAGGCGTTCTTCTTCCTCGACGAACTCGAATCCATCCTCCGGGAGTGGATCGACGTCTACCACCGCCGACCGCACGAGGGGTTGTGCGTGCCCGAAGTACCCGGCTTGCAGATGAGTCCGTTGGACATGTACGAGCACGGAGTACGCCGCGCCGGGTACCTGACCGTGCCGGACCGCCCGGACCTGGCTTACGATTTCCTGCAGGTCAAGTGGACCCGCATCCAGCACTTCGGCGTCGAGATCAACACGTTGCGGTAAAACGGACCGGTCCTGTCGAAGTACCGCAACGCCACGAGCCCCTACATGGGTGTGCTGGGCGGGCGGTGGCCGATCTCGGTGGACCCTGGTGATGTGACCCGGGTGTACTTCCAGGATCCCGCCGACCACTCGTGGCACACGCTGCTGTGGGAACACGCCGCCGATCTGGGCCGGCCGCTGTCTGCCGAGGCGCTGGGCTACGCGCGGTGGCTGGCGGTGCGCACCCACCGGTTCCCGGACGTCACCCGCGCGGTGATGCAACTGCTCGAACGCTGGGGTGTCGGCCTGACCGACACCGCCGCGGAGCGGCGCATGGCGCTGCGCCTGTCCCATGAGCGGCTGCGGCTGCTCGGCGGCACCCAACCCGCCACCCCCGATCGCGAGACGGGCAGCGAGATCGCCGAACTGCCCACGGTACGGCGGGTCACCGCCGCCCTGACCGCCGACGCCACGGACCAGGGCGACGATGAGCACGAAGCCTGGCCCGAGGCGGCCAGGCTGCCCACCCAGCGGGCCTGCCCGGATCCGGGTGGGGATGACGATGAGGACGGCGAATGCGACGCCGCCGCACCCGGGGATCCGGCCGAGGTCAGCGATGAGGACTTCTACGCCGACGTGATGGACAGCGCATGACTACCGATGATGCGACCGCCTACCGCGCGGACGGGCACTACTCCAGGACCCGCCTGTCTGGCTGGTTGGAGATGGTCGACGCACCGGCACGCGCGCAGCCCCGCACGCTGACCCGGGTCGAACTCGGCCGGCTGGCCAAGGCGCAGCGGTTGGCCTACAACGACGCCCGCGCCATCTGGCATGCTAACCTTGGCCCGATCCGCACCCCGCAACTGCTCGCCCTGCACGACGGGCTGGCCGAGATCGTGGAGTCCAACCGGCAGGACGGCGACAAGAACAAACCGGCGGCCCTCGTGGACTCGTATCCCGGGCTGGGCAAGACCACCGCAGTTCTGGACTACGCCCGCCAGTACCACCACGAACAGATCACCCTGCACGGCGACACCACGGCCGACGGGCACCGCCGGCTACCGGTCATCTATCTGTCGCTGACCGGTAACACCCAGGTGAAGGGACTCAACGAGGCGATCTGCCGGTTCTACAACCTGCCCACCCACGGCACCGCTGAACGGCTGGGTGCCCGCGCCGTGGACGCTGTGTTGAGCATGCATACGACCGTGATCGTGATCGATGACGTGCACTTCCTCGACGTGCGTCGCCGCGACGCTCGGGCGATGGCCAACCACCTGAAGTACCTGTCCAACGATTATCTTGAGCTCGCAAAACGATCAACGCTGTGACCTCGACCTCTGTG
>JBDZVD010000111.1:0-24432 GCA_040255525.1 Micromonosporaceae bacterium | reverse complement strand
TGCACGGCACGGGCCCGGCCGAAGGAGCTGAGGGCGTCGAGGGCGGCCCGGATCCGGTCGAGCGGGGTGTCCGCCCCGGCGCCGGTCAGGCGGCGCAGCCGGTGGCGCGCACGCCCGCGCACCATCGCGTGCCACCACCCGCCGCGGTCGTCGCCGGCCCGCTCGGCGAGGCGACGCGCGCGGGAGGGGTCGAAGTCCTGGCGGAACGGGGCTGGCACGTCGGCCCTGAGGCCGGAAAGCAGCGGCGCCCAGTGCGCCAGCGAGGCCGCGCGCCGCTCCAGGTCGAGGGCGGCGCTGATGGCCGCCCGCAGGGTCGACACGCGCCTGCCGGCCGCCACGACCGCCTCGGCGTCGGCCGACAGCTGCCGGTCGGGTACGCCGGCGGTGGCCGCCCCCAGCTCCGCCGCCATCGCCGCGCGCCGTTCGGCGTCGCCGAACAGCACCGGGGTCGGGCCGGGGTAGCGGCGCAGCAGCGCGGCCAGCGCGTCCACGGCCGCCGGCGATTGGGCGGCGACCAGTACGCAACCGCCACGGTCGACGGTGTCCGAAGCGGTGGCCACCAGAGCATGACTCTTGCCGTTGCCGGGCGGTCCGGACACCACGACCAGCGGCTCGGTGCGCGCGCGGTGTACGGCCTCGCGCTGCGCCGCGTTCAGCGGCAGCGGTGAGGCCACCTCGTCCGCCCAGGCGTCCCCGCCGCGTGATCGGCCGGTGTCGGTCCCGCGCGCGGCGAGGTCGGTGCCGGTGGCCTCGGGGTCGGACGCGTCGTTCAGGCCGTACAGGTGGGTCAGCGCGGTGGACTCCAGGCCGGGGCGGCCGGCCCAGGCCAGCAGGGTGTCCCGCAGGCCGGCGGCGCGAGCGTCCCGGATGAGGAACAGGGCGGCCGCCGCGACGGCTATCAACTTCCCGTCCGGCGGGCGGGCCGGTGGCTGGTCGGTCACGTCCGACACGAGCAGCCCGGCCGCCTCGGCCGCGGCGCGGATCCAGGCTGTGGTGCCGGTGGCGCGCAACCAGTTCGAGCCGCCGATCCCCGGCGCGGCCTCCAACTGGCCGGCCAGTGCCCGGTCCTCGACCAGCCCGGTCAGTTCGAGGTCGCCGGCCGGTGCCACCCGGTAGGCGCGCAGCCCCCGCTCCAAGCGCACCGGCTCGGAAAGCAGCGGCAGGCGGACATCCCGCCGTACCCCGTCGACCTCGAGGCTGCCGATGACGAACGCGAAGCCGCGCCGCAGGATCCGGTCCTCCGGGCTCAGCGCGTCCATCGCCGCCAGGCGGTCGACGGCGCGGGTGCGGGCGACCCGGTCGGGGTCCGGTAGCCAGTGCAGGGTCTGCCCGGTCCGGCACACGTCGAAGACCCGCTCGCCGGGCGCGGGAGCGAGGTCGGCGAGCACGCTGAGAATCTGTCGGGGTTGCATCGGACACCGATTGTGCCCCACCCCTCCGACGTGGCCGACCGGCCGCACCGCGGCGATCAGATGCGCAGGTCGGTGACGACCGGCCAGCCGTCGCGGTACTCCAGCCGGCCCAGGCCGAGAGGAAGTCGCCCCGCCGCGCCGCGTCGTAGTGTGGAACGCGATCGTGCCGCCGCTGAGGCGGCCGAGCGTCGCACACTCCCGACGACACAGCCGCTATGGGGTGAGGCACCGCCGCGGCCGGACGGTTTGCCGGATACCGCGGTGGGTAGGCTGGAGCGATGGCACGCTAGGGCGTCAGCCTCGGGCCTCCACCGCGTTCTGCCGGCACCGGCACGGGTCAGGCGGCAGACCCCGGATTCCACGCCGAGGCGCCGCGTCGACGACCGGGTGCCGATGGGCCGACGACGAAGGCGAGATCGCCATGCTAGTCCGCGTTCTCACTCTCAACGTTCAGAACGATGAGGGTGACCGCCGCCGCCAAGACATCCTCCGGCGAGAACTCCGGCACACCGAGCCGGACCTGGTCGCCTTCCAGGAATTGGTGGTGAAACCCGAGTGGAACCAGTTGGACCACCTGCTGGAGGGCACCGGCCTCCAGGGGACGCATCAGGCGCAGGTGATGGCCTACGATCCGCCCTACCTGGACCGGTACGGGGGGAGTGCGATCGCGACCCGCTGGCCTCACCGGGTGGTCGAAGTCCTCGATCAACGCTCTGCCGGCGCCCCTGACGTTCCCTGGTGCACGCTGGCGGCCAACGTCACGGTTCCCGGCCTCGGCGACCTGCTGTTCATCGCCACGACCACGTCCTGGCGGTTGGGCGCCGAAAGCGCACGGGAACGGCAGGTACTCGCGTTGTCAGACCTCGACGCCCGTCACCGGGGTGCCCTCCCCACGATCATCGCGGGCGACTTCAACGCGGCGCCCGAGGCCGCCAGCATCCGGTACCTGACCGGCAACCAGTCCCTCGACGGCCGGAGCACGTACTACCACGACGCCTGGGCCGTCGCGGGCAGCGGCCCCGGCTACACATGGACCGAGGACAACCAGGCAGCGCGAGAGGAGATCGGGGCACTCGTCGGGCAGCCCGGCCACCGCCGCCGCATCGACTACGTCTTCGTCGGCTCGAAGGAGTCCCATCCTCAGGCGCGGTGCCGGATCGTCTCCGCCCGGTTGGCCTTCGACCGTCCATCGGACGGGATCTGGCCCAGCGACCACTTCGGCGTCATCACCGACATCGAAGTCAGCGCGGACCCTGAGTGATCGACGGTGAGGATCGGGGCTGCCCAGGTCGATCCGGTACCGCCGACGTGGGAGCGATCAGGGGCAAGCATCCGCGGACGGTACCTCGGGTCTCCGCCCGCCGCGACGGCGTTTCCCATCCCGGACCGGCGGCGGATCCCCGGCTGACTCCGTACGTGTGAAGCAGGCGCGTTCGTCCTTTCTGCCCGATCGCGCGTGACATGCTCCGTTGTGAGCGAGAGGCGGTGAGCGATGTCGGTTCGACGGCCGGGCAGCGCAGTCGCCGGACACGGGGTGGCGGCTGTCGCGGGAGTACGAGGGTGACGTGGAGGACAACCGCGAGTTCATCGACGACATGGCCTCACCGGTAGCCGAGCGCCGCCCTCCGGACGGGTTCAGCGAACTCGCCGCGAGAGTCGGCGACGTCACCATCAACTACGTCCGCGGCGGGGACGGCCCGCCACTCGTGCTGCTGCACGGGTACCCGCAGACCTGGTACATGTGGCGGAAGGTCATGCCCGCGCTGTGCCGCCAGTACACCGTCGTGGCGCCCGATCTGCGCGGTGCCGGCGACAGCAGCGCGCCGCCCGACGGGTACGACAAGAGGACCCTCGCCGCCGACGTGCACGGGCTGCTGGGCCAGCTCGGTCTCGACGACGGGGTCCGGATCGTCGGCCACGACGTCGGCATGATGGTCGCCTACGCCTACGCCGCCGCGCACCCGGACAGCGTCCAGCGGCTCGTGCTGTGCGAAGCCCCGATTCCGGACCAGAGCATCTACCAGCTTCCGGCGCTGACTGCGCGCGGCCCCGGGTTCTGGAACTTCGGGCTGTCCACGGTCACCAACGGCCTGCCGGAGCGGCTGGTGGCCGGCCGGGAACTGGTCTGGGTACGGCACTTCCTGGGCTCGATGGCGATGTGGCCGGACGCCCTGGGGGAGGACTGCGTGCAGGAGTACGCGCGGTGCCTGCTCGACGAGGCACACCTGCGGGCGGGCTTCGCGTACTTCCGGGCGCTGCCGCAGGACGCCGCCGACAACGCCGGGTACGGGCAGTCGCCGCTGCCGATGCCGGTCCTGGCGCTCGGCGCCGCGGGCAGCCTCGGCGGCTCGGTCGGCGCGCAGGTCGGCCACTACGCGGCGGACGTGCGACCGGGCGTCGTCGAGGACTGCGGGCACTGGATGTTCGAGGAGCAGCCGGAGCGGCTGACTCAGCAGGTGCTCGAGTTCCTGCGGTAGCGGTCCGCCGCACGGGGCCTGCGGGGCATCCGCGGCGCCGGGCCGCGGGCAAGGACCGCGCCGGCCGGCGCCGGTGGCCGGTGCGCCAGACTGATTCCGTGCTGCCCGACCTGGATCGCGCACCGGACACCGACCTGCCGGTGCGCGCGGCGCTGCCGGAAGTGCTGGCGGCGCTGTCCGCGCCGGGCGCCGCGCTGCTGGTGGCGCCGCCGGGCTCGGGCAAGACCACGCTGGTACCGCTGGCGCTGGCCGACGCGGTCGCGGGCCGGATCGTCGTGGCGCAGCCCCGGCGCATCGCGGCCCGGGCGGCGGCCCGGCGCATGGCCGCACTCACCGGTACCGCGCTGGGCGAGCTGGTGGGGTACGCGGTGCGCGGCGAGCGCCGGACCGGCCCGGCCACCCGGGTCGAGGTGGTCACCACCGGCGTACTGCTGCGCCGGCTGCAACGGGATCCGGAGCTGCCCGGTACGGGTGCGGTCCTGCTGGACGAGTGCCACGAGCGGCACCTGGACACCGACCTGGCGCTGGCGTTCCTGGTCGAGGTCCGCGCCGCGCTGCGGCCCGAGCTGGCGCTGCTGGCCGCGTCAGCGACCGTGGACGCGCAGCGGCTCGCCGCGCGCCTCGGCAACGGCGTACCCGTGCCGGTGCTGCGCACGCCACCGGCCGCGTACCCGATCGACGTGGTGTGGCGCCCGCCGCCGGGTCCGGCCGGCCCGGTCGTGGTACCGGCCGGGCGGCCGGGCGGCACCACGACCTTCCGCGTCGATCCCCGGCTGCTGGACCACGTCGCGGCGACGGTGCGCCGGGCGGTCCGCGAGGCGGCCGGGGACGTGCTGGTGTTCCTGCCCGGCGCTGGCGAGATCGCCGCGGTCGGGGCGCGCCTGGCCGACCTGCGCACCGAGCTTGACGTGGTGAGCCTGCACGGCCGGCAGCCGGCCCGGGTCCAGGACGCCGCGCTGTCGCCCGGTGCCCGCCGCCGGGTGGTGCTCGCCACCGCGGTCGCGGAGAGCAGCCTGACCGTGCCCGGGGTACGGATCGTGGTCGACGCGGGTCTGGCCCGCCAGCCGCGTACCGACCTGGCCCGCGGGCTGGGCAGCCTGGCCACGGTACGGGTGTCCCGAGCCGTCGCCGACCAGCGGGCCGGCCGGGCGGCACGCGAGGGCCCCGGCCGGGTGTACCGGTGCTGGTCGCCCGCGCAGCACGAGCGGCTGGCCGATCATGCCGAGCCGGAGGTCGCGGTGGCGGACCTGACCGGTTTCGCGCTGGAACTCGCCTGCTGGGGCCACCCGGGCGGCGCCGGCCTCGCCCTGCCCGATCCGCCACCGGCGGCGGCCATGCAGGTGGCCGGCTCGGCGCTGCGCGCGCTGGGCGCGGTGGACGACCGCGGCCAGGTCACCGCGCGCGGACAGGCGATCGCCGCGGTGGGCGCGCAGCCTCGCCTGGCCCGTGCCCTGATCGACGGTGCGGCGCTGGTCGGCCGCGATCGGGCGGCCGAGGTGGTCGCGCTGCTGGCCGACGACACTCTGTCCGGAGCCGGCGACGACCTGATGGCAGCGTGGCGCCGGCTGCGCGGCACGGCCGACCGGGCCGCCTCGGCCCGCTGGCGGGACGAGACCCGCCGGCTCGCCACTGCCGTGCCGGCGGCCGGTCCCGTGCCGGCGGGCGGTGCCGAGCTGGCTGGCGGTGCCGAGCTGGCTGGCGGTTCCGGTCCGGCTGGCGGTCGTGCGGCGCCCGGCGGTTCCACGGCCGCAGCGGGCGGCGCGGGCCTGCCCGACGACCTCGCGGCCGGGCTCCTCGTCGGGCTGGCCTTCCCGGAGCGGCTGGCTCGGGCGCGTACGCCGGGAACCGGCGGCTACCTGATGGCCAGCGGTACCGCCGCGGCGCTCGCGCCGGGCTCCGCACTGGCCGGGGTGCCGTGGCTGGCGGTCGCCGTGGCCGACCGGGTACCGGGCAGTGCCGCGGCCACCATCCGGCTGGCGGTGCCGGTCGACGAGGCGACCGCGCGGCAGGCCGCCGCCGCCCTGGTGGCCTGCGAGGACGAGGTCGGCTGGGCCGACGGCGACGTGCGGGCCCGGCGGGTACGGCGGCTGGGTGCCATCGTCCTGTCCGAGCAGCGGCTGAGCCACCCCGACCGCGACCTGCTCACCCGCGCCGCGCTCGACGGGCTGCGCCAGGAGGGCGTCGGGCTGCTGCGGTGGAGCCGCGAGGCCGTGGCGCTGCGCGAGCGGCTGGCGTTCTGCCACCGTACGCTCGGCCAGCCGTGGCCGGCCGTTGACGACGGTGCGCTGCTCGACCGCGCGCCGGACTGGCTCGGGCCGGAGCTCGGCCGGGCGCGGCGGCGCGCGGATCTGGAGCGGGTGGACGCCGGCGAGGCGCTGCGCCGCCTCCTGCCCTGGCCGCAGGCCGCCCGGCTGGACGAGCTGGCGCCCGAACGGCTGGCCGTACCGAGCGGCTCGCGCATCCGGGTCGACTACCGCGACCCGGCGGCGCCGGTGCTCGCGGTGCGGGTGCAGGAGGCGTTCGGCTGGCAGAGCGCCCCGGTCATCGCCGACGGGCGGGTCACCGTGCTGCTGCACCTGCTCTCACCGGCCGGCCGGCCGGTCGCGGTGACCACCGACCTGCCGTCGTTCTGGCGTACCGGCTATCCGCGGGTGCGGGCGGACCTGCGCGGCCGGTACCCGCGGCACGCCTGGCCGGAGGATCCGTCGGCGGCGCTACCGGCCCGGGGGACCGGCCGGCGACCCCGGCGCTGACCGGAGATGCCCGCGCCGGTCGGGCGCCTCACCCCGGCACCGCGACCCCCTCGGTGATCAGCGTGCGCAGCAGCGGCAGGTTCTTGCTGATCACACTCGTCACGCCGAGGGTGCGCGCGTGTCGCAGCGCCGCCTCGGTGTCGACCGGCCACACCATCACCACGCTCGTGGCGCGGCGCAACTCGGCGACGATCGCCGGGGTGAGCAGTTGGCGCCGGATCGACACGCCGAAGGCGGGCCGCCGCCGCAGCCGGGCCCGCAGCCGGCTCAGCTGAACGGGATTGTTGACCGACAGCACGCGCCGTACGTGCGGCAGGCCGTCGAACGCGTCGAGCATCCGCCACTGCTTGGTGCACACGGTCAGCGGGGCCTCGGGGGCGACGTCCCTCAGCAGCGCGGCGACGCGGTGGGCCACGGTCAGCGCGGGGCCCTTGAGGTCGAGCATCAGCCGGGGATCGCCGCCGGCGGCCGCCAGTACGTCGGCGAGTTCGGGCAGGACGAGGCTGCGCCGCCGGTTCACCTCCCACCACTGCTCCCAGTACAGGTGACGGCCGATCGCTTTGCGGTGGCGCACCTCCAGGGCGTTGCGGAACAGGTGCACGTCCGCCTCGACCAGGTCGACCCCGGCCTGCAGCGCCGCGCGCAGCCCGGCGATGGTGTTTCCGGCGCGGTGCGCCACGGTGAGCAGCCGTTGATCGTCCATGCAGGCACGATATCCGTGGACGGGGGCGCCGCGCCGACAGAAACGCGGCGAGCGCCGGACGGCCACCAGTTCGGCCCCGACTTCCGCCAGCCGCAGGACCCGGCGGTGATCTGCCCGAACACCCACCCGGCATCGCCGCGCTGTGACGACGGCCCGGCCGGCAAGGGCACCGGCGGCCAGCTGAGCTACACCCTGACCGTTCCCCGAGGCGGAATCCCTCCCGCTGTGAGGTGGCCGGCGTCAGGACGCGGCCGGTCGCACCAGGCTCAGGAACCGGTCGGCATCGGCGGCCACGAGCAGTCGTGCCTCCGGGCGGACGAAACCGGCGCCCCGCATGTGTTCCAGCGCGGCGAGCAGCGGATCCCAGAACCCGGCCGGGTTCAGCAGCGCGACCGGCTTGTCGTGCAGGCCGAGCTGCTGCCAGGTCCACGCCTCGAACAGCTCATCGAGGGTGCCGGTGCCGCCGGGCAGGGCGACGAACGCGTCGGCGAGCCGGGCCATGGTCGCCTTGCGCTGGTGCATCGTGTCGACCACGATCAGCTCGCTCAGGCCGGTGTGCGCGATCTCGGCGTCCACCAGTGACTGGGGGATCACGCCGATGACCGTGCCGCCGGCCGCCAGCGTGGCGTCCGCGAGTACCCCCATTAGCCCGACCCGCCCGCCGCCGTACACCACGTCGACGCCGGCCTTGGCCAGCTGGGCGCCGAACGCCTCGACCGCGTCGCGGTGCACCTCAGACCGGCCCTCGGACGCGCCGGTAAACGCCGTTACCCGCACCACGCACCCCGCATCGCACACCTCCACGGGCACCGCCATCGCCGCGGTCGCGGCGGCCGGCCCCCAACGCATCGTGGCACACCGCCTGCCGGCCGCCGCACCGGCACACCTGGCAGGGCGCTGGTAATTCGGTTGGCGGCGGGGTGAGTCGTCCCGATACTGGCACGGTGCTGTCCGACGCCGATGCCGCCGCCCTCTACGACCTGCAGTACCCGTGGGATCCTGCGCGGTTTCCCGGCGACGGGTTCTACGACCGGCTGGTGATGGCCGCGGACTGCGTGCTCGATGTCGGCTGCGGCACCGGCAGCATGCTGCACCGGGCCCGGGAGTCCGGCCACACCGGACGGCTGGTCGGTATCGACCCCGACCGCGCGGCGCTGGACCGGGCCCGGCGGCGTACCGACATCGAGTGGGTGGCCGGCGTCGCGGCGGACGCGGCGTGGGACCGCGAGTTCGACTTCGCGACGATGGCCAGCCACGCGTTCCAGTGCCTCGTCGGTGACGAGGAACTGCGCGCGTCGCTGGCCGCGATCCGCGCCTCGCTGTGCGATGGCGGCCGGTTCGCGTTCGAGACGCGCCACCCGCAGGCGCGAGCGTGGGACGGCTGGACCCCGGACCACGCGTCCGACGTGGTGGACGGGACCGGACGGACGCTGCGGGTGTGGCACCGGGTCGAGTCGGTGGACGGCGACGTGGTGACGTTCACCGAGAACACCACCGACGCCGGAGGCTGCGTGCTGCGCGTCGACCGGGCGAGCCTGCGCTTCCTGGACGTACCGGCGCTGAACGGGTTCCTGACCGAGGCCGGGTTCAGTGTCGAGGCCCAGTACGGCGACTGGGAGGGCGGGCCGGTCACCGGTACCAGCCGGGAGATCATCACGATTGCGCGGCGCGGCTGAGGTCGGCGCGGACGTCACCGGAGGTCGCCGCCACGACCAGCGACCTCGCTTCCTAGGATGCCGTAGGCGGTGTGGGCGGCACCGCAAGGGCACTGAGCGGCGGCACGGCCGCACCGCCCGCCCGCCCGCCCGCGCGGCAGAATGTACCCATCGCGGGTGCCGGGCACGCCGCGCGGGTCGCGCGTCTGAGAGGATCCCGGGATGAACCAGTCGGCCGCGCGGGAGTTCGTCGAGAGCTGGGTCACCCGGTGGAACGCGCACGACCTGGACGGGCTGCTCGAACACTTCGCCGAGGATGTGGTGTTCACGTCTCCGGTCGCGGCGCACCTGGTCGAGGGCAGTGACGGTATGGTGCGTGGCAAGGCATCCCTGCGCGCTTACTACGCCGAGGGCCTGGCCCGCATCCCCGGCCTGCACTTCGAGGTCGTGGCGACCTACCTCGGTGTCGACACCCTGGTCATCAACTACCGGAACCAGGACGGCGGGCTGGTGTGCGAGGTGCTGGTGTTCGACGGCTCGCTGGTCGTGCGGGGACACGGCACGTATCTGGACGCCTGACACCATGGGGCGACGCCGGGCGGGCGCTCCGGACGCCGTTGTCCGGAGGGCCCTGGCCGGTGGTTCATCCCTTGTTCCTGGAGTATGCGCGCGCTCCCGAGATGAACTGGATCAGGCCGCCGAGGATGGCGCCCCAGGCGACGACGACCACGGGGGAGCCGGAGCTCAGCGTGATCAACGTGATCAGCAGGCCGGCGCCGAGCCACAGCCCACCAAAGATCATGTTCCGCTGCCCGTGCCGGGCCTTCGCACTCATCGCGGCCGGTGACGCCGCCGCCTGCTGGTAGTGCGGTTGGCCGGCACCCGGCTGCTGGTACGGCGGGTAACCCTGGTAGGGCTGCTGCGGGTGCGCGTACGGCTGCCGCGGCGCCGCGGGCTGCGCGGGGTCGTGCGACTCGGGCTGCATGGTGGCCGTCCGTCAGTTCACCGGGCGGCCGAACCGGCCGAGCGCGGCGATCAGCTGGTCGAGGAATTCGTCCCGGCCGTTCACGATGTGGATCGGGATCGGGATCGGCCTGCCGCCCTGGACGTTCAGGTTGTAGTGGGTCAGCTTGCCGGCGGTCGACCCGCGGGTGCCGAGGACCGACTGCAGCGACGTCACCTCCGGCCAGGGGATGGTGCGGACGTTGCCGTTGCGCCGGTAGACGAATCCGTTCTCGTACACGAAGTAGGAGCGCGCGCCGGTGGCGAGGGCGCGGATCGCCGCCACGATGGCGAACACCCCGGCGAAACAGAACAGCAGGCCGAAGAAGTGCAGGATCCGCCAGAGCACGCTCAGGCTGGAGTGGTCGGAACCCACGTGGGACAGCAGCCAGAGCACGACGAAGCAGGCGATCCCGATGACCAGCCAGAGGACGGATGCCTGGCGGGGGTTCGCCAGTGCCCGGGCGCTTGCCAGGTGGCCGAAGTTGCGCGCCTGCGCCGCCTGGGCCACCTCCGGCGGGGTCGGAGCCGCCGCCGGGTTGCCGGGAACGTGCCCCTGTCCGGTTGCCACCGTCACATTCCTCCCGCCGCGGAGACAAAAACAGTCAAGACCGTAGCAGTCCGGTGTCCGTGCCGCCCGCCCGTCGACGGCTCGACCGCGGGGCGCGGGACGACGCCCCCCGCGCGCCGGTGCGCTGACCGCCACGATCCTCCACAGTGGATGGTGCCGGGCGGCGGCCCGCCGGGTGGCGTACCGCGGGTCCGCCGGGTGACGGTTACTGGTGGCTTGCCGGAACGGTCTCGTGCGGCGGTGGTGGGCCCGGCGGAGTGCCGTCGCCGAACGGGCGGCCGCCGAGGACCTCCCGGCCGTGCCGGGTGTGCCAGCCGGCGGTGTCGGGGCCGACGGGCACGATGCCGGTCGGGTTGATGTCCCGGTGGACCAGGTAGTAGTGCTGCTTGATCTGGACGAAGTCGATCGTGTCGCCGAATCCCGGAGTCTGGAACAGATCGCGCGCGTACGCCCAGAGCACCGGCAGCTCGCTCAGTTTGCTGCGGTTGCACTTGAAGTGGCCGTGGTAGACCGCGTCGAACCGGACCAGGGTGGTGAACAGCCGTACGTCCGCCTCGGTGATCGTGTCCCCGACCAGGTACCGCTGCGTGCGCAGCCGCTCCGACAGCCGGTCCAGCCGGTCGAACAGCCGATGGTACGCGCGCTCGTACGCTTCCTGACTGCCCGCGAAACCGGCCTGGTACACGCCGTTGTTCACGTCGTGGAACACCTGGGCGTTGACCTCGTCGATCTCGTCCCGCAGGCGCTCCGGATACAGGTCGGGGGCGCCAGCGCGGTGATGCGCGGTCCACTCGGTCGACAGGTCGAGGGTCATCCGGTCGAAGTCGTTCGTGACGACCTGACCGGTCGGGATGTCCACGATCGCCGGGACGGTGATGCCACGCGGGTACCCGGGGAAGCGGGCGAAGTATGCCTCCTGGAGCCGCTCGATGCGCAGCACCGGGTCGCGGCCGCCCGGGTCCAGGTCGAACGTCCAGCTGCGCTCGTCGTGAGTCGGTCCGGCCATGGCCATCGACAGCGCGTCCTCCAGCCCGAGCAGGCGCCGGACGATGACCGCCCGGTTGGCCCACGGGCACGCCCGGCTTGCCGCCAGCCGGTACCGGCCGGGCTCGACCGGGTAGCCGTCGCGCCCGTCGGCGGTGATCCGGGTGGTGATGTAGCGCGTGTCCCGGCTGAACTCGCCCTGCGGGTCGACGTACTGGCCACTGTCCGGAGTCCGGGACGTGCCGCCGTGGGACGCGTCGGGGCCGCCGCCGCGGGACGCGTCGAAGCCTTCGCCTTCGGTCACCTCGGACATGCTGGGATCATCCCTTCGTCGCGCCCCGGCGACAAGCCGGTTCACACCTGGTTGTACCTCCAGACGCCGAACACCGCTCGGCGGTTCATCCCCGGGACCCTCGGCGACCCCCTACACCGGGGGGCGGCGGCGCGGCGTGAACCGGAGGGTGGCTACGGCCGGCGCGTCCGCCGGTGCCCCTGCCGCGCCGGGATCGGGTGCCGGCGGCGCGCTCGTGGTTAAGTCCGGGGCAGACCGGGAAGACCCCGGTATCAGCGATCGGGTGAGGTGCGGGGCAATGGGCGATGACGACGAGGCGTACCGGCTGACCGTGTCCGAGGCCGCGCAACGCCTCAGCGTCCGCACCCAGGACATCAGGGACTGGCTGCGGACCAACGACCTGCGCACGAGTACCGGGCCGGACGGCAGCCGGGGGATCGACTCCGAGTCCGTTGAGGAGCTGGCCGCGGCGTTGGCACTGCCGGAGGGCAAGGAGCGGGACAGCGCCCTGTTCTCCCTGCGCGAGCGCAACGCCCTGTCCGGGGATAACCCGACGATCTGAGCGGCTGGGCGGCCGTCCGGGCCGGCCAGCGGCGGGCCACGTGGCCGCCGGCCAGCTCCACGCCGGCGCGGAAGATGTCCCGGCGTGGATGTCCCAGCGGGCGGTCAGCGGGTGAGCGTCGGGCCACCACGGGTGCGGGTCGCGGTGCCGGCGCTTTGCCGTGTGCGCGCCGGCGCTTCGCCGCGCCGTTGCCCGCCGCTTCGCCGTGCCGCTGCTCCGCCGGGCGCGGTCGCTGCCGCGCGGGTACCTCGATTGCGGTACCGGCGGTGCCTCCGGCGGTCGTACGCGTGCGCCGCCCCGCGCCCCGATACTGGCCTGGTCGGAGTCGGGCAGAAGGGGGTGGGAAGTGCGGCGGGACGGTTCGTGGATTCCGCGGCTCGGCGCTCGCGGCCGCAGGTGGGTGCTGGTGGTGCACATCGCCGCGGCCGGTGCCTGGATCGGCATCGACGTGGCCATGGCGGTGTTGATCTTCACTACGCTGCTCCGCCGCGATACCGCGACCGTGGCGCTCTGCTACCAGGTGGTGGGCCTGGTCGCGGTGTGGCCGCTGTTCATCGCCGGGATTCTCTGCCTGGCCAGCGGCATCGTCCTGGGCATGGGCAGCAGGTACGGTCTGCTGCGGTACTGGTGGGTGGCCACCAAGTTGGCGCTGAACCTGCTGCTCACCGGGCTGGTCCTGGTCGCGCTGCGCCCGGGGCTCGCCGAGCTGGGCCGCGTCGGGCGGCAGCTGGCCGCCGGGGCGCCGGTCGACGCCGCGCTGCACGGCATGCTGTACCCGCCGATCGTGTCGCCGGTCGCGCTGGCCGTGGCGCTGGTACTGGCCGTGTTCAAGCCGTGGGGCCGCATCCGCGGCGACCGCGGTAGCGCGCGGCCGGTGCCCGGCGGCGAGTCGTAGCGCGTCCCGCCCACGTTCTGGCGCGGCACCCCGGCAGGGACCCGCGACCCGGGATCCGCACCGGTGTCGGCCTCCGCCGCAGGTCGGCTGCGGGCGCCCACCGGGACGGTCACCGCTCCCGGGTGGTGCTGGCCAGCCAGATGCACACGGCCATGACCAGAGCGGCGACCACCTGCACCGCGATCCGGGGGCCGGTCGCGGACAGCTGCTCCCGGAACGCGGTGGTCCCGATGATCACGCCGACGACCGGGTCGATCAGGGCGATCGTGGTCAGTGGCGCGGCGATCGGGCCGCCCTGGAACGCGTTCTGGTTCAGCGCCAGCGCGGCGCCGCCGACGATGACCAGCGCGTAGAGCTGCCAGTGGCCGAACACCTCGAGCGGGTGGTGGGCGAACAGGTCGGTCAGCGCCTTGACCAGCGAGGCGGCGGCCCCGTACATGGCACCGGTGGCCACGCCCAGCGCGACGCCGCGCGCCGCGTCCTGCACCCGCCAGGCGATCAGCAGGCACACCGTGACGACCGCGCCGATCCCGGCACCCACGGCGATCCACGCACTCCTCGTCGGTTCGGTGGTTCCGCCGCGAGGATTGGCGGTGACCAGGCACGCGGTCAGCCCGACCACGCCGAACGCGACCACGATCAGGTCCCGGGTGTGCGGGCGGCGGCGCCGCAGCGCCGCCTCCAGCGGTATCGCCATGAACACCCCGCCCAGCAGCAGCGGTTCGACCAGCGCGAGCGCGCCGTAGCTGAGCGCGATGGCCTGCAGGACCGTGCCACCCGCGTCCGGTACCCAGCCGAACAGCCACAGTGGCCGGTGCAGCAGCCGCAGCACCAGCCGCGGGTCCAGCGTCCGGGTCGGTTTCTCCTGCTGGGCGGCGTGCTGTTCGAGTGCCGATCCGAAGGCGAAGCACACCGCCGAGCCGATGCCGAACAGGACAGCCATCGTCACCGAGCCCACTCGCCGTCCCTTCCGGCCGCCCCGCCGGTACCGGCGGCGCCCCGCGCCGGGTACCCGGGTGGCCGGCGCACGGGTACCGCGACACGCGGGCGAATCGTTCGCATCCGGGCTGTTACCCCCTGGCGGCGCAAAGATTCCTCGGGGCCGGTATCCGGAGGTGGCCAGCCCGGCGGACCCGCCCGCCCCGGGTGTGGCCGACGCCGCATCCGGAGCCGCGCCTCCGGGTCCAGGATCGGCATCGTGATATCACTGTGTCTCACACAACACGATCGGACGAGCGATGAGACGACTAGAAATCAGCGGCGTCTCGAAGCGATACGGGGACGTCGTCGCGCTTGCGGACATGGCTTTCGATGTGCGCGCCGGTGAGATCTTCGGCTTCGTGGGCAGCAACGGTGCCGGCAAGACCACGACCATGCGGATCGTCCTCGGCGTGCTCGCCTCGGACGCCGGCCAGGTGCGGTGGGACGGCGCGCCGGTCACCGCCGAGACCCGCCGGAACATCGGGTACATGCCCGAGGAGCGCGGCCTGTACCCGCGGATGAAGGTCGGTGAGCAGCTGGTCTACCTGGCCCGGCTGCACGGAATGCCGGCGACCGCCGCCCAGGCCGCGATGCGGAGGTGGACCGACCGGCTCGGCGTGGCCGCCCGGCGCGGCGACGAGGTGCAGAAGCTCAGCCTGGGCAACCAGCAGCGGGTCCAGCTCGCCGCGGCGCTCGTGCACGACCCGGCGATTCTGGTGCTCGACGAGCCGTTCTCCGGCCTCGACCCGGTGGCCGTCGACGTGATGAGCCAGGTCCTGCGGGACAAAGCCGCCCAGGGCGTACCGGTGATGTTCTCCAGCCACCAGCTCGATCTCGTCGAGCGCATCTGCGACCGGATCGGCATCGTGCGCGACGGCTCGATGGTCGCCCAGGGAACGGTCGACGAACTGCGCTCGGGCGGCGCGGAACGGCTCATCGTGAACGCGCCCAAGGCTGCGGCGGGGTGGGCCGACCACCTCGACGGGGTCCGGGTGCTGTCCTACGACCAGCCGCGTACCACGCTGGAGTTGGCCGTGGGGGCCGACGACCAGGCGGTCCTGCGCTCGGCCCTGGCGACCGGGCCGGTCCACGAGTTCGCCCGTGAGCGGCCGTCGCTGACGGAGCTGTTCCGCGACATCGTGACCGTCCCCGTGGACGACGCCACCGAATCGAACGGGGGGAAGTCATGAGCAGTGTCTGGCTCGTCGCGCAGCGGGAGATCCTCGCCCGGGCCCGCTCGAAGGCGTTCATCATCTCGACCGTGGTGCTGGTCGTCCTCATCGTCGCGCTGTCGATCGTCACGACGCTGGTCGGCGGCTCCGGGCACAGCGACGCCACCGTGGGGGTGACCGGCCAGACCGCCTCGCTGTCCGCGCCGCTGTCGGCCAGCGCGAAGTCGCTCGGCCAGACGGTGGCCACCCGAACGGTGCCCGACGAGGCGACCGGCCGGGCCGAGGTGAACTCGGGCAAGCTCGACGCTCTGCTGGTCGGCGACGGCAGCACGGTCCAGGTCGTGGTGAAGAAGGACCTCGACACCAAGCTCGGCAACGTCCTGCACGTGCTGGCCGGACAGGTCGCGTTCAACCAGAAGATCGAGTCGCTGGGCGGTGACCCGGCGGAGGTCAACGCGGCCGTCGCGGCGGCACCGGTGCGGGTCACCTCGCTCCAGCGCCCGCACGCGTACAACACCCAGCAACTCGTGCTGGGCATCATCGCCGGCATCCTGATCTACCTGTCCCTGCTGCTGTCCGGCCAGATGGTGGCCCAGGGGGTGGTGGAGGAGAAGTCGTCCCGGGTGGTCGAACTGCTGCTGTCGGCGATCCGGCCGTGGCAGCTGATGGCCGGGAAGGTGCTCGGCCTCGGCATCGTCGGCTTCCTCCAGATGGTCGTCGTCGGGGGAGTCGGCCTCATCGCCGGGCTGGCCACCGGTGCGCTGACGATCCCGGCGTCGGCCGCTGTCGGTACCGTGGTGTGGCTGGTCGTCTGGTACGTGCTCGGGTTCCTGGCGTACGCGCTGACCTTCGCCGCGGCCGCCGCGACGGTGTCCCGCCAGGAGGACGTCAGTGGCGTGATAACCCCGATCCTGATGCTGGTCGTCGTCGGGTACGTGCTCGGCATATCGATCCTGCCGGGTGACCCGAGCAGCGGTCTCATCGAGACGCTGTCCATGCTGCCGATGTTCGCCCCGACGCTGATGCCGATGCGGGTGGCCATGGGAGGCGTACCGGTCTGGCAGCTCGCGGTCGCGGTCGGCGGCATGGTCGTGGTGATCCCGCTGCTGGTGCTGCTGTCCGCCCGGATCTACCGCAACGCGGTGCTGCGTAGCGGCGCTCGGGTCAAGTTGCGGGAGGCGTGGCGGGCCGCCTGACCACGGCTGTTCGAAACTTTTCGGAGACCGCGGCACACCCTAAGAGGGTGTGCCGCGGTCGTGTATATGAGGGCTGACGTGGCCTTATCCGAAATGCCCGGCCGCGGATCGACGCATCGATCGACGCCTTGACGCGGTCGATGCGTGGGTCTAGGTTCTCAGTTTATCGGCAACCCGCCGAAAATTTCGGTCCTTCTGTCTTCCCGATATCGTGCCGGCGCACCGTACGGATGCGCCGCCGCCCCTGTGAGGGAGTGTGTCGTGAAGCTCCACCGTCCTGCCCTGGTCGCTGCCGCCGGAGTGGCGGCCGTACTGATCCTCGGCACCGCCGCCGGCGCGGCACCCATGAGCGCCGGCCATCCCCGTCCCCCCGCCGACTCACTGCGTACCCTGGCCGCGCACGTCGGCCTGCGCATCGGCACCGCTGTGAACATGGACAAGCTGAACGCCGACGCCGCCTACACCGCGATCGTGGCGGACCAGTTCAGCACGGTCACCGCCGAGAACGTGATGAAGTGGGACACCATCGAACCCAGCCAAGGCGCCGAGAACTTCGCCCCGGCCGACCGGTTGGTGTCCTTCGCCCGGGCGCACGGCCAGCTGGTGCGCGGGCACACCCTGGTATGGCACAACCAGATCCCCAGCTGGCTGACCTCCGGCGTCGCCGACGGTAGCATCAGCAACAGCCAGCTGCGCGACATCCTGCGCCAGCACATCACCGACGAGGTCAGCCACTTCCGCGGCAAGATCTGGCAGTGGGACGTGGCGAACGAGTTCTTCACCGACAGCAACCCGTCGACCATCAACCCCAACGACTTCTGGGTCTCGCACCTGGGGGTCGGCATCGTCGCCGACGCGTTCCGCTGGGCGCACGCCGCGGACCCGCACGCGCTGCTGTTCTACAACGACTACAACATCGCGGGGGAGGACGGCTCCAACGCCAAGAGCGACGCCGTGTACGCCTTCGTCCGCCAGCTGCGGTCCCAGGGCGTACCGGTCGACGGCGTGGGCGACCAGGGCCACCTGGACACCCAGTACGGCTTCCCGACCCTGCTGACCCAGGACCTGAAGCGCTACACCGCCGCCGGGTTCAAGGTGGCGATCACCGAGGCCGACGTGCGTACGTTCGTCGACACCACCGACAGCAACCAGACCCCGACCGACTCGCTCGCCACGTTCGCGCAGCCCTACGAGTACTCGCAGATGCTCAAGGCGTGCCTCGCGGTGCGCGACTGCATCTCGTTCACCGTCTGGGGCATCGACGACGCGGACTCGTGGGTGCCGGGCGTGTTCACGGGTGAGGGGTACGCCGACATCTACGACGTGAACCTGAACCCGAAGGCCGCGTACACCACGATGCAGCAGGATCTCGCCCTCGCCGCCGGCCGCACCCCGCACCGGATCGGCGCGGGCGCGCACTTCTGACCACCCGACCGGTCCGTCCGGCCAAGACCTGTCCCTCCGCACAGCGACCGGGTCCCGCACGACGGTGCGGGGCCCGGCCGCGCGGGGTCAGGCCGCCGGCGCGGCGAGCCAGGAGCCGTCGCCGGTCAGCTCGCCGGGCGGTGGCCGCCGGCCCGGTCACGTACCCGTCGCAGAGGCGATTGCCGGCGGGGTCGTCGGCGACGTCGGCGCGCGGGCTCGGCGCGCAGCTGTCGGCATTGCCGGCTAACGGCGTGTGATTTGCGGGATGTGCGCGTTGCGGGCCGCAGTTGCGTGGCGGATCCGGGGTCAGACGGCGGCGTGCCCCAGAAACTGTGCAGACATCCCTTATCTTGCTGGCCGTCTACCCGTGGGTCTGGTCGTGGGTCGAGGTCACCACCGACGATAGGCAGCGGGCCGAACGGCTCCGACCGCGTTTGAGATCGTGCTGTCCCGGGAATCCGCACGCCTGGAACACGGGTCTGCGGGGATCTGACCCGCCAGTGGCCTGCCTCACCATGTCACACCCCGCCGGGCTGTCTCGTCCAACCAGCGCAGAGACACACACGGAAATCAGGACGGTGATAGTTGTGCGGGTGTTCGTAGCAGGCGGAACCGGAGTGCTGGGGCGGCGTCTGGTGCCGCAACTCGTGGCCCGGGGCCACCAGGTGACCGCGACGACGACGGACCCGGCCAAGGTGAGCCTGTTGGCGCGGCTGGGTGCGGACGGCATCGTGATGGACGGGCTCGATCCGGTATCGGTCGGTGAAGCCGTCGCGGCCGCCCGGCCCGAGACAATCGTCAACGAGATGACCGCGATCAGTCCCGGCCACGCCGGCAAAGCCGACATCAAGCACATCGACCGGTGGTTCGCCATCACCAACCGGCTGCGCACCGAGGGGACCGACCACCTGCTCGCCGCCGCCGAGGCGACCGGGGTGCCGCACTTCGTCGCGCAGAGCTACGCCAGCTGGAACGGGATCCGGCAGGGCGGCTGGGTGAAGACCGAGGAGGACCCGCTGGACCCCGAGACGGGCACGATCATGGGCAAGGGCGCGGAGGCGATCCGTCACCTGGAGGCGGCGGTGCTGGGCGCCGGCGGCGCGGTCCTGCGGTACGGCGGGTTCTACGGGCCGGGCGCCAGTGACGACCAGGTCGAGCTGGTCCGCAAGCGGCAGTTTCCGCTCGTCGGTGCCGGCAGCGGGTACAGCTCGTGGGTGCACCTCGACGACGCGGCCAGCGCCACCGTCCTGGCGGTGGAGCAGAAGGCCAGGGGGGTCTTCAACATCGTCGACGACGAGCCGGCCCCGGCCCGCGAGTGGCTGCCCTACCTGGCACGGTGCGCGGGCGCGAAGCGGCCGATGCGGGTTCCCCCATGGCTGGCCCGGCTGCTGGCCGGTGAGGCTGCGGTGATCATGATGACCCAGGGGCGCGGATTCGCCAATGCCAAGGCCAAGCGCGAGCTCGGCTGGCAGTTGCGGTACCCGTCGTGGCGGCAGGGCTTCCGGGACGGGCTCAGGTAAGCCGGGCCGAGGAGTTCGAGCAGCTACGCCCGCTGCTGTCGCGACCGGGCCGGGTGACCTGCCGGCGCCGCCGTTTGGCGCGTGCGGAACGGGGGATGGGGGCCAGATGCGGGTGGTGGTGGTCGGCGCGACCGGCAACGTGGGTACCGCCGTGCTGCGGCGGCTCGCCGAGGAGCCTGGCGTCGACGCGGTGACCGGGGTCGCCCGGCGGGCGCCCGGGCCGGCGGCACCGTTCCAGGGTGTGTCCTGGCACGAGATCGATGTCGGCGCCCAGGGCGCGGTGGAGCAGCTGACCAACGCGTTCGCCGGTGCCGCCGCGGTCATCCACCTGGCCTGGCAGATCCAGCCGAGCCATGAGCGGACCAGGATCCGGCGCACCAACCTGGTGGGCACCGCCAACGTCGCCCGGGCGGCGATCCGGGCCAGCGTGCCGGCGCTGGTCGTCGCGTCGTCGGTCGGCGCGTACGCGCCCGCGCCCAAGGACCGCTTCGTGGCGGAGGACTGGCCGGCCACCGGCGTGCGGGGCTCGACCTACAGCCGGGACAAGGCCGACGTGGAGGACCTGCTCACCGGCGTGGAGACCAACCACCGGGATCTTCGGGTGGTCCGGCTCCGTCCCGCTCTGGTGTTCCAGCCGGCCGCCGCGTCGGAGATCGCCCGGCTCTTCGTCGGCCCGCTGGCCCCGTTGAGCCTGCTGCGCTTCGGCCGGATCCCGGTGCTGCCGGCCGGGCCGCGGCTGCGGTTGCAGGCGGTACACGCCGACGACGTGGCCGAGGCGTACGTACGGGCGGTGCTGTCCGACGTCCGGGGGGCGTTCAACATCGCGTCCGAACCGGTGCTGGACGCGCAGAGCGTGGCGGAGCGGTTCCACGCCCGCCCGGTTCCGGTCCCGGTGGCCGCGCTGCGCCTGGGCGCCGCGCTGACCTGGCACGCCCGGCTGCAACCGACCGAACCGGGATGGGTCCGCCTGGCCGCGAACGCCCCGTTGATGTCGACCCGCCGCGCCGAGGCCGAACTCGGATGGCGGGCCAGGGTCGGCGCGCTGGACGCGTTCACCGAGCTCGTCGAGGGCATGGCCGCCGGTACCGGTACGGACTCGCCACCGCTGCGCCCGCGGCCGTCCCGGGCCGGCCGGCTCGCCGCACTGGCCACCTGCCGGCTGCCCGGCCACGGCAACCCGTACTGACGGCTGGTCCGGTCGCGTCGTACCCCCGTTGTAGCCTCCGCCGGTGACCGACGACCAGACAGCCAGCCCCCTGGACCGGACCGCCCTGGGCGACCAGGTCCACCTGTTCGCCCACCTCCGCCACCGCGACGTGCTCGTGCGCGTCTTCGGCACGGTGCTGGGCTGCGGGCAGCCCCGGGTCATCCGGCTGCCCGGCATCGACGAACCGGTGCTCGGCTTCCGCCTGCCCGGCGGCGGCGCCGTCAGCATCGAGTTCGCGGCGGACCTGCCCGAGTGGCCGGACCCGTTCCACGGCGCCTGGCTGCAGATCACCACGCCCGATCCGGAGGGGCTGCGCGCCCGGGTCCTGGACGCCGGCCTGCCGGAGATCCGCCACCCGGGCCACGACTTCTACTTCCAGCTCCCCAGCGGCCACGTGTTCACCGTCGCGGCCGGGTGACCGGCCCGCCGGCCCGGACCGGCCCGAGGCGGAGGACGGGGTGCCGGTGGCTCGCGTCCATGGCAGTCGCCGCCGCCCGTTCCGCGGCGGGTGCGCTCCCGCGCATTGTCGGTGGGAGGGGCTACCGTGGGTGGCGTTGCGTGACCGGCGTGCGCAGGGGGAGACCATGACGACACTGGAGAACCGGCCGAACAGCGCGCTTCTCGTCATCGACGTGCAAAACGGCGTGGTCGCCGGCAGCCACGAGCGCGACGCCGTGGTCGCGAACATCGCGATTCTGGTCCAGAAGGCCCGGCGCGCCGGGGCGCCGGTCGTGTGGGTGCAGCACTCCAGCGACAATCTCGTCAAGGGCTCCGACGCCTGGCGTTACGTTCCGGAGCTGGTCCGCGACGATGCCGAGCCGCTGGTCGAGAAGACCTACCCGGACGCCTTCGAGCAGACCACCCTGGAGCCGGCGCTGGCCGGCCTCGGCGTCGGGCGGCTCATCGTGGTGGGCGCCCAGACCGACGAGTGCGTCCGCGCGACGCTGCACGGAGCGGTTGTCCGCGGGTACGACGCGACCCTGGTCAGCGACGCCCACACGACGGAGGACCTGTCGCCCTGGGGCGCCCCGCCGCCGGAGCGGGTCATCGCGCACACGAACCTGTACTGGGCCAACCACACGGCGCCGGGGCGCACGGCCGGGACGGTGGCGACGGCGGAGGTCGACTTCGGCGGTGCCGCGTGACGCCCCGCCGGGGCGGTGCCGCGTGACGCCCCGCCGGGGCGGTGCCGCGTGACGCCCCCCGCTGCGGGCTGTGATGCGACCCGTCTGCGACTCGGCCCCGCCGCATGCCTCGCGGGTCAGTTGGCGAAATCCGTGATGCCCGACAGCGCCCGCCCGCTCCAGTTGAACAGCGCCTGGTTGTCCCAGCCGTCGCCCGAGTTCGCGTTCGTCGGGTCCCAGCCGTTGCCCGGCACCGCCGTCCAGGTCGGTTCCCAGTAGAAGTACCCGAGGCCGCGCCCGTTGGGTACCGCCTTGACGGCGTTGATGACCGCGAGGAAGTTCGTCCGCTGGCCCGCCTCGGTCGCCGGGTAGCCGGAGGTCAGCTGCGAGGAACTGGAGATGTTGTTGCCCTGCGAGTCGGCATTGCTGAGGGTGAACGGGTACGCCGTCTCGGCGATCACGATCGGCTTGCCGTACCGGCCGGCCAGGTCGGCCAGCGTGGTCTGCAGCCCGGAGAATGTCCCGCTCCAGTACGAGTAGTACGACAGCCCGATCACGTCGAACGGCACGTGGTACGCGACGGCCTCGTCGAACCACCAGCGCGCCTGGGCGTCCATGCCCCCGTTCGCGATGTGCAGCATCACCTGGGTCGACGCGGACACCGCCTTGACCGCGTCGTACCCGGCGACGAGCAGCCCGGCCAGGTTGCTCCACCCGCCGGTGCCGCCGGTGAGCTGGCCGACCGGCCACAGCATGCCGGAGTTGATTTCGTTGCCGACCTGCACCATGTCCGCGGTGGCACCCGCCGCCCGCAACGCGTCACACACCGTGTAGGTGTAGTTGTAGACCGCTGCCTCCAGCTGGCCGAGGTTGTCGTTGCGCCACGCCGCCGGTGTCGCCTGGTGACCCGGGTCGGCCCAGGTGTCGGAGTAGTGGAAGTCGACCAGCAGCTTGAGCCCGGCCGCCTTGACCTGCCTGGCGAACGCGACCACCCTCGCCTGGTTGTTGTATCCGCTGGCCGGGTTCACCCAGATCCGCAGCCGGACGTAGTTCATCCCGGCCGCCTTGAGGATCTGCATCGCGTCGCCCTGCGTGCCGTTCTCGTTGAAGTACCGGGCGCCGAGGTCCTCGGCACGCTGGAGCGTGGACAGGTCCGCGCCGCGGATGGCAAGCGGCGTGGCGGCCTGCGCCGGTGCCTGCCCGATGCCGGTCAGCATCGCCGCGCACAGCACGCCGGCCATGCCGGCACGCGCGAACATCATGGGACGCACGGTCCACCTCCACCAGCGTGAGTGCGGCCTGGAAGCGCTCCCATTATTCGACGTATGTCAATGTCAGTCAAGCGCGCACGGTCCGCGGCGGCGGGTTCAGCCGGCCGCCAGCCAGTCACGCCGGTAGCTGGACCAGTCCGCCGCGGTCGCGGTGAAGTCGACGTACACCGCCACCCCGAAATCCCGCCGCGACGGGTGCGCGCGCAGCGCCAGCCGGACGCCGCGCAGGGCAGCGGGCATCGTCTCGGCGCCGCGGTGGTGGCGCAGGCTGTCGTCGTGGTACGCGGGTACCCCGACGAACAGCGTGACACCGGACGGTACGGCGCCCAGGGCGAGTTCGGTCAGCCGCCGCACGTAGCCGGCGTACGTCGCCGCGGTCCACAGCCCGGTGTCGTACGCCATCACGGCGACCTGGTCGACGTGGCCCGCGAGCCGCCGCAGGTACCCGGCCGACCACACCCCCTTGCGCCCGGGCAGCAGCGCGACCGCGGCGCCGAGGCCGGGCAGGGGGGCGAGCAGGCTCGCCGACAGCGACAGGACGGCGTCGCGCTGCCCGGTGAGCCGGTGCGCGGCGGTGAGGAGCCTGACCAGGTCGGCGTCGCCGCTGTCGACCGGCTCGAAGTCGTAGTGCACGCCGTCGAACCCGTCGTCGAGCACCTGCCCGGTGGCGGTGAGGAGGTTCGCCCGCGTGGCGGGGGAGTGCAGGTCGAGCTGCCCCGGTACCGGGTGGGCACCCAGCCACGCCTGTACCCGTACCCCGGGCAGCGCCGCGTGCAGCGCGCCGACCAGAAAGTGCGCCCCGGGACGCAGCCCGGGATCCAGGGTGCCGTCGTTGCGGAACGGACCGGTGTGCACGAACAGGTCGCGGATGCCGGTACCGTGCAGGAACGCCGCGAGAGCGTCCACATCGGAGCGTGACTTGCGCCCGTCCACCCAGGCGTGCCCGAGCCATTCCGCGTCCCGGCCGGTGCTCCGGGCGGCGGCACCCGGCGTCCCCGAATCCTCCACGACCAGCGCCACCCAGCCGGCCGCCAGCAGTACGGCAAGGCAGGCCACGACCGCGGCGAGCGCCGAGGCGGCCCGCCGCACCCGCCTCCGGCGTCGCGCTGCCCCGGGTTCCGTGCCCGCACTGGCCGCGTCCGTCACGACCGGGCCGCCTGCCGTCGCGTCGCCTGCCGCCGGGCCGGTCGCCGCCGGGCCGTGCGGTGCCGGGCCGCCTGCCGTCGCGTC